>QHRU01000133.1 GCA_003220225.1 Candidatus Rokuibacteriota bacterium
GTGCGCTCCTGCGTGGCGGTCAGCATGTGCTCCAGGCGATCCTCGAGCCAGCGCACGGGACGGCCGAAGCGCATCGCGAGCAGCGGGATGAGCACGTCCTCCGGGTACACGATGAGCTTGGCGCCGAAGCCGCCGCCGACGTCGGGGGCGATCACGCGCACGCGGTGGGTCGGGAGATCGAGCAGCTCGCAGATGAACTGGCGGACCTGGTGCGGCATCTGGGACGACGCCCACGCGGTGAGCCCAGCCCTATCGCATGGTACGTGATCACCTTAGCCCCGCGCCTGATCACCTCACCCCCGGGCCAGACTACCCCTTCAACCGGCGCACGCTGAAGGCCGGAATCGCTCGCTGGAAGCCTTTGAGGTGGAGCTCGCCGACCGGTTCGGCGTCGATCAGCGCCCCGGCCTCGGCGTAGACGCGCTGGCTGATGAGGATCTGGCCGGGGGCGGCCTCGGCGCAGAGGCGGGAGGCGAGGTTGGTCACGCTGCCGATGGCGCCGTAGTCGAGGCGGCCCTCGAAGCCGATGGCGCCGATGGTCGCGTAGCCTTGCGCGATGCCCACGCCCACGTGCAGCTCGAAGCCGAGGCGGCGCCACTGCGCGGCGAGATCCTCCATGGCGTCGCGCATGGCGACGGTCATGCGGAGCGCGCGCTCGACGGGGTTCGGCACGATGACGGGATCGTTGAAGAAGATCATCATGCCGTCGCCCGTGAAGCGCTCGAGCGTGCCTTCGTACGCGAGCACCTGCTCGCCCATGCGCGTGTGGTAGTCGCGCAGCACGTTCATGACCTCTTCGGGCTCGGCCGTCTCGGCGAAGGCCGTGAAGCCGCGGAGGTCGAGGAACACGACGGTCACTTCGCGGCGGTGCGAGGCGAGCGGATCGTCCGCGCCGCCGCGCACGATGAGCTCGGCGACCTGAGGGGAGAAGAAGCGCTTGAGCCGGCCGACGCGCTCGAGCTCGGCCAGCTGGCTCGTCACCCGCTCCTCGAGCGTCGCGTTCCACCGCGCCAGCTCGCGGGTCTGGGCCTGCACGATGTCGTGCAGTGTCTTGATGCGCAGCATGGACCTCACCCGTGCGACCAGCGCCTGGTGGTCGACGGGCTTGGTGAGGTAATCGTCGCCGCCCGCCTCGAACCCGGCCACGAGGTCCTTGGTGTCCGACATCGCCGTGACCATGATGATCGGCGTGAACGGAAAGTCGCGGTCGCTCTTGAGACGCCGGCACACCTCGATGCCGTCGAGCTTGGGCATCATGATGTCGAGCAGGATCAGGTCCGGGTGCGTGGCGTGCGCCGTGGCCAGGGCCTCCTCGCCGTCGCGCGCCACCACCACGTCGTACCCCTCGTGGCGCAGTCGGGTCTCCAGCATGCGGACGTTGGCGGGCGTGTCGTCGGCGACCAGGATGCGGGCCGGGCTTCTCACGAGGGTGGAGTATACTCGCGCCTGAAAATGCGGTTCGATCGCGCGGACCCGCTCGCGGCGTTCCTGCTTCGCACACCGCTGGGCATCCTCGTGCGCGGCGTGGCGAAGATCCGGACGTCCGTCCAGCACAAGCTGCTTGCGGCCTTCCTGCTGGTCACGCTGCTCTTCATCCTCATGGGGGCGTTCAGCGTCCAGATGATCCGCCGAATGTCGCAGCATACCGACTGGCTCGACCAGGCCCACCGCCGCGTGGACCTGGGGCACCAGCTCCAGCACTCGCTGGCCATGCAGATGCACCTCACGGCCATGGGCCTGCTCGTCCGCGACGAGACGGCGCTGGCCAACATCCTGCGCGAGAACAACCGCTTCAACGACACGCTGGCCCGCATCGAGGAACAAGCCCCCGAGGCCGAGCGCCAGATCATCCAGAAGATCCGCGCGGGACAGGAGGAGGCGATGACCATCGTGGCGGACATCGCCAACCTCGTGCGCGACGGCAAGATCGAGACGGCCACGTACCTGCAGCTCGCGCACGAGGATCCGCTCTACCGCTCGATCGATGCGCTGGTGCGGGTGGTGGCGCAGCACGAAGACGAGCGGATGGCGGCCCTCCGCGCCAGCATCGAGAGCGCCAACCACCGCGCGATCGTGGTCATGGGCGCCTTCGCGCTCGTGTCCGTGGGGCTCGCGCTCGTCGGCGGCTTCGTCATCTCGTGGGCCTTCATCCTGCCCGTGCACGCCGCCGACGCGTTTCTGAGCGACGTGGCCGCGGGCAAGTTCGGCGGCGTCGTGGACGTGCCGAACGGCGACGAGTTCGGCGCCCTGGCCGCACGCCTGAACGAGACGGCGCGCGAGCTGGCGCGGTTCGACGTCGAGCAACGGCAGACGGCGGACACGCTCCGCGCGCTCAACCTCCAGCTCGAGCAGGCGAGCCAGGCGAAGTCGGAGTTCCTTGCCAACATGAGCCACGAGCTGCGCACCCCGCTGAACGCCATCCTCGGCTTCACGGAGCTGATCCTCGACGATCTGTACGGCGAGGTGCCGGCCGAGCTGAAGGAGCCGCTGGCCGACATCCAGACCAACGGCAAGCATCTGCTGCGTCTCATCAACGACGTGCTCGACCTCTCGAAGATCGAGGCCGGGCGCATGGAGCTGTCGCTGGACGACTACACGGCCGAGGACGTCGTGGCCACCGTGCGGGCCTCGCTGCGCTCGATCGCGGACGACAAGAGGCTCGACCTGGTCACCGAGGTCGAGCCGAACCTGCCGGACGCCTATGGCGACGCCAAGCGCATCACGCAGTGCTTGCTGAATCTGGTCGGCAACGCGCTGAAGTTCACCCATCACGGCCGCGTGACCGTCGGCGTCGAGCTCCAGGGCGACCAGCTGCGCTATCGGGTGGCCGACACCGGCATCGGGATTCCCTCCGACCAGATCCACGAGGTTTTCGCGCAGTTCAGCCAGGTGGACGCGACCACCTCGCGGGACTTCGGCGGCACCGGCCTCGGGCTCAGCATCACCAAGAAGTTCGTGGAGATGCACGGCGGCCGGATCTGGGCGGAGAGCGAGCCCGGCAAGGGGTCGACCTTCTACTTCACGATTCCGCTCCGGGTCGAGGGCGCGATATGAGCGGCAAGACGATCCTGTACGTCGAGGACAACGAGTTCAATCGCAAGATCGTGCGTCAGCTCCTGGCCAAGACCACGTATCGCCTGCGGGAGGCGCTCGACGGGGAGGAGGGCGTCGCCTCCGCGCTCGCCACCCCACCGGACCTCATCCTGATGGACATTCAGCTGCCGAGGATGTCAGGGCTGGACGCCACGCGACAGCTCCGCAACGACCCGCGAACCGCCGCGGTGCCCATCATCGTGGTGACATCGTTTGCGCTCAGCGGCGACGAGCCGAAGGCGACGGCCGCCGGCGCCACC
>QHRU01000056.1 GCA_003220225.1 Candidatus Rokuibacteriota bacterium
GGCAACGAGCCGCGCTCAACGTCGTGTGCGCCTCGACGCCTGGGCCGCCGCTCATCGCGCTGTTCACCATGCCTGAGGTCGCGGACAAACCACACCCGTATATGTCACCGGCTCTTACTGTTTCAACGTTCCGTTTCGTGCGAAGCTCCTTCGGTCGAAGATAGTACGTTGTCCGGTGATCCTCGCGCGACGCAGGGTTTCCGGCATAGGAGAAGAATGACAAGGCCGGAGACTACATGTGGATACCGTAACTACATGCCTCCAATTAACGCCAACGCTGCGGTAAGGCGGCTGCTGGAATGTGTGCCGGACGAGTTTCTCACAGGCTTGGATCGTATTGTCCTTACGAATTCCTCCGGCGCACCTCGCTCAGAGCGCCGCCAAAGAATCTGGAGTAGACAGCATCGCAAGAGCCATCTAAGGCATGCGGCCGGTCTCTACCATCCGAACGCGAAAGGTCAGGCAGCCTGGATCGAAGTATTTGTCGACAAGATATTTGAAAATGTTCCTCGCCTTGTCTGCTCAGTGTCGCTTGTTCGCGATCTCTTTCTCGCAAAGGTCATCTATCACGAGATAGGACATCACGTTCAACTGAGGGTCCGCCCCCAAAGAGGGAACGTCGAAGCTCTAGCCGATGCGTGGGCGCGCCACTTGACGCTCATGTTCGTGCGCGAAAAGTACTGGTACACACTTCCGATTCTCAATGCCTGGCGAATAGTGAGACATCGCAAAGCGACCGAACAGAAACAATAAAATCTGCGGTGAGTGCTGGGCAACACCAATCCAACCCGTGCTCGGGGCCGCCGGAATTGTCGAGGCTCGGGTTCGCGGCAGGAGAGACTCTTGTGCTGAAGGAAGGGGGCTTCCCTGGGGGCTCTTGTCGGATGGAGCATCGGGAGTAGCTGATAGCGTAAAGGGCGTACGGTGCGGGGTCTTGTACGACGCTGTTGTGCCCGCTCAGCGCGCAATGAAATCGCGCACTTCAATTCTGCAAGTTCGATCGCGTCCCCTCGGGGCCACCACTTGAATCACGCGTACTTAGCCTTGAATAATTTCAATCCCCTCCCATACCGCTCCGCCGTACAGCCAGGGAGTATCAAGGGCGAGATGCGGCCACGTCCATGAAGCGGTGCGACTTTTCAGTAAGTCCGACGGGTGTACACCGGCACAGGATGGAAACAGTGGAACCAGTCCCGGCATTTTGGAAGGCTCGGATGCGTGGAACTCATAACCCAACGGTCGCTGGCGGTGTCTCGACGACTGCAGGGGGGTTGACCAGAATGCCAACGATCTTGGCAACACATGCGGCAAAGCACGGCCCATTTGCTTAAGTGATTCAGCCTGACGGAGGCCGTAACCACACGTAGGCGGTCGCATCGGACCGTTGGGTATCAGACCGCCACCATCAGGAGGACGCCGAGCGATCTCACGAGGTCACGCGACGTCGGGCCCGCGATGGGGCCGTTCCGGGACCGCGGCGGCTGTCACCATCGGTGAGGCTGAATGGCAGTGAACTTCAGGATGCGGAACGGCGGGTGCGCCGAGACCCACAGATGTCCGGTACGGGTCACGTATGTTCGGGCGGCCCTGAGCGCTTCCACGAACGTCTGGGCAAACGATTCCGATGGGAGGCCCTCCGTGAAGACGATCCGGTCGAACGTGAGCGATTGCCCGGCGAGCGTGAATGCGCCGACACCCCGGGCGTCGCCGGCCCGGATCGCGACGACGCCGTCTTCGACCAGCCGAAGGGTGTAGCGCGCCGTCTTGTCGGGCGTGAGCGCTTGCCCATCAGGGCGCTCGATCAGTGCGAGCTCCCACGTGTTGACGAGGAGCGCGGCTTGTCGAGCCATGAAAGAGCCGTGCATGGGCCGGCGATCGCTCCTTACTGCGGCTTGATGAAGAACATCGCGCGGCGGTTCTGGGCCCAGCATGTCTCGCTCTCCTCGCGGCACAGCGGCCGCTCTTCTCCGTACGACACGACCGTGAATCGCGCCGATGCAACGCCTTGCGCCACGAGGAAATTCATCGCGGACCGCGCACGGCGCTCACCGAGCGCGAGATTGTATTCGTTCGTGCCTCGCTCGTCACAATGCCCTTGCACCAGCACGATATGGCCGGGGTTGTCGCGAAGCCAGCGCGCGTTGGCTTCGAGGATGCTGGCGTCGTCGGGACGGATGTCGGCCTTGTCGAACTCGAAATGGATCATCCGGAGCGCGTCGTTCGGTCCGAACTCGGCCGGTGCCGGCCGCGGGACGGGCGCGGCCGCCGGCTCGGGACGTGCCGGCTCGGCGGCGGCCGGCGCGGTGGCCACCGGCGGCGGTGCCGGCTGGGCGGGCGCCGGCAGCGGCGCGGGCGGCGTCGCCGCCCCGGTCGGAGCAGGCGCCGTGGCGACCGCGACGGCGGGGCGCTTCGCACACCCGCTGGTGCCGAGCGCCAGCGCGAAGGTGACGGCGACGACGAGGATCGAGCGAGGGAGACGGATCATGGCGGTCTCCTCCTTTCTAATCACTTCTCGACAATGGTGCTCTGATCAACGGTGATCGCCGTGCCGAACCAGTCCTGCGAGCGAGCGAGGGCGACGTCGTCACGGGTCACCCGGGTCTGCGGCCCGTCCCGGTTGCGCACCGAAAAGCCCATGTGATCGCCCGAGGCGAAATGCACCGGGTGGCCCTTCCACTCAGCCCACTCTTGAGGCGTCGCGCAGCCGATCATCCATACCGCGACGCCCACGAGAACGCTGACGAGGGTGATGACACGGATGGCCGCTCTCCTTTCGACGACACGAGCTATCCGAGCGCGGTCAAGGGTATAGCGGTGGCTGGATGCGCCTATCGGGTCTTGGTCCGATGCGGGACCGGAACAGCGGCGCGACGAGCTACCAGGCTTCCGGAGTGCCGAGGCTGGAGGGGCGTGGGCGTAATAAAAGAGCAGCAGGCGCTCGGCGCGTGCCTCGAGTGGACCACGCGGAGAGTCCTCAAGGTCACCTCCCCGACGCCGCCGGGTTCGAACGAACGCGGCGCCCTCAGTTGACGATGATGCGCACGTCGTGTTTCGTCAGCCACGCGCGTGCACGTTCCCATGCGTGAGGATCGTCGCTGTGCCAGCGCTCGATCGCCTTCCCTGAGATGGCCACGACACGACGTGGCCGCTGTTGGATTCTCGTCACCAGCTTAGCCAAGTCTGTCGGGCTTCCTCGGAGGTCACGGAGAAGCTCCTCCGTCTCAAACGGTTCGAATCCCGTTGGGGCCACCATTTCGATTTAGTTGACGTTTTTCGCTCAGTGGTTTAGGAACATCGAAATCTTCCTCGAACACGGAGCGCGTGCACAGCCTCACTCGCTCAACATCTTCGTCCCACGCTCCTCATACAATGACCCGCGCGCTTGAGCTGCGGCGGTCGGATGCTCGTATAGGTCTGCGTGGTGTCGATCCGCGCGGGACCGAGGAGCGCGCGCACCTGCTCGAGGTCGTGGTGCTGCTCGAGCACTTCCATCGCGATCAGAAACGCGTTTGACGGCGAGTAATGGGCGACCGCAGCCTGGGCCGCGTGCAAGAACTCCTCCGCCGATCCCAACCGCCCCGACTGTGAAGCCGGCCGCGCGGAGCAAGATCTGCAGAGCCCGGGGCAGGGACACGTCGTCGTCGACGACGCACACGGCGCGTGCCTGCGACGTCGCCATTAGCCGAATGTTACGACCCCGCGCGGTGGCCAGTTATCGGACCTTGTGTGTAGGCCTCGCTCTGGACGTCGGCCGGCGAGAGGCGACCGACCCGTACGACGAAGGTCCCATCACATGCGCCCGATTGTCCGATGGCCACGGCGCCGGCAGGCTCCTACGATACCCGCTGCAGGCCACGTCGCGGCCATGGCGGAGGACACGAGCATGAAGATCCCCGCTCAACGTTCGCCCTCGCAGGTCTGACCCTTCTTGCCGCAGCGTGCGCCACGGCCAAGGGCGCCGACGTGAAAGCGCCAACGTCGAGCTTTCTCGGGCCGGACGCGCGCCTGCTGACGCCGGGCGACGTCTCCAAGGGCCAGGCGGGTCTGCGCTACTTCAACCCGGCCGCGCAGTGGCAGCAGTACAAAAGCGTCCTCATCGAGCCCGTGACGTTCTGGGGAGACGAGACCAGCAAGGTGGCGCCCTCCGACCAACAGGCGCTGGCGACCTATTTCAAGGGCGCCCTCGACAAGGAGTTCGGAGAAAAGTTCCAGGTCGTGTCCGAGCCCGGACCCGGCGTCGTCAGGGTTCAATTCGCGATCACGGATGCCGAAGCCGCCACGCCCGGCCTGCGCACGGTCGCGCTGGTCGTGCCGCAGCTGCGCACGGTCAACGCCGTTCATGCTGGAATTCCTCGGCGTGGCACTGCGCGCAGATCTGGGCTCCCACATGACTCGGCGCCGGCTCCCGTGAGGGCCCCGCGAGCGAGGCCGGGCCGGACTGCCACCACCACTCGGCCGCCCTGACCGTCTTCTCGCACACGCGGGCGGTTCGGCTCACGCGCCGAGCCGACGCGCCGAGCCGAGCGGCCCAGCCCCACCACCTCGCGGACAACTTCTGCTCGACCATGAGGCGTCAACCGGGCATTCTTGTGGATGTTCATCCGGGGATCCTCCTCATCGATCTGGCGTGCGACCTACATCTTGACGCACCTCATGGCCACGCCGGACGGCGCCGCGTACGCGCTCGCCCGGCGTCAGTACTATGCGAGCACGAGCTACAACGGCGAGCAGTCCGTCGCGGGCTTCCTGCCCGTTTCGGACGGAACCGTCGTCGTGTTAGCCAGCCACGCCTTCACGGACCAGGTCACCGGCTTCGGCGGCTCCATGAAGCGCAGCATCGGCAGCAGCATCATGGCGCGCAAGATGAGAGAGATTTTCGAGGCGGGCCGGAAGAAGGTTGGCTCGTAAGCCGTGTGGGCTCAGCGTACGGTCGACTGCCACACCGCCATACGTAGCTCGTCGACCCGGATCGGCCTCGTGACGTAACCCTGGAAGCCAGCGGCGCGGACACGGGCATCCGTCAGAGGCTCGGCGGTGACGAAGGCAAGAGCCGGCGCGGGCCGTCCGCGACGGTGGTGTTTCATCCTGAGCGCGGCGAGGAACCCGGGTCCAGCTGGCTCGACCAGCTCGAGGTCGCAGAGGATCACGTCCGCGACGAGCGCTGCCTCAGAGGCGCCCGCGGCGGTCGTGGTCGTGACGAGCACGCCGAGAGGCTCGAGCACGGCTCGGACGATCGCGCGAACGTCCGCATCGGCGTCGATGACGAGGACGTGGATGCCTTCGAGTCCCTGCCAAGCGTTCTGGCCCATTGATGGTGAGTGTGATGGGGCGGAGACCCGGCGACTCGGGTTCGGCACGACAAATTTGCCGTGGGCGACGACAGCGGCGGTCACTGCGGCGCCTGTCGAAAGGCCCGCGGCGATAGACCATGCCACGCCCGGAACGCGCGCTGGAAGGCGCTCGGATCGCGGTAGCCGAGCAGGAACGCCACTTCGGACACCGCGAGACGGCCGTCGCGCAGCAGCGGCCGCGCCATCTCTTGCCGGAGCGCCGTCAGCACGGCGGCGAACGTCGTGCCCTCGGCGCGTAATTGACGCTGGAGTGTCCGCGCACTGACTCCCAGCGCGCGCGACACTTTGCCGAGCCCGGGGACGCCTTCGCTGAGTTCCGCCCAGAGGAGCCGCCGCACGCGATGCGCCGTCGACCGGTCGTCGCCGAGGCGCGCCAGCGTGTCGTCGGCGAGATGTTCCAGGTAGCCGGTCACCGTCGGATCGGACAGGACGACTGGCCGCTGCAGATCCGTGTTGTCGAGCAGCAGCGCCGTGGCGAGGGTGCCGAATTCCAGCGGTGCCCGAAAAAATCGCTCGTAGGGCGTGACGCCGTCCGGCCGCCGATACGGAAATTGCACGACAAGTGGCGCCAGCGGCGCCGCGGCGATCTCACGCAGGGTGGCGAGGAGGGCGGCGAGCCGGCTGTCGACCGCCGGGCGCAATGAGCGTAGCGCCGGCTGCGAGTCCACCCGCACCCACGTCGCCTCGGCGTCGCGGGCGAGGCTCACCACCAACGCGTCGGAGACGATCCGTCCGTAGCGGGCGAGACGCTCGAGCGCCGTCGAGACGGTCGTGCTGTACGCCATGACGCATCCGACGAGACCAAGGTCGCGCACGCGACAGTCGGCGCCGAGGCGCAGCCCTATCGTCGGCTCCGTCGCCTGCACCGTGATCGCTTTCCACAGGCGCGCCACTGCGGCCAACGGAATTCTCGCGTCCGGATTTCGTAATTGGCGCTCGTCGAGACCGGCCGCGCGCATGAGCTGCGCGTACGGTATCCCGAGCGCGCTCATGCGCGTGAGCGGCAGGAGCGCGAGCCGGGCGAGGCCCGACGGCTCGCTCACAGGATGGCCGGCATCAATCTTCGGCACGGGCCGAGAGTGCCATCAGTGACGTTGTAGCCTCATCGGACCAAGGTCCGATATGCGCGCTTGCCCTCTGGAACGGCGTGGACCCCATCGTGAAGGAGCGCCTGTTCGGTCTCACCAACAGCGAGGGCAATCACGGCGAGGACGTGAAGGAGTACTACTTCTATCTCGACAGCACGCCGACCCACTCCTACATGACCTCGCGCGTGGTGCATGCCGACCATGGCCGGAGCGGGATGGGACGGAAGGCACGATGGGACCAAGAGCGGATGGTCAAACGACGGGCAGCAGTCCATTGTGTTGACGATGCCCTCGTTGATCTGCGTGATCGACGACGATCGGTCGGTGCTGCGCGCGCTGCGACGGCTCCTCTGGGCCGAGGCGTTCGCCGTCGAGGCCTTCGGCTCGGCCGAGGAGTTCCTCGCCTCCGAGCACCGGGCCAACGCCAGGTGCCTTGTGCTGGACGTCAACCTGACCGGCCGGAGCGGATTGGAGCTGCAGGAGCAGCTGCTTCTGACCGGAGCCGCGCCGCCGATCGTCTTCATCACGGCCTACGACGACCGGGTCGCCCGCGAGCGCGCATGTCGAGCCGGCGCCGTCGACTATCTACGGAAGCCATTCGACGACACGGCCCTTCTAGACGCAATCAATCGGGCCATCAGGGGTTCCTGACGTCGCGCATTTCCTTGCCAGAGGCCGGAGGACCGTGGTAGAGAAGCCCTGAATACGACCAAGGTCTTATGTGCGCCCGGGCGACGGTTCTCTTAGGCTTACAGGTCGGCGATGATGGCAGAAACTGGGAACAATAGGGTCCAGGGCTGGAGGCCGGCAGCGACGCTTCTGGCCGTGGCCGTCGCCTACTACGTGGGCGCCCAGTTGGGCTTCATCCTGAGATTCCCGCCGACGACGCCCTCCGTTCTCTGGCCACCCAACTCGATCCTGACCGCGACGCTTCTCCTCACACCGGTACGGCGGTGGTGGCTCTACCTGCTGGCGGCGCTTCCAGCGCATCTCGCCGCCGAGCTGCCTGTGTTGCCCCCGCTCCTCGTGTTCGGCCTCTTTGCGACGAACTGCGCCGAGGCGCTCGTCGCCGCCGCGGGGCTCCGATGGTTGAGCGACGCGCCGACGCGCTTCGACACGCTCCCTCGCATGGCGGTTTTCGTGCTCGTCGGAGCTCTCGCCGCGCCTTTCGTCTCATCGTTTCCGGACGCGGCCCTCGTCACCGCCATACAGGGGGAATCCTACTCATTCGTCTGGCGCACCCGCTTCTTCTCCAACGTCCTCGCGTCGCTCACGATCGTGCCGGCAGTCGTCATGGCCGTACGCAACGGGCTGCCGAATCTCCGCGCAGCGGCTCCGCACCGCCATCTCGAGGCGGGCCTGCTCGCCAGCGGGCTCTTCCTGGCGAGTATGGGTCAGTTCGGGAATCCGTCGGAGTTCGGGCTGGGGCTGCCGGCGGAGCTGTCCGCGCCGGTCGCGGTCCTGTTGCCGTTCCTCCTCTGGTCGGCGGTCCGCTTCGGGCCGGGCGGACTCAGCGTCTGCCTCGTCGCGACGGCGCTGCTGGCGGTCGTCGCCGGCACGGGCGAGAGCGGGATCTTCGTGACGCAGCGGGCCGCGGAGGCCGTACTCTCGCTTCAGATCCTTCTCAGCACTATGGCGATCCCGCTGATGTGCCTGGCGGCTGTGATCGAGGAGCGCCGGCAGGCCAGCGAGGCCCTTGCCACACGGCTCCGGCTGGAGGAAATGCTCTCCCGCCTGTCGGCGGCCTTCGTCCATCTGCCGAGCACCGAGATGCATCGGGCGCTCGACGAATGGCTGGGACGTCTCGGCGAGCACATGGGTCTCGATTGCGTCGTGATCGCGGAGTACTCCAGGACCGCGGCCGATGAGCTGGTCGTCCGCGCGTGGGCCCCATCGGAACCGGTGAAGCCCCAGACCGTCGCCTGCCGCGAGGTGCGGTGGGCCGACGACCAGCTTCGCCAGAGGCAGACGATCGCGGTCCGTGACGTGGGCGATCTTCCGCCCCACGCCCACGCTGAGCGGCTCATGTTTCGCCTGTACGGGATCAGGTCGTGCATCGTGGTGCCGTTGGAGGCTGGTGAGCGGGTCCTTGGTGGCCTGGCGGTCGCAACGACCAGCGCGGATCGGGCGTTGCGCGAGCCGTTTTCGGGATGGCTTCGTCTGGTGGCGGAGGTCTTCGCCAGTGCGCTCGAGCGGACAGCGATGGAGGACGCGCTGCGGGCCAGCGAGGGGATGAAGTCGGCCATCCTGTCCTCGCTGAGCAACGGCGTGGCCGTGCTGGACTCGGACGGCACGATCGTCGCAGTCAGTCAGAGCTGGACGATCGAAGGCGCGACCGTCGGCAGCAATTACGTGACCGCCTGGCGGGAGACGGCGCGCGCGGGTGCTTCACACGGCTCGGACGCGGCTGCTGGTATCGCCGCCGTCCTCGCTCGTGAGCGCGACTCCTTCGCGTTCGAGTACACGGCGCGCGACCCGACGGCGGAGCGCTGGTACTCGATGGTCGTCGTGCCCCTGAACCAGCCCGACGGCGGCGCGGTCATCTCGCACACGGATGTCACCGAGCGGAAGCGGGCGGAGGTGAACGCCCAGCGTAGCCGCCAGGAGCTCGCGCATTTCACCCGCGTCTCGACGATGGGCGCGCTGGCCGCGTCGCTGGCTCACGAGCTGAACCAGCCCCTGGCCGCCATCCTGAGCAATGCCCAGGCCGCGCGCCGCTTCCTGGACGCGGCGCGGCCCGACTTGGGCGAAATCCGTAGCATCCTGAGCGACATCGTCGAAGACGACAAGCGCGCGGGCAAGGTAATCGAGGGCCTGCGCGAGCTGCTCCGCAAGGGTGAGACTGAAGTCGAGCTTCTTGACCTCAACGCCCTGATCCGGGACGTGGTCAAGCTCCTCGGCAGTGATGCGCTCATCCGGCGGGTCAGAATGCACCTCGACGTCGCCGCCGAGCCTCTCATCGTGGCTGGAGACCGCATCCAGCTGCAGCAGGTCGTCTTGAACCTTCTGGTCAACGCCATGGACGCTATGGCCGACTGCCCCACGGAGGAACGTGTCGTCTCCGTGCAAACCGAGCTGTGCGATGGCCAGACGGCGCGCGTGTCCGTCCAGGACGCCGGGCCGGGGATCCTCACCGGCCAGCACGATCTGCTCTTCGAGCCCTTCTACACGACCAAGCCCACAGGCATGGGCATGGGCCTGTCGATTTCGCGCTCGATCATGGAGGCGCACGGCGGCCTCATCTGGGCGACGAACAACCCGGCCCGCGGAGCGACCTTCAGCTTCGCCATGCCGATCCGCAACGGCACGGCGACGTGAGCCGGAACGGCGCCCGGATCATCGTGGTCGACGACGACATCTCGGTGCGCCGTGCGCTGTCCCGGCTCTTGATCTCCGCCGGCTACCAGGCCCAGACTTTCGAATCCGTGCGCGACTTGCTCATGAACGGCGAGCTCGGTCGCACGGCTTGTGTGATCGTCGACGTCCGCATGCCAGGGCCGGGGGGACTTGAGCTTCAAGAGATCCTGTCGCAAGTCCCGGTGCCGATCCCGATCATCTTCATCACGGGCAATCCCGACGTCCCGACGGCGGTGAAGGCGATGAAGGCCGGCGCCGTGGACTTCCTCTCGAAGCCGTTCAGCGAGGAGGAGCTCTTCGGCGCCGTCGAGCGGGCCCTCGCACTACGCTCGGCTTCAACGGACCAACGTCGTATGGCGCACCGCCGTCGATGATTCACTATCTGCGGGCGGACCGGACGAGCGCGGTACCCAAGAACGCTGCGGTCCAGGGAGGACCGGCGGTGGCGACGGGTCCCGACTCTGTGGTGTACGTCGTGGACGACGACGAAAGCATCCGTCGCTCGCTCGCCCGCAACATGCGTGCGGCCGGCCTGACCGTGGAAACGTTCTCATCCGCGCAGGCCTTCCTCGCCCACGACCTGCCCGATCGAGTGGCGTGCCTCGTGCTCGATGTTCGCCTGCCCGGCGCCAGCGGTCTCGACCTTCAGACCGCGCTCCTCGAGGCCAACCGCGCCATGCCCACCATCTTCATCACTGGATTCGGCAACGTGCCGATGAGCGTGCAGGCCATGAAGGGCGGCGCCATCGATTTTCTCCAGAAGCCGTTCGACGAGAACGAGCTGTTGAGCGCCGTCGAACGCGCGCTGGCGCGCGGACGCCAGGCCCGCGCGGAGCGCGCCGAACGGCTCATCATCCAGCGCCGCTTCGATATGCTGACGCGCCGCGAGCGGGAGGTGCTCGAACTGGTTGTGGCCGGCCTGCTGAACAAGCAAATCGCCTTCAACCTCGGGGCCGCGGAGAAGACCGTCAAGATTCACCGTGGCCGGGTCATGCACAAGATGCAGGTCGAGTCGGTGGCGGACCTGGTGCGCATGACCCAGCGGATCGGTATCGAGCCCTCCAAGACGTCCTAGCCTGGATTATTCATGAGTGACAGGCACGGCGCGCTCGACGGCTCTGGCGGCACCGAGGAGGCCCGGCTCCGGCCAGCGAGCGGCGGATCGTGTCGGCAATTCCGACAAGAGCGTTCTCCGAGGCGTATCGGCGCGCTTGAGCGCGGCGGCGGTCGGTCCGCGTCTCGACACCAGTGCCCTGGTCCCGGCGCGCCCCGGCAGCAGCCGCGCTACGAGGTCGCGCCCACGGCGCGAGCGACCTGCCACCACGTCGGAAGCCAGGGGAAGCTCCGTGGCAAGTGCAGCACGATCCGGCGCACCGAGCGCTCGACCCACACCGCGAGTTTGAGCAAGCGCTCGCGCAGCGTCGTGACCTGGGCGTCGGCACAGGCGGTGCCGACCGCGCGCCGGCGCAGTTCCTGGAACAGGATGTACGCGGCCAGCGTCAGCAGGACGCGGAGCTGGTTGGCCAGAAACCGGCAGCAACTGGTCCGATCCAGCTCCAAGCCGTGATGCAGCTCTTTGAGCCGGTTCTCCACGTCGCCGCGCTGGCAGTAGAGCTGATAGACCGCCTCGGGGTCGTCGGGCAGGTTGGTCACGACAAACCGCGGGTTGTTCTTCGGCGCGCGCCCCGGATGGCGTACGACTTCGGCCTTGATAATCACGCGGCGCTTCCGCTTCCACGTCCGCGCTGCGTACCGCGTCTCGCCATAGAGATGGGCGGTGCGGCCCGTGGTTCGAGAGAGCAGGCGCGCCTTGCCCATCAAGCGCCGGGCGCGCTTGTCCAGCCGCGCATTGCTCGGCATCGCGACGACGTACTCCACCTGCTCGCGCTCGAGAAACGCGAAGAGCTGGGCGCTCGCGAAGCCGCCATCCAGCCGCACGCGGAAGACCGCGCTCGGAAAGGCGGCCCGCAGCTGACGAAGCAGCCGGCGCAGCAGTCCTCGTGCCCCCCGAAGGGCCGGCGCATTGCCCGGTCGGAGCACCGCCGCGACGGCGAATTGCTCGGTCTCCTCGTTGAACGTCACCGCGGCCACCATCGGCAGGTAGCACCAAGTGTCGTAGTGCCCGTTGAAGAAGCTGAACTCTTGCTGGCCGTGCGTCGGATCGTCGGTGGGGTCGAGGTCGATCGTGATCCGCGTGGCCCGGCCCTTGAGTCGCCGGCGATGGTGCTCGATCACGGTGTCGGCCAGGACGTGCCCCATCGCGATCAATTCCCGCCGGCCCACGGCGTTCTCGAAGCGCGAGAGCGTCGGCTGCGAGGCGAGGGCGGGCCCCGCGATCGGATCGCGGCCGACCACAAGCTTGTGGATGACGTCGTCCGCCAGCCGCGCGGCGTCGTTGCAGTCGGCGTAGCCTGCCGCGAGCCCGAACACGCGCTGCCGGAGCAATTCGATCGTCTCGTGCCGGACCTTCGCCGGCTGGCGCTCGTCGGCCAGGCACGCCGCCAAACGCTTGGTCAGCCCCAAGTGAGTGTCGATGCCCTTCAGCAGGATCAGACCACCGTCCGAACTGGCGTCCGGAGTGTCGAACGCCACGACCACCGGCTTGTCTTTCGGCTCGAATTGGAACGTGACTTGCGCTATACAGGCTGTGGCCATCGAGCCTCCTCGTTTGAGTGCCCCGAAGCGACCAGACACCGCTTCTATAGCACCTGCGAGAGACTCGGTGGCTCTTCTCTTTCATCGTTCGTGAATAGTCCAGGCTAGCCCGCCGCCGCCAGCCAAAGAGCTGATGCTGCCGCCGCGGGTCCCGGCCATCATGCGCGTGTTGTGGTTCTACAGCGTCTGAGGGCCCGAACGCCGTTACACGCGCGTGCTGGCTACGACCAAAGTCCGATTTGCCGCCTCGGCGGAATCTCGCACGATCGAGCGTGGAGGATCTCCGAGCATGGCGAAGATCACGGTATGCCTCGCGGCGGCCGTCACGCTGGTGGCATGCAGCACGCTCCCGGCCATGAAGGTCGAGACCGACCACGACCCGGCAACGGCGACTCAGCTGCGCAGCTACCGGACATACCGTGTCCTGCCGGCGTCTAGTTACGGGTCGGTGGATGACGCGGCAATGGGTAGCGCGATCGTGCGCTCGGTGGACGAGACGCTTGATGGCAAGGGCTACCGGCAGGAGGCGAGCCGCCCGGACTTCCTCGTCAAGTGGCACGTGAGCGTCGAGAGCAGGCCGCAGTCGACGCCCATGGCAACTCCGACCTTTCGAGATGTCGGGCCGATGCCCTCGGCGGGGAGCACGAGCGTGCCGGTGATGGTGACCCGCCAGTACAGGGAAGGGACGCTGATCCTCGACATCGTGGATCCCGGCTCGGACACCGTCGTCTGGCGGGGCTCGGCCCAGGCCCAGCTCGCCGGATCCGGCGAACCCCAGACCCGGCAAGCGCGCATCCAGACAGCCGTGCGCCGGATCCTCGAGCGATTCCCGCCGCAATAGATCAGACCCGGCGGCGTCGCTTGACGCGCAATTGGGCCAGCGAGCGAGCGAGCGAGCCATTGACGGAGGCAATTTCTTCGTCCGAGAGCTTTTCCCGCAGACGCGCTTCGGCGCGTTGCCGCGCTTCCTCGGCTTTCGCTTCATCGATGCGATCAGCCGGAATGGCGAGGTCCGTCAGGATGGCCACGCGGCGGGCGGTGACCTCGATGAGTCCCTCGCCCGTCGCGATGAACAGATCACGGCCCTCCTTGTGCGCGATCATTTCGCCCGGCACCAGTTGCGTCATCAGCGGCACGTGTCGTGGATAGATCCCCATCTGGCCCGCCACGCCCGGCAGGGTGACCATCTCCACGTCCTCGGCGTAGACCGTGCCAGCCGGCGTGACGATCTCCAGCTTCAGCGTGGCGGCCATGTCGCGCCCGACCTCTCACGCGGGTTTGACTTCATCGATCCCGCCTTTCATGTAGAAGTCGCCTTCCGGCACGGCGTCGTGTTTGCCCTCCAAGATCTCCTTGAAGCCGCGCACGGTTTCTGCCACGGGGACTTGCTTGCCCGCTCGTCCGGTGAACACCTGCGCCACGCTGAATGGCTGGCTCAAGAAGCGTTGGACCTTGCGGGCACGAAGCACCGTGAGCTTGTCCGCCGGCGAAAGCTCGTCCATCCCGAGAATCGCGATGATGTCCTGTAGATCTTTGTACCGCTGCAGCACCTTCTGCACGCCCCGCGCGACGTCGTAGTGCTCTTGACCGACGATTTCGGGCGCGAGGGTGCGGGAGGTCGAGGCGAGCGGATCCACTGCCGGGTAGATCCCCAGCTCGGCAATCGCGCGCTCCAGGACGATGGTCGCGTCCAGGTGCGCGAAGGTCGTGGCCGGCGCCGGGTCGGTCAGATCGTCGGCCGGCACGTATACGGCCTGAAACGACGTGATCGAGCCCTTCTTCGTCGAGGTGATGCGTTCCTGGAGCGCGCCCATTTCCGCGGCGAGGGTCGGCTGGTATCCGACGGCGCTGGCGGTGCGGCCGAGCAACGCGGACACTTCGGAGCCGGCCTGAGAGAACCGGAAGATGTTGTCGATGAACAGCAGGACATCCTGATTCTTTTCGTCGCGGAAGTATTCGGTGATGGCGAGCCCGGACAGGGCGACGCGCAGGCGGGCGCCGGGCGGCTCATTCATCTGACCGTAGACCAGGGCAATCTTCGATGCGCCGAGGTTGTCCTGTTTGATCACGCCGGCCTCGGACATCTCCTTGTAGAGATCGCTGCCTTCCCGCGTGCGCTCGCCGACCCCGGCGAATACCGACACACCGCCGTGGAGCTTGGCGATGTTGTTGATCAGCTCCATGATGACGACGGTCTTGCCCACGCCGGCCCCGCCGAACGCACCGACCTTGCCACCTTTCAGGAAGGGGCAGATCAAATCGATGACCTTGATGCCGGTGGCAAGCACCTGGGGAGACGTCGATTGGTCCACGAGCTGGGGTGGCGGGCGGTGGATGCGATAGTATTTCTCCGCCGTGACCGGCCCGCGCTCGTCCACCGGGTTACCGCACACATCGAAGACTCGACCCATCACACCGTCGCCGACGGGCACCGAAATCGGCGCGCCGGTATCGATGACCTCGTAACCGCGTTTCAGACCCTCGGTACCGGACATGGAGACGGTCCGGACCCAGTTGTCTCCGAGGTGCTGCTGCACTTCGAGCGTCACGTGGATCGGCTGGTCCTGAACGTTGTACTCGACCGTCAGCGCATGGTAGATGCCAGGCAGTGTGTCTGGGAATTCGACGTCGACCACCGGACCGACGACTTGAACAATCGTGCCTCGATTCATCGTCCACCCGCATTCATCTTCTGTTAGTCGTTGCCCAGCTGGCCGCCGGCAATTTCCAGGAGCTCCTTGGTGATATTGGTCTGCCGCACATTGTTGTATTCGAGCGTCAAGTCCTTGATGAGGCCGGCCGCGCTGTCCGTGGCGTTCTGCATCGCCACCATGCGGGCGCTCTGCTCGCTCGCCTTGGCCTCCAGCATGACGCGGTAGACGTAAATGTTGAGGTAATGTCCAAAGAGATAAGCGAGTACGGTCTCTGCGCTGAATTCGAAGAGAACCTCGCCGGTATCGGCGGCGACATCCCCGTCGGATTCGGCGCCGGGAATCTTCAGCCCTGTGATCTCACCGATCGGCAGAAACTCCACCACGCTTGGTTGCTGGATCAGCGTGTTGATGAACCGTGTCGCGACGATCAGGACCTGGTCGACGTCGCCTTTCAAAAAGAGGTCGCGGGCAAAGGCGGCAATCGGACGGGCCTCGGCGAATCGCGGCGAGTCGGCGAAGGTGAACTCCGCGGCCAGCCGCCGGCCGGTGCGCGCGATGAACTGCGCCGCCCGCTTGCCGGCGGTGATGAACAAGGTCGTGGCGGGATCGAATTGCATGGCGAGGCGAAACAGGTTGCTGTTGAGGGCCCCGCACAGACCTTTATCCGTGCCGAACAGGATCACGGCACGTCGACGGACTGCGCGCGTCGCCAGCAGCGGATGGATGAAATCAGGGGCGTGAGTCGTCGCGGTACGTCGCATGCGGTACAGCAACTGTCCGAACGGGCGTGTGCTCAGCGTGGCTTCTTGGGCGGTGCGCATCTTCGAGGCCGCCACCATCTGCATCGCTCTGGTAATCTGCGCGGTGCTCTTGACGGACTTGATACGCCGGCGAAGGTCACGATGGCTGGGCATCACGCACCGCGCCGGTGTTCACGTCCATGTCTGTGTGAATGCCTCAGCGACGGTCGTCAGCTCGGCCTTCAACGCGCCGCTGAGCGCCGTTTCCCTTTTGATCCTGGTGAGCAGCTCGACGTGCCGCGTGGTCAGAAAGTCTGTGAAGGCGGATTGGAACGCCCTCACCCGCTCGACCGGCACTCGATCCACGTATCCGTTTTGCACCGCCCAGATGACGGCCACCTGGACCTCGACGGGAATCGGCTGGTACTGCGTCTGCTTGAAGATCTCCATGATGCGCCTGCCGCGGTCGATCTGTGCCTGCGTCTTCGCGTCGAGGTCGGAGCCGAATTGCGCGAATGCCGCCAGTTCCCGGAATTGCGCGAGCTCGCCCTTGAGTTGCCCCGCCACCTGTTTCATGGCCTTCAGCTGCGCCGCCGAGCCAACGCGTGAGACCGACAGGCCGACGGAAATCGCCGGGCGCACACCCTGGTAAAACAAGTCCGTTTCCAGATAGATCTGCCCGTCGGTGATCGAGATGACGTTGGTTGGAATGTACGCGGATACGTCGCCGGCTTGCGTTTCGATGATGGGCAGGGCGGTCAGCGAGCCATTGCCATACTTCTCACTGACCCGCGCCGCTCGTTCGAGCAGCCGGCTGTGCAGGTAGAACACATCCCCGGGATAGGCTTCGCGACCCGACGGCCGCTTCAGCACGAGCGACACCTGCCGGTAGGCCACGGCATGCTTGGACAGGTCGTCGTAGACGATCAACGCGTCCATGCCGTTGTCCATGAACCACTCGCCCATCGCCGCACCGGCAAAGGGCACGAGATACTGGTTGGCGGCCGACTCCGAGGCCGCGGATGACACGATGATGGTGTACGGCATCGCCCCGGCGTCTTCGAGAACCGCAATCACCCGGGCAACGGTGGACTGCTTCTGACCGATCGCGACGTAGATACAGTAGAGGGGCCGGTACGATGTATCGCCGGCCGCCTCGGCGGCGTTGTTGAGCTCGGCCTGGCTGATGATCGTATCGATGCAGATCGTCGTCTTGCCGGTCGCGCGGTCGCCGATGATCAATTCGCGCTGGCCGCGACCAATGGGGATCATCGCGTCGATCGCCATGATGCCCGTCTGCACCGGCTGGTCGACCGACCGGCGGCGCATGATGCCGGGCGCGATCTTCTCAACCGGATACGTGATGTCGCTCTTGATCGGCCCTTTGCCATCGAGGGGTTGGCCCAGAACGTTCACGACGCGTCCCAGCAGGCTCTTGCCCACGGGCACTTGCAGGAGCCTGCCGGTGGTGCGGGCTTCGCTGCCTTCCTTGAGCTGGGTGTAGTCGCCGAGGATGATCACGCCGACTTCGGTCTCTTCGAGGTTCAGGACCAGGCCGGTCACGCCGTTGCCCAGGTCGATCATCTCGTTCAGCATGGCGTCGGTCAGGCCTTCGATCTTCGCGACGCCGTCGCCGAGCTCGCGGATGCTGCCGACGTTCTGCCTGGCGGCGGCGGTGCTCGCGCCGGCGATTTGCGCTTCAATCTCCATCAGCAGGCGGCCCATGCATCCCTCGCTTTAGAAGTGTTTCGCCAGCGCCGTCAGCCCGGCCCGCACGCTGCCGTCATACACGTCGCTGCCCACCTGAATGCGCATCCCACCGATCAACGCCGGGCGGTAGGCGAAGGTCGTGGTGACGCCCGGTCCGTACCGGCGCATCAGAGCCGCCTCGATGGCAGCCTGCACATCTGCCGGCATGACCGTGACGCTCTCGATCGTGGCCGTATGCCGGGCGAGCTCGAGTCTCATCAGCCGACGAACGTGTGAAAGGATGGCCGGGCAATCACGGCGACCGGCGGCGACAACGCGTTGCACCACGTGTCGGACACGGTCCTCGTCGAGCACGCGGTTCACCAGACACAGGCGGAACAGTTGCCTGGCTTCGCGTTTCGCCCGTTTGCTGATCTTCATGGGCTAGGCCGCAATCTGCCTCGCCGTCTCCTCGACGAGCCTGCGCTGATCTTCCGAGGTCAGAATCTTGCCGGTGACCGCGGTGGTCGCCAGCACCACCAACCGGCCGACCTCGCGTTTGAGTTCGGCGAGCATGCGATCATGCTCTCGGTCGGCGGCTTCGCGTGCCTTGATCGTGATCTGTTCCGCGGCCGCGATGGCCTTCCGGGTTTGCTGCTCGCGCACCCGGGCGGCCGCGACCCGGGCCTGCTCGATCAACGCGTTCGCCTGTGTATTCGCCTGCATCATGACTTCCTGCCGCTGCGCCTCGGTGCGCGCCAGCTCGGCCTTGATGTGCTCGGCATTGGCCAGGCCCAGAGCGATTTGTTGACGCCGCACTTCCAGCATCGTGAGGACAGGTCGATAGGCGAACCGGTAGAGGACAACGCAGACGATGCAAAAGCTGGCGACCTGCGCGAGCAGATGAGGCCAGTCCACGCCGAAGGTCGTGACAATCCGTTCGGGGCGTCCGCTGTCCACGATTTGTGCTTGCGCCACCGAGAGAAGAGCATTCATCGTCATATGCGTGCCATTGCGGCCTATCTCACCAGGAACAGGGCGTAGAAGACGATCGCTTCGGCGAAGGCGATGGACAGAATCGACTGGACCAGAATCTGCGTCGCCGCGCCTGGATTACGTCCCACTGCGTCCGACGCTTTCATCCCGATCAAACCAACCCCAAGGGCCGCGCCGAGCGCCGCCAGACCAACGTGCAGGCTCCCCGTCATGTAACCCCCTCTTTCCCGTTTCCCTCATGCCGACAAACCAGGAGAGTGAAGACTGCGCACAACAGCATGAACACCAGCGCCTGGACCAAGCCCACCAGCAGTTCCATGAAATAAAACGGAATCGGCAGCAGCCACCCGAGGACGGGGCCCATCCGGGACATGGTCTCCAGCATGTTTTCTCCGGCAAAGGTGTTGCCGTAGAGACGAAAGCTCAGTGATACCGGCCGGAAAAGGATGGAGACGATCTCCAAACAGCCGGCGGCGAAGAACACGACGATCATCAACACCTTCAAGAAGCCGGTGCTCTCGCCCTTGGGGGCAAATAACTCTTTCAGGAACCCGCCCGGACCCACTTCTCGGAGCGCCCAGATGATCCAGCAGGCGAAGAACACGAGAGCCATGGCGAGCGTCAGGTTGAGATCGGCATTCGCCCCGCGGAAGAGCGGTTGATCGACCACGAAACCATCGGCGGTCTGCTGTCCCCAGCCAATCGTGCCGACCCCCGGAATGAGGCCCACCCAGTTGGCGGCAAGGATGAAAATGAACACCGTGGCGAAAAACCAGAACGTCCGCTTGACCAGATGCGGGCCGATGATGTTTTCCAGAAAGCCGTACAGGCCCTCGACGAGCCATTCCAGGAGATTCTGCGCTCCGCCGGGAACACGTTTCATGTCCCGTGTTGCGACCCGGGCAAAGATGATCAAGCCGACTGCCACGATCCAGCTCACGACCATCGAATTGCTGATGGGGAAGCCGAAGGGACGGGCGATCTCGACCGCCTTTTGAGGCAGCCCGTGTTCCTCGGGTTCAGCGCCCCCCGAAGGCACACGGCCGGCCGCCTCGTGTGTCGACCTCGCGGATCCCGCCGGTGGGGCTTCGTTCCACGCAACCGCTATACTGCCGCCTTGGCTCATGAACGGGGCGGCAAGCAGCAAGACACACAGAACATTCAACGTGAACCGGATCTTGATGACGCTGCTCCTTTCCTGCTGCTCGACACGTAGTGAACCTTCTGCATCGCGGACTGGGAATCGGACTTTGGTCCGACAGTCCTCAGGATGGCGGTGCATCGCGGTCGCGGTAGGCCCTTCGTGCTCGGTGCTTCTGCCGCTCGAACGGTCGTGGACGGCTGCGTGTCGCCGCGCGTCGACGAGACGACCGTGTGACGAGCTTCGTGCCCGTCCGTCAGCGCACCGTTTGACCGTCGCGACGGCCCTGCTCGTCGGATTTCTGCTTCTGGTCGTAGATCAGGCCACCGAGCAAGCCGACCCCGGCGCCAATGGCCGCGCCCATTCCGGCATTACCGGCCATGGCGCCGATCGCGGCGCCACCCGCCGCGCCGACGACCGTGCCGGTGCCGGCGCGCCGCTGCGTGTCGGTCATCTGAGCGCACGAGGAGAGCGACAGCGCAAGGATGAGTCCGAGCGTCACGATTCTGATCATGTGGCCCCTCCGTCGGTCACTTCGGGCGGCACGGGTACTCGGTGATGAAGAATCGCCCCAGCACCTCCACCGCGGGCTCCGTCAAGCGCTCCGGGCTCCGTTTGGCCCATTCGAGAAACCGCCCGACGACCTCGTTGCGCGACGGGGGCGGCTCCGGCGGGCAGATGAGCGGCGTGAGTTTTTCGTGCCTGGTGAGCGCCATGATGGTCTGGTAGGTGCCGGCGCCGAATCCGTGACACATGTGGACCGCCGCTGTGTACAACGGGTCGGTGGCGGCCGTCGCGCAAAGCGCGACGACGTCGGCGCCCGATCGCAAGCGAAACTCCTCGGCCGTGATCGCCGGCGCCGGCGCGGCGTATCCGAGAATCATGATCGCGATCAGCAGCCGCCGAGCGGACGTCGCGTACCCTCTCATCGATGGCCTCCGTCTGTTCGAAGTCGCACCTCGCGCTGCGGGACGGGGATCTCCATTCCCGCGTCCTGCAGCGCCGCGTACACGGCGATGTTCAGGTCGCTCTTGATCGTGAGCCACCGATCGAAGTGATCCGTCCACGCCCGGAGTTCGAACTTCAGCGCGCCGTCAGCGAATTCTAGGAAGAGCGCCTCGGGCGCCGGCCTGGCCGCCACGTGTGGGTGTGCCGCCGCCACGCCGCGCAGCAGCTCCAGCACCTTTTCGGGCGGGGTGCCATAGGCCACGCCGACCGGCACGTCCACACGTCGCACGTGGCGCGAGAGCGTCCAGTTGGTCACTTTCTCGGCCACGAGGCTGGCATTGGGGACGATGACGTCGGCACCCTCCGCTGTCTGGACCGTGGTCGAGCGGATGCCGATCCGACGCACTTCGCCCGCCACGTCGCCCATCTGGATCGCGTCGCCCACGTGCATCGGCCGCTCGAGGAGCACGATCAGTCCCGAGACGAAGTTGTTCACCATGCCCTGCAGTCCGAAGCCGAGACCCACTCCGAAGGCCCCCGCGAGGATCGTCACCTTGTTGAGATCGATCCCGAGCGCCGCGATCGCCAGCAGGAAGCCGAGAAGGAGGACCCCGTAGTGCAGCAGGCTCGAGATCGTGTACGACAGGCCGCGCCCGAGCCTGAGGCGAGGGAACACGTCCTCCTCGAGCAGGAATCGGACGAACGCGGAGACCATGAACGCCAGCCACACGGTGAGGAAGAAGGCCAGGACGTCGCCCACCGAGATGCTCATGCCACCCCGTCGTACCTCGGTGGCCAAGGCCGCTCGTCCAAGCGCAGCCGCAGCATCCAGGAGACCGCGGTGGCTCAACATGGCGAACGCCCACGTGCCGGCCATGATCGCGCAGAGCGCGCGGTGGGCACGCCGCTCCAGGAGATCGCGATGTCGCGCGACCATCCCGAGCCGGTCCAACGGCGACACCCGGAGGGCAAAGGCGAGCAGACCGCCCGACACCTTGACCGCGGCATAGGCCGTAATCGCCACGAACACGTCGATGAGCAAGCCTGACCCGAGCATTCGCGCCAGGCGCACGCTGCCGTAGGCGGCCGCTCCGAACGATGTGACGCAGACGAGGAGACAGAAGCCGGCGACGGTGTCCTGGGCGTGCACCCGTTGGAGCGTCATGCCGTCCGCGGGGAGGGCACGATGGAGCTGCCGGGAGCCGAAGAGCCATGCCAGGAGGACGATGGCAGGCAGCATCTCCACCAGCAGGATGACCTGATCGCCCAGGGGAGTGACGACCACCTGGGCTCGGACGCGATCCACGAGGATCAGCCCGGCGAACGCGTAGAGCGCGGGAGCCATCGCACGGGCGATCAGCGGTCGCACGATGCGCAGCAGCGGCAGGAGCAACAGGATCCCCGAGACGTCGCCGACCGTGCGAGGCCGGACCGGATAGATCCAGAAGACGGACACGAGGGCGCCCACCGCGGCCGCGGAATACGGGCGATCGAACACGGCGGCTGCCGGCGGCACTCCCTCGCGTGCCGCGGCGGGGCCGTGGGCCCACGATCGGGCGGCACGAGTGAGGAAAACCAGAGCGATGAAGAGCAGACCGTGCAGGAGGAGGCGGACCGTGTGGTCGCCGGCGAATTGTCTCAGCAGCATGGCGCTGGCGCCGAGCTGGTCCCTGATATGCGCAGGCAGCACCTCGAAGTCCGCTCTGCGCAGCTCGCCACTCCAGATCGGCGGCGAGCTGCGAGCGAACGTCAGCGCAAGGGATCCCCGCCGGATTCGGGTGATCTGCGCCAAGGCCCGCTCGCAGCGCTTGGCCTCCTCGGCCACCTGGTCCTGCAAGACGAGCGTGACGGCGCGCTGCGCCTGCAGTCGCACGTGTGCCGCGTCGATGTCGGCGAGGACGGTTTCCACGTTCTGCAGGACAGGGGTGGGGGCACGCGAGGCCTGCGCGGCCGTGCGCGTTTGCGCCCACGTGGCGCGCAGGCCCGCCAGGCGGTTCAGCTCGCGCTCGAGCTGGGTCGCGTGCTTCGTGATGATCTCCAGCCACCCGGCCAGCTCCGAGCTGCTCGCTTGCCAGGACTGCGTCAAGCGTTCCTGGATGCCGATCGGCGGCCCTTGCTCCAGGACGTCGATCGTGGATTTGAATTCGGGGCCGAGCTTCGTGCGGACGTCGGGCAGCCGAGTCTGGATCGCCACGATCGCGGGCACCGGCGCCGCCAGCGCGTCGAGCTCGCGCAGGAGCTTCGTCACCTCTTCGGCCTGCACGACGATCTGTGGCACGGGAATCGACACGGGCGCCTGCGGCGCCGCAGCCTTGGGCGGCGCTCCCGGCGCCGGCGGGGCCTTCTGCGGAGCCTCCGCCGGCGGGACGGTGCCTGCGGCCGGCGAGGCCGGCGCGCCGAAGGCGGCCGGCGCGATCGCCAGCACGCCCAGCAGCGCGCACACCACGACGATGTCGTGCAACCGTCTCATCGCGTGCAGTGGAACACCGGCCGGCCGCGCGCCGTACCGGACCTAGGTCTCATAGCCGCATGGGACCTTGGTCGTGTCGTATCCGGGCATGGCTCGATCCACACTGCGGCAGCGAGACGACAGGATCACCAACGCGTGAGCGGACCATGAGGCTACACTCCGTGCTCCTCATCCTGACCCTGGGGGGCCTGACGGCCGGGTGCGTCCTCGGGCCGGGCACCGTGATCCGCGACCGTTTCGACTACAGCGCCGCGGTCGCCGACTCGTGGAAGAGCCAGATGCTGCTGCACCTCGTCCGCACCCGCTACGGTGACACCGGGGTGTTCCTGGACGTGGGGCAGATCGTCGCCGGCTACACGGTCGAGACCACGGTGTCGGCCGCCGCGGCCTGGAACCTCTTCGGCTTTTCGATCCCGCACCCGAACGTTCCCAACAACAGCGTCAGCGCGGGCGTCGCCGGTCGATTCACCGACCGGCCGACCATCACCTACACCCCGCTCGTGGGTGAGCGCTTCTCCCGCTCGATGCTCACCCCGGTCCCGCCCGCGGCGGTGCTGAGCCTCATTCAGGCCGGCAACCCCGTCGACGTGGTGCTGCGGCTCATGGTGAGCGTGGTGAACGGTATCGACAACCGCTACGGCGGCGACCTGCGAGCGCACCCGGCGGACGCGGAGTTCTACGCGCTCCTCGAGCGGATGCGCCGGGTCCAGCTCTCCGGCGGTATCGGGATGCGCGTCCGCCGGCTCGAGCGCGACGAAGCCGTCCTCATGACGTTCCGCCAGAAGGTGGACCCCGCCGTCGAGCCCGACATCCGCGAGATCCGGCAGCTCCTCGGCCTCGACCCGGGCGCGCGGGAGTTCCGGGTCGTGTATGGGTCGGTGGCCTCGAGCGACAAGGAGATCGCGATCCTGACGCGGTCGGCGCTGGAGATCCTGGTCGACCTGTCGTCGTTCATTGCGGTGCCGGAGGAGCACGTCGCGGAGCGGCGCGTGAGTCCGACGGCTGCCGCCGAGGAAGGCCCGGCCGGGCCCATCAGGCCGTTGATCCAGATCAAGAGTTCCAGGGACCGGCCGGCCGACGCGTTCGTGGCGGTGCCCTATCGCGACTACTGGTTCTGGATCGACGACCGCGACGTCCCGTCCAAGCGGATGTTCAGCTTCATCATGTTCGTCTTCGCGCTCGTCGAGCCGGCCAGCAAGGACGCCCCGCCGGTGCTCACGATCCCCGCCGGCTGACGTGATTCGGGCGCGACGTCACAGGAGCCGACAATGAAGTTCTTCAGACCGGACATCGAGCGGGTGCTCGAAAGGATCGCCGTCGTCGGGCTGATCGCGGCGATCCTGATCCCCGTCGGATGGGGTTATGCGCAGCGCCAGCAGGCGCGCGCCTGGCAAGAAACCGCGTGCATCTATCGACTCAGAGAAGTGGCGCGGGAGACCAAGCAGCTGGTCGCCGCCAGCGGGCGCGGCAACGCCTGCGCTGTTCTCCGCCAGCTCGGTTTCGAGATCGAGGCGTCGCGGTAAGCTTCAGCCCGGCGCCGCGCCGTGGGCGACCCAGCCCGCGGCGCGACGCCGGAGCGATTCGAGGGCTCTATTCCTGGCAGAAGCGTTCGCGGCGCTGCAAGTAGGCGTGACGGACGGCGCTGTACATGTCGACCGTGCTCTCTTCGAAGCCCTGGAACAGGTCCAGGTTGAGCGATCGCTCGTTGACGATGTCGCCCACCTTCATACCCACGCGGTCCCAGACGAGCGGCAGGAAATAGGAGAGCGGTTCCATCAAACTGTCGACCGCCTTGCCGATCCCCTCACGGATCGTCAGCGGCTCCAGGAACGGCACGATGACGTACCGACCGGGCCGCACGCCGTAGACACACAACGTCTGTCCGAAGTCTTTGCGGCTCTTGAGAATGCCGAAGACGTCCTTGGCCGGATCGAACAAGCCACCCACGCCCGCCGTGCTGTTGATGAGGAAGCGTCCGATCTCGCGGCCGGCGCCCTTGACGTTGCCCTGGAGCAGGTTGTTGATGAACCGTGGCACGAACGAGATGTTGCCGAAGCCGTTCGCAATCATGATCTGGATCTCATCGGGGACGACGAAGTTGTAGCCCTTCGCGAACGGCTTGAGGACGTACTTGTCCAGCCGCCGGTTGAAGTCGAACGCCTTCGTGTTCCAGCCCTCCCACGGATCGTACGCTTCGAGCTCCACATCCGTGGTCGTCTCGCGCGCCTGGGCCATGCCTTCCTCGGGCGCCAGGGGGTCGGCGACGGCGTCCGCGCTCTGCGGTGCGGCGTCGGTGGCCGGGTCGGCCGCGGTGGCGACCAGCGTCGCCTCGCGCTCGGGAGCGGCGGACGGCGCCGATGCCGGGTCGGCGTCACCCACGACTGCGGCTTCGATGGTGCGCGGCGGGCCGACGTTGAGGGCGGAGTCGACACGGGCTGCGCGGGACAACGTGCCGCATGCCGTCAGCCCGAGTGCGAGCGCACCGAAGCAGACGACGGTGGCGAGGCGAGGGAGCCTGAGTCCATCGACACTCGTAGACGTTTGCGCTGTCATGCGTCTGCCTCCTCCTGGCCTGCCGGGCGCCGCTGTTGCGCTGTGACCATCACGGCGTGAGGGTAGCGGTCGAGAGCGGCGCTCTCTATCGGACCCTGGTCCCATGCGCCGACCTGCCCACGGGTCAGAATTCAGCGCGACGTGACGACGTGACGCCGCACGCCGATCGAGGTCGTGGCGCACGGATGTCTCGTTCAGATTCCGGCGTCTAGGACGAACGTCCGATTGTCCCGGGCGCTACGCCGACGCATTTTGCCGCATGCAGGACAGCACCGAGACAAAGGAGGCCGACAATGGGGAAAGGCAGGCCGTTTGCGCAGATGCTCATCGCAGTCGCCGCTCTGGCACTCGCCGCTGGGCCGGCGTGGGCGGCGGAGGAAACGTCCGGAACCGTTTCGATCGACAGCATGTCGGTGGCCGCGGGGCTGGGGTTCGCGTGGGGCGACGGCGTCCTCGAGTTCCGTGGGCAACGATATCCGTTCACGATCACGGGGTTCAGTCTCGTCGACGTCGGCGTGGCGAAGGTGTTCGCGAAGGGCAAGGTGTTCAACCTGAAGAAGGTGGAAGACTTCGAGGGGATGTTCATGGCCGCCGTGGCGGGCGCCACGCTCGGCGGGGGCGCCGGTGCCGCCGCCATGCAGAACCAGAAGTACGTCAACATGGTCTGGACGGCCACCAACCAGGGGCTGAGCTTCTCGCTTGCTCACGCGGGGCTCAACGTGAAATTCACGGAGCAGGCGCGTCAGCAGGCGGCACGGATTCGAAAGAATGCTGAAGGGCAGCCTGCGGCGGCGCCACGCACGGGTCAGTAGTCCGAGACGCCCTCCGGGTGGGCAGCCCAGTCGGTGAGCGCCCACCCGGGGACGAGCGCGCTCTTCGTCCCGACCTCATCGGACTTTCGTCCGATAGCCGCTCGCGCACCCCCTTTCTACCATCATGATCCTCGGGCTATAGGCGAGGCATGGCGATGCGCACACGATTCGGTATGGCTCTCTTCGTCGGCTTCCTCCTCGCGGCGCGCGCGCCCGTGGCCCAAGCTCAGGACGTCGGCGAGCTCTTCCGGAACATCAACCCTTCGGTGGTCGTCGTCCGGGCGACGGGGCGGGAGGTGACCGCGGCGCGGGGTGTCTCAACGTTCAAGGAGACGGGCTCAGGCGTCCTGATCTCCGCCGACGGAAAGGTCATGACTGCCGCCCACGTCGTGCACTCGATGGACGAGGTCAAGGTCGAGTTCCTCGGCGGCGAGGCCGTGTCGGCGCGGGTGATCGAATCCGAGCCGGCCGCGGATCTTTCGCTACTTCAGCTCGAGCGTGTCCCCGCAGGCGCGAAGGTGGCGCCGCTCGGTGATTCCGACAAGGCTCGCGTGGGCGACCAGGTGGCCGTGGTCGGCGCTCCGTACGGGCTGTCGTACTCGCTCAGCGTGGGCTGGATCAGCGCCAGGTGGCCCCGCAACACGGTCTATCGCGCCATGCCGCTGGCGGAGTTCTTCCAGACGAACGCCACTATCAACACCGGCAACTCCGGCGGCCCCATGTTCAACATGCGCGGCGAGGTGATCGGCATCGTCAGCCACATCATCTCCAAGTCCGGGGGTAGCGAGGGCCTCGGATTCGTGGTGACGATGAAGACGGCGAAAGAGCTGCTGCTGGAGACGAAGTCCGTCTGGGCAGGCCTCGAAGGCACCCTCTTGACCGGCGAGCTGGCCGAGGTCTTCAACCTCCCGGGCGGGTCCGGCTTCATGGTGAAGACCGTGGCCAAAGGATCGCCGGCCTGGACGGCCGGTGTTCTCGGCGGCGACCGAACGGCAACCATCAACGGCCAGGACATCGTCGTTCGCGGCGACGTCATCCTCGAGGTGGCCGGCATCGCGATCAAGGCCGCGGACGACATGCCGAAGATTCGCGAAAAGCTGGGGGCGATGAAGGCCGGGCAGCCCTTCAAGATCAGCGTGCTGCGTGCCGGCAAGGTGCTCGAGCTGACCGGTAACCTGCCATGAGCGCATGAGGCACGGGGTCTGCCACACCCTGACCATCGACGCGCCGAAGCTGACGCCGGAAGACAAGCAGAAGCTCACGGAAGCGCAGCACAACAACCGGGCGAGCGAGTGATCGAGGCCAGAAACTGCATTGAGGAAGAGGAGAACAATATGTTGAAGCGCGTCTTCATGATCGGTGCCTGCGCCGCGTTGTTGGCCGCATGCAGCACCACGCAGCAGGCGGCGGTGTCGCAGGCCGACGTCAAGTGCGGGTTCCTGGGGTCGGCGTGCTCGCGACTCAGCCCCGGCACCGACGGGCAGATCGCCCTGCGCTACGTCAACCCGAGCGCAAAGTGGACGCAGTACACGAAGATCATGATCCAGCCGGTGACGTTCTGGGGCGACGAGAACTCGAAGGTCTCGACCGAGGATCAGCAGCGGCTCGTGAACTTTTTCTATACCACCCTGAACGAGGAGTTGTCCAAGCAGTTCCAGGTCGTCGACCAGGATGGCGCGGACGTCATGAAGCTCCAGGTGGCTGTGACCGACGTCGCCGCGGCGACGCCCGGCCTGCGGACCATGACCATGGCGATTCCGCAGGCGCGGCTGCTGAGCACGATCAAGCGCGGCGCCACCGGATCCTATCCGTTCGTGGGTGGTGCGCAGGCGGAGTTCAAGCTCACCGACTCGACGACCAGCGCCCTCCTGGCGGCCGGCGTGGACCGTCGTATCGGCGGTGGCTCGATCTCGACGGCCGCGCAGTGGCAGTGGGGCGACGCCGAGAACGCGATGACCGCCTGGGCGCGGCTGGCCGCCCAGCGCCTTTCCTCATGGGCGAAGGGCACGGCAAAAGCGTCTTGATCGCTGGTTGCAGGCCGGGCGCCCCTGGGCGGCGTGGCTCACGGGCGCGGCCGCCGACGCGCCCGGCGTGCCTGAAGCCTCTCAGGACGACGATCCGCTCGCCGATGGATCCACCGCACGTCCCACGCCACCGGCACGCGTGGCTCAGGACGGCCGTGGCGGAACCGTCGGCAGCCAGAACGAGAACGTGGTGCCTCGGCCGGGAGTGCTCGCACACGTGAGCTCGCCGCCGAGGCGGTCGACGAAGCTCTTGGCGATGGCGAGGCCGTAACCGCTGGACGGCTCGCCTCCGGACGGCGTCGCCCCCAGACGGATGCCCGGTCGGAAGAGACGGGTCTGTTCGTCGCTGGTGAGGCCTGGACCTTCGTCCCGGACGCTACATACGACACCATCGCGCTCGCCGCGCAGCTCGACCCAGATGCGTCGATCGCGGGGCGAGTACTTCACGGCGTTCGACAGGAGATTATCGAGAATGGCCGCGGCGACGACGCGGTCCGTTCGGACGGGTCGAAGATCGCCGCGGGCGCTGAAGTTCAGCTCGATGCCCTTGGCCTCGGCAGCTCGTCTATAGTAGGCGCACGCGCGCTCGACCAGGCGCGGCAACTCGACGTCCTCGAGCCGCAGGGTCATCTCGACGCCCACGGAGTTGTTCATCAGCTGGCTCACGGTGTGACTCATGAGATCGTTCGCGTGCGTGAGGCCCTCGAGCCACACCGTGACCTGGTGATCCGGATGGTGCCGCAGCAGCGGGAGCAGGAGAGCGACGACACCGCCCGACACGGTCAGGAAATTGTTCAGGGCGTGGGCGGCGAGGGCAACCGCATGGACGTCGATCGCGGGCAGCATGTCGATCTCCGTGACCGCGCGCTCCAGATCGATCTGCGCCCTGCTGATCGCGGCAATGGCCGCTTGCTTGGGATTGTGCGACTCCTCGTGGCCGGCGAGCGCCATAGGCCTCGCTTGTAGCGCCGGGAGGAGCCGGGGCCCATGGGACCTTCGTCCGACGAGACCAACGTCTCATAGAGCCGGGATCGCATGGCCGCTAGCATCGCCCCGTGCTTGCCACCATCGCGCCTCGGACGGATCGCTGGCTGGTCGACATCGTCGACGCGACCGACGCGGCGTTGTGCGGAGGCAAGGCGGTGGGCCTGGCGAAGTTGAAGCGGATCGGGTTGTCTGTGCCGCGCGCGATATGTCTGACCACGGACTTCTACCGGCACTGGCTCGACGTGTCCGGCTTCGGGCGCCGCCTGGCCGAGCTCGTGGCGAGCGCGGCCGCCGCCGACGTTCGACGCAAGGTCCTCGAACAGATCCGATGCGAGGTCGAGGCAACGCCGCTTTCCGAGGATGCGGAGGCGGCGCTTCGGGAGGGCGTTGGCCGTCTCACCCTCGAGCGGGACGGCGACGGCGACGTCCTCTCGGTGCGGTCGTCTGGCGTGGACGAGGACCATCTCGACGCGTCCCACGCCGGCGTCCACGCGAGCCGCATCGTCCGGGGCCACGACATGCGCGCCGTCATCGCGGCCATCAAGACGTGCTGGGCCTCCCTGTGGACGGAGACGGCGTGGACGTATCGCGAGCGCCTCGGCATCCCTCACGCCTCGGCAGCGATGGCGGTCGTCGTCCAGCGCTACGTGGCTGCCGTGTGCTCCGGCGTCGCCTTCTCCGCCGATCCCTTGACGAACGACCGGACAACGGTGGTGATCGAAGCGGGATGGGGAAGCGCGGCGGCGCTGGGTTCAGGGAGGCTGACGCCCGATGAATACCGGGTCTCGCTGAACGGCAACGCCCCCGCCGCTGCCCGCCGGCGCCCGGGACGGCAGACGGAGATGACCGTCTGGCGCGATGGCCGCTCGGTCGATCTGCCGCTCGACGACGCGCAACGAGGCCGGCCGGTGCTGAATGACACGCAGGTGCGGGACCTTGCCGGTATCGCGAAGACCGTCGAGCGGACCCTCGGGACGCCGGTGGACATCGAGTGGGTCTGCGACGCCGACGGCGTGTGGGCCGTGCAGGCGAGGCCGATCACCACGCTGACGGAGGCCCCGCATGCCTCGACGCTGTGGACGCGCGCCAACCTCAAAGAGGTCTTTCCCGAGCTGCCCAGCCCGCTGGCGCTCTCGTATCTCACGCTGACGCTCAACCGGATGTTCCGCACATATCATGCTGCGCACGGGTATTCGGTGGCGCCAGATTCGAGCCTCGTCTCCGTGATCCACGGCCGTCCGTACCTGAATCTCTCGCTGATGCAGCAGATGACGGTCGAGCGCGGCGGCGACCCGGCGATCGTCGGGCGGCTTTTCGGCGGTGCGAGCCCGACCGAACCGCGATCGCCTGCGCCCGCGTCGCACCACGCGATTCCGACCAGCGGTCGCGTTCGGCTTGCGCGCGAGATGGTCACGACGTTTTTGGGGACGCCCTATCGAGGCCGGCAACTCTTCCGCGCCATGCGGCGCCAGGCGGCCGCGCGCGCCGACATCTCGCTCGAGGCCCTCGACGATCGAGCGCTCAGCGCGCATGCCAGCGAGTTTTTTGCAACGCTGATGGACGAGACCACCCTCGGGCGTCTGCACGAGGTGGTCTCCGCACAGTCTCGTGCTTACATGACGCTGGAGGCCCTTCTCACGGCGTGGATGCCGACCGATGCCGACGGCCTCCTGAAGCGGCTCATGACCGGGCTCGGTACGCTGCCCAACGTCCGGATGACCTATCGCCTCATGGATCTGGCCGCGCTCGCCGTGCAAGACACCCGGGCGCGCGCGTACTTCACCGGTGACCTGGACGAGGACGCCCTTCGAGGGTACGAGACGGCCCTCGGCGGCGCCGCCGTGCTCGCGGGCCTCCGCGCCTTTCTGCGGGAGTTCGGCCATCGTGGTCCCTACGAGTCCGATGTCATGTCGGCCAGATTCGCCGACGATCCGGGACCGGTGTTACGGCTCATCCAGCTCCACGTCCGCGCAGGGGCGACCCAGGATGCGGCGCGCCACGCCGCCGAGCGGTGCCATGTCCGGCGCGGCGCGATGGCCGACGTGCGCGGGGCGCTTCATCAGGGCTGTGGCCACCTCGCGTTCATGACGCAGTGGGCGCTGTTCCGTATCATGTGCAGCGCGCTCCACCGGCTCTTGGCGCTGCGCGATGAATGCCGCCACGTCACAACGATGATGGTGGCTCATCTGCGGCGCGTGGCGCTGGAGATCGGGCGACGCGCGAGCCGAGATCGCGTGCTGGCGGATGCGACGGACGTTTTCTTCCTGACCTTCGACGAGATGCCGCGGGTGCTCGTTGAGCGTGATGGCGCCTGGCGTCTCCTGGCGGCCGACCGCCGGCGCCAGCGCGCGCGCGATGCGCAGCTGGAGGCGCCGGACGTCGTCAGCGACGACGGGACCGCGGGCGATGCCGAGCGCGCGGCGAACGCGCCGGGCGACGACGAGCTGCTCGGTTACGGCGTCAGCTCGGGCATCGCGACGGGGCGCGTCCGTGTCCTGCGATCGGCGGAAGGGATCGGCCACCTGTCCGGGGAGATCGTCGTGATTCCGGCGATCGAGCCGACCCTCACGCCGATCTTCCCTCTCGTCCGAGGATTCATCGCCGAGATGGGCGGTCTGCTCTCCCACGCGGCGATTCTCGCTCGCGAATATGGGCTGCCGGCCGTCGTGAGCGTGCGCGATGCCACGCGACGCCTCCGGGACGGGGATCGCGTCGAGCTCGATGGCAGCACCGGGCGGATCCGCGTGCTGGAGCGTGCGGCTGAGCTCGCCGCTGGCTGGGGTCAGTGCGACCGGTCGGCCGACCGTTCGAGCGTGATCCCGCCGGGCAGCGTCTGCCGGTACCGGTAGAGGCACGCCGCGACGATCGCCCCGAGTGCCGCGCCCGCGATGATGTCGGAGACATAATGACGCGCGAGATAGACGCGTCCAAGGGCGATGGCAGCAGCCAGGGCGTACAGCGGCCAGCGCAGGCGGGGATAGTACGCGGCGAAGACGGTGGCGACCGCGAACACCGACGTCGCGTGGCCGGAGGGAAACGAATCGATGTCCGGCGCGAACGAAGGGCCGAGGAGGCCGGCGCTCGCCAGCGCGGCGCCCGGTCGCGGGCGGCCCACGAGATGTTTGAGGCTGAACTCGATGAGGCCGGCTGAGGCGAACGCGAGCGCGGAGATGCAGGCCGCGTCGTGCAGTCGTGGTCGTCGGAGCCGACGGCTCACGACCGCGAGCGCCACGCAAACGATCAGGAGCGTCACGCCACTGCCGATCGGATTGATGGTGCCGACCACCGCGTTCAGGATCGGATTCTTGAAGTGCGGGATGGAGGCGGTCACGAACCCGTCGAACAGAAGGGCGGCGCCGAGCACGAGCAGGAGCAGCGCGAACGCCGCGGGTCTCCGGCTTGCCGATACCGCCATCGCCTCCAGTATAGCGAAAGCGCGAAGCGGCAGGCGAGCACTTCGATGAGGCTGGCTCGCGGCCTGCTCGTCGCGGCCGGTATGGCGTCGGTCGCGTACCTGGTGGCCATGACCGGCATCGACGTGCTGGTGGCGTCGGTCCGCACGCTCTCGTGGCGCCTCGCCGTCTTCATCGTGATGCCCTATGCCGTGGTGGCGCTTCTACATACGATCGCCTGGCGTCTGACCTTCATGCGCGCACCGTCGTCCCTGCGTCGGCTGTTCTGGATACGCCTGGCAGGCGAGGCGCTCAACCTGGGCGCCGCGTCCGTCGGCGGTGAGCCGGTGAAGGTCTATCTCCTGAGGGACCGGGTGCCGCTGGCCGACGCTTCGGCCTCGCAGGTCGTGGACAAGACCGGCATCACGGTCGGTCAGGTCCTCTTTCTTGCCGTCGGGCTCGTCGTCGCGATCCTGCACTTCGATCTGGCCGCGGACGTCCTCTGGGCCGTGGTGGTGTTGCTCGTGGTTCAGATCGGCGTCGTGGTCACCTTCGTGCTCGTACAGGGCGTCGGGCTCGGTGACCGGACGTTGCGGCTCCTCGACCGGCTCGGGGTGGTCGCCGACCGGGGGCGCGCGAGCGGCTTCGCGCGATTCGAGCGCATACTCGCCGCGTCCTATCGCGAGCGGCGCGGCGCCGTCCTCGCCTGCGTCCTCGTCCATCTGCTGGCCTGGCTGGTGGGGAGCCTCGAGGTCTATCTCGTGCTGCGCTGGCTGGATGTCAGGGCATCGCTTGCCGCCGCCCTGGCGATCGATGCGTTCGGCGCCGGGATCAAGTTCATGGCCTTCGCGATCCCGGGCGCGGTCGGCGTTCTCGAGGGCGGGTACATGATGCTCTTCAGCGCCTTCGGCTTCGATGGCGGATTGGGCCTGTCCTTCACGCTCGTCCGGCGGCTTCGAATGGTGGCCTGGAGTGTCGCCGGACTCGTCGCCCTCGCTCTGCTGCGCGAATCCGCGACGCCGGCGCCGGTGAGCACGGCGGCGGTTCCCGAGGGCTAGTAGTCGATCACCGGTCGATCCGGCGTCCGCTTCCGTCGCCACGCGATCACCACGACGCCGAGCGCGGTGACGGTCATGACGACCGCATTCGGCCACGACGCCAGGACCCAGTGGCCGCCGTAGGACCACTGCCAGTCCGTGAGCGGCCAGAGGTAGCGGATCGGCATTCCGCCGGTGCCCACGACGTCCAGCAGCAGGTGCAGGTGAAAGCTGATCGCGGCGAGCGCGCCCACGAGCCACGGCCGATCCGTGCCGAGCACGGCGACGGCGATGATCAGCGCCGCGAAGAACACGCCGTGCGCCGCCGCGCGATGCGCGGCGGCGTAGGCGTGCTCGCTCCACAGGATGCCGATGCCATCGAGATCCGGCAGTGTTCCCGCCAGCACGACGATCCAGCGACCTCTCGGGGGAAGTCGCGCCAGGTCGGCGACGATCCAGCTGATGCCGACGTGAGTCAGGAAGTGCAATGCGGACAGCACGTGATTACTTCACGGTCGCGCGCAGCCGCTGCACCAGATCCTCGTACGAGGACCGGGCGATGATCGTCGCGAACTGCACGCGATAATTGTCGACCAGGCTGATCGATTCGACCCGGATATCCTGCACGCGCCAGCGCGGCGCGTTCGTGGCCCGCACCACGTAGTCCACGTCGATGGCGTCGCCACGCTTGACGAGGACCTTCGTCCTCACCGTGGCCCGGTCGCCGGCCGTCGTGTCGCCCAGGTACTGGAACGTCGTGGCGTCCACCAGATGGATTCGGGCGAGATAGGCGCGGGCGAACAGGTCCGAAAAGAGCTGGGTGAACTCCGCGCGCTCGGCCGGGGTCCGCTTCTGCCACTGGCCGCGGAGCGAGGCCTCGGCCATGGCCGTCCAATCGAACATTCGATTGAGGATCGCCCGGCCGGCCGCCAAGCCCGGTCCAGCAGCCGGCGCCGGGGACGCCTGCACCGACCGGTACAGATCGTCGATGTCGGCCCGGAGCTGGTTGGTCGGCTCGCCGGCCCCGGCGGCCGGCGCGCGGACGAGCAATGCGAGGATCAGCCCAGACACGATGAGCGCACTGTGCGTTGACATCACGGCTCCTTTCGGTTCCGTTCTCCGCGAGCGACCGCCTCGTCACGGTCGAAGAGCGTCAGGAGCAGCGGCAGCAGAACGAGCGACGAGGCCAGGGCCGCCGCGGCTCCAATCGTGAGAAGCAGTCCCAGGCTGAAGATTCCCCGGTGGCGGGCGACCATCAGGCTTCCGAAGCCGGTCATGGTCGTCAGGCCGTTGAGCGCGACGGCCAGGATCGCGCTGCGCGGAAATGGCGGGCGCCCGGCCGCGGTCTGCTCCCGGTAGCGCAGCATGACGTTGAGGCCGTACTCGGCCGAGGTGCCGATGATCAGCGGCAGCCCCCAGACGTTGGCGAGGTTGAACGACAGGCCCAGGAGGTGCATGAACCCGATGGTCCACAGCGTGGCCAGCCCCAGCGGGACCAGGGCCAGCACGGTGTCGAAGACACGTCGCAGCATGACCGCGGCCAGCACCGTGACGACGACGGCGGCATAGAAGGTGCCCTGAAGGTACGCGGCCTCGACCATTCGACTCGCCTCATAGCTGATCACGGGAGAGCCGGTGACGGCGTCGTCGACCGCGCGCAGCTGCCGCACGAACTCCCGCGCGCCGTCACGCTCCCAGGTATCGATGGCGGGGTAGATGAGCATGAGGAGCCGCCCGCTGGCGCCGATGAACTTTCGCGTCACCTCGGGCGGCAGCTCGGACACGGTCACCGGTCGCGGCGCGAGATTGTTCTGCAATCGCCCGAGCGTCGCGACGAAGTCATCGCGGAGCAGGAGCTGCACCCGGGCGAGCCGGGACGTCAGCCCGGCGTCGCCGTTCTGCAGGCGGGCGAGGAGCGCGACGGCCCGGTCGTGCGCCGAGCGTAGCGTCGTCTCCGCGGGATGACCCTCCGCCTCCGCGGCCGCGATCCCGAGACGCCGGCGGAGCATCTCCAGTGCATGCCGGGTCGCGTCCCGATCGAGCGCGTCTTCCCGACCGATGTGGATCTCCGCCACGAGAGGGACGAGGTCGCGCACGGCGGCGATCTTCGCCTCCTGGTCGGCCGGAACGAGCTTGAGCACGCTCATGACCTCCGAGACGGCGGGCAGCGCGGCAAAGGCGCCCTGCTTCACCTTCAGCTCTGCCAGCGAATCCGCGGTGGCGAGCGCGGCGAACCCGGACCGGCGCGACTCCATGATCTTCCGCTCCCAGATGACCGACTCCGTGCCTCGCGCCTGGAGATTGAGCCGGTTGTAGTCGAAGCGGATGGCCGGCAGCGCGAACGCTGCGCCGACGGTCAGCGCCGCAGCCACGACGAGGATGGGCAACCGATGGCGCAGCAGCCGCCGCAGCCGCGGCGCGTCGTCCCGGCCGACCGGCGCTCCGGCGGGAATCACCGATAGCCGTCGCCGCGTGACGACCAGGAGGGCGGGAAGCAGCGTGACCATCGCCACGAATGCCATGACGATGGCGGTGGCGGCGATGAAGCCGAACTCCTGGATGCCGCGGAAGTCCGCCAGCATCAGCACGCCGAACGTGGCGGCCGCGGTGAGGGCTCCGAAGAGGATCCCGGGCCCCGAGCGGCCCGCGGTCGTCACGAGAGCGTGCCGCGGCGTCCGGCCGGATTTCAGCTCTTCGTCGTAACGCAGAAAGAGGTAGATCCCGTAGTCGATGCCGATGCCGACGAGGAGCGACATGAACATCACCGAGAAGACGCTCAGGTGCCCCACGGTGGCGGCGACGACGCCGAGGGACCAGGCGAGGCTGACCAGGAGCACGGCCAGCATCAAGATCGGCTCGATGGTGCGCCGGATCACGACAAAGAGCAGGCCCACCGTCACCACGAGCGCCAGCAGCGTCGCCATCGTGCTGTCGTGGAACGCGCTCAGCATCTCGTCATTCGACAGGGCCGGGGTGCCGGTGGCACCGGCGGCGACATCGGGATACGTCTCGCGCAGGCTCCGGATGGTCTGGCGGATCGCCGCGATGAAGTCCTTGTTGTCGGTGAAGCTGGCGGCGTCCCGCCGCGGCTCGACAAGAACGAACAGGAGCCGATCGTCGGCGGAGAAGAAATAGCCGGAGCGTGTTTGATCGCCGGCGGACGTGAAGACACGCGTCCACGGCGAGCCGTTTCCGTCGGCGTCGTCGAGGCCACTGGCGACGACACCCAGCAATGTGTCCACGAACCCCGGATCGAACTTAGCAGCCGGACCCTCGCCGAGGCCGAGGTCGACGAACCCGAGGGCGAAGCGCCGCGCGATCTCCTCGCTGATGCCCTCGAAGAGGCTGGCGAGCGTGGGGCGGGCGGCGTAGTGCTCGATGAAGCGACGGTGCAACTTGATCGCGTCGGCGAGATCCGCGAGCTGCTCCGTCGACAGATAGAGCAGCGCCTGGCCGGCGAACAGCTCCGGGTCGACGCGATACGCGACTCGGCCTGCGCTCGGCAGCCGCTTGATCTCGGAGGCAAGCCGGTCCGCATAGACCTGAGCCCGCTGCACGCTCGGCGCCTCGATCGCGACGACGATGTCGTTGAGATCGCCGAAGTCGCCCAGATGCTCCTTGAAGCGCTGGACGTAGAGGTGGTGCGGCGGTAGGAGCTGGATCGACGAGCTCTGAAACGTCAGCGCGTGGCCGGCGAAGACGAGCGCCGCGAGCGTGAGGGCCAGGCCCACGGCGATGGTGAGGGCCGGTCGAATGGTCGCCACGCGGACCACTCGGGACAGCGACGCTCCGGTCGGCGGACAGTCCATCGCGCCCCTCTTCATCCCGACGAGGGTGCCGCAGGCCGCCGGCGCGATCGATAGGACCAACGTCTCAGGAGGCGGGTTTCTCGTGCATCGCGGCTCTCGAGCATTGCTCGGTCGTCGGGGCGTCCGTGCCGTCAGCCCGTGCGGTCGTGTCGCGCGTTGCCAAGCGATCATGCGCGGCGATCATGGCGGGCCGACGGCTCTTCAGCGGGCGCCGGATCCCGGCGAGCGCGAGGACGTCATTCCAGGTGGGCTGGAGCCACATCAGAACACGACTTGCAGGAGCCGCTTCAACAGCTCCTCCAGCGAGATCATCGTGAGAAGGAGCGGAGCGACCGGTAGGAGCGTGATCACGGCGAGCTGGAGGAGCGCATCCCTCGTGATGGGCACCACACGCATGCTCCGGACGAGCTCGAAGCTGTTCCCGAGGTCCGCCAGGGACTGGATGTCCGCGCTTCCCACCAGCGGCTCACCCGCGGAGGCGCCGCCACGGAGCCACTTGTCGTCGAACGCTCGCACATAGCGCTGGGCGAGGGTGCCGTACTCACGCAGGCCGACGCGTCGCGCCGTGGCCAGGTGCGGCGTGAACAGCAGGAGCGGCCCGAGCACGACGAGCAGGAGGAATGCGACGACCACGACCAGTTCCACCTTGAACTCCAGCAGCGCCGCCCCCTGAAAGAAGATCCGATTGGCAATGACCCCTGTGAGGAGCGTGCCGTGCGCCGCCAGGAGCGGCGCGAACGCGACGACGCTGCCCGACAGGAAGCCGAGACCGGCGACGCGATCCGGGTGGGTCGGCACCAGGCTGAGCGTGCACCGCGCCACCTGCGCGAGAAAGCGGATCCAGACGAACAGCCGGAAATACCAGCGGAGCAGGATGAACTGAAACAGCGGCAGGCTCACGTAGACGAACCACCAGCCTGCCGGGGAGAGCTCGCGCCCGCCGCGTGCGGGTACGGCGTACCACGTCGCGACATTCAGCTCGCCGTAGTGAGGCCAGACGAGAAGCCCCACGACGTACACGAGCGCGATGAGCAGTCCCTCCGCCACCGCCGAGTTGCGCAGCCGCTGCGCCGCGGCGACGGCCGCGTCGAACCTCGCGCGCGAGGCGTCTGGAAGCAGGCCGCGCTCCAGGAACTCCCGCACCAGCGGACGCATCCTCTGGTGCACCACGAGCTCGGCTACGATGAGCAGGGGCAGGGTCAGCAGGAACCGCACGTGCACTTCGATGTCTAGCAGGAACGGCACGGCGACCGCATCGCCCCACGCGCGCTTTTCGAGCATCGAGAGGATCAGCAACGGCAACCAGGCGACGAGCGCGATGACGACGATCCGGCGACGCCAGAGCTGCAGCGCGTCGCCGGCCAGGTGGGCGCGCCGGATGAGCTGATACAGCGGTCCGCCCAGCACCACCGAGAAGTCATCGGGGTCCCGGGCCGGCGGGTCACCCGACCTCGGGGCGCGCAGAGCGGCAAGGAGCGACGCCTCGGACCTGGACGTGTTCGTCACGCGTCGTCACCTCCGTGACATGAGCGAGCGTAGACCCCGCACGGGCGCACGCATCATCGGATGTTGGTCCTACCCAGGCCCGGCCTGGCCGCGGTCTGCGCGCTCCCCGCGCGGGGGGGAGGAAGCCGGCGGAGCGCCGGGGACTCTCGCCCAGCACAAGCTCAATCCGCTGGCGTACTCGCTTCTCTACGTGGATGGTCCGTGGGTCAACGGCATCCTGGTGAGCCATCTCTGGTCCGTCGCGGGTCGCAGTAGTCGGCAGGACGTGAGCGTGCCGATCGGGGTGGATGTCGGACGAACGTTCACGATCGGCTCCCAGGGCATCAGCCTGCAGATCGGCGCCTACGACAACGTCAAGAAGCCGACCGGAGCCGCCGAGTGGGTGCTCGACACGCAGGTCTCGTGGCTCTACTAAGCGAGTCGACGCTGCAGATATCGGGCGATGGCAGGGGCCACCGCCGTGAAGCGGACCACGAAGCCGGGCGCGGTCGCCGGGATCGTCTCGATCACCTTCGCGTAGATCTCGCCCGCTTCGGAGCCAACCTCCTCGCCGATCCAGATCTTCACGTTGCTCCGCGGGGGCACCGGCGCGGCGGATCGTATCTCGCCGCCCCGGCTCGACAACGCCACGAAGCTCGCGTCGACGACGCGGCTTTCCACGCGCTTGTCCTCCAGCATGGCGTAGCGGATGGGGATTTCTGCGCCGAGTGCGACCATCGCGGGCTCCTCCTCGCATAGCAACAGCTGATACGCGCCGCCGATGCCGATCAGCTTCCAGACCGTCAGCGGGTGCCGCGCGCCCTTCGGCTCGATCTGCAGCGAGCGGCTGACCTTGACCATTGAGCCGGCTTCGCGCAGCGTGCTGTCGGAGATCAGGATCTCGCCGCCTGTCGTGTACGACTCGATCCGTCCCGTCAGGTTGACGGCGCTGCCCACGGCCGCATACTTCATCCGGCGGTCCGAGCCGATGTTGCCGACGATCACCTCGCCGGTGTGGACGCCGATGCCCATCTCGATCTCCGGCAATCCCCGCTCCCGATTTCGCGCGTTCAGGCCGCCCATGGCCTGCTGCATGGCCACCGCGCACGCGAGGGCGCGCTCGGCGTCGTCCGGCGCCGCTGTGGGCGCCCCGAAGATGACGAGGATGCCGTCGCCCATGATCTCGTTGATCGTTCCGCGGTACCGGAGGATCAGGTCCACCATGGTCTGGAGATAGTCGTTCAGGAACCGGATGGCCTCCTCCGGCGTGAGCCGCTCGGCCAGGGGGGTGAAGCCTCTGAGATCCGACATCATCACGGTGACCCGGCGCAGCTCGCCGCCGAGCTTGAGGCCCTCGGGCGAGTCGAGGAGGCTGGCGACGACGTCGTCGGACACGTAGCGTCCGAACGTCTCGCGTATGAATGCGCCGTGCGCCTCGGTGGCCTTCAGCTCCGTCAGATCGTGCGCAGCGCAGACGATGCCGCCGATCGCGCTCGTGCCGCGGCCGATCACCGCGCTCGAGAACAGGACCGGGACCTCCCGGCCGTCGTGAATCTTGTAGACGGCCTCACGACCGCCGATCCGTCCGTACCGGAGCACTTCTTCGAGCCACATCCCGGGCGGACCGCCGCCGGGCCCCGTTCCGGGCCTGATCGCGGAAATCAGGGCGCCGATGCGCCGCCCGAGCATCTCGCCCGCCGTGTGGCCCAGCATGCGGCACGCCTCCGGGTTCACCGTGACGACCACCGCGTCGCGCCAGTTACGCGCATCGTCGGGCGGCCGGACGACGATCACCGCGTCACTCATCGAGTCGAGGATGCTGCTCACGTGGTCACGCGAGACGGTCGTCTCCTGGAGGTCGCTCGCCATTCGGTCGAAGGCCATCGCGATCTGACCGATCTCGTCACCCCGCGCCTCAGCAAGGCGATAGCCGAGATCGCCCCGGCCGAGCCTGCCCATGCCGACGATCAGGCGGCGGAGCGGCGTCGTGAGCGAGCGCGCGAGGAGAATCGCCGTCACGGCCACGAGCGCGGTGACGCCGGCCGCCGTCGCCAGGAGCGCGCGCCGAAGGGCGACCGCCGGGGCGAACGCCTCCGCCGTGTCGAGCTGCGCGACGATCCCCCAGCGCAGATCGCCGACGTCGAGGGGCGAGTACGAGGCGAGGACCGGCTGCTCCCGGTAATCGAGCTCCGTCAAGACGCCCGTCCGGCCATCCAGCGCGGCCTGAGCCGCCGCGCCGCTGATCTGCTGGAACAGCACGGTGCGCTGGTGGGTCCGCATGAGCTCGAGCAGCTCACCGGGCACGCCGGTCTGCGCGGCCGTCTCGAGGTACCGCTGCGGCGCGGTCAGAAAAAACCGCGAATCGCTTCGCATCCGGCGATCCGGGCCGATGAGGTAGGTCTCTCCCGTCCGGCCCAATCCCTGCGTCTCCCACTTCCGGTCGCCGGTCATGACGGCGTTGATGCGATCGACCGGGAGCTGCAGCGCCACGACGCCGAGGCGCCGGCCTTCTCTGAAGATCGGCGCGGCCACGAACGCCGCCGGCGCGCCCAGTGAGGGTGCGTACGACTCGAAGTCGACGAGCTGAACGAAATCGGCCTCGACGGCCATGCGGGCCGCGCGAAACGCCCGGCTGAGCCGCGTGTTCCGGTACGGCCCGGACAGGAGACTCGTGCCGAACTCGAGCTTCTTGGCCACGGTGTAGACGACGCGACCGTCCTCGTGCTCGATCAGAAACAAGTCTTCGTACCCGAACTGACGGACCATCGATCGCAGGACGGGGTTGAGTCGCGCGTGCGCCTCCCCGTAACGTCCAGCGCCCACCGGACGGTCCAACCGATCGCGCGATGCCTCGGGGTTGGGGTTGTTCACGATGAAGAGGGCTTGCAGCGCGATCGTCACGTCGTCGGCCGGCACATCGCCCCACGCTCGCTCCGGGCCGGCCTCCGGCTCGAACGCCCGCAGGTGCGGCACGAACGCCTCGCGGTAGTACCGGGCGACCTCCGAGCGGTATCGGACCCACGTCGTGTCAGGCCAACCGGCCACCTGCGCTTCGAGGCCTCGATAGGCCGCCCTGAATTCCTCCATCGCCGCGATGACGTCGCGAGACTCGGCAAGCGTCATGGCGTCACGCCGCACACCGGCGACGTAGGCCTCGATCTGCCGCTTGCGTTCCGCGCGGATCGACGTGAGCTGGTTGATCGCGGCCCGGCGGAGCGACACCTCTGCGCCCTGGTCCGCCTGCCAGCCCGTCGCGAGCAGGGCCAGCAGGCCCACCCCGAGCAACGCGGCGAGGAGCCTGGTCCGGAGCGAGACAGGTTTCAGTTCAGCTCCCGACGAGGCGCCCTTCGAACGCCCGGAAATGGCGGCGCCACATCTCCACGTAGCTACCGTCCCTGCGCATCCTCGCGAGCCAGCCATTCACCCACCGGATCAGCCCCGTGTCCCCTTTTCGAGCCGCGACCGCGTATGGTCGCGGTCCGAGGGGCAAACCTGTGACCCGTAGCGCGGGGTCGTGCTGCGCCAGCGACAGCAATGTCACGTCGTCGTACACGAACGCGTCGGCCTGGCCGCCCTTGACGGCGCGCGCGCCCTCCGCGACCGAGCCGACCCCGATCAGGAGCGCACGCGGCTGCCACTGCGCGATGTCGCGCTCCTGGACGGAGCCCCGGATGACGGCGACCCGCCGCGCGGCCAGCGCGCCGATGCCGTCCACGCCGCTGGCCGCCGGCACCAGGAGCAGCGACGCCGACACGAAGTACGGCTCCGAGAGCTCCGCCACCTGCCGCCGCTCCTCGGTCGCGGTGACCGTGGCGATCAACAGATCCACACGGCCCGCATGCAGCTCCGCGAATCGCGTCGCCGTGGTCACCGGGACGAACCGCGCCCGGCGCTCGTCGTCGAACAAGACGCGCGCCAGATACCGCGTCAGATCGATCTCGAGCCCGACGAGGCGGCCATTCGCGTCGCGCGATCCGAACGCAGGGGCGTCCGTCTTGACACCGACGCGGAGCACACCGCGGGCGCGGATGTCGTCGAGCGAAGACTCGGCGTGTGCCCCGGTGACGACCGCGAGCACGACCGCGACGACCACCCACGTCCTGGCGACGCCGCGTCGGCTCATGACACGGTCTCCGCCCGCTGCCGCAGCGCCGGCGGAATCGTCAGGCCGAGGGCCTGGGCCGTTGTGAGATTGATCACCAACTCGAACCGGTCGGCTTCCTCGACGGGCAGGTCGCCGGCCGGTGTTCCTCGCAGGATCTTGTCGACGTGCCCGGCGGCGCGTCTGCACAGGTCGACCAGGTCCACCGACAGGGACATCAAGCCACCGGCGTCGGGGAACAACCGGTCACCATAGATGGCGGGCAGCCGGGCCGCAGCGGCCAACGCCACGAGCCGGGCCCGATGATGACTGAACATGGCGTCCCCGGGGACGAAGAGCGCGTCGAGTCGCTTGGCGGCAATGCGCTTGAACGCGTCGCCGAATTCCGTGGCCTCGAACACGCCGATCTCCTCCAGCGTGATGCCGAGCGGCGCGCCGGCCCTGACGGCCGCGCGCAGGATTCGTGGATGGATCGGATTCGTCAGGTTGACGAGAAGGGCCATCCGCCTCACGCGCGGGCTCGCCTCCCGCAGCAGCGCGATCCGTTTCTGGATGAGCGTGATGCCACCGCCGTAGCCGGTGATGTTGCCTCCGGGCTTCGCCGCGCTCGAGACGATCCCGAAGTCGACGGGGTCGCCCCCGGTCACGAACACGATCGGGATCTTCGCCGTCGCCCGCTTGGCGGCGAGGGCCACGGGCGTCCCGATCCCCGTGACAATGAGGTTCACCCCGAGCCCGATGAGCTCTGCGACGAGTCCGGGCAGCCGCTCCAGGTCCCCCTCCGCCGAGCGCGGCTCGATGCGGAAGCCGCGTCCCTCGGCCCAGCCGCGGTCGGCCAAGCCTCGCCGAAGCGCGTCGAGGTAGCGCGGTGGCAGAACGCGCTCCGAGACGAAGCCGATGGCGGCCAGCTTTCCCGCGGGTTGCCCTGCGGCCACGCGCGGCCCATACGCGACGGCAAGCGTGCCGCCGATGAACGCGCGCCGCGAGATTGCTGGACGCTCGCGCGGGCATGTCACAGCCACGACGCGAGCCTAGCGCCGCACCCTCGCCCTCACCATCGGACGAAGGTCCAATTTCTCGAACGCAACGCAACTGGTGGAATGACAAGCCGCTGATCGTGGAACGTCCTCGAAGGGGGCGGGAGGGAGCGACGGCGCAACAGTCCGTGGAGATGATTCTTGTTCGCCAGCTGGCGGGCGACCTCTTCGTGCCGGTCCTGGTCGTGGACACGACGGGGACGGTGGTCTTCTACAACGAGCCCGCCGAGCGCATTCTCGGGGTGCGCTTCGAGGAGACCGGACGCATCGGCCCCGACGACATCGACCGGCTCGTCGAGTTGAGCGACAATCCTGCCGCCGGCCCGGACGAAGCAGGACGACCACTGGTCATCGCGCTGCAGCAGCGGCGTCCTGCCCACGCGCGTCGCTGGCTCTTGCGCCGCGGCGATCGCGTGCGGCTGCAGGTCGAGCTCCACGACGCGCAATACACCCGCGACGAGCACTCCCGCCACGTGGGCTGGGGACACAGCACGATTCACGATGCACTGGCCTTCGCCCGGCTGGCCGGCGTCAAGCACCTGGTGCCGTTCCATCACGATCCCGGGCGGGACGACGCCGCGCTCGAGGCGGCGGTCGGTGCCGGCATCGCCGACCTGCGCCCCGACTTCCCGGTGACGCCGGCGGCCGAGGGACGAAGCTTCGACCTCCGCTGACGAAGCTCGAAGGCCTTCGCCTTCGATGGGACCAAGGTCCGATTCAGCCTGCGGCGGTGGTCTGCTTGAATCCGTCGCGATGATGCGAATCACCTCGGCTCTCGCTTGCGGGTTGGCGATGGCGATGCTTGGTGCCGCACCGGCGGCCGGGGGCATCGAGCCGTTGCCGCCGCGAACCGGGATCGACGCGTTCACCTGTGGTGAGCTCCTTGGGCTCCAGCCCGAGATGCAGGAGCGCGCCCTCATCTATTTGTCCGGCGTGGCGGACGGCCGGCGCGCGGCCGCCGTCTACGACGCCGAGGCGACGGGGGCGGCCATCGATCGCATGCTGGCCGCGTGTCGCATGACGCCCGCGCTGCCCGTGCTCGGCGCGCTGCGTGCGGCGTGGCGATGACGCCGCAGAGGAGTCGTCCATGAAGCTGGCCATCGCGTTGCTGCTCTCGCTCTCCGCCGCCGCCCCGGTCGCTCCGCCGGAGGAGACGTACGAGACTTCTGGGAGCTATCGCCCGTCCGACGTGGTGTCAAAGGAGCTCGTCAGCGGCCCGCACCACCAGGTCCAGACCCCCGTCGTGTTCGACGGCTACATGTACCGGTTCACGGTGCGCTCCGACTACGGCCCCTTCGAGGTCACCGGGACATCAGCGCTCCGCAAGCTCGTCGTGGAGATCGGCGCCATCGCGAAGCTGCGAGAGATCAAGGCGACCAAGGCGTTCGCGGCCGCCGTGGCGGACTCGGCGACAGGACCGTTCCGATTCGCCAAGAACCTCATCGTGCATCCAGCGGACACGGTGACCGGCATCCCGAAGGGCGCCTACAAGCTCGTGGAAGAAGTCGGCGAGGCCGTGACGACCACGCGGAACCCGGCCGACGATCCGCTGTATCAGAAGGCGCTGCTCGTCTCCGGCCGGCGGCGCGACTACGCGGCGCAGCTCGGCGTGGACGTGTACTCCAGCAACGCCGTCCTCCAGAAGGAGCTGAACAGTGTCGCCTGGGCGGCCGCCGTCGGCAATCTCAGCGTGAGCGTGGCTCTGATGCCGGTCGGCGGGACCGCGGGCGCGGTGGTGACCGGCACCCGCTGGAGCAACACGCTCAATGACTACCTCAAGGTCGAGCCGGCCAATCGCCTGCGCATCCTCGCCGAGGACACGCTGAAGGAGATCGGAATCGCCAAGGACCTCGTGCGCCGCTTCATCGATCAGCCGCGGTTCACGCCGCGGCAGGACGTGATGATCGCGCTGGCGCTGGCGGAGCTCGGGCCCGCTCCGGCGAGAGGCCGGGACGCCTTTCTCGAGGCGACCCTCGGCGCCGAGGACGAGGTCGAAGCCACCTTTTTCGTCAACACGGCGCAGATGCTCCGCGGCTATCACGATGCCGTCGCACCGATCACCGCCATCCGGATGAACCGTCGGCTCGCCGTCGCCAGCGCGCGTAGCGGCTCCGCCCTCGTCGCGCTGCCCGTGGATTATCTGGTCTGGACGGAGACGACGGCCCGGAGATCGGACGACCTCCTCGCAGCGTACCGGGCGACCGGCTCCGCCAAACTGGAGGTCTGGCTGACGGGGACGGCGTCACCGACCGAGCGAAAGCGTCTCGGCGCGCGCGGCATCCTCCTCGCCGAGCAGGTCGGCCGGCGCATCGAGATCGTCGACTAGATGGCGGTCGTGGCACCGGAAGCGACGCTCGAGTTCAGCCGCCCGGCGGGCGACACTCTCGTGCTGCGGCTGTCCGGCGCCTGGACCATTCACGAGCGGCTGCCTTCCGTGGACGACGTCGAGCGCGAGCTCGAGGCCGGCGGCGCCGTGCGCCGCCTGCTCTTCGACACCGAATGTCTCGCGGCGTGGGACAGTGCCCTGCTGACGTTTCTCCTGCGGGTCGCCGCCCAGGCCGACGGCCGCGGCGTCGCCGCCTGCCGCGGCGGGTTGCCCGAGGGAGTGCGTCGCCTGCTCGCGCTGGCCATGGCCGTCCCGGAACGTCGAGACATCGGGACGGCCGCCGCGAGGCTCTCCTGGCTCGCGCGCGTCGGTCTCGCGACGCTCGAGGGCGTTCGCGATGCAGGGGTAACGCTGACGTTCGTCGGGGCGGTGTCGATCGCCTTCGCGCGTTCTCTGCTCGGCCGCGCCCGGTACCGTCGCTCGGACTTCCTCCTCGTCCTGCAAGAGGTCGGTGCGCAGGCGCTGCCGATCGTCAGCCTCATCAGCTTCCTCGTGGGCGTGATCCTGGCCTACGTCGGCGCCATCCAGCTGCGCCAGTTCGGCGCGCAGGTCTACGTCGCCGACCTCGTCGGCATCGGCATGACGCGCGAGATGGGCGCGATGATGGCGGCCGTGATCATGGCCGGTCGCACCGGCGCGGCCTTCGCGGCGCAGCTCGGCACGATGCAGGTCAACGAGGAGATCGACGCGCTGACGACGCTGGGCATCTCACCGATCGAGTTCCTCGTGCTGCCGCGGATGCTCGCGCTCGCCGTCATGATGCCGCTGCTCGCGCTATACGCCGATCTGCTCGGGCTGCTCGGTGGGATGGCGGTCGGCGTCGGCATGCTCGACCTCGGCGTCGTCGAGTACTACCTGCGAACCATCGGGGCGATCGGCCTCGACGACTGTGTCGCCGGCCTGATCAAGGCCTCGGTGTTCGGCGTGCTGATCGCGATGGCCGGATGCCTGCGCGGCATCCAGTGCGGCCGCAGCTCCGCCGCCGTCGGCGCCGCGACCACGTCGGCCGTCGTCACCGGCATCGTGCTCATCATCGTGTCCGACGCGGCCACGACCGTCATCTTCGACCTGATCGGGTTGTAGGATGCCGCCGACGCGACACCTCGTGGCCTGCGTTCTCCTGGCCGAGATCTTCAACGTGCCGTGCGGCGCGGGCTGTCTCGTCAAGACCGTCGCCAAGAACTCCCCCGCCTGGAACGCCGGCGTGCTCGGCGGCGACCGGCCGGCCACCATCCAGGGCCAGGAGATCGTGGTCCGCGGCGACCTCATGCTCGAGGTGACGGGGATCGGCATCCGCGGCGTGCAGGACATGGCGCAGATCCGCGACACGCTCGGGACGATGAAGACGGGATCGCCGCTGGCGATCTCCGTGCTGCGGGCGGGCAAGGTCATCGAGCTGACCGGGACGCTGCCATGAGCGCACCCGACCTCCGCATCGAGGTCCGCGACCTCGACATGCGCTACGGCGAGCGCGTGATCCAGCGCGACCTCAACTTCACCGTCCGCACGGACGACATCTTCGTGATCATGGGCGGCAGCGGCTGTGGCAAGAGCACCCTGCTCCGGCATCTCATCGGGCTCGTACGGCCTGCGCGTGGCGATGTCTTCTACGACGGCGAGAGTTTCTGGACGGCGGACCCGGACGAGCGCGACCGCATGACCCGGCGCTTCGGTGTGCTCTACCAGAGCGGCGCCCTCTGGTCCTCGCTGACGCTCGCCGAGAACGTCGCGTTGCCGCTCGGAGAGTACACGGACCTCGACGCCCACCGGATCGCCGAGCTGGTGTCGCTCAAGCTCGCGCTGGTCGGTCTCGCGGGCTTCGAGGAGTTCTACCCCTCGGAGATCAGCGGGGGAATGCGCAAGCGCGCGGGCCTGGCCCGGGCCATGGCGCTCGATCCCGACATCCTGTTCTTCGACGAGCCCTCGGCCGGGCTCGATCCCATCAGCAGCAAGCTGCTCGACGACCTGATCCTCGAGCTGCGCGCCAGCCTCGGGGCGACGGTCGTCGTCGTGACGCACGAGCTGGCGAGCATCTTCGCCATCGCAACCAACTGCGTGTTCCTCGACGCGGAGACCAAGACCATGATCGCCACGGGGGCCCCGAAGGTGCTGCTCGAGCAGCCGCCCGATCCCAAGGTCCGGCAATTTCTCACCCGCGGCGCATCGAACGGGAGGAAGCCTCATGGCTAAGCGGGCGAACCCGGCGCTCATCGGCGGCTTCGTCGTCGGCGCGCTGTTGCTCGCCGTCACCGGCCTGGTCGTCCTCGGTGGCGGCCATTTCTTTCGGCTGACCAAGCCGATGGTGGCCTATTTCGAGGGCTCCGTGAAGGGACTCTCGATCGGCGCGCCCGTGACGTTCCAGGGCGTGAGGATCGGTACGGTGAGCGACGTGCGCGTCGTGATCGACACGAAGGACCTGAAGATGGCCACGCCGGTCTTCTTCGAAATCGACGCCGGGCGCCTCACCGAAGCGAGCGGTGCCACGTTGAAGCTGCGCAAAGGCTCCGAGGGCATGAAGACGCTCATTCAGCGCGGGCTGCGCGCCGAGCTTGAGCTGCAGAGCTTTGTCACCGGCCAGGTGGGGATTGCCCTCGCCTTCCACCCCGACACTCCGGTGAGGCTCACCGGCTTGTCGCCTGAGTATCCCGAGATGCCGACGGTGGCCTCGGGCATGGAGAAGCTGACCCGCACGCTCGAGACGCTGCCGATCGACGAGATCATGACCGCGGCGAAGGAGACCCTGGAAGGCATCAAGGCGCTGGTGCAAGCCCCCGAGACGCGGGAGACGCTGCGCGCGCTGCAGGGGACGGTCCAGCGGTCCGACGCCACACTGCTCGCGATTCAGAGGCTCGCCCGGCGAGTGGAGACGCAGATCGATCCGTTGATGACGCAGCTGGATGCGACCGCAAAGTCCGCACGGGCCGCGCTCGACCAGGCACAGTCGTCGCTGGCTCGCCTGACGCCCAGGGTCGACGACTCGCTGAAGGACTACCAGACGCTCGCCCGCAATCTCGACGAGCGCCTCGGCCGGCTCTCGGCAAGTCTGGACCGCACGCTCGCCAGCGTCGATCGCACTCTCGGGGGCGCCGACGACGTCTTGGCCGACGGCTCGCAGCTCCGCTACAGCCTGGTGACCGCGCTCGATGAGCTGGCGGAAGCGGCGCAGAGCATCCGCGTCCTCGCGGATTACCTGGAACGCAACCCGAGCTCGCTCGTCTTCGGGAAGGGACGGGTATCGAAATGACGCGGATTGCCGGTCTCATCGCGGTGTTGCTGCTCAGCGCGGCCGGTTGCGCCGGCTCGGCGGACCCGACACGCTTCTACGTGCTCGCCCCCGCGGACCCGGCCGGCAACGCCGGAGCCCGGCCCGCGAGCGAACGGGATCTCCGCATCGGGATCCGAAGCGTCGAGCTGCCCCGATACCTCGAGCGACCGCAGATCGTCACGCGGGCGAGCGCGACCCGCCTCGAGGTGGCGGACTTCCACCAGTGGGGAGCGCCGCTGCGACAGGCCGTGCCCATGATCCTGGCCGAGAACCTGTCGCGGCTCGTCCCGACCGAGCAGGTCATGGTCTTCCCCTGGGGCCGTGCGTTCGCGCCCGATGCGCAGGTCATCGTCGAGATCTCGCGACTCGAGGGAGCGGTCGGCGGCGAGAGCGTGCTCGCCGCCCGCTGGCGAATCCTGAGTCGCTCCGGCGAGGAGGTCACGATGGGCACGGCGCGCCTCACCGAACCGTCCGGTCCCGACTACGAGAGCCTCGTTGCCGCGCAGAGCCGACTCGTCGGCGCGCTCAGTCGCGACATCGCCGCGGCCCTTCGAAGCGGTGTCCAGGCGAGAAATCGGTGAGGCGGATGCCGGGCGCTGCTAGGTCCAACGTCCTATGTGACTCGACGCCGGTGCGTGCTCGAATGGTCGACGGAGATCGATCGATGCGTCGGTGGCGTCCATCATTGACGGGATGTCTGGCCGGGGTGGCGATCGGAGGCGCTGGCCGCGCGGCCGTTGTGACCGTCCACCTCGACGCGATCAGCGCCGCGACCGTGCCCGTATTGGTCTGGGCAGCGGTGGTCGGAGCGATGATCGGGGGGCTGGCGGGGCTGAGCGGCGCGCCGCGAATTGGAGCGGCGCTCGGGGCCGTGCTGTCGGCGCTCGCGTACATCGTCATGGTCCCCCTGGCGCTGCTCGTCGCGGTAATCGGCGTGGCGACCGCGCCGTCGTTGCTCGAGATGATGGTCGTGGGCGCGGTTGCGGGATTCGCCGGCGGCGTTGCGGAACGCATGCGGAGAATGGCGCCGGGCTCGATGAGAGCGCAAGGGAGAACAGGCATGAAGATCTCGGTGCTCGTCCTCGGGTTGGGGCTCCTCGTCACGGGCTGCGCGACGACCACGATGTCGGACGTGGGACCGACACGCTCCGGCTTCCTCGGCAAGGATTATGCGCTCCTCACGCCGGGCGACGTCTCGAAGGGTGAGGCCGGGCTCCGCTACTACAATCCCGCGGCGCAGTGGCGGACGTATGCCAAGGTGCTCATCGAGCCCGTGACGTTCTGGGGCGACGAGGCCGGCAAGATCGAGCCGGCAGACCAGCAGGCGCTCGGCGCATACTTCAACGACTCGTTGCAGAGGGCCCTCGGCGAGAAATTCGAGCTTGCGACGAGCCCCGCCCCCGGTGTGCTGCGGCTGCAGGTGGCGGTGGTGGACGCCACGGCCGCGACGCCCGGGCTGCGTACGGTCTCGCTGGTCGTCCCGCAGGCGCGGACGCTGACGACGGCGAGCTCGCTGGTCACCGGCAAGCAGGCCTTCGCGGGGGCGCTGGAGCTCGAGGCGAAGCTGACGGACGCCGCGAGCGGGCAGCTGCTGTCGGCCGTCGTCGCGCGCGGCGTCGGCGGCGGAAGCATGAAGGCGGCCGCGCAATGGAAGTGGGGAGACGCCGAGAACGCGATCGACCTCTTCTCCAAGCGCGCGGCGTCGAATCTGCATGCGCTGACGACAGGCCGTGCGACGCCGGCGGAGCTGCCTCTACCGGATTAGAGGCCGGGAGCCCCAGAGATCAAGCACGATGTCGGGGTGAGGAAGACAACAGCGACCGCCGTCCTCGTCGCGCTCGGCTACTACGCCGGCGCCAACATCGGGTTCGTTCTCAGATTCCCGCCGTCCACACCGTCGTTCGTGTGGCCGCCGAACGCCATTCTGACTGCGGCGCTGCTGCTCGTGCCGCCTCGGCGGTGGTGGATCTGCCTGCTCGCCGCGTTCCCGGTACACCTCGCCGCGGAATTGCAGGTGTCGTGGCCGAGCTCCCTCGTGCTCGCCCTCTTCGTCACGAACTGCAGCGAGGCCCTGATCGCCGCCGGCGGCGTCCGGTGGCTGAGCGGTGCGCCCGCGCGGTTCGACACCCTGCGCCGGATGGCGGTCTTCATCGTGGCCGCCGGTCTCGTCGCGCCGTTCCTTTCCTCGTTCCTCGACGCCGCGGTGGTCACGGTGGTGCATGAGGAGTCGTACGCGTCGGTCTGGCGGACGCGGTTCTTCTCCAACGTCTTGACCCAGCTGCTGCTCGTGCCAGCCATCGTGATGTGCGCCACGGCCGGCCCCGCCTGGCTTCGTGGCGCGCCGCGCGCGCGACGGGCCGAGGCGGCGCTCCTGGCGGCGGCACTCGTGCTCGTCGCGGGTTGGGTCTTCGGTCTGGTGACGGCCGGCCCGACGATTCTCGGCGGCCCGGCCACCCCCGTCGTGTTCCTCCTGCCGATCATCTTGCTCGCGGCGGTGCGGTTCGGGCCGGGCGGCACGAGTCTCTGCCTGCTCGGCACATCGTTCGTCGCCATCGTGGCGGCCGCACACGGACGAGGACCATTCGCGAACCTGCCGCCCGCCGCGACCGTACTCACGCTGCAGACCCTGCTGATCGTGCTGGCCATCCCGATCCTGTGCCTGGCGGCGGTCCTCGTCGAGCACCGTCACGCGCGGGCCATGCTGGGAGAGCGCGTCGGGGCCTTGCATGCCAGCGAGGCGTTGAAGTCGGCGATCCTGGGCTCGCTGAACACCTCCGTCGCCGTCCTGGACCGGGACGGCCGGATCATCGATGTCAACGCGAACTGGGGCCGCGTCGCCGCCGAGCGCGGCGCATCGCTGTCGGCCGGGCTCGGCGTGGGCGGAAGCTTTCTCGAGACGTGGCGGCAGGCCGCCGGCGGCGGGATGCCCAAGGCCGACGAGGCCGCGGCCAGCATCCTCGGCGTGCTGCGCGGAGCGCGTCAGGATTTCGCCTTCGAGTATCCCTGCCACAACGGAGCGGCCGAGCGATGGTTCGCGATGTTTGTCGTTCGCCTCGACCGTCCGGAGGGCGGCGCCGTCGTGGCCTGCGCCGACATCACCGCGCGGAAGGCCGCGGAGCTGGACCTCGAGCGAAGCCGCCAGGAGATCACGCACGACATGCGCGTCTTCATGATGGGAGAGCTGACCGCCTCGCTCGCCCACGAGCTGAACCAGCCGCTTACGGGGATCCTGACCAACGCCGGGGCCGGCCTCCGATTCCTCGACGTCGCTGCAGCCGATGTCGGCGAGCTGCAGGCGATCCTGTCCGACATCGTGGACGACGGCAAGCGCGCGGGCGAGGTGATCCAGCGCATGCGCGACTTTTTGCGCAAGAGCCAGCCCCAGCGCGCAGCGCTCGACCTGAACGTCGTGGTGCAGGAGGTCGTCCAGATGCTCACCAGCGATGCGATCATCCGCAACGTCAGCATCACGGTCGACCTCGACGACCAGCCGGTCGTCGTCTGCGCCGATCGCGTGCAGCTCCAGCAGGTCGTCCTCAACCTCTTGCTCAATGCGATCGAGGCGATGGCCGAGTCCACGGGACGAGAGCGCACGATCGTCGTGCGAGCGAGGAACACAGAGGTCCAGACGGTGCACGTCGCGGTGGAGGACCGCGGGATGGGAGTCCGCGCCGGCACCTACGACATGCTCTTCGAGCCCTTCTTCACCACGAAGCCGACGGGCATGGGCATGGGACTGGCGATCTGCCGATCGATCATCGAGGCCCACGACGGTGTCATCTGGGCGCAGGACAACCCCTCGGGAGGCGCGGCGTTTCACTTCGCGCTGCCCGCCTTCGGCGCCGCCACGACGTGACAGAACCCAGCGTCAGCGTCGTCATCGTCGACGACGACCTGGCCGTCCGACGCGGACTGACGCGGCTGCTCAAAGTATCGGGATACGATGTCGAGGCCTTTGCGTCCGGGCGGGCCTTCCTCGAGCGTGGCGACTACGGTCGCGTGACCTGTCTCCTGCTCGACGTCCGGATGCCGGGCCAGAGCGGGCTCGACGTCCAGCGCCTGCTGGTCGGGGCCGGCTATGACATCCCGATCATCTTCATCACCGGTCACGGTGACTCGGCGATGGCCGCGCAAGCGCTGAACGGCGGGGCCGTGGAGTTCATCACCAAGCCATTCGACGACACCATCCTCCTCGATGCCGTACGCCGGGCGGTCGTCAGAGGCCGCCAGCTCCCTCTTCCGCAGACCGACGGCCGCGACCCCTCGCCCTCCTGAGACCAAGGTCCGATAGCCCGTTCCGCCGGGCGGCTGCTTTCATCGGGGCAGCGGGTGGAGGAGCGCGCCCGCCACCGGAGGAACGGCGTGATGAGACGCGTGGGGCTCGCCGTGATGCTCGTGGTCATGTCTGCGGCGCCGGCGGCGGCGGCGGGACCCGAGGGGACGCTGAAGCGCATCAAGGACACGAAGACGATGACGCTGGGGTACCGCGACTCGTCGTGGCCGTTCTCGTTCACCGGCGACGACGGTAAGCCGGCCGGGTACTCGGTGGATCTCTGCCTGAAGATCGCCGACGCGGTCCAGAAGGATCTGGCCCTGCCGGAGCTGCGGCTGAAGTGGGTCAGGGTGTCGCCCGCGAATCGGATCAAGGCGGTCGTCGACGGCACCATCGACATCGAGTGTGGCTCGACGACCGCCTCGCTGTCGCGGCAGACGCTCGTCGATTTCACGATGGCGACCTTCCTCGACGGAGGCAGCCTCCTCACCACGGACGCGTCGGGCATCGAGAGCGTCGTGGACCTCGGCGGCAAGCGCGTCGGGATCGTGCCCGGCACGACCACCGAGGGCGCCCTCCGCGAGGCGCTGCGCCGCTACATGATCACGGCCCGGATGGTCGCGGTGCAGGATCACGCCGAGGGACTGGCGGCGCTCGAGAAGGGCGAGGCCGACGCCTATGCCTCGGACCGCACGATTCTCATCGGCCTGGCCCGGCGGGGCCACCGCGCCGCGAAGTTCACGCTGTCCTCGCAACTGTTCTCCTACGAGGTGTACGGCTTCATGCTCCGCCGCGGCGACGCGGATTTCCGGCTCACCGCCAATCGCGCGTTGTCGCGAGTCTTCCGCTCCGACGACATCGTCCGCATCTACGAGAAATGGTTCGGCGACCTGGGACGGCCGACCATCGCGCTCCAGCTCATGTACGTGATCTCGGCCTCGCCGGAATAGCCGCCAAGGAACGGGAAACCATGAGCGACTTCTGGCTGCGGTGCTCGCTCGCGGTCGTGCTCGGCGCGTGGCTGTTCGTCGCCGGTTGTGATCGCGCCAAGGCGTCGAAAGACGCAAAGCCACCGGCCGTCCCGCCCGCGCCGGCCGTCGTGGTCGCGCGGGTGGTACAGCGCGACGCGCCGATCCTGCGCGACTTCGTGGCGCGCACCGAGGCGGTGCCGACCGTGGAGATCCGGGCTCGTGTCGCCGGCGTGCTCGAGCAGGTGCGGTTCCGGGAGGGCTCCGAGGTCAAGAAGGGTCAGGTGCTGTTCGTGATCCAGCAGGAAGAATACCGGGCGGCGCTGCAGTTCGCCCGCGCCCAGCTCGCCAAGGCGCAGGCCGATCTGACGCGCGCCCACGACGTCTCGATCGTCGATCGTGCGCGCGCCCAGCTCGATCAGGCCAAGGCCGACCTCGGCAAGGCCCGTCAGGACGTGGCCCGTTACCGTCCGCTCGCCCAGGAGCAGGCGATCCCACAACAAGATCTGGACACCGCCATGTCCAAGGAGCAGGCGGCCGCCGCCAACGTCGAGGCCGTCCAGGCCGCGCTCAAGGACACGGTCCTCAACCAGCGCACCGCCATCCAGCTGGCGGAGGCTGCGGTGGAGTCGGCCAAGGCCGCCGTGATCCGCGCCGACCTCGACCTCACGTACACCGTCGTCGAGTCCCCGATCTCGGGAATCATCAGCAAAGTCGCGGTCGACCGCGGCAACCTCGTCGGCAAGACTGAGGCGACCCTGCTGGCCACGGTGTCGGCCGTGGACCCGATGTTCGTCGACTTCTCGGTCACGGAAGCCGACTACATGCGGGTGGTGAAGCGCGCGCCCTGGGTGGCTCGCGGAGAGCTGCGCCGCGACATCCCTCCGGCGCTGGAGCTCGTCCTGGCCGACGGCACGACGTCGCCGCACAAGGGCCGCTACGTGTTCGTGGATCGCGCCGTCGATGTCAAGACGGGCACCATCCAGGTCCGAGCCGAGTTCCCCAATCCGGAGCGGACGATCCGCCCCGGGCAGTTCGGGCGCGTGCGCCTCGTCGCCGATGATGTGCCGAATGCCGTCCTGGTCCCGCAGCTCGCGGTGCAGGAGCTGCAGGGCGCCAAGACCGTGCTCGTGGTCGGCGACGGTGACAAGGTCTCGCAGCGCACGGTGACGCTGGGCGACGTCTACGAGGATTTCTACGTCGTCACCGCGGGACTCAAGGCCGGGGAGCGGGTGATCGTGGAGGGCATCCAGAAGGCCCGGCCCGGAATGCAGGTCAAGGCGGAGCTCAAATCCGACGCCGTGGCGCCGGCGCCGCCGGCCGCCGCGCCCACGCCGGCCGCCTCGCCGGCGACGAAGGCCAACGGCGAACGGTAGTCCCGTGGCCGATTTCTTCATCCGCCGCCCCATCGTCGCCATCGTCATCGCGATCCTCACGGTGCTGATGGGGATCAACACGCTGCGTGGCCTGAGCTTCGAGCAGTACCCGTTCCTGGCGCCCCCGACGATCCGCGTGACGGCCACCTACCCGGGCGCCTCGGCGCTGGCGGTCGAGCAGTCGGTGGCCACGCCGATCGAGCAGGAAGTCAACGGCGTCGACCGGATGATCTACATGAAGTCGTCGAACACCAGCGACGGCCGCATGCAGCTCGACGTGAACTTCGAGGTCGGCGTCGACCAGGACACCGCGAACGTGCTGACCCAGAATCGCGTCTCCACCGCCCAGGCGCGCCTGCCGCAGGAGGTCGTCCAGCAGGGCGTCACCGTGAAGAAGCAGAGCCCGAGCATCCTCATGCTCATCTCCCTCTACTCGCCGGCCGGCAGCTATGACGCCAATTTCCTCATCAACTACGCCTCGATCAACGTGCGCGACCAGATCCTCAGGATCCCCGGTATCGCGCAGGTCGATCTCTTCGGCGGCACCGACTACGGCCTGCGCATCTGGCTCCGGCCCGACAAGCTCGCGAAGCTGGGCATGACGCCGGCGGATGTCATCGCCGCGATCAAGGAGCAGAACCTCCAGGCGCCGGCGGGCCGCATCGGCGCGTCGCCGGCGCCGGCCGACCAGGCGTTCACGTTCACCGTGAGCGCGCCAGGGCGTCTCGTGAGACCCGAGGAATTCGAGAACATCATCCTTCGCGCCGCGACCACCGGTGCTCCGGTGCGTATCAAGGACGTGGGCCGGGCCGAGCTCGGCAGCCAGGACTACAACTCGTTCGGGCGGCTCGACGGCAAGCCGTCGGGCGCGATGGCCGTGTACCTGCTGCCGGGCGCGAACCAGCTGAAGGCGGCCGAGGCGATCTACGAGACGATGAGGCACGCCAAGGGGCTCTTTCCCCCGGATCTCGACTACAAGATCGTCTACGACACGACACCCGCCGTCGAGGCGTCGATCCACGAAATCTTGAAGACCTTCGTCGAGGCGCTGATTCTCGTCACACTCGTCGTGTTCATTTTTCTTCAAAATATCCGGGCGACGATCATCCCGCTCCTGACCGTCCCGGTGTCGATCATCGGCACCTTCATCTTCTTCCCTCTGCTCGGCTTTTCGGTCAACACCCTGTCGATGTTCGGGCTCGTGCTGGCCATCGGCATCGTCGTGGACGACGCGATCGTGGTCGTCGAGGCCGTCATCCACCACATCGAGCACGGCATGAGCCCGCGGGACGCCACCGTCCAGGCCATGAAGGAAGTCTCGGGCCCGGTGGTGGGTATCGCCCTCATCCTCTCCGCCGTGTTCATCCCCGTCGCGTTCCTCGGGGGCCTCACCGGCAAGATGTACCAGCAGTTCGCGCTGACGATCGCCATCTCGGTGCTGCTCTCCGCCTTCAGCGCGCTCTCGCTGTCGCCGGCGCTCGCCTCGATGCTGCTCAGGCCTGCGAAGCCGATGCGGGGTCCCCTCGGCGCGTTCTTCCGGGGGTTCAACCGCCTGTTCGAGCGTGCGACGACCGGGTACGTGGGCATCGCGCGGCTGCTCGTGCGCAAAGCGGTGCTCACGATCCTGCTGGTCGGCGTGGTCGTGCTCGGCGTCGGTCTCCTGGGCCGCGCCCTGCCGGCCGGGTTCATCCCCGACGAGGACCAGGGCCTCGTGGGCGTCAACATCCAGCTGCCGCCCGGCGCCTCGCTCGAGCGGACGAGCGCGGTGCTGCGCAAGGTGGAGGCGATTCTCGGCAAGACGGAGGGCGTCGAATCCTTCCAGACCATCGGCGGCTTCGGCGTCGTGACGAGCACCTACCAACCGAACTTCGGCACCGTCTTCGCCCGTCTCAAGCCGTGGGAGGAGCGGCATGGGGAGGCCCTGCACGTGAAGGGCATCATGCTCCGGCTGCAGCGCGAGCTCGCGCAGATCCCCGAGACGATCGCGTTCCCGTTCAACATCCCGACGCTCTCCGGCTTCGGCGCCGCGGCCGGCTTCAACTTCCTGATCCAGGACCGGAGCGGCAGCGTCACGGTGGAGCAGCTCGGCGCCCACACGCGCGACTTCCTGACGGCGGCGCGCCAGCGCCCGGAGTTGGCGAGCCTGTTCACCTCGTTCGACCCGACGTATCCACAGGTCAAGGTCGAGCTGGACCGCGAGAAGGCCCGCTCGCTGGGCGTGCCGGTCAACGACGTCTTTCAGGCCATGTCGGCGGCCATGGGCGGCGCGTACGTGAACGACTTCAACCGCTTCGGCCGTCTCTACCGCGTCTACGTCCAGGCCGACGCCGACTACCGGCGCAAGCCCGCGGACATCGGCGACGTCTACGTCCGCAGCCACACGACCAACACGATGATCCCGCTCTCGACGCTGGTCACCATCACGTCGGTGCCGGGCACGGAGATCACCACGCGGTTCAACCTGCTGCGCTCGGTGGAGATCCAGGGCACGCCGGCCCGTGGCTTCAGCTCCGGGCAGGCGCTCGCTGCCCTGGAGGATGTCTTCCGGCAGACGTTGCCCAAGGAGATGGGGTACGCGTACTCCTCGCTGTCATACCAGGAGAAGGTGGCGCCGCCCGCAGGGCCGACCTTCATCCTGGCCATCGTCTTCGTCTTTCTGCTGCTGGCCGCGCTCTACGAGAGCTGGCGCCTGCCGTGGGCGGTGCTCCTCGGCTCGCCGCTGGTCGCGCTCGGCGCCTTCTTCGGCGTCTGGCTCCTCGGCTACGACAACAACGTCTACGTGCAGATCGGCAACATCATGCTGATCGGGCTGGCCGCCAAGAACGCCATCCTCATCGTCGAGTTCGCGAAGGCCAAGCACGACGAAGGCAAGTCGATCGAGGAGGCGGCCCTGGAGTCGGCCCGCCTGCGGTTCCGCCCGATTCTCATGACGGCCTTCGCGTTCATCCTCGGCGTGGTGCCGTTGATGCGTGCGAGCGGCGCCGGCGCGGGCGCCCAGAACGTCATGGGCTCGGCGGTGTTCTTCGGGATGCTCGTCGCCACGGCGCTGGGCGTGTTCCTCATTCCCGGTAATTTCGCCTTCGTCGAGCGGCTCGGCCGACGGCGGGCGGCGGCGGCGCAGCCCGCGATCACGGCGCCGCCCCCGGGGCATGTGCCGGAGGAGCAGCACGCATGAAGACCGGCGTGCTCGTGACAGTGGTGCTCCTGCTGTCCGGCTGCACCCTGGGCCCCGACTACAAGCGCCCACCGGTGCCGAGGCCGCCGTCCTTCCGTGGCGTGACGTCCAGCGACACCGGCGCCACCGGGTCCCTCGCCGACCTGGCGTGGTGGAATCTCTTCCAGGACGAGATCCTCCAGGAGCTGATCAAGACCACGCTGCGCGAGAACCAGGATCTGCGTGCGGCGGCGGCCCGCGTGCTCGAGGGACGGGCGCTGGTGACGATCGCGCGCTCCTTCCAGTTCCCGTTCGTCAATGCTTCCGTCTCGGGGACCTGGTCGCACATCGAGGGCCGCCGGTCGTCATTGCAGTTCCAGGACGCGCTCGTTGGTACGGGCGGCTTCGACGTGGGCTTCGAGATCGACTTCTGGGGCCGCTTCCGGCGCGGCACCGAGGCAGCGCGCGCCGCCCTTCTGGCCACCCAGGAGGCGCGGCGGGTGGTGGTGACGACGCTCGTGAGCGACGTCGCCTCCACATATTTCTTCTTGCGCGCGCTCGATCTCGAGCGCGACATCGCGCGGCAGACGCTGGCCAGCCGCCAGGAGGCGCTGCGGTTGGTGAAGATGCGCGCCTCCGGCGGCGTGGCGGCGCTCATCGACGTGCACCAGTCGGAGATCCTCGTCGCGCAGGCGGCCGAAGTGATCACCGACGCCGATCGCGCCATCGAGCAGACGGAGAACGCGCTCAGCGTACTCCTCGGCAAGACTCCGGAAGCCATGCCGCGCGGGCGGCCCGTCGGCGAGCAGTTTGCCGCGCCGCCCGCGCCGCCGGGCGTGCCATCGGCGCTGCTCGAGCGCCGGCCGGACATCCAGCAGGCCGAGGCCGAGTTGCACGCGGCCACCGCGCGGATCGGTGTCGCCAAGGCCGACTACTTCCCGCGCGTCTTCCTGAGCGGCGCCGCCGCCGCCGGCGGGATCTCGCTCGACGGATCCACCTTCGGGCCGCAGGGGCTGTTCGCGATCGGCCCCTCGATCACGCTCCCGATCTTCAACGCCGGACGGACCGGCGCCGGCGTGGACGCGGCCCGGGCGCGCGCCGAGGAGGCAGTCGCCCGGTACCGCCAGACGATCCTCCAGGCGTTTCGCGAGGTGGCGGACGGGCTCGTCGAGTACCGCAAGCGTCAGGAGTTCCGGGTGCAGCAGGAGGCGCTGGTGATCGCGTCGCGCGACACCACCCGGCTCGCGAACATCCGGTATCGCGGGGGCGTCTCGAGCTATCTCGAGGTGCTCGACAGCGAGCGGCAGCTCTTCGACTCGGAGCTCGGCCTGGTCCGCTCCCGCCGTGACGAGGTGCTCGCGGTGGTGCGCATCTACAAGGCGCTCGGCGGGGGCTGGCAGGAGAGTGATGGACACGCTCGCGTCCCGTGATCCGGTTCGCGTGACGCTGGCCGTCGGCTTGGTCAGCGGGCTGATCGTCACGGGCTTCTGGGTCCTCCAACCGTTCCTGCCCGCGGCGATCTGGGCCGTCACCATCGTCATCGCGACGTGGCCCCTGCTGCTGCGCCTGGAGTCGATGCTGTGGGGCCGGCGCGGACTCGCGGTGGCCGCCATGACGCTCCTCTTGCTGCTGGGCTTCATGGTGCCGCTCACGCTGGCGCTCGTGACGATCGTGACTCACGCGCACGACATCGCCGAGTGGTTCCAGTCGCTCGCCACCTCGGCCCTGCCGCCGCCTCCGGACTGGCTCGCCCGTGTGCCCTTCGTCGGCCCGCACTTCGCCAGGCAGTGGGGCGAGGCGGCCGCCGCGCCTGCCGGGGAGATCGGCGCGCGGCTCGCGCCGTACACGCGGCCCGCCGTCGCCTGGGTCGTGCGCACGATCGGGAGCCTCGGAGTCCTGGCCGTGCAGTTCCTGCTCGTCGTTCTGTTCTCGGCGATCCTCTACGCCTCGGGCGAGAGCGCCGCGAACGCCGCGCGACGCTTCGTCCGGCGGCTGGCCGGCGCGCGCGGCGAGCACTCTGCCCGGCTCGCCGCGCAGGCGATCCGCGGGGTGGCCCTGGGGATCGTCGTCACCGCGCTGGTGCAGGCGGGCCTGGCCGCCGCCGGCCTCTTCCTCGCCGGCGTGCCGTTGCCGGGGATCCTCACGGCCCTCGTGTTCCTGCTCTGTGTCGCCCAGGTCGGGGCGGGGCCCGTCATGTTCCTCGCCGTGCTCTGGACGTACTGGTCCGGCGCGAGCGGCTGGGGCACGGCGCTGCTCGTCTGGTCGCTCGTCGTCGTGAGCATCGACAACGTGGTGCGCCCGATCCTCATCCGCAAGGGCGCCGACCTGCCGCTCCTGCTCGTCTTCGTCGCGGTCACCGGCGGTTTGCTGGCCTTCGGCGTCGTCGGGATCTTCGTGGGGCCCGCCGTGCTCGCCGTCGGCTACTCGCTGCTCGCGGACTGGATCGCTACGCCCGAGCCGGCCGCGACCTCGCCTCGCGCGGGCCGTCGCGACGCCACAGTCCTCACCAATCCGGTGGAGGTCCCGTGATGCATGCGCATCTCAGGCCGTCTCTCCTCGTTCTCACTGGTCTCGGCGTGCTGCTACTCAGCGGCTGCGCGAAGGCGACGGTGTCGGCGACGCGGCCGACCGCGGGCAACGTCGCGCGACCGGATCGCGTGATCGTGCACGACTTCGCGGTGACGCCCCGCGACGTCGGGCTCGACCGCGGACTCGGCCCGCGCGCGGCGCGTGAGGTCAGCGCGGGGCCGCAGAGCGAGGAGGAAGTTCGGGTCGGGCAGGCCGTCGCCCGGGCGCTCAGCGACAAGCTGGTCCAGAACCTGCGCGACCACGGCATCAACGCAGCACGCGCGGGTGAGAAGGGGTCGCCCGGCCCCACGACCGCGTCGGTCACCGGCGAGTTCCTTCGCATCGACCAGGGCGATCGGACGCTTCGCACGATGGTCGGCTTCGGCCTCGGAGGCAGCGAGCTGCGGACGCGGATCCACATCTACCAGGGGGCGGGACGCAGCGCGCGGCTGGTGGCCGAGGGCGAGACGAGCACGCAGAGCGGCCTCAAGCCCGGCATCGGAGTCATGCTTCCGCTCGGCGCGGCGGCGGGAACGGCCGCCACGGCCGCGGTGGTCAGCGGCAGCACCACGATCGCCAGCGAAGCGTTCTTTGCGACCGTCGAGGCCGACGCCCGACGTACGGCCGAGGCCGTGGCCGAACGGATCGGCGACTACTACCGGCGCCAGGGATGGGCCTGGCGCTAAGGCGACAAGGCTCGTCGGGAGGGCCTAGGCAGAAGGTCGGATTTTCCGGTGACGGCGGACCTGCGATAAGCAATCTCGACGATCGAGACATTCCTGGAGAGGGAACTGGGCCATGAGCGCTGACAGCGAGAAGCATGTCCCTGCTGGCTGGACCGCTGCCGATTTCGTCCGCTCGTCCACCGAGCTGTGGCAGAACTGGATTCAGAACATCTGGCCGGGGGGCACGGGCGCCAGCGCCACCGGCTGGCCGACGGGCTCGCTTCGCTGGCCGACCGACGTCTGGCAAGACTGGATCACGAAACTCTGGCCCGGGGCCAACGGCGCCGGAGCCATGACGCGGCCGGCCGGCCCCATTACGTGGCCCGCGCCCGACGCGCGGCTCGGCGACTGGCAGGCGGCCTGGGAGTACTGGGTGGATGCCTGCCAGCGCACGATCCTCTTCTGGGACGTCATGCGGCAGCGCGGCAACACCTTCCTCGAGCACGAAGAGAAGGGCAAGCCGCCGCTCCTGGTGTTCGACCATCAGATGGTCCTGGACGGGCGGACGCTCGACCCGCCGGTGAACTACTTCCTGGTGCGTATCGTGCCCCCGGCCGGAGTGAGCGTCGATCCGCGCAAGCGCCCGTTCATCGTCTTCGATCCGCGCGCGGGCCACGGGCCCGGCATCGGCGGCTTCAAGGTGGACAGCGAGATCGGCGTCGCGATGCGCGCCGGCCACCCCTGCTACTTCGTCGGCTTCCGCGCCGAGCCCGAGCCGGGCCAGACGCTCGAGGACATCGGGCGCGCCGAGGGGCGCTTTCTGCAGAAGGTCGCCGAGCTGCACCCCGGGGCCGAGGGGCGTCCGTGCATCGTCGGCAACTGCCAGGCGGGCTGGGCCGTGATGATGCTCAGCGCGGCGGCGCCCGAGCTCGTGGGTCCGATCCTCCTTGCCGGCGCGCCGCTGTCCTACTGGTCCGGCAAGGGCACGCAGAATCCGATGCGCTACAGCGGCGGGTTGCTCGGGGGGTCGTGGCTGGCTTCGCTCGCAGGCGATCTGGGCAACGGACGCTTCGACGGCGCCCACATCGTGTCGAACTTCGAGAGCCTCAACCCCGCCAACACGCTGTGGAGCAAGCAATACAACCTGTACTCGAAGATCGACACCGAGGCGCCACGCTACCTGGAGTTCGAGCGCTGGTGGGGCGGCTTCTTCCTCATGAACGAGGAAGAGATGCGCTTCATCGTAGACAACCTGTTCATCGGCAACAAGCTCGCCAGCGGCGGGATCGTGACGTCCACGGGGCGGCGCATCGACCTGCGCAACATCCGGTCGCCCATCGTCGTGTTCGCCTCGTGGGGCGACAACATCACGCCGCCCCAGCAGGCCTTGAACTGGATCCTCGACTGCTACGCGACGGATCGCGAGATCGTCGCGCGCGAGCAGACGATCGTCTACCTCCTGCATCACGACATCGGGCACCTCGGCATCTTCGTTTCCGGCAAGGTGGCGCTGCGCGAGCACGCGGAAATCGTGGAGGGGCTGGACCTGATCGAGATGCTGCCGCCCGGCCTCTGGGAGATGATCATCGAGGACAAGCGTCCGGACGCGCCGGGGAGCGAGTTGATTCCCGGCCGCTATCTCGTGAGCTTCGAGCGGCGCCGGCTGGACGACATCCGGGCGCTCGAGGACACGCGCGAGGACGAGCGGGTCTTCTCCGTGGTCGCGCGCGCCTCCGAGATCAACGAAGGGCTCTATCGCACGTTCGTGAGTCCGCTGGTCAAGCCATGGATCAGCGAGGCGACGGCGGAGGCGGGTCGGCGACTGCATCCGAGCCGGCTGCAGCACTCTTTGTGGTCCGACAGGAACCCCTGGATGCAGTTTGTCGGGCGTCTCGCCGAGCAGGTCCGCGCGCAGCGCCGGCCGGTGGGTGCCGACAACCCGTTCCTGGCACTCGAGCGCCAGGTGTCCGAGAACATCGAGCGCGCGCTCGACCGCTACCGGGACGCGCGCGACCGCACGTCCGAGCTGATGTTCAACACCATCTACGGGTCGCCGTTGCTCCAGACCATGCTCGGGCTGCCTCCCGGGCGGGACGGGGAACCAGGCCTCCGCACCCGCGACGACGTGTACGAGACCCTCGTCACGCAGAAGATCGCGGGGCTGCGGTCGCGGTTCGCCGAGGGCGGGATTCGCGAGGCGGGCGTGCGGATCCTGCTCTACGCGGGCTCCGACGAGCAGCGGGTCGACACCCGGGGCTTCAAGATGCTGCAGCGGGTCCGCGAGGAAAAGGACGAGCTCTTCGGCGGCGAGCGGCTGTCGCCGGCCGAGCGCCGCGACCTGTTCAAGGACCAGTTCTTCATGCTGCTCCTCGACGAGGAACAGTCGCTCGCGGCGCTGCCGAGGCTCCTGCCCACCCAGACGGAGCGGGACGCGGTGATGGAGATGGTGCGAAAGGTTCTCTCCGCCAAGGGCGAGCTCAGCCCGGCCCGCAAGGACCGCCTGGCCCGCGTCGAGTCCATCTTCATGGAGCCGATCCCGGCGAAGCCGGGATCGCGCAGGGGAAAAGCATGAGCGAGTCACACGGCACCGGCAAGTACGAGCGGGTCCTCGCCCGCTGCAAGGAGGTTCCGGCCATCACGACGGCTGTCGCGCACCCGTGCGACGAGGCCTCGCTGGGCGCCGTGATCGAGGCCGCGCACGCTGGCATCCTCCGGCCCATCCTCGTCGGTCCCGCCGACCGGATCCGCCGCGTCGCGAAGGACCTCGACCTCGACGTCGACGAGTACGAGATCGAGGACGCCCCGCACAGTGACGCGAGCGCGGCTCGGGCGGTGGAGCTCGTGCGGCAGGGCCGCGCCGAGGTGCTGATGAAGGGCAGCCTGCACACCGACGAGCTCATGAGCGCGGTCGTCAAGAAGGACACCGGGCTCCGGACGAGCCGGCGCGTGAGTCACGCCTTCGTCCTGGACGTGCCGACGTACCACAAGGTCCTGACCGTCACCGACGCGGCGGTCAACATCTTCCCGACGCTCGACGACAAGCGGGACATCGTCCAGAACGCGATCGATTTCATGCGCGCCGTCGGCGTCGAGCGGCCCAAGGTCGCGATCCTCTCGGCCGTCGAAACGGTCACGAGCAAGATCCCGTCGACCATCGACGCGGCCGCACTGTGCAAGATGGCCGACCGTGGTCAGATCGAGGGCGGCGTCCTGGACGGTCCCCTCGCGTTCGACAACGCCATCAGCGCGGAGGCGGCGCGCATCAAGAAGATCGCCTCGCCCGTCGCCGGCGATCCCGACGTGCTCGTGGTGCCGGACCTCGAGGCGGGCAACATCCTGGTCAAGAACCTCAATTTCCTGTCGCGCGCCGACGCCGCCGGCGTCGTGCTCGGCGCGCGCGTGCCGATCATCCTGACCAGCCGCGCCGACAACGAGCGGACGCGGATGGCGTCGTGCGCCGTGGCGGCGCTGTACGCGCACGCGCGCCGACGGCGCGCCGCGGTCGCCGCATGAGTCGGGGCATGAACACGCTGCTCGTCGTCAATGCCGGCTCGTCGAGCCTGAAGTTCTGTGTGTACTCCATCGACGAGGCGTCCGCGCCGACGCTCGTCGCCCGTGGCCAGATCGACGGCATCGGCACGCGGCCGCGGCTTCGCGCCCGCGACGCCGGCGGCGCGACGCTGGCGGATCAGACGTTCGCCGCCGGCGAGGTCGCGGACGTCGCCGCCGCCCTGGACCGCGTGGGCGTCTGGCTCCGCCAGAAATACGCCCGGAGCAACCTGGTCGCCGTCGGCCACCGGGTGGCGCACGGGGGCCCCCGCTACTCCGCGCCGGTGCTCGTGGACGCCACCGTGCTGACGGCGCTCGAGCGCTTCGTTCCGCTCGCCCCACTCCACCAGCCCCACCACCTGCGGCCGATGCGGACGCTGGCCGAGCGATATCCGGGGGTCGTGCAGGTGGCCTGCTTCGACACCGCCTTTCACCGCGGGCACCCGGAGGTTGCGGATCGGTATGCCCTCCCTGACGACCTATATAAGGAAGGGGTCCGGCGGTACGGCTTCCACGGGCTGTCGTACGAATACATCGCCCGGCGGCTCCCCGCGGTGGCCCCGGACATCGCCCGCGGCGCCGTGGTCGTTTGCCACCTTGGCAGCGGCTCCAGCATGTGCGCGATCAAGGCCGGCCGGAGCGTGGACAGCACCATGGGCTTCACCGCGCTCGACGGGCTGCCCATGGGCACCCGCTGCGGCCAGCTCGATCCCGGCGTGGTGCTGTACCTCCTGACGGAGAAGGGCTACAGCGCCAAGGACGTCGAGCAACTGCTCTACCAGCGCGCGGGGCTGCGCGGGCTGTCCGGTATCAGCAACGACGTGCGCGATCTGCTCGCCAGCGAGGATCCACGCGCCCGCCTCGCGCTGGACCATTTCGTCTACCGGGTGGCGCGCGAGATCGGCTCGCTGGCGGCGGCGATGAACGGCATCGACGCGGTGGTGTTCACGGCCGGCATCGGCGAGAACTCGCCGGAGATTCGTGCGCGCGTCTGCGCGCGCTCGAGCTGGCTGGGGCTGGACGTCGACGAGGCTGCCAATCGGGCTGGCGGGCCGCGCATCTCGTGGCCGCGCGCGCCCGTGTCCGCCTGGGTGATCCCGACCGACGAGGAGGGGATGATCGCCGAGCACACCCTCGAGGCCTGGCGCGCGCACGAAGGAAGGAGGTCCCATGCACACGACGGAGTGCCTGAACCAGCTGCGTGAGACCGGCCGGATGCGCTGGATGAGCCTGGCCCAGGCCTGGATCGCGGAGGCCGACGAGGTCGTGGGCGCGCTCGCGCGCGACGGGTTCGAAGAATGCAAGTACGCGGAGACGCGCGATCCGCACTGGCACGCGCGCGGCGGCGTGTGGCAAGGGCTAAACCGGCACACGGGGGCGGTCGCGTCCGCGGTATGGGTGGTCAGCGACGCGCGCGTGCACCTGGTCTTCATCGATATCGACGGCGAGCCGCTCCGGGACGCATGAGCTCTTCCGTGATGCTGAAGGGACGCGTGGCGGTCGTGACGGGATCGACGAGCGGGATCGGTCTGGGTGTCGCCGGAGCGCTCGCGGGGCACGGCGCGGCGGTGATGCTCAACGGGTTCGGCTCGCGGGAGGCGATCGCCGCCGTGAAGAAGGAGATCACCGCGGTCCCTGGCCTGGCCGTCTCGTACAGCGCGGCCGACATGTCGAAGCCCGGCGAGATCGCGGAGATGCTGGCCCAGACCGAGCGTGACCTCGGGCCCGTGGACATCCTCGTGAACAATGCGGGCATCCAGTTCACGGCGCCCGTGGAGGACTTTCCCGTCGAGCGCTGGGACGCCATTCTCGCCATCAACCTGTCGGCAGCCTTTCACGGCATCCGGGCCGCCCTGCCCGGGATGCGCCGGCGGAACTGGGGACGGATCGTCAACATTGCCTCGACGCACGGCCTCGTCGGCTCGGTCCACAAGGCCGCTTACGTCGCGGCGAAGCACGGCGTGATCGGCCTCACGAAGGTCGTCGCGCTGGAGACCGCCACGACGGAAGTGACGTGCAACGCGATCTGCCCGGGGTGGGTCCTCACGCCGCTCGTGGAGAAGCAGGTGGAGGACCTCGCCGCGCGCGAGGGTCTGTCCGTGGCTCAGGCCAGGCAGACGCTGCTCGCGGACAAGCAGCCGTCCGGCGAGTTCGCGACGACGCAGCAGATCGGCGCCGCCGTCGCATTCCTGTGCTCCGAGGCGGCGGCGCAGATCCGCGGTGCCGCGCTGCCCGTGGACGGCGGGTGGCTCGCACAATGATGGCGCGTCGGCAGGTCCTCGACCCATGAAGACGATTGCGCTGGAGCAGGCGGCGGCGCTGATCCCCGACGGCACGAGTGTGATGATCGGCGGCTTCATGGGGGTCGGTACCCCGGAGCGCCTCATCGACGAGCTCGTGCGCCGCGGCACCGGGGGGCTCACCGTGATCGCGAACGATACCGCCATGCCCGGCGTCGGCATCGGGAAGCTGATGAGGGCGGGACTCGTCCGGCGCGCGGTCGTGAGCCACATCGGGCTCAATCCCGAGACGCAGCAGCAGATGATCGCCGGCAAGACGGACGTGGACCTCGTGCCGCAGGGGACGCTGATCGAGCGCATCCGCGCCGGCGGGTGCGGACTCGGCGGAGTCCTGACCGAAACCGGCGTGGGCACGGTGGTCGAGAAGGGCAAGCGCACCATCACCCTGGACGGTACGACGTACCTCGTGGAGCCGGCGCTCCGCGCCGACTTCGCCCTCGTGAGCGCGTTCCTCGCCGACTACCTCGGCAATCTCACCTACGCGCTCACCGCCCGCAACTTCAACCCGGTGATCGCCATGGCCGCCGACGCGGTCATCGTCGACGCCGAGCACATCGTCCCGACCGGTGTGATCCCGCCGGATCACGTCATGACCCCGGCCCCGCTGGTCGACTACCTCGTCGCGCACTGAGCACGCTCATGGATGCACCCACGCTCATCGCCAGGCGGATCGCCCAGGAGCTGCGGGACGGCATGCTCGTCAATCTCGGCATCGGGATCCCGACGCTGGTCGCGAACTACGTGCCGGCCGGAGTGCAGGTGTTCTTCCAGTCGGAGAACGGTCTGATCGGCACGGGCCCGGTGCCCGAGGAAGGCATGCGCCAGGCCCGGCTGACCGACGCCGGCGGCCGGGCGGTGACGGCGCTCCCGGGCGCCGCCACCTTCGACAGCGCCATGTCGTTCGGTCTCATTCGTGGCGGTCACGTGGACATGACCGTCCTCGGCGGTCTGGAGGTCGACGTCACCGGGCGGCTGGCGAACTGGACGATTCCCGGCAAGATGGTGCCCGGCATGGGCGGCGCGATGGATCTCGTCTCCGGCGCGCGGCGGGTCGTGATCGCCATGCAGCACACCGCGAAAGGCAAGTCGAAGATCGTGCCGCGCTGTCGATTGCCCCTCACGTCGGTGCGTGCGGTGGATCTGGTGGTCACCGAGCTCGCCGTCATCGCCTTTCCGGACGGCCGCGCGACGCTTCTGGAGGTTGCGCCGGGCGTGGCGGTGGCCGACGTGCTGGCCGCCACGGGCGCGCCGCTGATCGTGCGCGACGACGTTCACCCGATGCCGCTCACCAGCGAGGCAATCTCGTGATCGTGATCCTCGTGCGGGAGATCATGAGCCGACGACTCGTCACCGTGACGCCCGACACGCCGCTCTCGGAAGCGCGCCACCTGCTCGCCGAGCATCGGATCCGGCGGCTGCCCGTCATGATCGGTCGTCGTCTGGTCGGCATCGTGTCCGACCGCGACCTCAGGTCGGCGGGCGCGAGCCACGACTGGACTCCCGTTGCGCAGATCATGACGCGGAGGGTGGTCACCGTCACGGCTCAGACGCGTGTGGACGAGGCGGCGCGGATCATCCTCGACGGGCGCTTCGGCGGTCTGCCGGTCGTCGACGGTGACGAGCTGACCGGCATCGTCACGGAGACCGACCTCCTCCGCGCCTTCGTCGACGTGCTCGAAACCGAGGCGAACGAGCGGGTCGCCATCGACTTCGGAGGAGCGGCGTGATGCGCGACGTGGTCATCGCCGCCGCCTGCCGCACGGCCATCGGGACCTTCGGCGGCGCCCTCAAGGACTTCTCGGCCGTGCAGCTCGGCACCGTCGTCATCCAGGAGGCGCTCAAGCGGGCGGGCGTGCGGCCCGAAGCGGTCGGCGAAGTCATCATGGGCAACGTGCTGCAGGCCGGGCTCGGTGAGAATCCCGCGCGTCAATGCAGCCTCAACGCCGGCATCCCCGCCGAGATCCCGGCCTTCACCGTCAACAAGGTCTGCGGCTCGGGCCTCAAGGCGGTCGCCCTCGGCGCGCAGGCGATCGCCGCCGGCGACGCCCACGTCGTGGTCGCGGGCGGTATGGAGAGCATGAGCAACGCGCCATACCTCCTGCGCAAGGCGCGGTGGGGGCTCCGCATGGGCAACGAGCCATTCGTGGACTCGATGCTCCAGGACGGGCTGCTCGACCCGGGCAGCGGCGTGCACATGGGTATCACGGCGGAGAACGTCGCCGAGCGCTGCGGCGTCTCGCGGGCCGATCAGGACGCCCTGGCCTCCGAGAGTGTCCGCCGCGCGCTCGTCGCGCTCGAGGCGGGCCACTTCAAGGACGAGATCGTACCGATCGAGATCGTACAGAAGAAGGCACTGCCGTTCGTCTTCGGCGCGGATGAGTATCCGAGGACGCGGCCGCTGCCGGACGTGATGACCACGCTGCGTCCGGCGTTCAAGAAGGACGGCACGGTGACCGCCGGCAACGCCTCGGGTCTCAATGACGGCGCCGCGGCCGTCGTCCTGGTGGCCGCCGATATGGCGGAGCGTCTCGGCGTGTCGTCGCTCGCGCGCGTGCTCGCATACGCGTCCGCGGGCGTGGAGCCGGCCATCATGGGGACGGGGCCGATCGCCGCCGTCGCGAAGGTCCTCGCGCGGGCGGGGCTGAAGATCGAGCAGATCGAGCTGATCGAGGCGAACGAGGCGTTCGCGGCCCAGGCCCTGGCCGTGGCCCGCGCGTTGCGACTGGCGCCGGAGATCACCAATGTCTCGGGAGGCGCCGTCGCGCTCGGACACCCCATCGGCGCCAGCGGCTGTCGCATCCTGGTCACGCTCCTGCACGGGATGCGGCGCCTGTCGCGCCGCTTTGGGCTTGCCACGCTCTGCATCGGCGGCGGGCAGGGTATCGCGATGGTCGTGGAGCGGACAGCCTGATGGATAGCTGGTGGCGCGACATCGACGACGCGACGCTCAACGTGCTCGCCGCCGCCGGTGGGCGGCTCACGCTCGCCGAGCTCGCGAGCCGCCTCGGCATGTCGGAGGACGCGGTCCGCTCGGTCGTCACGATGCTCGCCGAGCGGGGCCGCGTGCGGATCGCCGAGGTGGAGCTGGCGCGGCCGCGCGCACTGGCCGGCGCCGCCCCGAGGGGCGCGGCCCGCCGTGGCGCTGGTCAATCGGCGGTCATCGGCAAGACGCGGCGCAGCACGCCCTAGCCCGGAACGCTTCGACCTCGTATCCCGCGGGAAGTAGGTTTCGTGGAATTCACGCCATGATGTTGATGCCGCCGTCGACATACATGGTGGCGCCGGTGAGGCGCCGCGCGTACGGCGTGGCCAGATACGCGCAGGTGAAGCCGACGTCCATGATGTCCACGAGATTGCCGAGCGGGGCGCGCTGGCCGGCTTCGTTGAGCAGCAGGTCGAAGTCCCGGAGGCCGGAGGCCGCGCGCGTCTTCACCGGACCGGGCGAGATCGCGTGAACGCGGATGTTCTTGGGCCCCAGCTCGTAGGCGAGGTAGCGGCACGAGGCCTCGAGCGCCGCCTTCACCGGGCCCATCACGTTGTAGTTCGGCACGACCTTCTGCGCGCCGTGATAGCTCATCGCGAACATCGTGCCGCCCTCCGTCATGAGCGGCGCGGCGCGCTTCGCCATGCGCACGAACGAATGGCACGACACGTCCATCGCCGTGGCGAAGCCTTCCGCCGAGCAGTCGAGGAGGCCGCCCTGCAGATCCTCCTTGGGGGCGAAGGCAATCGAGTGCAGGAGGATGTCGAGGCGCCCCCAGCTCGCTTCGATCGCATCGAAGACGGCCTCGAGCTGCCCCTGCACGGAAACGTCGAGCGGCATGAACACGGCGGCGTCGAGCTGGTCGGCGAGCGACTTGACATAGCTCTTCGCCCGCTCGTTGAGATACGTGATCGCGAGCTCCGCCCCGAGCTGGCGGAACGCGCTGGCGCACCCGTACGCGATCGAGTGCTCGTTGGCGATGCCCACCACGAGCGCGCGCTTGTCCTTCAGGATCGGACGCAGGACGTCCGTGGCCATCATCGACTCCTTGTTCACAGCGCCGTCAGCTCGAAGACGTGGTAGCCCCACGGCGGCAGATCGAGATAGAGGCCGCGCGAGAGCACATCGCCTCCGTCGCGATCATAGGTGGCGGCTCCCATCAGATCCTTCAGCTGTACCGTCCGGCCGGCGAGATCCGGGAACGGTAGACGGACGTAGCACTGGCTCTGCGTGCCGGCGTAGTTGACGGCCACGAGGAGACGCTGGCCATCGTGTCCGTGCCAGCACCAGGCGATGAAGCAGTCGGAGGTCCAGTTGCCGTCCCACGCGGGCGTGCACGGGACCAGGCAGCACTGCCCATCCCGAACGCTCGGTCGTTCGAGCACCGTCAAGAGACCCTCGTAGAACTGCTGCAGCGCCGCGTCGACGGGCTCGCGCGGAGCGCGAACCAGATGCGGCGAGATGCGCGTGCGGCGGCCCTCGAGCTGCCCCTGGTGGAAGAACCGCAGGCCCGGCGACAGGTACGTCACGATGGCCGCCGCCTCCTGCATCCCCGACGCGAACGTCGCCGCGGCTCTGGGCTCGTCGTGGTTCTCCATGAAGCGGGCGAGCCGGTTCTGGTAGTCGAGACCCGCCGACAGGTGCTCGCGCACGGGCCGCGCGTGCCCCTCGCGCAGGCGGTCGTAGAGACGCTTGTCGTACGCGTAGTCGAAGCCTTCCTGCATCATCGTCCACTCGAGGTCCCAGTACACCTCGGCCATGAAGCAAAAGCCCGACACGTCCTTCCTGACCCGCTGGACCGCCCGCGCCCAGAACGGCACCGGCCGGCGCCCCCACGTGCGCTCGAAGACGTCTGGCAGGACAAGCATCGCCATGTCGCACCGCACGCCGTCACACTGGCCGGCGATCTTCAGCAGCTCGCCGATCATCGCCTCCTGCGTCTGCGGATTCGCGTAGTCGAGCTGCAGCGTGTCTGGCCAGCCGTGGAAGTACGGATCGCGCCCGTGCGCCAGCAGGAGGTCACCCTGTGCCCGCCTGACCCACGTGTAATTGTGCGGCGCACGCGTCCGATCGAGCTCGCTGCCGGCGACGTAGTATTCGGGATGCTCCTCGACCCAGGGGTGATCCAGCCCCGTGTGATTCGGGACGAAATCGAGCATCAGGTTGAGCCCGCGCGCCCGCAGCCGCCGGCGGATGCGCGCGAGCGCCGGGGCGCCGCCGAGCGCCGGGTGCACCGTGTAGCCCGTGATCGCGAACCCGGAGCCGGCGATGTCCTCTTCACGCAGGTCGGGCAGCGTCTCCTCGAACTCGTGGCGCCATCCGGGATGCGCGCGCGATATGCGCTCACCCGCGGACCCCGTGCGCCACACGCTCAAGAGCCACACCCAGTCGAAGCCGAGCGCGGCGATGCGATCGAGCTCCGCGTCGGAGATATCGTCGAGCGTGGCGGCCCGCCCCAGCGTTGCCGACAGCTCGGTCAGCAGCGCGCGCGTGTTGATCTGGTAGAGCGAGGTGTAGGCGGGGGACATGTCAGGACCTCCTGCCGCGCGTCGAGGCGGCGGTCGGCGGCGCCTGGTGCGCCGTCTCGCCGACAAGGCTCTTGCCGCGCTCCAGCATCTGCTCGGGCGTCCTGGTCGCGAACAGGTGCATGGCGAGCGCGACGACACCGGTCCAGCCGGTCTGATGGCTCGCGCCGAGACCGGCGCCGTTGTCGCCGTGGAAGTATTCGTAGAACAGGATGAGATCGCGCCAGTGCGGGTCTTCCTGGAATTTCCGGGTCGCCCCGTATACGGGCCGTCGGCCGCTCGCGTCGCGCAGGAAGAGGTTGCCCAGTCGACGGGAGATCTCTGCGGCAACCCCGTGGAGCGTCATCTGCCGGCCGGAGCCGGTGGGACACTCGATGGTGAAGCGGTCGCCGTAGTACAGGTAGTACTGCAGCAAGGCTCGGACGATCAACATGTTCACGGGCATCCAGATCGGTCCCCGCCAGTTCGAATTCCCGCCGAACATCCCCGTGTCGGATTCCGCCGGCAGATAGGACACGCGGTATTCCTGACCTCCCGCGCGAAAGACAAACGGATGCTCCGCGTGGTAGCGGGAGAGGGAGCGGATGCCATAGGGGCTCAGAAACTCCTTCTCGTCGAGCATCGTCGCCAGCACGCGCCGGAGATTACGCTCGTTGAGAACCGCGGCGAGCCGCCGGCCGCCGTGGCCGAGCTCGCCTGGGTTGTGGATGAAGGCCGTCAGCTCCGGGCGCTTTGTGAGGAAGTCGCGCATTCGCTCGCGCAGCGGCGGGTACTTCTCCATGAGTTTCCCGTCGAACTCGGTCACCGCGCACAGCGGGAGCAGCCCGACCATGGAGCGCACCTTCAGGCGCTGAGCGCTGCCGTCCGGCAGCCGCAGGACGTCGTAGAAGAACCCGTCCTCCTCGTCCCACATCCCGACGTTCTGGCCGGCGTGCATCATGGCCGAGCCGATCCAGAGGAAGTGCTCGGCGAACTTGAGGGCCAGATCCACGTAGCCCGGCCGCTCCATCGCCAGCTCGCCGGTGATCTCGAGCATGTTCTGACAGAAGAGCGCCATCCAGGCGGTGCCGTCCGCCTGCTCCAGGTACCCGCCGGTCGGCAGCGGCGCGCTGCGATCGAAGACGCCGATGTTGTCGAGTCCGAGGAAGCCGCCCTCGAAGGCGTTGTTGCCTGCGCGATCCTTGCGGTTCACCCACCAGGTGAAGTTCAGCAGGAGCTTGTGGAACGCGCGCTCGAGCCAGTCGAGGTCGCCGCGCCCGTGCCGGGCCTTCTCCAGCCGGTAGGTGTAGATGGTGGACCAGGCATGCACAGGAGGGTTCACGTCTCCGAAGTTCCACTCGTAGGCGGGGAGCTGGCCGCTCGGGTGCAGGTAACTCTCGTGGAGCATGAGGTCGAGCTGCTGCTTGCCGAAGTTCTCGTCGACCAGACTCAGGGCAAGGACGTGGAAGGCCAGGTCCCAGGCCGCGTACCAGGGATACTCCCACTTGTCGGGCATCGACAGGATGTGGGCATTGTGCATGTGGTGCCAGTGGCCGTTGCGGGGGGCTTGCCGCCGCTGGCTGAAGGGGTCGGCGCCGTGCTCCGAGAGCCACCGATCGACGTCGTAGTGGTAGAACTGCTTGGACCACAGCATGCCGGCGAGCGCCTGGCGCATCACGTTGGCGGCATCCTTGTCTAATGAGGACGGGACGACGGAGGCGTAGAACTCGTCGGCCTCCAATCGGCACGCCTGCATCACGCCGTCGAAGGCGTCGCCGAAGGCGGCGCCGACGCCGTTCGTGACCGGTGCCGCGTCCGTGAGCCGCAGGCGCACGGTCCGGGATCCGCCGGCGGGCACCTCGAACGTGTAGTACAAAGAGGCCTTCGTGCCCGTCTTCTCCGGGTTCACGGACGCTTCCCGGCCGTGGACCACGTAGTCGTTGATCCCATCCTTGACATAGGGCGTGCGGCTGGGCACGCCGACGAGGCGCCGGGTATTGGTCTCGTTCTCGGTGAAGAGCAGCGAGGCCGCGCCCTCGGCGTAGAGGACCCGTTCGCCGAGGTCGGGGTGGGACGCCGTGATCGCGCTGCCGGCGGGGCCGGCGGCGGCCTGCCGCAGCGCCGGGCGCGGCGCGGCGTCGCCCCACGACCACGTGTTACGGAACCAGAGGGTGGGGAGCGCGTGCAGCGTGGCTGGCTCCGGACCGCGGTTGTCCACGGTGAGCTGGACGAGGATGTCCTCGGGCGACGCCTTGGCGTACTCGACGAACACGTCGAAGTAGCGGTTGTCGTCGAACACGCCCGTGTCGATCAGCTCGTACTCGAACTCGTGCTTGCCGCGGTGGCGGTTGGTGTCGACGAGATCGCTGTAGGGGTAGGGCGGCTGCGGGTACTTGTACAGGTACTTCATGTACGAGTGGGTCGGTGTCGAGTCGAGATAGAAGTAGTACTCCTTGACGTCCTCGCCGTGGTTGCCCTCGCTGTTGTTCAGGCCGAACAGGCGCTCCTTGAGGATGGGGTCGCGGCCGTTCCAGAGCGCCAGCGCGAAGCAGAGGCGCTGCTGATCGTCCGAGATGCCCGCCAGGCCGTCTTCGCCCCAGCGATACGCGCGCGAGCGTGCCTGGTCGTGCGTGAAGTAGTTCCAGGCATCGCCGCCCTCACTGTAGTCCTCACGGACCGTTCCCCACTGGCGCTCCGAGAGGTACGGTCCCCACTTCCGCCACGCGGCGCTCTTGCTGACGCGCGCCTCCGTGAGACGAGCCCGTTCGGCATCCATCGCGCGTTCCTCCTTGTCTTGACACGCCCCGCGCTCTTCATACGCCCCCGGGGGCATGCTGGCCATCGGACGTTCGTCGTATGGCCAGGGCGTTTTATCGTGACCTGCGCCGCGCCAGACTTTCGTGAGGCCCCGGGCGATGGTGTACGGCGTGACGATCAGGACAGGCCCCACGACGATCGCGGCACCGAAGTGCGCGACGCCGAGGATCAGCCACTGGGAGACCGCGTCGAAGAGGATGCCCATGAGCACGAGGTTCGTCACGCTCGCCACGCCCGACGTCGCGAGCTCGCGCCGGGCGCCGCGGTGCAACGCGAGGCCCTCGAGATACGGCGGCCGACCGGCGCGCGCGTCGCCGAGACCGCTCCGGATGCCGAGGATGATGGCGAACAGGGGCTGGAAGACGAAGCGCAGTCGCCCGGGGCCCGTGAGCCGCGCGGGGATGTTCTGGAAGAAGGCGCGCGAGAACAGATAGATCCCGCCCCGATCGTACGCGTCACGCAGCGCGCCCGGTGCCGAGATCGCGAGGACGACGAGCGTCAGCCCGGCGAGCGCGAGCGTCGTCCATCGACGGTGCACGGCGGACGTCTTGGCACGGCGCCGTCCACGGCGATCAATGCATCAGGGCGACGATCACCGGGCCCCAGGCCGTCAACAAGATATTGCCGAGCGCGTAGGGAACGGTGTAGCCGAGCGCCGGCAGCTTGCTCTGCGACTCCTCCTGCAGCGCGCGAAGGGCAGCCGTGACGGTGCCCGCTCCGGAGCAGGCCCCCAGAAGGATGAGCGGATTCATCTTCAGCACGTACCGGCCGAAGACGATCGCCAGCACGTGGGGGAGGGTGGCGACGAGGAGCCCGACGAAGATCAAGCTCGGCCCGGATTTCTGAAGCCCGGACACGAAGCTCGGTCCCGCGCCGAGACCCACCACGCCGATGAAGACGGTCAGGCCGACCGTATCGAACACCCACATGGCGGGCTCCGGAATCCGGCCGAACGTCGGGCGCAGGGCGCGCAGCCAGCCGAACACCAGACCCATGATCAGTGCGCCGCCGCTGGCGGTGAGCGTGATCGGCAACCCGCCGATCGTCACCGAGAGCAGGCCGACCAGCCCACCGAGAAAGATGCCGAGGCCGACGAAAATCATGTCGGTGGTGACCGTCGGCCGGTCGGCGTAGCCGAGAGCCTTCGCGGCCCGCTCGACGTCGGGCTTGGCACCGATGAGGTTCAACACGTCGCCACGGTCGACGCGCGTCTGCCGGGTGTACGGCATCGGCTCGCCGAGCCGCACGATCTTCCGGAGAAACACTCCGTGCGCCGCCTCGATCTGCGCCAGCTCCGCGAGGCTCGTGCCGACCAGCGCCTTGTTCGTGATCACGACGTCCAGGACCTCCGCGGGAAAGTCGAGGAGGGCCTTGTCGTTCACCTCGGGCCCGATCGTGGTGCCGCGCGCCAACGCCTCGGCGTGCGTCATCACCGCGATCACGTCCTCCTTCTGGATGATCGTGTCGGGGGTGGTCTCGATGATCTCTCCCGCGCGCCGGATGCGCGAAATAAACACGCGCACATCGGTGGGCAGGGCCTCGATCTCTGCAACGGTCCGGTTGACGAGCCGTTCGTTGGTCACCCGGTAGGCGCGCACGGCGAAATGCTGAAAGGCCGACTGCACGCCCGGCTCGTGCTCCTCGCCGCCCGCGATCTGCGCCTGCAGCTTCCGCGCCTCCTCTTTGAGATTCACCCTCATCAGCCTCGGCCCGACGTTCGGCAGGAACCACACGATGAACGCGGTGCCGATCAGGTACGTCACCGCGTACGCGACGGGGATGTTGTTCACCAGCGCGGCCTTCTCGGCGGCGGGCAGGTCGAGGCGATTGATGGCATCGGCGGCGGTGCCGATGACGGTGGATTCGGTGAAGGCTCCCGCCAGCAGCCCGGCCGCCGTGCCCATGTCGTAGACGAGGAGCCTGGCGGCCGCGAAGGCGCTCAACAGGCAACTGACGCACAGGACGACCGTGACGGCCAGCTGAGGCAGCGCGTCCTTCCTCAACCCCCGGAAGAACTGGGGGCCGACCTTGTAGCCGGTGGTGAAGAGGAACAGGTCGAAGAACACGTTCTTCACGACGGCGGGCACCTCGATGTCGAGCTGTCCGACGAGCACGCCCGCCAGCAGCGTGCCCACGACGGTCCCGAGACTGAACGAGCCGAACCGAAGCCGGCCGATGAAGAACCCCAGCGCCAGGGTCACGAAGATCGCGAGCTCCTGGTGGTCTCGGAGGGCCCCGACGAAGGAGTCCATGGCCGGTCTCCTATGTCTTCGCGGCGCGCTTGCTGGCCTCGAAGGCGTCCCGGTAGCCGCGGGCGATGGAACGGACGCCGCGCCCGATGTCGTCGTAGACATCGTCGTCCAGATTGGCGAGCGACACGCGGAGCGACCAATCGGGCGCCTCGAAGCCGCCGCCGTTCAGGAGCACGATGCCGTGGTTCTCGGCCAGGCAGAAGGCGAGGTCGAGGGGATGGACGTTCTTCTTGAGATACTCGACGGCGTCCTCACCGATGTTCTTGCGGGCCCAGAACTCGAAGTCGATCAGGCCGTAGTAGGCGTCGTACAGCGGGTTCGGCGTGACCGCCAGCCCCAGCCCGTCGATCATGGCGCGCGCGCGCCGGTGGACGATCTCCATGCACGCCTTCTGGTACCGCTTGTCGGCGTCCATCAGCTCGGCGAGCGAAAACAGGCTCATCATGACCTGCTGGGGCAGCGAGAGCCCGGCGGTGTGGTTGAGCGCCACATCGCGGCTGTCGGCGACGATCCGGTCGATGAACTTGACCCGGCGAGGCTCCAGGGTCAGCGCGCCATAGCGCTTGTCGAGCGCCTTCAGGTCTGCCTCCGGGAGCTTCGCGATCATCCTGTCGAAGATGTTGTCCTGGTGGATGGCGATCACGCCGAGTCGCCAGCCCGTGCACCCGAAGTATTTCGAGTAGGAGTAGACGCCGATCGTGTTGTGCGGCAGCTCGCCCATCAGCGAGCGGAAACCCGGGACGAACGTTCCGTACACGTCGTCGGTGAGCAGCATCAGGTCGCGCCGGCTCGTCTTCACCACGCCGGCGATCTTGCCGATCGTCTCGTTGCTGAGCGCCACGCCGGTGGGATTGCCCGGATTGACGATGAAGAAGGCTTTGATCCGGGGGTCCTCCAGCTTCTTGAGCTCGATGTCCGTGAACTGGAAGCGGTTCTCCTGCGGCGCGCGGATGGTGACCACGTTCAGGGCGTAGTCCTCCAGATGGGTCATCTCGATGTAGGGCGTGAAGATCGGCGTGCCGAGCGCGATGGTGTCGCCGGGATGGAGCAAGCGGTTGGCCTTCAGCGACTTGAAGATGTAGCACATCGCGGCCGTGCCGCCCTCGACCGCGTAGAGATCGAAGGTGCCGGACGGGCGCGGATTGCCGCACATCGCCCACATCAGGTACTCCTGCACGATGCGCTCGTTGTGGACCAGCATGCGATCGGGGACCGGATAGTTGTCGCCGATGATCGAGTCGACGAGCTCGTGGACGAACGCATCCGGCTCGAAGTCGAACGTCTTCACGGCGAAGTCCACCATCGACGCCAGGAAGGCCACGCCCGGCATGTCGGCGTGCTTGACCAGCCACGCTTCCAGACGGCCCGCGATCCCCCGGGGCTGTGGCATCCCGGCGAGGCCGGCGGGATGCTCCATCACACGCCGGCTCTCGGTGACGGCGAACTGGCCGAGTAGGAAGAAGCCCTCGCGCGGCGTGGTCGCGATCCAGTTGGGGTTGCCGCGCCCGGCGTTGAGGAACGCCGATTGCGTGGTCTTCGACGTCTTCCTGGCCAGCTTGATCAGCTCGTCCTTGATCTCGAAGGGACTGAGGGTCTCGAAGCGGCGGAGACTCATGGGGTCCATGGTTGTCCTGATCCTTTCGGGGGCCGTCACGACAACAGGATGATGATGACCATGCCCCAGATGGTGAGCAGCGTGTTGCCGACGGCGTAGGTGACCGTATAGCCGAGCGCGGGCACCTGACTTCGGGCCTGCTCGCAGACCATGCCGAGCGCCGCCGTCGTCGTGCGCGCTCCGGCGCAGGCACCGAGGACGATCGCGGGGTCGAAGCGGAAGACGTACTTGCCGGTGAACATCGCGAGGACCAGCGGGAGCGAGGTGGCGACCATGCCCCACAGGAACAGGCTGACGCCCTGCGTCTGCAGGCCCTTGACGAAGCCCGGACCCGCCGAGATGCCGACCACGGCGATGAAGACGTTGAGGCCGACCGAGTTCATGAACCACACCGTGGACGAGGGAATGCGCCCGAAGAATGGGCGCACCGAGCGCAGCCAGCCGAACACCAGGCCCGCCATGAGGGCACCACCGGCGGTGGACAGCGTCAACGGCACGCCGCCGACCTTGGTCACGAGAGCGCCGATCAGGGCGCCGAGCGTGATCGCGCCGCCCATGAAGGCGACGTCGGCGACGTCCGTCGGCCGATCGGCCACGCCCAGGTCCTTGGCGGCGGCCGAGGTGTCCTGCGTGCGGCCGACGAGCGTGAGGATGTCGCCGCGATGAATCGTCGTGTTGGGCAGCACGGGAATCGTCGTGGCCGTCGCCCCACGCGTGATCTTGCGCAGGAAGACGCCGCGGGCCGTGGGCCGCTGGGCCAGCTCCGCGAGCGTCTTGCCGTCGACCGCCTTGCTCGTCACGTAGACGTCGACGCCTTCCACCGGCACGCTCAGCAGCTCGGGGTCCTCGACCTCCTTCGCGCCGTCCCCGATCACTCGCACGAGCACCTCGCGCGCGCCGGCGACCGCGATCACGTCGTCCACGCGCAGCACCGTGTCCGCGGTGGCGTCCTCGATCCTCCCGTTGCGGCGGAGGCGCAGGACGAAGACGCGCGCATCCGGCAGCAGCGCCTCGGCCTCCACGGCCCGAAGCCCCACGACCTTGCCGCTCGGCTGGACGCGGAAGGCGCGCAGCTCCCAGCGGTGCCAGGCTGAGCCCGCGCCTCCCTGGGCCTGGCCGCCGCCCTGCCGCTCCTCGTACGCCTTGCAGGCGGCGACGAGATCGATGCCGAGCAGCCTCGGCCCGAGCAGGGCGAGCAGGATCGCCGAGCCGACGGTGCCGAAGATATACGTCACGGCGTAGGCGACTGGCATCGCATCGAGCAGACCCTTGGCCTGGTCGGCGGCGAGCCCCAATCGATTGATGGCGTCGGTTGCGAGGCCCATCGAGGCCGAGATCGTCTGCGACCCCGCGTACAGCCCCGCCGCGTAGCCGAGGTCGTAGCCGACGAGCTTTGTGGCGAGGAGGCAGGCGCCCAGGCAAAACACGCAGACCACCGCCGCGAAGAGCGCCTGCGGCAGCCCGTCCTTGGCGATGCCGCGGACGAATTGCGGCCCGACGCCGTAGCCCACGGCGAACAGGAACATGAGGAAGAAGACCGACTTGACGTTCGGCGAGATCGTGATGCCCAGCTGGCCGATCAGCACGGCCGCCAGCAACGTGGAGGTCACCGCCCCCAGGCCGATGCCGCGGAAGGTGAACCTGCCCGCGTAGTAGCCGATGCCCAGCGCGAGGAAGATGGCGATCTCGGGGTAACTGCGCAGCGTCGCGGCGAACCAGTCGATCATGTTGCCCTCCGGCCGAGCCGATGCCCGTTCACAGGCCGCCGTTGCCTTTCCGCGCGGCCAGCGCATCCGGCCTCAGGAGCTTCAGACCCTGCGCGGCGTGGTAGCCGTGGATCTCTTTCACGTCGAGCTTGCGCATGAAGGCGATCGTCGCCTCGGTGATGACCTGCCCGGGCACCATGATCGGGAACCCGGGCGGGTAGGGGATCACGAAGTTCGCGGACACCAGCTCGGGGCCGTGCTTCAGTCGCTCGTCGATCTCCTTGCTCCCGAGCCTCACGAACTCGCAGTGTGCCTCGTCGTACGCCATGAAGAACGCCGGCCGCACGTGGCCCTCGTTGCTGGCGCCGCGCGGATTGTCGCGGAAGACGTCGTGGAAGCGGCTGAAGTTGGGCAGCTCGGGGACGTCGGTCATGAGCGACGTCACGCGCGCCGCGAAGGCGGTCAGCTCGCGCGTGCTCGCCTGCTCGAGACGGTGCTCGATCTCGCGTGAGAGGTCGGCGAGGACCTTGAGCAACAGGGCGGCGTCGCTCCGGGTGTTGTTGATGTTGGTCTGGACGAGCACGCTGTTGCGCGACGTCTTGTTGAGCTGGATGTCGAAGCGGTTGGCCAGGAGGTTCTTGAACTGCGTGCCGTCGAAGCCCGCCGCGCCGCAGATCACGGTCAGCCGCGTCGGATCGAGGGCGAACTCGTCGGTGTTCCACGCCTCGAGCGCGCCTTTCCACGTGGAATGCGGCCGGCCGTAGTCCGTGATCCCCGAGGCGCGGAACTCGGCCGGGATCATGTCCTCTGGCGTCGCGACGCGAAAGTATTTCGAGATCAGCGGGTGCGTGTTGACCTCGCGGCGGATCCGCAGCGCCAGCTCGACGGCCTTCATCGTGAGCTCGTAGCCTTCCAGCTCCATTTGCCGGCGCGCCACGTCGAGCGAGGCGAGGATCTGGAGGTTCGGCGAGGTCGACGTGTGGGTCAGGTAGGCTTCCTGAAACGGACCCTCGACCAGATGGAAGTCCTCGTCCCAGACCAGGATGAGCGAGCCCTGGCGGAGCGCGGACATGGACTTGTGGACCGAGTTCGTCTGGTAGACGCGGATGCGAACCTTGTCCGGGTCCGGCAGCAGGTGCGCGTCGAGCTGGGCGGCGGCGTCGAGCGTCTTCGCCCTGGCGGCGAACGCCTTGAACGCCTCGCGGTACGCGGGATCGCGATAGCGCGCGGTCAGCGTGGCCGCCGCCCCCATGGCCGTGCGCCGGCGGTGAAACGCGTTGAACCGCGCGAAGCCGAACCACGCCTCGTCCCACAGGAAGACGAGGTCGGGCTTGATGGCGAGACATTCCTCCATCACGCGCGCGGGATGGTACATGTGGCCGTCGAAGGTGCAGTTGGTCAGGTCGACGGCCCTGACCCGGTCGAGATTCCCCTCGGTTTTGCAGTCGAGCAGCGCCTTCTTGATCGTCCGCAGCGGCACCGCCCCGTACATCGAGTACTGCGTGAGCGGGAAGGCCTCGACGTAGTACGGCTGCGCGCCCGCGAGCACGAATCCGTAGTGGTGGGACTTGTGGCAGTTGCGGTCCACGATGACGATGTCGCCGGGCCTGCAGACCGCCTGCACGACGATCTTGTTCGACGTGGATGTGCCGTTGGTCCCGAAATAGGCGCGCTGGGCGCCGAACGCGCGCGCGGCGAGGTCCTGGGCCTTCTTGATGTTGCCGGTGGGCTCCAGCAGGCTGTCCAGGCCGCCCGTGGTCGCCGACGACTCCGCGAGGAAGAGGTTGACCCCGTAGAACTGTGCCATGTCGCGGATCCAGTTGGAGCGGAAGACGGACTTGCCGCGCGCCACCGGCAGCGCGTGGAACGTACCCATGGGACGTTGCGCGTAGCGCTTGAGGTTGCCGAAATACGGCGTGTCGTAGCGGTCACCGACACCGTCGAGGATGCTGAGGTGGACCTCCATCACTTCCTCGACGTGGTGGAAGATGCGCCGGAAGGGCGCGGCGTCCGCGGTGCTGGCGAGCTGCTCGACGGCCCGATCGGTCAAGAGATAGAGGTCGAGCTCGGGCCGGTAGCTCTTGATCCCCCGCGCCAGCGTGGTGGCGAGCGCTCCGGGCGCGACGTCGCCCGGATCCACCCGGAGGTGGCGCAGCAGGAACTCGTGCAGCACGGGCAGGTCGTGGCGCGAGCGGAACGGGAAGCCGTCATAGATCACCACGGCCTGCACGTTCGTGTTGACGATCGTCCCGATGACGCCGTCCTCGAAGCTGCCGACCTGCACGGCTTCGTACGTGAACGCGTCCTCCGGGCGACGCAGGCGGCGCATCGCGCTGCGGCCTCGCTCCCACGTGCCCGGATCGTTCGGGGTGACCACGAGGACTTCGAAATACGGCCGGTGACCCTCGCCGGATTGACCGTCCGGCGGCAGCACGTCGGCCAGACGCGCCTCGCCTTCCTCCAGCGGATCCCATGCCGCGGCGTCGTGCCGGTAGGCGCCGGTGATCAGCGCCATGGAGATCTTCTGCACGAGGCGGGCGAAGACCGCGGCGTTGCGCTCTCGGAGCGCCTCGTCGAGGGTTGCCATCAGATGCGGCCCCGGGTATGCCCAGTACTCCTCGAGTGGACCGATGTCGTCGAGCAGGCGCGCCGCGTCCGCGTGCCCCCGCTCCGCCCCGCGACCATGGGCCACGTCCGCCTCCCAGCCGCGAGCGGTGACATGCAGCTGGCGCCACTGCTCGATCCGGCCCTCCGCGGCGGAGAAGAAATCCTTCAGGTCCATCGTGCTGGGCGCGAGGGTCGTTGCCATCGCTCGTTCTCCGGGTGAAAGGGAGCCGTCAAAAGATGTCGCGCTCCCAGTTGATGGTCAGGCGGAACTGGTAGCCGAGCTGCTTGGCGTGCTCCTGATCGAGAACGGCGCCCCGCGCCCGGAACCAGAGGCCACGAAGGAACGTCGGCTTGAGCCACGGCGGGCGATAGTCGACCGTGAGGTCGTATTCGGCCTGCCGCGGCTGCTCGACCCGCGTCGTCGGGTTGATCGCGTCCCAGCCCCACGCGAAGTTGGTGAAGGCGGTGAGGCCCTGTGTGAGGATGCGTGAGAAATCGAAGGTGGCGCCGACGCCCACGGCCTTCTCGCCGGCGCGATCGAAGTCCTGGTCCATCAGCGAGAGGTAGCCAGGATAGCCGCCCCACGGGCTCTGGATGTTGTTGTCCGAGCTCGTGATCGAGAAGGCCGCGCCGAGCGTGAGATCCCCATAGATCATCTGCACGCGCGCCCCGCCGACCTGGGTGGACCAGTACTTCTCTTCCGTCCTGGCCGCGCGCGCCTCGCCGACGGCGCGCTCGTCGGTGAACTGCGCGCTCGCCCGCAGCTTCCAGTCCGCGGTGAGCGGATACAGGTAGTCGATCTCCCCGTAGGCGATGTTGAACGTGTTCTCGCCGTACACGTTGTTGAGGTCGATTCGAAGATCCTTCATGGGCGTGAGCCGGATGCCGGCCAGACCCCCGACGTCATGGTGCTTCTTGACGCCCGCCGGCACGGACATGCTCACGAAGTCGTCGGAGTTGCGCGTCTTCATGTTCCAGAGATAGCCGGTGAAATACTCGAGGATGCCCACCTTGCCGCCGAGCGTGACGGCCTCGAACGTGTTCGGGGTCATCCGGTTGTCGTGGGAGTTGACGTAACCCACGTCGATCTTCTGGCGATAGCCGGTGAACCGCGCGTAGTCCTTGTAGCGCAGCGCGCCCCATGCTTCGCCGGGAACGTAGTATCCCTTCTGGTCCGGCTGCAGGAGCAGCGTGCCGTCCCGGTCGTCCGGCGCGTACAGCGGCGCCGAGCCGTAGAACGTCGCTCCCATCGAGAACGTGTCGAACAACCAGCCCGAGCGGTAGCTGAGCCAGCCGCCGGTAGCCAGCGCCTCGTTGTCGGTGTCGTCGGGCTTGTGGCGGTTGAAGTAAAAGGTGCGCAGATGAAGGATCACGTCCGCGTCGCGCAGGAACGGCGGCAGATCCGCGGCTTTCTTCTTGAACTCCGGGAAGAGTCGATCGACGACCGGTGCCAGAGGCGGCGGCGGGGCGTCGTCGGCCCGGGCCGGGCACGCCCATCCGAGCGCGGCGGTGATCACGACGGCGACGACACTGGATGCGTATTTCAACGCCATCCTCCTTGTGTCCTCGGCATGCTAGTGATGCGTCGTGCGCGCGCCAATCGGACCTTGGGCCGATGCGACCAGAGCTGGGACGAAGCGCGCACGCCCCGTCAGGGGGCTTGGCCCCCAAGCTGGTCCGTGACGCGCCAGATCTCACGCGCGACGATGCTGCGGCGGTCGTCGGCGATGACCCCCTCGACGGTCACGCGCTCGCCGGCGCGCAGCCCTCGGTGCGCGGCCTGGTCCGCCTGCCGCAGATCGACCGCGACGCTGCCGCCGCCCGTCATGACCTGCATCCTGGTGGCCGCCACCCACTGCACCTGGCCGTCGATCCTGACGCGCTCCTGTGCGTCGGGAGCGGTCACGGCGAGCGTCAGCAGGACCACGAAGACGAGCACCCCGGCGGCGGATCTTCGACAACCCATGTCGGCACGGTAGCGACGCGCCGGCGGCACCGGCTATAGGACGTTGGCCCCATTTCTTGCCGGTCCGAGACATTGCCGGCCCTAAGGCCAAGGTCCGATGGTGGTCCAGATCGGCCAGTGGTCGAATGATCCCGGACAACGCATTCAGCGCGGGAGGACTCAGCGTGAGAGCCCTGATGCTCGTTGGCATTCTTCTCGTTGGCGCGTCGGTGGCCGACGCCGCGGCCCTCTACGATGGCTCGGTGCCCATGAAGTGCACGATCGAGACGGTGTTCGTGTGCCACGAGGCGGCGATGTGCACACGTGGGACTGCGCAGACCGTCAGCCTTCCCTCGGTCGTCACGGTCGACGTCGGCAACCGTCTCATCAGCGGCTCGGCTTCGGGCCGGACCGCCCGGATCACCTCGTTCGGCCGCGGCGCCGGGCAGCTCATGATTCACGGCGAGGAAGCCGAGACCCTCGGCAAAGCGTGGGGGGTCGCGGTGACTGAGAACACGGGCGCCATGTCGGGCGCGGTGCTCTCGCCGGTCGGTGGATTTCTGATGTTCGGCGCCTGCTCGGCGCCCTGAGTCGCCGGCGAGCCGCAGCGCCTAGGCGGCGACGACGCCCGGAGCGATGCGCGCGACGATGTAGCCACCGACCGCCCCCGCGCCGAAGCCAGGGGCGAAGATCCGCATCGGACGAGTGAGGACGCCGTCGCGGACGGCGTCCTGCAGCGCGAGCGGGATGCTCGCGGACGAGGTGTTTCCCACCCGATCGATGTTGAAGTAGAGGCGCTCGGGAGGGAGGCCGGCGGCCTCGGCGATGGCCGTGACCATCGTCTTGTTGGCCTGATGGGGAACGACCAGCTCGATGGCATCGAGCAGCGAGCCACTCTCGCCATCGGGATGTGGAAGGGCCATCAGCTCTGCGATCATCTGCTCCATGTAGCGTTTGACCAGGGCCCGAACATCCGGGCCGTAGACCGTCACGTTGTTGTCGAACTCGGGGTTCGGCCAGATGATCGACTCGACCTCGCTCATCGGGCCGCTCGCATAGGTCTGGAAGATCTCGACGTCCGGCCGCGCCCCCGCCGGCGCCGGGCCGATCACGAGGGCCGCGGCGGCGTCGCCGAAGAGCATGCGGGAGGCTCGGACGGTCCCGATCTTGTCCGAGAACTTCTCGCCGGCGACCACGAGCACCGGCCGCCCGGTTTCCTCGAGCAGGCGAATGGCCTCGGCGACGGCATAGGGCAGACCCGCACAGGCCGCGATGAGGTCGAACGACGCATGGGTCTGGAGCATGCCGAGTCGCCCGGAGAGCCAGGCCGCGACTGACGGCATCGCCTTCGTGCTCGTACACGAGCAGAAGAGCACCGCGCCGAACTCTTCCGGCTGGCGGCCGCACTTCGCGAGGGCCTGCCGAGCCGCCTGCAGAGACAGCTCCTCCAGCTCCATGTCGGTGTAGGTTCGCTGCTCGATGCCGGTCTTCACGGTGATGTCGCGGGCGGTCATCGGCGACCAGCAGTAGGCCGCGTTGCGAACGAGGTCCTCGTTCGTGCAGATGCGTTCTCCCCGGCAGGCGGCGAGCGACTCCACACGCGGCATGACGGCGAAACGCCGGCGAACGTCGACCGGTGGCACCGGCGGTGGCGGGGGCCGGTGAGCGCCCGCCGGAACCGGACCCGATCGAACGCGCGCCGGCGGCGCCTTCATCCCGTCGAGAAAGCGGCGTACCTCGTCCGTTCGAGGGTGGAGCACCAGCACGACCTCGTCGCCGCGGAGGTCCCCGATGGCGGTGCAGCGCGTGTCCTCGAGATTCCACGGGAACTCGCTGCGCAAGACCATGGCGTGTCGCATCAGCGCCTCGAGCTCCGGCACGCGGTGGCGGTACCCCACCACGTCGTTGTAGCGGTACACGGGATAGTCCGGATCGTAGGTCGAAATCTCGTAGATGCGCGCGCGCGAATCGGCGCGTGCTTCCGCTACGGTCGGCACGATCGCATGGGCATCGAGCTCGACGCCTCCGCGGTTTCTGAGGATCTCGATCAGCAGGCCGAAGATCGTCCGCTCGGTGGCCGCGTCCCAGGTCGGGGAGAGAGCGCGGTAACCGGTCTCGATGACGGCGCTCACCGGGCCGGGGTCGATCGGGGTGACGACGGGCAGGAACACGTCGCCGCGACGGCGCGGAACATCACGCCAGCGTGTCGGTCGCTTGTCGTACATCGTCATCACGTAGCGGTTCGCCCAGAACAGATTCGTCGCGAGGTCTCTCAGAAGCTCGTAACGTCCGATATAGCCGCCGGTGTCCACGCGCGCCACGATCTCGGCCTGCGTCCGCGCCTTGTCCGCGAAATCGCGTCTGATCACCGCCTCGAACTGATCGAGCCTCTCGAAGACAGAGACGTCGAGCGCAGGGAAGAAGTTGAAGGGAAATACGATGCGGCCGTGTCGATCGACGACGAAGCGCTTCATGCGGCGTGCACTCCCTGGTTTCGAGGTCGCACGGGGCCGCGGAGCGATCGACCTACATCCGGCGAAGCGTGACCTTCGCGACGTTGAGCCCGTTGATCACCCCGGTGATCTCGCTGCCGCTGACGGTGAGTCGGCCCGACGCGGGCTCGCTCAACAGGATCTCGTTGCCGGACACGGTCCCCGTGATGATCGCCACCCTATTGAGGACGGGACCGGTGACCTGGAAGTTGCCGCTGACCTTGCTTCCGTCCTGCTCGAAGGTCCCTCGCATGTCACCCGAGCCCATCTGAAGATTCTCGTACTGCCACGACCCCACCCAGTTGCCGGTGACGTTCGTGGTGGGCGGGGCCAGCGGCGCGCTGGAGCACCCGGCCATCATCATCGCGACTGCGAGCAGCGTACCGAATAGAGCTTTCATCGCAGCACCTCCAATGCCGCCTTCGCCCGCTGCGCGGAGAGCGCCATGTTGCCGGCCATGCACGCCGCCTCGGCTTCGGTGACGAGTGCCGCTGCCGTCGCCGCCCCGCTCGTCCGTGCCCCGACCGTCGTTCGCGGCGACTGGATCTCCTGGCCACGCGGGCTCTGGATCTCCTGACCGCGCGGCGACTGGATGTCCTGGCCGCGCGGGCTCTGGATCTCCTGACCACGCGGCGACTGGATGTCCTGGCCACGCGGGCTCTGGATCTCCTGACCGCGCGGCGCTTGAATCTCATCGCGCGCGCCCGCGAGAGTCCGCGGCAGCTCGCTGGCAGACTGCGCGGTCGCCGTCGCGCGCTCCAGCGCCTTCTTCGCCTCGGCCAGTTCCGGCGGGCAGCTCCGCGCCCACGTGTCCACGGGCCCCGCCGCCAGTCCGAATGCGACCGCCATCACGCCAACGGTTCTTCCCATTCTGAATCCGTTCATGAGGTTCTCCTTATTCGGGAATCTCCACCTTCGTCCACGCCTTGTCGGGGTTGAACTGCCGCAGGGCAGTGGCGATGGCGCCCGTCGTCGGCCCGAGATCCTTCTGGTACACGACGCCGTCGTGGTTGACGATGAAGGTCATCACGCCCGAGACGCCGTACTGGGCGGGAAACGCGACGAGGCCGAAGCCCGCGATCATGTGGCCGCGCACGACGTAGTCGTACGCGCCGCCGGGCGCGGCCGGCCCCTGGGCCGTGAGAATGCGATAGAGATAGCCGTGGTAGGGCGTCGGCCCGCCGCCGGCGCTACGTCGGTAACCTTCGGCGTGGGCGCGGACCACGAAGTCGCCCAGCGGGCTCGGCGGCTCGTCGGCCTTGGTGCTCCAGTAGAGGCCGTCATGCTTGCCCGGCGCGCTGGCAAAGTTTCGCGCATACTCGAGGATGCCCTCGCCGTTTCGGTCCTCCGCGTAATACTCCCGCTGCGCGTCGACGTAGGCGAGGCAGACCTGCATCGTGTTCAGCTCGTTCCGGCCGATCCGCCGCGCGACGATCTCTTCTTTGCCTCGCCGCGTGTCGAACCGCCACCGGTCGGCGGTCTTCACCACCGGGATGGGAAACGGCCAATCGTCTGGCCCGACGCGAAGCGTCGCCTCGGTGTCCGTCTTGACAAGCTGGTTTGCAGCGTCGTACGCCTCGAGGAATCGGGTCCGTGTGTGTCGATCGGAGACATCGTCACCCGAGGACACGAGCGTGCGGCCCTCGCTGCCGAGGACACCGATGAGCGCGTTCTTGTCCCCGGCACGCAACGCGGCCACGAGTGAGCGCACGGCCTCCTCGGGCGACGTGAAACGCTTGGCCTGCACCGACGAGGCCTGCGACGCCGGGGACTGCGCCGGCGCGTCCGCTTTCGGCGGCGCCGGCGCCTGGGCGGCCACGCGTGGGACTATCCCGAGGCTCAGTGTGACGACCGCTATCAGGATCGTGGAATCTATTCGAGCCCTCATCGCCGCCCCCCTGATCGTCCGCCGCCGCCGCTTCGACCACCGCCGCCACCACCGCGCGCGCCGCCGCCGCCGCCAGCACTCGAGCGGCTGAAACTGTCGCGGCTGGCTCGGCCGCGATCGCTGAAGCTCTGGGCGTCGCGGCCGCCACCGAGGCCTTCGAAGGCGCCAGCCTGGCGTCCGCCCTGAAATGCGCCCTGGCCGCCGGCGCCACGATCGCCCAAGCCGCCGCGCTCGCCCTGCTGGCCGAGGGCCGGCTGCTGTGCCGCGCGCGGGCCCTGCTGCCGCAGCGCCGGTTGCTGCGCCGCCGTCCGGCCGCGGAATGCCTCACGCCCCTGGGCGTTCGCGGGTCCGGTCTTGTTGAAGCGCTGCTGCGTGGCCGTGTCGCGATACTGCACGCCTTTCCGGTGCTCGGGATTGTGCTGCCAGCTGCCGCCTCCGCCCTGTCCGCGCCCGCCCTGTCCGGTCCCTGCGCCGCTCGAGTAGTGCTCGACGCGGTTGCGGGCGGTGTCGGCGTTGTTCACGCGGTTCGAGTAGTCATTGACCTGGCTGACGTTGTAGTTGACGTCCCCGTGATGCCAGTCGGCCTCGCCCCACAGCGCCGCACCGACGGCGATGCCGGCGCCGAAGGTGAGTGCGCCGGCGGCGAAGTAGCCGAGCGGATAGGGTGAATACGGTGGGGACGCCGGCGGCCACGCGCCGTAGACCACCGTGGGGTCGTAGCTCGGCACCTGGACCACCTGCGGATTCGCCGGCTCGATCTTGATGATGGTCGGAGGCGCCTGAACGACCTGCACCGTCGTGGGCGCAGCCTGGACCTGCACGGTCGGGGGCGGCGCCCCAGCGGACGCGGCGGCCTCGACGACGACGTTCTGCTGCGGCGTGCTCTTGAGCTGCCCCTGCGCCTGCGCGCGGGCGCGCAAGCGCTGAACGGCCGCCATGAGGTCCTGTTGCTGCGCGAGGAAGGCGTCACCGAGCTTCTGCAGCCAGTCCAGCTTCTCGCTCATCATCGCGAGCACCGTCGGAAACGTCGTCAGGGACTTCACGCTGTCGTCCCATGGCTGCTGCTTGAGGGCCTCGTTGAGCTGATCACCCTTGAGGGTAGCCTTCTCCGTGACGAAGCGCGCGGCTTGGACGACCTCCAATGGATACGTCGACGCCATCAGCACCTGGGCCAGCAGCGCGTCGGGATGCAGCGCGATGGGCGCCACCAGCTGGTCCAGCTCTTCCGGCTTGAACCCTTTCGGCGTGTCCTGCGCCGTCGCGGGGGGCGGCAGCACCAGCACCACCATCAGACACAGCATGAGCCACGTGACGATCCTTCGACCGATAGTCATGATCGACTCTCCCGTGGGGACCAAGGCGTCAGCGGGTCGCTCATCACTGCTTGTCCAGGGTGACCGCGAGCGCGCGAGCGTAGATGATGCGCACCAGGTTGTCCGGCGCCGGGCGGCCCGAGCCCGGGACCTCGATCGCGACCGCATCGTAGTACTGCGCGATCACCGGGTCGCCGACGCTGACGGCCTCGAGACTCTGCGGGATGGCCACCTCGAGAACCAGCACGCCGCGGTCGCGGCCCACGAGCGCGACCGTACCGCGAGTCCGGTCGATCTCCTCCACGGTGCCCCGCACCGTCACCGCATCCACTGCGCCGGTCGCACGCGTGTGCTCCGCGGCGGCCGATGGGAGCGTGAACAACAAAGACGCGGCGACAGCGACCATCGGCACGACTCGGATCATCATTGGGCCCTCCCAGCGAGCGACGACTGCATCGCGACGGTAACTCTCGCTCGATGACGCGACGATCGGACCTTGGGGTGAGGGACGAAGGTCCCATGGTCCGCTCACGCGTCTGCGTGCGATCGTGCAGCGTCGTCGGCGGTGCACGTCGTCGAATGGGGGAGGAACCATGCGGCTCGCACGCGGAAATGCCGGAGCGATCGGCGTCGCGCTCACGCTCCTGATCGGAAGCTTCGTCCCGGCCGCGGGACAGACGTTCACGTATCCGAGCAAGGGGCAGAACGCGCAGCAGGAGTCGCGCGACCGCGGCGAATGCCATCAGTGGGCCGTGCAGCAGACGGGCGTCGATCCGGCCTCCGCGGCCGCGATGCCCGCTGCGCCGCCGCCGTCGGCGCCGCCACCGGGACGTGGGGTGGCCCGCGGCGCCCTGCGCGGCGCGGCGGTCGGCTCGGTCGGCGGGGCCATCGCGGGAGATGCGGGAAAAGGCGCGGCCGCCGGCGCGGCGATGGGGGGTCTCATCGGCGGCATGCGGACGCGGGACCAGTATGCGGCGCAGCAGGAGGCGTATCAGCAGCAGGAGAGCCAGGCGCAGCAGGCGAGTGCCGCGCGTCTGGATGCGTACAACCGCGCCCTCAATGCGTGCCTGGCGGGGCGGGGTTATATGGTCAGGTAGGAGGACATCTCATGCGCGTGCTCATTCCGTTCGCCGTTGCCCTGGCTCTCACCCTCGCCGCCGGCGTCTCCGCGCTGGCCCAGCAGGCGTCGTCCTTGCTGTGCGCCGTGATCAACGTCGTGGAGTGCAGTGCTCAGGGAGAGTGCCAACGCTCGACGATCGAGAGCGCGAACCTGCCGCGCTTCATCCGGGTGAATCCGGCGGCCAGGTCGCTGGCCTCCACCGGCGACGACGCTCGCACCGCGCCCATCCAGAGCGTCGAGCGCGTGAACGATCGCCTCATCCTGCAGGGCGGCCAGCAGGGGCGGGCCTGGAGCGCAACGGTCGCCGACAAGACAGGGCAGATGTCGGTCGCGGTCGTGGAAGACCAGACGGCGTTCGTGGTCTTCGGCGCCTGCACGGCCGCCGAGCCCGAAAGGCGGTGACGCTATGCCATTCACACCGTGGTTCTTCGGCATCGCGATCCTGACGCTCGCCGGCGCGGGCTGCGCGACGACGGACTCGCCGTCTGCGCAGCCGGTGGCCGTCGATTCGTCGCAACGCACGACGCTGGACTGCCTCAACCTCGCGCGGCGGGTGAGACAGACGTATGACGGCCGGCCGCAGATGACGATCGACCAGGACCGTTACCAGCAGTGTCTCAGGGAGCAGCGCCAGTCGAGTCAGGCGCCCGCCCGCTGACGCCCCTCGTGACCTGGCTCCGCCGCTACCATCTGCGGCACTTCGCCGCGCACAGCTTCTGGATCGTGCCGGCGCTGGCAATGGTCGCGGCCGTGCCCGTCATGCGGCTCGTGCTCTGGCTCGACATGCGCACGCAGTGGCGCTGGTTCGGGTTCAGCGTCGAGGGCGCGCAGGCCATCCTCGGCGGACTGTCCTCGTCGATGCTGACCTTCATCGTGTTCGCGGTGTCCGGCCTCCTGCTCGCCGTCCAGATCGCGAGCGGCCAGCTCACGCCGCGCATCATCAGCCTCGTCTTCGCGCGCCCGGTGCTCAGGGTGTCCGTGGGCATCTTCGTGTTTGCGTATACGTTCACGCTGAGCGCGCTTGGGCGGATCGAGACGGTGCGCGTCCCCGAGCTGCTCGTGATGGTCGCCGTGCTCCTCACGCTCGTGAGCATCGCGGTCTTTTTCTGGTTCGTGCAGCAGCTCGGCACCGGCCTCCGGCCGGTTTTCATCCTCCAGTCGCTCTGGGAGACGGCGCGCGCGGTCGTCGAACGCGTGTATCCGCACCTGCTGGATGCCGGCGGCGACACGGGGCCCGCCGCGGCGGTCGCCGTCGTCGACGGCACCCCCCGGACGGTCGCCCACACGGGCGCCTCGGGGACGTTCCTCGCCTTCGGCACGCGCGAGCTGGTGGCGCTGGCGCGTAGCGGCGGCTGCGTCATCGAGCTGATTCCCCAGGTCGGCGACTTCGTGGCGCACGGCGACCCGCTGTTCAGGATCCATCCCGGCTCCGCCCGCGTGGACGAGGACGCCCTCTACGACTGCGTCGCCTTCGGCCCCGAGCGGACGCTGGAACAGGATCCAGCGTTCGCGTTCCGGATCATGGTGGACATCGCCTCGCGCGCACTTTCACCCGCGGTCAACGATCCGACCACCGCCGTGGTCGCCATCGATCAGATCCACCGCCTGTTGGCCTACGTCGGCCAGAGGAACCTGGATACGGGACCGGTGCGCGACGATGCGGGACACGTCCGCCTCGTCTACGCGACACCGGACTGGGAAGATTTCGTCGCGCTCGCTGTCAGCGAGATCCGGGCCTTCGGCGCCGGCAGCATCCAGGTCCCGCGCCGCCTCCGCGCGATGCTCGAGCATCTCGCCGCCGTGCTGCCCGCGAGCCGTACGGCGGCCGTGCGCCGAGAGCTGACACTCCTCGAGCGCGCGGTAGACCGGCAGTACGTCGATGACGAGGATCGCCGGCGCGCGCGGCACCCCGACCGCCAGGGACTCGGAGGCTCGGTCGCCTCGGCGACCCGCGGCCGCGGGTAGGCGCGCGCCGCCATTCGCTCACCGAGGTCCTACGCCCTACATCGTATTTCACGCCCGGCGCGGTCGCGGTACACGAAGGACAGTGAAGTCCCCCCACTCACAAGGAGGATGCAGCCATGAGACGGATGACGTTGTTCTTCGCCGCGGCGCTTGTCGTCGGGGGCTGTGCCGTCCGCCCGGTGGGCGGACCGGACGGCTGGAAAGTCTTCGGACCGGCCGGACCGCAGGGTGTTGCCGGGCCGTCCGGGTCTGCCGGGCCGGACGGGATCCAGGGACCGCCCGGAGTCGTGGGTGCTCAGGGGCCGGCGGGGCCCGCAGGAACGATGGGGGCCAAGGGCGCCGACTTCGTGTGGACGGCCTTCTCCGACGTCCTGTTCGACTTCGACCGCGCCGACATTCGCGCGGACGAGGCGCGCAAGGTCGCCGAGCTCGCCTCCGTGCTGAAGAGCAACCCGGGCTACAAGGTCGAATTGGAAGCGTTCACGGATCCGCGCGGCCCGGACAAGTACAACCTGGCGCTGAGCCGGCGTCGCGTGGAGGCCGTCCGCAGCGCGCTGATCGCGGCGGGCGTCTCGCCGGAGGCGATCCGCACGGGCGCCTACGGCGAGATGACCCTGAGGTGCACGCAGGCCACCCAGGAGTGCTGGCAGAACAACCGGCGCGTCGAAGTGATGATCGTTCCCGTCCCGAGCGCCGCCGCTAGCGCGTCGCCGCGGCTCGGCAACGGCAAGTAGTGACTTTGGGGGGTGATTTACATGAGAGGACATCGCGTGAAGACGACCGCGGCCGCGCTCGTGGCGCTCGCCGCCGCCGGGTGCGCATCGACGGCGACCCCGCGGGTGGGATACGGTGGGCCGCCGCCGCTGTTCGAATACCAGGACGGCTACGTCGAGGATCGCTCGCCGCATGGGCCGTTGCCGGCCTGGGCCTACGAGCCGGCCATCGTGGGCTCGAAGCGGTATTACTGGATACCCGGATCGCCGGAGTGGTACACATTCACCGGTCCGCAAGGTCCCGCCGGGCGTGCCGGGCCTGCCGGGCCGCAGGGACCACGGGGGCTCGCAGGGGCGGCCGGTCCGCTCGGGCCGTCAGGAATTGCGGGCGCTCGTGGACCGGAAGGAGCGTCAGGTCGGTTGGTCGTCGAGAGTCACTGAGCGCCGCGAGATAAGAGGCTCGAAGTCGGCGAGCGGAAGCGGGTGCCCCCTTCTCGCTCGCCGATGTTTTTTCGGCAGGACCCCAGTCAGGCCGGGCGCGCGCGGGGGACCGGTGGCGCCGTGCCCGATGCGAGGAGTCGGTCGTGCAGCTCGAATCCGTCGATTCCGCCGAGGCGCACGTCGAGCACCAGGCAGCGGGGCGGCACGCTCCGATCGGATACCAGGAACTCCTCCGCCGAGGCGAAGGTCTTCACGGCGAAGCCGGCCGCCCGCACGAGCCTTCCCAACGCGCGAAGCAGCGAGCTGGCCATGGGACTCGTTTCCCCCAACATCGCGAGCAACATCGCGAGCCCATGCTAAGCCGGCGGGCAGTCGTGGCGATCAGGCCTTGGTCGTAGGATCGGGCTATCGCTGCGGGTCGGAGCCAGTCGCCATGTTGACTCGCTCGGCCATGTGAACGAGATCGGCCACGGAATTCGCCTGCATCTTCTGCATGACGCGGCCGCGGTGGATCTTGATCGTCTTCTCGGCCGCGCCCAGGTCGCCGGCGATCTGCTTGTTCAGGAGCCCCTTGACGACGAGCTCGAGGACCTGGCGCTCGCGGGGCGTCAGCGTTCGAATACGGCGCGCGATTTCGGCGCGGGCCGCCCGATCGGCACGTCGCTGTCGGCTGACTGCGAGCGCGCGCTGAACCGCGGCGAGCAGCTCGTCATCATCGAAGGGCTTCTGGAGGAAGTCCACCGCGCCGCCCTTCATTGCGCGGACGCTTGTGGGCACGTTGCCGTGGCCCGTGACGAACACGATCGGCAGGGTCTCCTGGACTTCCCCGAGCCGGGTCTGAACATCCAGGCCGCTGAGCCCCGGCATGCGCAGATCGAGGATCAGACATCCCGGCCTGTCGGCCCTGTGATGATCCAGGAACGCCTGCGCCGAGGTGAAGGGCATGGCATCCAGGCCCGCTGCGTGCATCCGCCGGTACACGGCGCGGCAGGCCGAGGCGTTGTCGTCCACGATGTAGACGATGGCATCACTCATCGTCGGCCTGCCTCGTTCTCTTAGTGCGATAGCTCGACGTGCACCGTCAGGCCCTGCGGGTCGGTGCGCGTCGCCCACATGCGTCCTCCGTGGGCCTGGACGATGGATCGACTGATCGACAGCCCCATGCCCAGCCCTGTGCTCTTGGTCGTGACGAAGGGCTCGAAGATCCGCTCGAGGTCGGCTTCCTTCACACCCGGACCGTCGTCGCGCACCGCAATCTCGATGGTGCCCGGATGACGCTCGACGGTCTCGATGGTGACGAGGGCCCTCCCGGTCGAGCGATCGGCCGCGGCTTCCACGGCATTGAGCAGGACATTGAGGAGCACCTGCTGGAGCTGGATGGCGTCGCCCAGCACAGGAGGCAAATCCTTCGCCAGCGAGAGCTGCACGCCGATCCCCTTCGACTCCAGCTCGCTGCGCAGAAGCATCATCACGTCCACAATGAGCGCGTTGATATCCGCGGGCTTGTATTCCTCCCCCTCCTTCCGGAAGAGCGCTCGCAGTCGTCGAATGACCTGGGCTGCCCGCTTGGCGTCATCCGCGATGTCCATCAGCGCCTCGCGGAGCTCGTGCTGTTCGCGGCCCCCGGCGCTGAGCAGCAAGCGAGCCGCCTGGGCATTGGCGGCGATCGCGGCCAATGGCTGGTTGATCTCGTGGGCCAGCGAGCCTGCCAGCGCACCCAGCGTCGAGGCGCGCAGGGCGTGGGCGAGCTCGTCGCGCTGGCGTCGTGCCTCGGCCTCCGCCCTCCGCCGCCGCGTGATGTCCACGTGCGAGACGATGGCGCCACCCTCGGGACGCTGGAAGGGCTCCACGGCCATCTCGAACCACCGCTCCTCGGTACCCGAGCGGGCGGCATACTCCAGGGTCGCTCGGGGGTGCTCGCCGTCGAGGACGGCGCGAACGGCGTTGGCCATCGCGCCTGCGCCGACGTGGCCCGCTCGCTCGCAGGCCTCGAGGTAGTTCGCGCCGACCGGGGGTCGAGGCGTGTTCCAGCCGCCGGCCGCAAACTCGGTCCACGATGCATTGACGGCGGCGACGACGCCGTCCTTGTCGAGAGCCGCCACATGTCCGTACAACGAGCTGAAGATGGCGCTGCGAAGCGCGAGGCTTTCGAGCAACGTCGCGTGCGCGGCCTTGATCTCCGTGACGTCGGTGCACTCGCCGACGTAGCCGCTGAACGCGCCATCTCGCGTGAACCTCGGCACGCCATGATCTAAAACCCAGCGATACGCGCCGTCTCGGCGGCGCAGCCGGTACTCAATCGTGAACGATTCGCGCGCATCGAGCGCCCGCCGGTAGCGGTCGAGGCAACCCTTGCGGTCGTCGGGATGCACGCCCGTCGTCCACCCGTCGCCCAGTTCCTCTTCCATCTTCCGGCCCGTGAAATCGAGCCAGCCGCGGTTGACGTACGTACTGCCGCCGTCGGGGCTGGCCATCCACATCATGATCGGCGCGCTATCGGCAGCGAGTCTGAATCGCGCCTCGCTCTCCCAAATGGCGTTGCTCGCGCGGCGGCGGACGAGGGAGCTGGCGAAGATGTCGCCCAGCAGTCGCAGCCGCGGGATCAACGCATCGGACCAGTCGCGCTCGGCTCGGACGGTCACGAGCGAGATGCCACCGACGATCACGTGCCCGACTTCCAGCGGAAGGCACACCAGCGAGCGTGTGCCGAGTTCCTGAAAGGTCGCGCGGTCGATCGCCGCGTCGTCGGGGAGTTGCTCGGGTGACCTGAACCGTACGACGTCGCCCCGGCGCAGCGTCCCGAGCGTCCAGGGGTACCGCTCGGCCTGCATCGTCGTCGGAAGTGGGACGACGCCGGGGGCGGCGATCGAGAGCCCGACCCGCACGAGGCGTCGATCGTCCGTGAACTCGAACAGGCTTGCCCGGTCGCATTGGAGCTCTTCAACGATCCGAGAGAGAGCCGTTTGTACCGCGGCCTCGACGTCATCCAGAGGGGTGGCGGCCAACGTGGTCGAAGTCTCGGCCACGAGCCGCTCGAAGCGCAGGCTCAGCGCCAGGGCCTGCTGCGTCAGAGCGTGGCGCCGGCGCTGCACCAACAGCCCGGCGATGAGCAGCGCTTCGACCCCGCCGACGGCCAATCCTCCGACGACGTACCATCGATACAGTTTCCACACCGACGGGTTTCCATTCACGACGACGCTGCCCGGCGGCAAGCGAGTCTCGCTGATTTCCCAGCGCTTCAGCGCGTGCGCGTCGAACGTCGTCACGTTGAGGTCCAGATCGCCAGCGCCGGGCGGGCCCGGCGATTCTCCGCGCAGCGCGCGAGCCGCCAGGGCGGCCGCTTGCCGCCCGTGCTCGCGGAAGCTGATCACGCGGCCGCCGACGATGCCGTGGCCGATGAACGTGTCGCTGACGCCGTAGACGGCGACCCGCGTCGCACGCGCGATCGCCGCTAGCGCGTGTGTGGGAACGTGGTTGGCTCCCGCGCCGTCGCGCAGCAGCACGTAGAACAAGATCACGGTGCGGTCGGGAAGGGTCGCGACCTTCTTCAATAGGTCTGCGAACGGCAAATCGGTCAGCTCAATGAGCTCGAGTCGGCCGCGGTAGGCCGCGAAGGCATCGCGAATCTTCCCGGTCTCGTTCCGGTCGAAGGCCGACGTGCCATAGACGACCGCGACGCGTTTGGTGTCGGGCTGGAGCCTCAGGATGAGGTCGAGGTTCGCCCGCCAGTCGATGGAGAACCACGTGCCGGTGACGTCGGCTGGAAGGGCAGGGGTCGCGCCCGCCCGCCGGCTCACGAAGACCACAGGCGCGCCGCCGAAGAGTGCCGCCCGATGGCTCAGCGCGAACTGAAGCGCGCCGTGGGCGACGACGATGACGAGGTCGAGCTTCCGCCCGCTGTACTTCCGTCGCAGGACGTCCACGATCGCGCGCTGGACCCCGGGGCTCGGAAACCACGCTTCATCAAGATGCTCGATATAGAATTGAGTCGGACCCACGGCCATTGACAGCCCGGTCCGGATCTCGTCATCGATCGCCCCGTTGCCCGGTAACATCAACGCCTCGCCGTAGAGCAGGAGAACGGTCCTCGGTGCTTGCTCGGCGACGGCGTTTGTCGCCCAGGCGGACAGCAGCCCGAAAAGCAGGCAGGCAAGTCTGCGCGCGGCGTGGCCGGCGGATGCGCCGGAGCAAGAGGCCATGGGGCCGCATGTAGCATGACTTACCAACGAACTTCAATCGTCCAAGTGCTCTGTAGGACCAAAGTCCGATCACCGCCGAATCCGCGATCCACCCCTGTAGTTCCGCGTACCTCGTGGCTTGGGCACCTGTGCCCGGATCGCGCCGAACGCGCTTTCGTCACGGCCCTCACTCCGCACCGTGTGGCACTGTGGAAAACGGGCTCCCGCACCATGAGTGTACTTTTCGCGAACTTATTCGCCCGGCGGCCAGCGCGGGGTCGCGCAACGACGAGCGCTACGTGGTCTGGAACCTTTGCTGTGGCGAGCGCCGTTGAAGCCGCCTACCGACCCGCCAATCTGGCTCGTGAGACGTCCGCGAACTTGGTCGGCCGGTGCAGGATCTCGTCAATCGTCGAGTGCGGAAAAGGTCGCGAGCCTGATCGAGCGAGCGTTGTCCCGAGTGTACGTACGTCCCCGTGGCGAAACTTCCCGATCATGTCGCCGTTTGAGCTGTCCCACGGCCAACACGAGTCGATACATCGTCGGCGGTGCAGAGCATGACCCGCCTTGCGGGTACTCCACAGGCCGTGACGACGAACCTCACGTATGAGACGCCGGGTACGGGCTTCAACCGGCTGACCGGCTTGACGACACCGACCGCCACGACGACGATGGCCTACGACGATCCGAGCCGGCAGATTACGGTGACGGACCCGCTCACCCACCAGACTGTGATCACGTACAACTCGCGCGGACAAATGCTGACGATCACTGACCCCTTGAGCCATACGACCACATCTGAGTACGACAGCCAGGGGAATCTGACGGCTCTGCAGGACCCTCTCGGCAATCGCACGAAGCGCGGGTACGACGCCGTGGGAAGGCTACGGAACGAGACCGACCCACAAGGGCGAGCGACGGTGTTTCTCTACGACGCCCGGAATCAACTGAAGGTTATCACTGACCCCCGAGGGGGGACGACGCGGTTCGGCTACGATGCCAACGGCAATCTGTTAACCGCTACGGATGCCCGTGGCAACACGACGAGCTACGCCTATAACACCATGGAGAGGCTCATCTCCCGAACCGACCCTCTGACCAGGGCCGAGACCTACCTGTACGACAGTAGCGGTAATCTAACCAGCGTCGCGGATCGCAAGAGCCAGACCACGACGCTGACGTACGATGCACTGAACCGACTGCTGACACGAACGTTTGCCGACACTTCGACACTGACGTACACGTGGGACGCCGGCGACCGGGTGACGCAGGCCGTGGACTCTCTCGCCGGGACGATCACGCGGACGTACCATCCGCTAAACCGAGCGCTCACAGAGACCACGGCGTTTGGGACCGTGACTTATACCTACGACACCATCGGACGCCGGGCAACAATGGCGGTGCCGGGCCAGGCGACGATTACCTACGGCTATGATGTCGCTGACCGGTTGACGACGATTACGCAGAGCAGCAACGTGGTGACATTTGACTACGACAACACCAACCGGCGAACGAAGCTCACTTATCCTAGCGGGACCTTCACGGAGTACGCCTACGCTGGTGACGTGGCATGATTACACAGGCGCTGTCGAGACGGTCACGGTGCGGATGAACGAAACCACCTCAGTCACCGTCGAACTGAAAAAGTAAAGCTAAGATCCGCACGCCAAGCCCAGAGGCTCCATGGATGCTCTGCAGCATATGCGAGGGCAGACGGAACAGAGGTTAGACGCGGCGGGTAACCGCCTCGCGCTACCGATCGACATAACTCGGCGGACGTTCCTGCACCGTTCGCTCGTGTCGTCGCCGCGAGTTACGGCTGGCTTCCCCTGCTCAACACAGTAGACATTGCACATGCCGGCCAGTCGTTCAAGTTTGCGCCGACTTCCTGGTGTTCGGCGGCGACCTAGCCCAGCGTGGCGATCCCGTCGAGCTCGACCTCGGCGCCGACATTCTTAAAGAAGTGACGATCAAGAAAGTCTTCATTCCCGGCGAGCACGATTGGTACCTCGATATGGGCAGGAAGTGGCAAGCGCTCTTCGGCGCGTCGCCGTGGATGTTCGATCACAAGGGGGTCCGCTTCATCGGACTCGACACGGTGAGCCGGGCTCCTGATTACTGGACGATTAGAAGGATGTCGTCGAAGGAGCGAATGGCCCACATGGCGACGCTCGACAGCAGCGTCACCGGCGCGTGGGCGGCCGTCGGGCGCGAGCAGCTCGAATGGCTCAACCGGACGCTCTCATCCTGGGGCAAGGACCAGCCGATCGTGATTTTCAGCCACAATCCACTGTATGAGTACTACCCGCCCTGGAACTTCTGGGTGCGCGACTGGCGTGAGGTGCACGAGGTTCTCAAGCCCTATAGCAACGTCACGAATATCCACGGTCACACGCACCAGGTGCTCTACAACGAGATCGGCAAGGTGCGGTCGATTGGCATGCTGGCGACCTCGTGGCCTTGGCCGTACGCGCCACAGGGTGTGCCGCGCCTCACGAAACCGATGGTGCGCGCTGACCCAGGCGATCCATACGACGGCGTGGGCTGGGGACGGCTCACCGCCGCCAACTCGAAGGTGGAGAACGAGTACGTGATGTGGCGCAAGGACGTCTTCGCCGATGAGCCGCACGACGCCGGCACCGGCGACAACGGCAACCAAGTGCTCTCGCCACGCTTCGCCGACCGAGAGTGACCGTTCCATGACGCGAGAACGATCCGGGCAGCTGGGTGTGGGCGTCGCGATCGCGATCACCCTGTTGCTCACCCTCGGCAGGGAACCTGGACTCGCGCACAAAGAGAAACACACGCCCGAGCAGTTGAAGGCTTTCGACGATGTCTTCATGCAGCAAGTGCGGCTGGGCGACCTGCTATTTCATGGCGATGAGCAGACGCAGAAGCGGCTTGGGGTGCAACTATCCACGACGGGTATGAGCTGCGCCATGTGCCACCCGACCGCCGCCGACACGCATCCACACGAGTTCCCAAAGTTCCAGGAGCAGATGAACAAGTTCGCCACGCTACGTGACATGATCAACTGGTGCATTGAAAAGCCGAATCAGGGCGTGGCGATTCCGGTCGACTCCGACGCGATGAAGGCGCTCGAAGCCTACATCATCTGGTCTAACAAAGGCAGTAAGCTCGATCCCGGGCGGCACTGACTCGACTGCTGCGGCGCGTTACTCTAAAAGCGCCACAAAATCGTCAGCGCGGAAGGTCCACGCACGGTTGCTCCCGTTCAGGACGTGAGCCCCATCACCGCCTTAAATCAGGTCGACTTCAAAGCTGGGAGCTTTTGATATCGGTGATTGCAGGCCCTCGCTCTCACCGAATCCGCTCCGGGCCACCGGGTGTCTAAGGAGGCGACAGGGGCGGGGCGGATTGCGGGCCCGCGCAGCCAACACGGCTAGCATCGCAAGGCAGTGCCGAGAACCTGGAAGCTGAGGTGTCCCACCAGCGCACGAATCCCGTTGGGGCCACCAAATTGTTTTTGTTGATGTTTGAAGGCTGCATGTTCGAGTCGCGTCGCCGACCGGACTCAAACACGAAGCCGTCATCCTCGTTCTTTTCTCGTTAACTGCTCAGGACGTTCAGCGCCTTCGCTTCGTAAAACTCCACGGCGTGCTTGAGTGCGGCCGGCCGAATCTGCGCGTAGAGCTGGGTCGTCTCGATGCGTGTATGGCCGAGCGGGCCGCGGACCTGCTCGAGATCGCGGTGCTGCTCGTAGACCTCCATCGCCACTCCGTGGCGAAGGTCGTGCGGCTTCAGCATCGGGTAGCCGATCAGGCGACCGTACGTCTTGCAGAGCCGCCAGATGTTCTTGCCTTCCATCGGCCGCCGGACCGTGCCTTGGCGCCGCTGCCCGAAGGTGGACCAGAACACCGGTGTGTCGGGCTTGATGTCTTCAACCTCGGTCGGCAGGTACTGCGAAAGGTAGCGGTCGAGACACTGCATCGCGGGTCTTGCCGCGCTCACCGTGTCATGCTGTCCGAGGCAGCGCGCCCGCATCCCTGTATCCTCGAGACTTCGTCGGGCGCTGGAAATCCATTCCCACTGCAACCGTTTGATATCCCAGCGCTCCCCCGATAGGCCTACCGCGAGCCCTCATTGGCATATCGCCTGCACTCTCATTTGAAGTGGGAAAAAGGGAACCTCGATGTTCGTCCTCTCTCTGACGCTCGGGCTGATCCTCACCGTCGCTCCTCTTCTCGTCGTGCTCGCTGCCGACGCGGACGGAATCGCAGCGCTCTACCCAGGAGACGTGGGCATTGAGAACCACCCGGATGTGATCCTTGTCGAAAAGTTCGAGGAAGCGACGCTCACCGATCTCTTCAACCGATGGACGGACATACTCAACGGGTCAGCGATGTCGTTCAGCTCCGATGTTCCCGTCGGTAGCCCCGGATCGCGCTCGCTCAACATCCCGTGGGTCGGTGGCGGGGTCAATAACGGCGGCCATCTCTACAAACAGTTGAGCCCGGGCGTCGATGGTACGCTCTATGTCCGCTACTACATCAAGTATCCGGCGAGCGGCAAGTATCACCACACCGGAATCTGGGTCGGAGGTCACAACCCCCCGCTTCGCTGGCCGAACCCGCAGGCGGGCTTCAAGCCCGTTGGTGATGACCGGTTCATCGCGGCAGCGGAGCAAAACAACGTCACGTACCGTTTTGATCACTACAACTACTGGATGAGCATGCATATTTCTGGAGACGGCAGGTTTTGGGGGAATTTCCTCCTCAATGACCCCACGGTACAGGCCACGGGCGGTCGGTGGACGTGCGTGGAGCATATGGTCAAGCTCAACAATCCCGTGACCTCTTCGAACGGCGAGCATGCGATCTGGCTCGACGGAGTCAAGGTAAGCCACGTGGGCCAAGGGTTCCCCAATGGTTACTGGTCGGGCGGAATTTTCACCCAGGATCCGCGTGGCAGCCCATTCGAAGGATTCCGATGGCGGAGCGATTCGAATCTCCAGCTCAACTGGATCTGGCTTCAGAACTACTCGCCGGACGATCCCGCGGGATTCGCGCAGGACATGCACTTCGATCATGTGGTGGTGGCGAAGAGTTACATTGGGTGTCTTGCATCAGGTTCCACTCCTCCGGTGGCGCCGACGGGACTGGACGTCAGGTAGGCGTCGTCGTCTTCGAAAAAAGTCGTCTTCGATTGGGCCAGGTCCTAGCAGGTCGGCTGTGATCTCGTAGCATCTACCGCAACTCGTCCGCGCGGTCGCCTCTCGGCACGACAGGCCGGCCGGTTCGTCGGCGGGCTCCGCTAGCAAAAGGTCCCTCCTTACCGTGTTCGTGTGGGGTTGTCTTTCAGCGCTGGACCACGCCCGAGGATGCCGACAGGATCTCTTCTTCGGGAGTGCATTGAATCACGACGCGCCATCTTTGGCGGAGAAGCCGCTCTCAGGACTTTACCCCCCCGTGAATCAGGTTATTACCGACGCGACCGTCCGGCGATCGCCGTCTTGAGAGGTGGCTGATCTACGCGGATCCTCCGAAAAGGAGGTCCACAAGGAGGTCCACGCATGCTCAGGACCCAGACACCGAAGCGCAGGGCGCGCCGGGTCGCGCAGTGGTGCAGAAGTGGCGAATCACAGGCGAGCTTTACCGACGACGGCCTCGCCAAAGAAGGAGGGAAGCATCTCGATCAGATCCCGGCGTCGCGTCTCGCCAAACGTTTGGAGCTGCTCCGCAGTATCCTCCGGCCCACGCCACACGTGCAGTTGGCAATGACGGGAATGAATCTCTTTGCCAAACTCGAGTACGTCAACCCGGTTGGGAGCATCAAGGACCGCCCCGCCTACTGGATCCTGAAGCGGGCGGCCGAGCGAGGCGAGATCTGCGAAGAGACGACGGTGATCGAGTCCTCCTCCGGGAACTTTGCCGCCGCTCTCTCTGCCCTACGGTGGTGAAGGTCGAGGATCGTGACGACACTGGCGGATTCCTGAAGACCCGCCTGCAGAAGGTGAAGGAACTGTGTGCCGCCGTTCCGAACGCTTTCTGGACGAACCAGTATGGAAACCTGGACGCCATGGAGGCGCACTACGAACTCACCGCGGCCGAGATCTGCGCCGAGTTTCGCTCGCTGGATTACGTCTTCCTCGCCGTCAGCACGGCCGGAACGATCGCCGGAGTGTCTCGTCGGCTCAAAGAGCACTATCCCAACGTTCGGGTCATCGCCGTCGATACCGAAGGCTCCGTCATCTTCGGTGGGGCACCCCGCAAACGCCATATTCCCGGCATTGGATCGAGCATCGTCCCGCCGCTCTTGTCGCTGGCCGAGATCGACGACGTTGTCTTGATATCCGAGCGCGAGACCGTTCAAGCGTGCCGGGAGCTCCTCACCACCCACGGACTGTTTGTGGGCGGCTCCAGCGGGACGGTGTTCGCGGCGATCAAGCGGTACGCGGCGAGAATCGCTGGTTCCAGGCGCCCCACCGTGCTGTTCCTGTGCGCGGACCGCGGTACACCCTACCTCGACACGGTGTTCGATCCCACGTGGCCGACCAGACTCGAGTAGGGGGAGCCATGCCCTTCGAGCTACCGATCGTCAACCGTAAGGCCGCGTCCGGTATGTACCATTTCATGATGGACGGGTGCCGTGGATTCCGCTCTCGGTTCGATCATATTCAGCTGATCCAAGAGATCCTGGAGGAGGTCCCGGAGAAACTCGGGCTTCGGCCGGCGATGCCAGCGTTCCTGCTTCCGTACTACAACAGTGTGGTCCCAGAAGACTGCGGCGTGAGTGCGTTCGTATTCCTGCAAGGTGGCCACTTCACGCTGCACACGTTCTCATTCCGCGAGGCGTACTTTGCGGATCTCGTCGCGCCCAGCGTCTTCGATTACAAGCGGCTTCGAATGCTTCTCGAGGCGGCCTTCCCTTGTGAGACGACTACAGTCAGCGTGGTCGAGCGCACAGGGGGATCGGCAATACACGTCGAACCAGACGTGGCGGCGGACTTCGGGCCACACGTGTTTCTCGACGTTGAGCAGTATCGGGGCCCGCGAACAATGGACGCCCTGTTTGAGCTGTTCGACCGGTTGCCCTCCGAGATTGGGATGACCCCCATCATGCGACCCTACGTGATCCGCGGCACCGACCCTTCGGGCCGATCGGTTCTAAGCGCGATGGCGATGATCGCGGAGAGCCACGTTAGTGTCCACCTCTTTCGAGAGGAAGGTACAGCCTACTTCGATCTGTTTTCGTGTCGTTTTTTTGACCGAGCGGTCATAGTTCCGCAGATCCGATCCCAGATCCCGGGCACCATCGTCGGTGAGAGGCTGATCGCAAGAGGGAGCAAGTACCGCACACTGCGCACGGAGCGGAGCAGCGAGCTAGCGAGATCCAAGACGTGGCTGAATGCGATCGGGGACGAGCGAGGGGGCGCAGTGTTCGATCCCACGGGGCCGACGAGGCTCGAGTAACGGAAAGGGGAAGCCATGCGCTTCGAGCTATCGATCATCAACGGCAAGACCGTGTTCGACATCGTTCGTGACCGTCGGGCCGAGTGCATCCGGATCGTGCGAGAGGCGTATCTCGCCCACGCGGACGGACACTCCGTCAACCCCGACAGCTACTTCTTACGGTTCCGCGACAAGCCTGATTGCCGGATCATCGCGCTCCCGGCCTACCTCGGAGACGGCTTCGGCGTGGCCGGGCTGAAGTGGATCGCGAGTTATCCGGTTAACACCCAGCGTGGCTTTCCGCGTGCCTCGGCCGTGCTCGTGCTCAATGACTACGACACCGGATATCCCTTTGCCCTGCTCGAGAGCTC
>QHRU01000028.1 GCA_003220225.1 Candidatus Rokuibacteriota bacterium
TAGGTTCTAAAGATGTCACGCTGATTGACGCCGCCAACCGCCAGGTGCGTGAAACCCGACCGCTCGGCGCCTCGGTGCGCTGGTTGTCCAACGAGCAGACGTACTGGGACGGGGCACGGATCTGGACCTACGACTTTCCTAACGATCAAGTCCAGGCCATCGCTATCGACCCGAGGCAGGTGGCCGTCACCAAGACGATCGGCGGGCTCGGCAAGGGGCCCGGCCACAGCCTGGTCGTGCTGCCCGATAAGAAGAAGGCCGCGATCAACGTAGCGGGGGACAACCTCATCGCGTTCCTCGATCTCGAGCACGGCAGCGTGGACGGGACGCTCCAGACCGGAGCATTTCCCTGAGACCTCCACCTGACGCCGGACGGTCGGTTCGGCTACACACCGGAACGCGAGGCGGACACGGTCTCGAAGATCGACATGGCGAGCCGAAAACTCGTCAAGACTGTCTCCTTCCCCGCTCGCAGCAAGCCGCACATGCTGCGCGTGTCGCCTGATGGGAAGGAGGTTTGGGTGCAGACGGCCGACGCCAATACGAACGTGGTTCTCGACGCCGCCGATCTGGCGGTGCTTGCGACACAGCCGACCGGAAAGCAGCCTGTGACGAACGCGTGGACCCGCGACCGGCGCTACGCGGTCGTTACGAATGGCCAGGACACCTTCGCCCAGATCTTCGACGCGCGGACCTTCAAGGAAGTGAAGCGTCTGACGATCGGGCAGGGCGGCTCCAACATCGGGTTCAGCAAGGACGGCAAGACGGCGTTCATTGCGGTGCGCGGTGCGAACGACGTTGCCGTGATCGACATCGAGAAGCTGGCGCTGGCGACCCGCATCAAGGCGGGGACGGAGCCTCAGGGCCTGATCGTTCGTTGATCGGACTGGTCCCGGGAACTTCTGCGAGGAGGAAGAATACAAGATGAGACTCGGCGTGGTGTTTCCCCAGACGGAGATCGGTTCGGACCCGGCGGTGATCCGCGACTACGCCCAGGCCGCCGAGAGTGCCGGCTACGATCACCTGCTCGTCTTCGACCACGTGCTGGGCGGCAAGCTGGAGCGCTTCGACAAGCTCGGTCGCCGCCCGCCCTACACCGACGAGAGCCCCTTCCACGAGGTCTTCGTTCTGTTCGGCTACCTCGGCGCCTGCACTCAGCGCCTCGAGCTGGTCACCGGCATCGTCATCCTGCCCCAGCGCCAGACTGCGCTGGTGGCCAAGCAGGCCGCGGCGGTGGACGTCCTCACCGGCGGGCGCCTGCGACTCGGCGTGGGCATCGGCTGGAATCATGTCGAGTACGAGGCCCTGAACGAGGACTTCCACACGCGCGGCCGCCGCGTCAGCGAGCAGATCGCCGTCATGCGAAAACTCTGGACCGAACCGGTGGTGACCTTCAAAGGCTCGTATCATCACCTCGACCGGGCCGGCATCAACCCTCTCCCCGTCCAGCGCCCCATCCCGGTGTGGATGGGCGGCATGGCCGAGCCCGTGCTCAAGCGGGTGGCCCAGATCTCCGACGGCTGGTTTCCCCAGTTTCAGCCCGGTGACGAGGCGAGCCACACGCTCGAACGCGTGCGCGCGTACACGAAGGACGCGGGCCGCCCGCCCTCGGCCGTGGGGATCGAGGGACGCTTCCCCTATGGGATCGGCGGCCCGACCGAGTGGGCGAAACGGGCCCGGGAGTGGCGCGACCTCGGTGCCACCCACCTCTCAGTGAACACGATGGGCTCGGGCCTCTCCCCGCGCGCCCATATCGAAGCCATCTTGAAGATGAAGAAGGTGCTCGACGACGTGTGATGGCGCAGCCGCCATGCACACGCTGCTCTTTCTCGACCCGGGCCATTTCCACGCCGCCCTGACCCTGCGCGTGCCGCAGGCGCGCGCGGCCGACGAGGTGTTCGTCTACGCGCGCGAGGGCGCCGAGCTGCGCGACTTCCTGGCCCTCGTTGAGCGCTTCAACAGGCGCGCCCCGCACCCCACGCGGTGGCGCCCTATCGTGACGACGTCCGATGATCCCCTCGAGCGGCTCGTCGCCGAGCGACGTGGAGACGTGGTGGTCCTCGCGGGCAAGAACGGGGGTAAGGCGCGCACCATACGACGGCTGCGCGAATCAGGCTTCCACGTGCTCGCCGATAAGCCGTGGCTCGTGGAGGCGGCCGACCTCGAGCACGTGCGGGCGAGCCTCGACGGCTGGCCGCTGGTCGCGGAGATCATGACCGGACGTCAGGACTTGGCGGCTGGACTGGTCAAGAGGCTCGTCGGTGCTTACGCGCTCTTTGGCGCCTTCCGCGACGACGGGCCGGCGATCGAGCACGAGAGCGTGCACCATCTGGAGAAGCTCGTCGATGGCGCCCCCCTCAAACGTCCCTGGTGGTTCTTCGACGTGCGCGTGCAGGGGAGCGGCCCGGTCGACATCCCCACCCACGTCGTGGACCAGGCGCAGTGGCTCGTGGACGGCGACGCCTCGGCGCCGGCGCTTGTCTCGGCCCGCGCGTGGTCGACGCGAGTGCCCGCGGAGGCGTTCCGGCGGATCACCGGAGAGGCGGGGTTCCCGCGGGAGCTCGAGCCCTTTGTCGACGGCGACGCGTTGAGCTATCGATGCAACGCCGAGCTCGTGTACCGAATCGGTCGCGTCACCGCGAGCGCCGCGACGCGCTGGAACCTGTCGCCGTTGCCGGGAGGGGGAGACACCTCCCACAGCGTGGCTCACGGGACTCGCGCCGACATCCGCCTGGAGCAGAGCGCGCGCACGGGCCATCGCCGCAGAGTGTTCCTCGAGCCCCGCACCGATGCCGCCGGAGTCGCGCGCGTGCTGCTTGACACGGTCAGGGCGTGGCAGGCGGAGATCCCCGGCGTCGAGGTCGTGCCCGCCGGCCCGGACACGTACGAGGTGACCGTGCCGCCCCCGCTCGACGGGGGCCACGAGACACACTTCGCCCGAGTCCTCGACGAGTTCCTGAGAATCGTGGACGATCACCACTGGCCCACCGCGCTCGCCGAGCGCACGCTGGCCAAGTACACGCTGCTCGCCGAGGCCGCGGCCAGGACGGGGGAACCCTGATGACCCAGCCCGAGACCGAACCCTTCACGAAGTCGCTAGAGCGCATGAACCTCTTCCAGGAGCCCGAGGCGCGCATCCTCATCGCCGACCTCGACTTGCCCGAGGGCTCGCGCGGCCTTGACGTCGGCTGCGGCGTCGGGCTCTTCGCTCTCTGGCTCGCTGAGGCCATCGGGCCACGAGGACGCGTGGTGGGCATCGAGCCATCGACAGAGCGCGTGCAAGCGGCGCGCGCGCTGGTCGGCCACGGGTCCCTCGCCTCGCGTCTCGAGTTCCGGGAGGGCGACGCCACCAAGCTCGACGCGCCCGACGCGACGTTCGACTGGGTCTGGTGCGGCGACGTCTTACACCACATCCAGGAGACGGGCCGGGCGCTGGGCGAGTTTGCGCGCGTCGTTCGCCCCGGTGGCCGGATCGTCGTGAAGGAGTCCCAGCTCCTGCATGGAGTTTTCCTGCCCGGCCATCCCGCCCTCGAGCGTCGCCTGCGCCAGGCCGAGATGGACTGGAGCCGCCACGAGGGCGGTGAGTTCTCCTTCGAGGAGCGCCGCCAGCGCACCCTCGCGTCGCTCCGTGCGGCCGGACTGTCCGTGGAGGGCTTCCGGACGTACCTGCTGGAGCGCCGGGCACCGCTGCCTCACGCTGCGCGCGATTACATCCAGCGCGTCGTCTTCGAGCGCAACTGGGGCCCGCGCCTGCGCGATCGCCTGGACCCCGATGACTGGACGCGACGCTCCGCTCTCTGCGAGGCGGAGTCGGCGACCTTCCTCCTGGACGACCCCGACTATTACTGTCTCT
>QHRU01000057.1 GCA_003220225.1 Candidatus Rokuibacteriota bacterium
AGCTCGTCCGCTTCAAGGACTACGCGGCACGTGCCGAGCCGACGAACGGCTTCGGCGGCAAGCGCACCGCGTGGCTCGACGAGATCCTGTTCATTCCGGTGCCCGAAACCGCCGTGCGGCTGGCCGGCGTGGAGACGGGCGAGTATCACCACGCGATGTTCATGAAGCAGGACGCCTGGGAGCGGATCAAGTCGCTGCCCCAGCTCGAGTCGCGGATCGTGAAGCCGCGCGGCTGGACGCTGATCTCCATGAATCACAAGGCCGGCCTCATGACCAGCAAGCCGCTCCGCCAGGCCGTCCAGGCGGCGCTCGACATGGACCCGATCATGACCGCGGCCTTCGGCCACAAGGACTTCTATCGCCTGGGCCCGGCGTTGTTTTTCGCCGAGCAGCCGTGGCACTCGACCGCGGGCGCGGCGCTCTACAACCAGCGGGACCGCGAGAAGGCCAAGCGCCTGATGAAGGAAGCGGGCTACGCGGGCCAGACGGTGCGCTGGGTCAGCGCGCGGGAATACGAGTTCATGTACAAGTCGTCGCTCGTGGCCAAGCAGCAGCTCGAGGCGCTCGGCTTCGTGATCGACCTCCAGGTGGTGGACTGGGCGACGCTCAACCAGCGCGTGCAGAAGCCCGAGCTGTGGGAGGCGTACGTCACCGGCTATCCCCTGAACCCCGACCCCGCGCTCCACGTCGCGTTCCGCTGCTCGTTCCAGGGCTGGTGGTGCAACGAGGAGAAGGAACGCCTGCTGGCCGAGCTGCGCCAGGAGAGCGACGTGAAGAAGCGCAAGGCCCTCGTCGAGCGCATCCAGGCGATCCACTACGAGGACGTGGGCCAGGTGAAGCTCGGCGACTACAACACGCTCGACGTCGCCCGGCGCGAGCTGCGCGGCGAGTTCCGCACGGCGCCGCGGCTGTACTTCTGGAACACGTGGCTGGCGCGCTGAGCCGCCCCGAGCCCGATGCGCATCCACGGCATCGACGCGATCGCGCTCGACATTCCGCTGAAGAAGGACTTCGGCGGCAGCACCTACCACGTGCTCAAGCGCAGCACGGTCATCACGCGGATGCGCACGGACGAGGGGCTGGTGAGCGAGGTCTACAACGGCGACAACCGCGCGCACGGGCCCGAGATCGTGCGGATCATCCAGGAGGACCTGGCGCCGCGCGTGCGGGGCAAGCGCATCCTTGAGAGCGAGCGGATCTGGGAGGAGATGTTCGCGCTCAGTCACGCTCAGCGAGACCGGAAGACCCTGCTCGAAGCCATCGCCTGCGTGGATTGCGCGATCTGGGATCTCGTCGGCAAGGCGGTCGGCAGGTGTGCGTGTGAGCTGCTCGGCGGCTACCGGAGCGAGCTGCCGATCATCTCCATCGGCGGCTATTACATGGAAGGCAAGACGCACGCGGACATCGGACGCGAGATGGAAGCCTACCGGCTCGCCGGCATGGCCGGGTGCAAGTTCAAGGTCGGTGGCCTGACGCCGGACGAGGACGCCCGGCGCGTCGAGGCGGCACGGCGGGCCGCCGGCCCGGATTTCGTTCTCGCCGTCGACGCCAACCGCGGCTGGACGGCCCCGGACGCGATTCGCTTCGCCCATCTCGTCGAGCCCCTCGACATCCGCTGGTTCGAGGAGCCGTGTCACTGGTACGACGACGCGGCGCTGATGGCGCGCGTGCGGCGGGCCACGCGGATTCCCGTGACCGCCGGTCAGAGCGAGATCACGAGCCACGCGATTCGCCGCTTGCTCGACGCGGGCGCCGTCGACCTCGTGAATTACGACGCCTCCGAGGGCGGCGGAGTCACGGACTGGCGGCGCGCGGCCGCGCTCTGCCACGCGGCCGGCGTGCAGATGGCGCACCACGAGGAGCCGCAGATCGCGCAGCATCTGCTCGGCGCCGTGCCGCACGGCACGTTCGTCGAGTGCTTCGCCGATCCGGAGCGCGACCCGATGTGGCAGGCGGTCTGGGCGAACCGACCGCCGATCAAGAACGGGATCATGACGGTGTCACGCGATCCCGGCTTCGGGATCGTGCTGGACGAGGCGCTGGTGCGACGCTACCGGATCAGCTAGCGAACCTACCGAGCCCAACGCGGAGACGCGCCGCACCCGGGTGCGGCGCGTCGTCCCGTCGTCGTTACGCTTACTGGAGCGGGGAGAATGCGGCGGGCAGGAGAATCTTGTTCTCCTGCGTCAGCAGGTGGTCGCCGCCGCCGGGGGGCGGCCAGATCCCGCGCTTGCTCGCTTCGCCACGAACCTGCGCGCGCTGATCGAGGCTCGAGTACGCCCAGATGTGCACGAACCCGTTGGCGCGGCCGAACTCGACGCCGCCGGCGAGCACCAGGGGCGAGAGCTTCGTGCGCTCGGGCAGAGCCTGCTCCCACCGCTTGGAGACCTCCGGGAGCGTGCGCGGCTTGAGCGTGTAGTAGCGCAGCTCGAAGATCGGCCCCACCTTGCCGCGGGCCTGGGGGACGAAGTTGAAGGGCACGATGATCTCCGAGCGCATCTCCCGGATGAATTCCTGGATACCGGGGTTCCACTTCGGATCCTTGGCCGCCTCGCCACGGATGCGCTCGCGCTCGGCGTGGTCCCGGTACGGCCACACGTGGACGATCTCGTTGAGCGATCCGATCTCCGTGTGCCAGAAGGCGAACAGCTCCGAGTACTTCTTGCGGTACTCGTAGGCCTCGCCGAAGCGCTTCTCGACCTCGGGCAGGCTGCGGGGGGCGATGCGATAGGTGCGGACCTCGTAGATCATGCGGGTCTCCTTTCGCGCCGGGGACGATCGATCGCGACACGTCTCACGAGGCGCCAGCCTACGGGCGCGCACGCCCCGCGTCAACCGATCGACGGGATCGGACTTTGGACGCGCGGCGAATCACTCGGGTCGTTAGAATGACCGCAACGATGGGACTCACGCACATCGAGGGCGTGGTGACGGGACCGACGGGCATCGCTCGCACGGTCACGTTTCTCGTCGACAGCGGCGCCAAGTACAGCCTCCTGCCGCCCGACGACTGGCGCGCGATCCGGCTGGCGCCGCGCCGCCGGATGACGTTCATCCTCGCCGACGGTACCCAGAGCGAACGCGACGTGTCCGAGGGCTACATCCGGCTCCCACAGGGCGAAGGCCACACGCCCGTGATCCTCGGCGAAGCGGGCGACGAAGCGCTGCTCGGCGTGGTCACGCTCGAGATCCTCGGGCTCGTCCTGCATCCGTTCAACCGCACGCTGCAGCCGTCCCGCATGCTCCTGGCCTGAGGCGAGCTAGGGTCCAGGCCGACGGCGGGCTCCTCCACCCGCGGAGGAACGGGGGCCAGTGGCCATGGGGAACCTCCTGCCGGATACAGATTGTCTTGCTGGCCCGCCGAGGGTAGCATCCCTGCACCTCATCCCGCGGTACTGAAAAGATCCGGCCCTCTACACACAGGAGGACCGCTCATGAATCGACCGTTCGCGATCGCTCTCGCTCTCCTGACTGCGTGGTTCTCGCTCCTCGCCGCCCCGTCGAGCGTGGCGGCCAAGCCCGAAGGGACACTGACGGTGGCGGTGGCGACGTTCGGCAACGAGCGCTGGCTGCCTCACCTGTACGTCGGGGCCGAGGACGTGGTCCTCAAGCCGATGTACGAGAATCTCCTGACCCGTGATCCGAAGACCGGGGAGCTGGCCCCGATGCTCGCCGAGCGCTGGCAGGTCCTGGACGGCGGCCGCACGTGGCGGTTCCACATCCGCAAGGGTGTGCGCTTCCACAACGGCGCCGAGCTGACCGCCGAGGACGTGAGGTTCACGTTCGCCTCGATCGCCAAGGAAGGCTCCGCCAACTCCCTGGCGCCGGAGTTCCGGGCGATCAAGAGCATGGAGGTCGAGAATCCGCACACGCTCACCGTGCACTTCGACAAGCCCTTCGTCGTGTTCGGCAACAAGGTGAACCAGGGACTGTTCGCGTCGTGCGCCTTCATCCAGTCCAAGCGCCACATCGAGGCGGCCGGAGAGCAGGGCGCGGAACGCCAGCCGATCGGCACCGGCCCCTGGAAGTTCGTCGAGCACGTGCGCGGCGATCGCATCGTCTACGAAGCGGTGGAGAACCACTGGCGGGCGACGCCGCACTGGAAGCGACTGGTGTTCAGCAAGGTGCCCGAGCCGGCGACCCGCATGGCCATGCTGCGGGCCGGGTCGGTCGACGTCATCGAGATCGGCGGCGAGTACGTCGACGAGCTGAAGAAGGTGAACGTGCGGACCATCGTCATGCCGAACGTCTCATGGGTCTACATCATCCTCGGCGGGCAGTGGCCGACCAAGGCCACCTACGATCCGAAGGTCCCCTGGGCGCAGCCCGACGCCGAGCGCGCCCGCAAGGTGCGGCTGGCGCTCAATCTCGCGGTGGACAAGCAGGCGATCATGCAGCGGGTGCTGGGCGGGCTCGGCACCGTCCTTGGATCCTGGCTCGCGTACCCCGCCGACCCGTGGGCGAGCGAGACGCTGAAGAAGCCATTCCCCTACGAGCCGGCGAAGGCCAAGCAGCTGCTGGCCGAGGCGGGCTATCCCAACGGCTTCGAGGTCACGATGAACCTCACGGCCTGGCCGGGACGCGGGTATCTGCCCGACGTCGGCGAAGCGGTGGCGACCTACTGGGAGAGAGTGGGTATCAAGGTCAAGCGGCGGCCGGTCGACCGCGCGGTCTTCTCCGCGGACTTCCGCGCTCGCGCGTACTCGGGGGTGACGCTGGCCTATGCCTCGCCGCTGGTGGCCCCGGAGATGTGGGAGGTCCTCTACCGCGGCGCGTACACCAAGGCCTCGCTCAACCTGTTCATGGAGCATCCCAGGCTCGACGAGTTCATCGATCGGCTGGCGGTTCAGCCGAATTACCAGGAGCGGGTGCGGATCATGCGGGACGAGATGGGGCCCTTCCTCCACGACTACATCCCCGGCGTCGCCATCGGCGCCGCCCACGCCATCGCGGGCGTCGGGCCCAAGGTGGGAGAGTGGCCGTTGATCGCCGGCCACATGGGCTTCCACAACTGGGAGTACGTGACCCGGAAGTAGCGCGATGGAGCCAAACGTGTCGGACCGGATTTCGAGCGCGGGCTTCGCCCGCGCAATCCGTTCTCGGGCGATACCGCTGCGCATGACCGGTGGGGGGTGTCGGGGGGAGCGGCGCCGCTCCCCCCGACGTTGATATCTTGAGCTATCTCGTCGGGCGGGCGTTTCAGACGGTGCTGAGCATGCTCGTGGTGGTCAGCATCGTCTTCGTGCTCACCCGCCTGTCCGGCAATCCTATCTACCTGCTGCTGGACGTCAACGCGACGCAGCGCGATCAGGAGATCCTGACGCGCCATCTCGGCCTCGACAAGCCGCTGCCCGTCCAGTACGGCATCTACGTGATGAACGTCGCCGTGGGCGATTTCGGGAACTCGATCATCTCCCGGCGGCCGGTCACCGAGCACATCTGGGAGCGGCTGCCCGCGACGGTGGAGCTGGGCTTCGTGGCGATGTTCCTGAGCGTGCTCATCGGCGTCCCGCTCGGCATGTACTCGGCGGTGCGCCGCGGCGGCGTGCTGGACACCGCGGCGCGCGTGTTCGCCGTGCTCGGGCAGTCGATGCCCACGTTCTGGCTCGGACTCATGCTGATCCTGTTCTTCGGCGTGGTGCTGGGCGTGCTGCCGGCCGGCGGACGCGGCGGGCTCCTGCACCTGGTCCTCCCCGCCTTCACGCTGGGTTACTTCACCTCGGCCGCGATCCTGCGTCTCACGCGGTCCGCGATGCTGGAGGTGCTCGGCTCGGATTACATCAAGTTCGCGCGGCTCAAGGGGCTGCACGAGCAGGTGGTGCTCTGGAAGCACGGCCTGCGCAACGCCCTGCTGCCGGTCGTCACCTTCGCCGTCCTCCTGTTCGTGCAGTTCCTGGGCGGCGCGGTGGTGACGGAGACCGTGTTCGCGTGGCCGGGGCTGGGGCGGCTGATCCTCGAGTCCATCACCACGCGGGACTACCCCGTCGTGCAGGCCGGCGTGCTGGTGCTGAGCGCCCTCTATCTCACCGGCAATCTGTGCGTGGACCTGCTCTACAGCTACCTCAACCCGAGGATTCGCCATGTCTCCTCGTAGGCGACGACTGCCGTGGTTCGCCGGCCTCGTCCTCGCGGCACTGGTGGTGGCGGCGGTGTTCGCGCCGTACCTGGCGCCCCACAGTCCCACCGAGGGCGACCTCATCAAGAAGTCGATCCCGCCGATCTGGATGGAAGGCGGCAACCCGGAGCATCCGCTGGGCACCGACCGCTTCGGGCGTGACGTGCTGAGCCGCATCATCTGGGGCAGCCGGATCTCGCTCGTCGTCTCGCTGGTCGCCATCGGCGTGGCGGGAACGCTGGGCACGCTGCTGGGCCTCGTCTCCGGGTATCGGGGCGGGCGGACCGACGCCGTGCTCATGCGGCTGACCGACATCGGCCTCTCGCTGCCCACGATCCTCATCGCCGTCGTGATGGTGGCCGTGTCGGAGCCGAGCTTCCGCAACGTCGTGCTCGTCATCGCGCTGCTGCTCTGGCCGCGCTTCGCGCGCCAGGTGCGCGGCGAGACGCTGGCGATCAAGGAGCACGACTTCGTGGCGCTCGCCGTCGTGGCCGGACGCTCGAGCGCCTGGATCATCCGGCGTCACATCTTCCCGAACGTGGTGCCCACGCTGCTCGTCATCTCCACCCTGCAGGTGGGCTACGTCATTCTGTTGGAGGGCACGCTGTCCTTCCTCGGCGTCGGCGTGCCGCCGCCGAATCCCGCGTGGGGGCTGATGATCGCGGACGGCCGCGGCTTTCTCGCGACGGCGTGGTGGATGTCGCTCTTCCCGGGCCTGGCGATGCTGCTCACGGTGCTCGCGGTCAACCTGATGGGCGACTGGCTGCGCGATCACCTCGATCCCAGGCTCAGGCAAGTCGGCCCACAGGTCGAGCTGCTGGGACCGGCGGTGACCCAACCCGAAAGCACTCCGGCCCGGGGCATCGCCGCGGCCAGCGGGGAGCCGTGAGGAGTAGATCTATGAGACACGTTCGAGGCCTCGTCGCTTCGTGGCTCGTCCTCACGATCCTGGCGCTCGGGGCCGCGTCGGCCGCCGCCGCGCCCGAGGGTCAGCTGACCTGGGCCGTGCACATCTCGCTGGCGCCGACGTGGTTCGACCCGGCCGAGACCTCCGGGATCATCACGCCGTTCATGGTGCTCTACGCGTTACACGACGCGGTCGTGAAGCCCTTGCCGGGCAACCCCATGGCGCCCGCTCTGGCCGAGTCGTGGAATGTGTCGCCCGACGGTCTCGTCTACGAGTTCGTCCTCCGGCGCGGCGCCAGGTTCCACAACGGCGATCCGGTCACCGCCGAGGACGTCAAGTTCTCGTTCGAGCGTTACCGGGGCGCGGCCTCCAGGCCTCTCAAGGAGAGCGTGGCGGCGATCGAGACTCCGGATCCGTCGCGTGTGCGCTTCCGCCTCAAGCGGCCGTGGCCCGACTTCATGACCTTCTACGCCGGCGCCACCGGGGCCGGTTGGATCGTGCCGAAGAAGTACGTCGAGAAGGTCGGCGACGAGGGCTTCAAGAAGATGCCGATCGGGGCGGGCCCCTATCGTTTCGTGTCCTTCACGCCGGGTGTCGAGCTCGTCGTCGAAGCCTTCGATCAGTACTGGCGCAAGTCCCCGAACGTGAAGCGGCTGGTCTTGAAGTCGATCCCGGACGAGGCCACACGTCTGGCCGCGCTGAAGCGCGGTGAGGTGGACATCGCCTATAACATTCGCGGCGCGATGGCCGAGGAGATCCGGCGAACCGCCGGGCTGACGCTGAAGCCCAACGTCGGTCAGGCCACACACTGGGTCTACTTCTCCGAGCAATGGGACCCGAAGTCGCCGTGGCACGATCGGCGGGTGCGCCTGGCCGTGAACCACGCCATCGATCGGCAGGCGATGAACCAGGCGGACGCGCTCGGATATTCCAGGATCACCTGGAGCATCATTCCCAGCAGCTTCGAGTTCTACTGGCAGCCGCCCGGCTACTCGTACGATCCCGCCAGGGCCAAGCGGCTCGTCGCCGAGGCCGGGTATCCCAACGGCTTCGACGCCGGAGACTACTTCTGCGACGCCGCCATCGCGAACGTCGGCGAGCCCGTGGTCAACTACCTCAACGCGGCCGGCATCCGCGTGAGGCTCCGGCCGATCGAGCGAGCGGCCTTCTTCAGGGGCTGGGCCGACAAGAAGTACAAGGGCCTCATCCAGGGCGCCAGCGCCGCCTACGGCAACGCGGCCACGCGGATCGAGGCCTTCGTCGCCGCGGACGGTGCCTACGTCTACGGCAGCTACGCCGACATCGACGGCCTCTTCCAGGAACAGGCGAGCGAGCCGGACCCGAAACGGCGTGAGGCGACGCTGCACCGCATCCAGCAGCTCATCCACGACAAAGTGATGGTGGCGCCCATCTGGTTGAACGCCGGCTTGAACGGCGTCGGGCCGAGAGTGGAGGAATCGGGCATCGGGGTCATCGCCGGCTACGCGTTCTCGGCGCCGTACGAAGACGTCAAGCTGAAGGGTAAATGACCCCACCCCTGCTGGTCGTCGACGATCTCAAGACGCACTTCTTCACCCGGCGGGGCATCACCAGAGCGGTGGACGGCGTCAGCTTCACGCTCCGCGCCGGCGAGACGCTGGCCCTCGTGGGCGAGTCGGGATCGGGCAAGTCGGTGACGTGCCTGTCGCTCGTGCGGCTCGTCCCCGAGCCGGCCGGACGCATCGTCGGCGGCCGCGTGCTGCTCGACGGCGAGGACCTGCTCGGCAAGAGCCCCGCCGAGATGCGGCGCGTGCGGGGCAAGCAGATCGCCATGGTGCTCCAGGACCCGATGACCTCGCTCAACCCCGCGCTGACGATCGGCACGCAGATCGGCGAGGTCGTGCGCCTGCATCAGGGCCTGCGCGGCGCCTCGCTGCGTGCCCGGGCGCTGGAGGCGCTGCGGCGGCTGCGCATCGCCGCGGCCGAGACGCGGCTGGGGCAGTTCCAGCACCAGCTCAGCGGCGGCATGCGGCAGCGCGTGTCGAGCGCCATCGCCATGTCATGTGCGCCGCGGTTGCTCATCGCCGACGAGCCGACGACGTCGCTGGACGTTACCATCCAGGCTCAGTACCTGGACCTGCTCAAGGAGGTGCAGCAGGCCACCGGCGTCGCGATCATTCTCGTCACGCACGACTTCGGCATCGTGGCGGCCAACGCCGACCGGGTGGCGGTGATGTACGCGGGCAGGATCGTGGAGATCGGGAGCACGCTGGACGTCTTCAACGCGCCCGCGCATCCCTACACCCGCGCGCTGCTGCGCTGCCTGCCGGACATCGACGCCAGGGGCGGGCGGCTGGTCGAGATCGGCGGCCAGCCTCCGGATTTGACGCGGCTGCCGCCGGGGTGCCCCTTCGCGCCGCGCTGCTCCGAGCGCCAGCCGCGGTGCGAGACGGAGTATCCGGCCGCGGTGTCCATCGACGACGGCCACGTCGCCAACTGCTGGGTCGCGGTCGCCGCCGGCGCACGGCCGCGGTGATGCTCCAGGGCGTCGGACTCAAGAAGTACTTTCCCGCGACGCGCGGCCTGGCCGTCGGCCGGCCGCGCGGCTGGATCAAGGCGGTCGACGGCGTGAGCGTTCAGGTGGCCGAGGGCGAGACGCTGGGCATCGTCGGCGAGTCCGGATCCGGCAAGACGACGCTCGCCAAGCTCTTTCTCCTCCTGGAGCGTCCGACCGCCGGGTCGCTGCGCTTCGACGGCAAGGCGATCGAGGCCTTCGGCCGCGACGACCTCGCGGCGTATCGCCGCGCGGTCCAGGCCGTGTTCCAGGATCCGTACAGCTCGCTGAATCCCCGAATGCGGGTGGAGCACATCGTCGCCGAGCCGCTGCCGCGCGACAACGGCCTGAGCCGGGCCGGCGTGCGCGACCGGGTCGGTGAGGTACTGCAGCTGGTGGGACTACGGCGCGACAGCGCCGCGCTCTACCCGCACGAGTTCAGCGGCGGCCAGCGGCAGCGCATCGCGATCGCCCGCGCGCTGGTGACCTATCCGAAGTTCATCGTCCTGGACGAGCCGGTGTCGGCCCTGGACGTCTCCATCCGGGCCCAGATCCTCAATCTCCTGAAAGGGCTCCAGGAACGGCTGGGGCTCGCGTACGTCATGATCTCTCACGACCTGGCGGCGGCCCGCTATCTCGCCACTCGCCTGGCCGTCATGTACGCCGGCCAGCTCGTGGAGACCGGGGAGTGCGACGCCGTGTACGCGCGGCCGCTCCACCCGTACACGCAGGCGCTCCTCTCGGCGGCGCTCCCGCTGCATCCCTCGGCGCGGCGGCAGCGCATCGTGCTCACGGGCGAGGTCCCCAATCCGATGAACCCGCCGGCCGGATGCCGTTTTCATCCGCGCTGTCCGCACGCCATGCCGCAATGCCGCACGGCCGAGCCCGTATTCAAGGAGGTCGAGCGCGGGCGGTTCACCGCCTGCCATCTCTATTGAGCGCGGGCGCCTGGCGGAGGGCGCTCCGGATCAGGTCGGGCGTGATCGGCTGGCGCGTGAGACGGACGCCGAACGGTGCGAGCGCGTCGTTCACGGCGTTCAGGATGGCGCCGGGCGCGCCGGCCGTCCCCGCCTCGGCGATCCCCTTGAAGCCCCCCAGCGTGAAGGGCGAGGGCGTCTCGAGATGATGGACCTCGATGTCGGGCATCTCCGCCGCGCCCGGCACGAGATAGTCCATCAGCGTTCGCGTCAGCAGCTGGCCCTCGGCGTCGTACACGACGTGCTCGTAGAGCGTGGAGCCGATGCCCTGGACGACGGCGCCGCGCACCTGCTCCGCGACCAGGGCCGGGTTGATCATGGGCCCGCAGTCTTCGACCGTGACGTATCGCAGAATCTTCACGAGCCCCGTCTCGACGTCCACCTCGACGACCACCATGTGCACGCCGTTCGCCCAGGTGATCGGCCGCGCCGGCGTGTAATGCGCGGTGGCCTCGAGGGAGGGCTCGAGATCACGGGGGAGCTTGTCGGACTGGTAGTACACGCGGAAGCCGATGTCGGCGAGGGTGAGGCTGCGATCGGGGGCGCCTCGCACGGAGACCTTCCCGTCCCGCAGCTCGACGTCGTCGGGAGCCGCCTCGAGCAGGTGGCCGGCGATCCTGCGCACCTTCTCCGCCACGGCCCGGCAGGCGAGGATCGACGCGCCGGCGCCGAGCACGGCGCCGCGACTGCCGGAGGTGCCCCCGCCATACGGGACGAGGGCGGTGTCGCCGCTCATGACGTTGACGTCCTCGACGGACACGCCGAGCTGGTCGGCGATGATCTGCGCGAACGCCGTGTGCGCGCCCTGCCCCTGATTGGTGACGCCGATGAGCGCCGTGACCGTCCCGCCCGGCTCCACGCGCACCGTCGCCGAGTCCTGGGCCGAGATCGGCGCGCCGCCGCTCCCGTAAAACGATCCCGGCGCCGTCAGCTCGATGAAGCAGGAGAGCCCGATGCCGAGGTGCCGTCCCTCGCGCCGGCCGCGCGCCTGCTCCTCGCGCCAGCGCGCGTAGCCGCCCTTGTCGAGCGCGAGCTCGAGCGACTCGAGATAGCTGCCGCTCTCGAAGACGTAGCCGAAGGCCGTGGTGTACGGGAGCTCGTCGCGCCGCACCAGATTCCGGCGTCGGATCTCCACCGGATCGAGCTGCAGATCCCGCGCGGCGCGGTCGAGCATCGACTCCATCACCATCGAGGCGATCGGATGGCCCACCGCGCGGTACTGGGACATCAGCGCCTTGTTCTGCGCGACGACGTTCAGCTCGGCCTTGTAGTTGCGGATCCGGTACGGACCCGTGAGGAGCCGGATGACCTGATTGCCCTCCACCACGCTGGAGCGCGGGTAGCAGGACCATGGTCCCACGCCCGTGATCGCGCGCGATCGGAGGCCGAGCACGGTCCCGTCGGCGCTCACGGCCGCCTCGACGTCGACGAGGTGCTCGCGGCAATGGATGTCGGTCGCGAACGACTCGAGACGATCGGCGATCCACTTCACCGGCCGTCCCAGCCTCATGGCGAGCAGGCAGGCGGCGACGTCGTCGGAGTAGCAGTGGATCTTGAGGCCGAAGCTGCCGCCGACGTCCGGCGCGACGACACGGATCTTCTGTTCCGGCAGCCCCAGGATGCGCGCGAAGATCGCCTGCATCATGTGCGGCACCTGGCTCGAGATCCACACGCTCAACGATCCCTCACGCGGCTCGTAGGCGGCCACGAGGCTCCGGGGCTCGAGCGCGACGCACGTCTGGCGGCCGACGACGAAGCGATCGCGGTAGACGCGATGCGCGCGGGCGAAGGCCTGGTCGACCTCGCCCTTGTCGAAGCCGCCGCGGTAGATCACGTTGTCACCCAGCTCCTCGTGGATCAGCGGCGTCCCGGGACGCATCGCGGCTTCGGGATCCACGACGGCCGGCAGCGTCTCGTACTCGACCTCCACGAGGTCACACGCGTCCTCGGCGACGTAGCGGTCGGCGGCGGCGACGGCCACGACGGGCTCGCCGACGTACCGGACCTTGTCGAGGGCCAGCGGGTATTGCAGGGCGGTCTTCATCCCGACGTAGTCGGTGAGAATCCCGCGCCACGGGTGGCACAGCCGCGCCGCCTCGTCGGCGGTGAGGACGGCGACGACCCCGGGCAGCGCGAGCGCCCGGCTCACGCTCACGTGACGGACGCGCGCGTGCGCGTGCGGGCTCCGCACGAACGCGGCGTGGACCATCCGTGGCAGGTGGAGGTCGTCGACGAACCGGCCCTGCCCGGCGAGCAGGCGGCCGTCTTCCACCCGCTTCACGGGTCGGCCGACCGCGCGCGGCCTCGTGCCCGACGTCGCCATCAGCGTGCGGCCTCTCGCGGGGGCGCCGCGCGCAGTCGCGCGGCCGCGGCCTCGACGGCGTCGACGATCGCGTGATAGCCGGTGCAGCGGCAGATGTTTCCGGCGAGGGCCTTCCGGATTTCCTCGCGGGTCGGGCTCGGAGAGCGCTGCAGCAGGTCGTGGACCGTCATCAGCATGCCGGGCGTGCAGTACCCGCACTGCAGCGCGAAGTGGTCGTGAAAGGCCTCCTGAATCGGATGGAGCCCGTCGTGCGCGAGCCCCTCGACGGTTCCCACGCGAGCCCCGTCGGCCTGCACCGCGAACAACAGGCAGGAGCGCACCGGGTCGCCGTCGAGCAGCACGGTGCAGGCGCCGCACACGCCGTGCTCGCAGCCGAGGTGCGTTCCCGTCAGCTCGACGTCCTGGCGGAGGAAGTCCGCGAGCGTCTTGCGCGGCTCGACGAGCCGCTCGACGGACTCGCCGTTGACGGTGAGGCGGACCACGTGGCGCTCAGCCATGGTTGGTCCGACTCCACGCCGTGGTGAGCGCTCGGCGCGCGACGACACCGGCCACCTCCCGGCGATAGTCGGCCGACGCGTGAAGATCGCCGTCCGGCTGGAGGGTCTCGCGGACGAGTCCCTCGACGGCGGCAAAGACGGCGGCGTCCGGACGCCGGCCCGACACGAGCGCTTCAGCCCGCGCGACGCGGACCGGGGTCGGGCCGACGCCGCAGAACACCAGGCGGGCGTGCCCGCACGCGCCGTCGGAGCGCCTCGAGACGACCACCGCGACGCCGACGAGCGCGAAGTCACCGTGGCGCCGGGCCACCTCGAGAAAGCACGTCCCGGTCCGCGGCGGCAAGGCCGGCAGCGCGATCTCGGTCAGCACCTCGTCGGGCGCCAGCGCGGTGGTGAGCACACCGAGGAAGAACGACGTGGCCGGGAGCGTTCGCTCGCCGCGCGGGCCGGTCGCGGTGATCTGGCCGTCGAGCGCAGCGATCGCCGCCGGCAGCTCGGCGGCGGGGTCGGCGTGCGCGAGGCTCCCGCCGATCGTCCCGCGGCTCCGGATGGCGGGATGGCCGACGAGCGCGAGCGCCTCGGGCAAGAGCGGGCATCGGCCGCCGATCACGGGAGAGCGCTCGAGGGTCGCCTGGCGCGTCATGCCGCCGATCCGGAGCGCGCCGTTCACCTCGCGGATGTAGGCCAGGCCCTGGGTGCGGTTGAGGTCGATCACCCGCCGCGGGCGCGCGAGCCGCATGTTCATGAGCGGCACGAGGCTCTGGCCGCCGGCGAGGAGCTTCGCCTCCTCGCCGTGGCGTGCGAGCAGGGATACGGCCTCGGGCACGGTCCGCGGAGCGAGGTACTCGAACGGCGCGGGCTTCATCGCGGCAGGGCGATCATCGCGCGATCGACGCCGCCAGACCACGCGTGAGATAGCGGTGCAGCACGAGGGCCAGCAGGCCCGGGGGGACGATGGCGAGGATCACGCAGGAGGCGAGCAGCGCGTGACTGACCGCGGGATTGGTGGCGACGGCGGCGAGCAGCACCGGCATCGTCTGCGCGGCGATCGTCTGGGTGAGCAGCAGCGCGAAGAGGAACTCGTTGTACGCCGTCATGAACGCAAAGGCCGCCGCGGCGACGAGTCCGGGCACCGCGCACGGGACCACCACGCGCAGGAGCGTCTGGAACCTCGTGCATCCGTCGAGCAGGGCCGCCTCCTCCACCTCGATCGGCAGGTAGCGGAAGTACACCGACAGGAAGTAGATGGTGAACGGAAACGTGAACGCGAGATACACGAGGATCAGCGCCCGGTAGGTGTCGAGCAGATCGAGCCGCTGGACGATCGCGTAGAAGGGAATGGCCACGGCCACCGCCGGCATCAGCCGGCTCGTGAGAATGAAGGCGTAGGCGGAGCGCCGGCCGTGGAAGCGCAGGCGGGCGAAGCTGTAGGCGGCCAGGGCGCCGAACACCACGTTCGCCGCCATCACCGACAGCGCCACGATGAAGCTGTTGCGGAGCGCCGGCAGGAGGAGCCGGACCTCGTGCGACGTCTGCCACACGAAGATCCCGTGCCGCGTCGAGTCTTTCGGCAACTGCCCGGTGAAGATGAAAGCGTAGTTGGCCGGCGTCGGCGGCGACGGGGCGAAGATCGGCGGCCGGCGCGTCAGCTCCGCCTCCCCCGAGACACTGCTGACCAGCATCCAGGCGAACGGAGCCAGGATGAAGACCGCGACGGCGCCGCAGGCGACATTCAGCGCCATCGGCTCGAGCCGATGCGCCCACCGCCGCGCCCGCCGGGCGCTCATGCCTCCTCCGCGCGGAGCGCGCGCAGGTAGACGAGGACCAGTCCCAGCAGCAACCCGCCGAGGATGATCGCGAGGGCGGCGCCGTGTCCGAGGTTGAGGAAGCGGAAGATCTCGGTGTAGGCGTACCAGCCGATGATGGCCGTGGCATCGGCGGGCCCGCCGCCCGTCATCACGTAGACGAGGTCGAAGGTCGCGACCGCGACGATGGTCTCGTAGATCAAGACGAGCGCCAGCGTCGCCTTCAGATACGGCAGCGTCACGAAGCGGAAGCCGTGCCAGCGTCCGGCGCCGTCGATGCGGGCGGCGTCGTACAGCTCGGCCGGAATCACCTGGAGCGCGGCCAGCAGGAATACGGCCGCGAGCGGCCCCTGCTTCCACACGTGCGCGACGGTCATGCAGAGGCGCGCGCTGAACGGCTGGCTCATCCACGGGACGTACCGGTCGACGATGCCGGTGACGAGGAGCAGGCCGTTCAGCACGCCGTAGTCGCCGTCGAAGATCCAGCGCCAGATGATCCCGCTGATGACGGCGGGGATCGCCCACGGCAGCAGCACCACGACTTTGAGCAGCGCGCTGCCGAGCACGACCTGGTTGAGGAGCAGGGCCACGCCCAGCCCGTACAGCGTCACCGCGGCCACCGCCATGACCGCGAACACCGCGGTGGACCAGAGCGACCGCCAGAAGTAATAGCCCGTGACGACCTCTCGGAAGTTCTGGAGCCCGACGAAGTCGTTGTCGAGCGGACGCGTGAGGACGTTCTCGTGCAGGCTGAGGTACACGCTGTGGAGCAGCGGGTAGACGGTGAACAACGCGACCACCAGCATGACCGGCAGGACGGTCGCGTACGGATAGGATCGTTCCGAGATCACTTGGCCTTGGCTTTCAGCTCCTCCCACTTCTTCGCCATGTTCGCGAGCGTCTCCACCGGCTTCTGCTGGCCCAGATACGCCTTGTGCAGCTCGGCGCGGCTGAAGACGTCCCAGGTGCCGTAGTAGGGCGTCATGCCTTCCTTGGCGCGCGCGAGCTGCGCCTGCTTCTGCAGCATGTCGACGTCGGCCCACTTGCCGAAGGCCGCGCGAATGTCCTTGTCGGCGAAGAGCGCGGTCTGCGCGAAGCCGAGACCCTTTTCCAGCGACCAGCGCTTGGTGATCCGGTACTCACCGTCGGTCTTCCCGCCGAAGTAGTCGAGGAAGTTCCAGGCCGCGGTCATCGCCTCCTTGCCCCGACGCGGCACCTGCGAGCTGATCGCGTAGAAGCGGATGAACCCCACGGTGGCGCGGCTCTCGCCCGGCATCAGGCCGATCTTGAACTTGCCCGCCTGCTGCGTCTGCCCGGGATCGTTGAGCACCGCCAGCGAGTAGGACGGAATGATGCCGAAGGTGGCGGCGCCCGACTGCAGGGCCCTGATCTGGTCCACGTTCGCGGCCTGCAGCGACGTGGGGCTGAGAATCTTCTTCGATCCGAGGGCGTCCGCCGCCCACGTCACGACTTTCTCGGCGGCGCTGCCGGGCGCTCTGAACACCGGATTGAGGTCCTTGTCGAAGAGCAACCCGTTGCGCTGCGCGAAGACGAGGGCCGTGAAGCTCTCGATCGAGAACGGATCCTGCTGCCCCCAGCCGAGCACGATCGGGAATTCGGCGATGCCCTTCGCTTTGATCGCCTCCGCCTGCTTCGTCAGCTCGTCCAGCGTGGCCGGCGGGGCCGTGAAGCCGGCGCGCTGGAGGTGGTCCGTGTTGTAGACGAAGATGAAGGTGTCGGCGTAGTACGGCGTCCCGTAGATCCGGCCCTTGTACGTGAGCGCCTCGCGCACGAACGGCGAGTACTCCGACAGGTACGGCCTCACCTGCGGGAACGACTCGTCGATCGGAATGATCCACCCCGCGGCCGCCCATTCCTGCAGCCAGTGGTCGGAGGAATAGAGGACGTCCGTGGGCGTCTTGCTCACGAAGCGCGCGACCATGGCGTCGTGGTAGGTCGCCCACGAGAAATCGCTGTAGTTGACGCTGACGCCCGGGTATCGCTGCTGGAACTTGCCGAGGTTGTCGCGCACGATCTCGACGCCGTAGCTCCACGACACGAGGTTCAGCGTGACCCCGCCGGCCTGGGCGTGCGCCGCCGGCGGCGGGCCGACGACCAGGAGCGAAAGAGCGAGCGAGAGGACGAGGAGCCATCGGGCGGGCGTCATGGTGAGCATGATGATCTCTCCTCACACGTCGTTTGGCCAGAGCGGTTTCGAGAGCGTCCACGCCGGCCGCTGGCCGAATCGCTCGACGAAGGTCACCTCGTGCGCCGGCTTCCGCGGCGCCACCGCCCAGCGTCCCGTCGGGTACCCGAGGGCCACGATGCTCGCGAGCATCCACCCCTCGTCGGCCGGCACGCCGAGCCGCGGAAAGATCTCGGCCTGATGCCGCGCGAGACTGCCCACGGGGACGCTGCCCAGTCCGTGCGCCCGGGCCGCGAGCTGCAGGCTCCAGACCGACGGGTAGATCGAGCCCCCGGGCCAGATCGCGTTCTCACCCGACTTGATGAGGGCGGCGCGCCACCGCTCGGCGCGCGAATCGCGGCGTCCAGCAGGCGCGGAATCACCTCGTCGGGGACGTCCCGCGGCTGCATCCGTCGCATCGCGCGCGTCGTGTAGAGCGCCTCGAGCAGCTCCATCGCGTCACCTCGCTGTGGGTCGCCGGAGTATAGCCAGCGGCGGCGAGGGCGGCAATCGATGCTAGAGTCTCGGCGAAAGGGGGCCTCATGGACATTCCACGCACGATGAAGGCGACGGTCCTCGTCGCGCCGCACCGCTTCGAGCTGCAGGAGCGCCCGGTGCCGGTGCCCGGCGACGAAGACGTCCTCGTCCGCGTGCGCGCCTGCGGCGTCTGAGGTACGGATCTGAAGCTCATCCACACCGGCATGCCCCAGATGCCGCCCTACGGCGAGTTCATCTTCGGGCACGAATACGCGGGCGACGTGGTCGCGGTGGGCCGGACGGTGGACGAGTTTCGGGTCGGCGACCGGGTGGTCGTCGAGGCGCACATGGGCTGCCGCCGCTGCGAGAACTGCATCCGCGGGCTCTACACCGCATGCCTGAACTACGGCAACCGCACGCGCGGGCATCGCGCGAACGGGTTCACCACCAACGGCGGGCTCGCCGAGTACGCGGTGAACCACGTCAACACGCTGTATCGCATTCCCGAGGGCGTCTCCTACGAGGAGGCGACGGTGGTGATGACCTCCGGCAGCCCGCTCTTCGGCCTGGAGAACGCGGGCGGCTACTTCGCGGGCGAGACGGTGGCCGTGCTCGGCCCCGGCCCGATCGGGTTGATGGCGATCCAGCTCGTGAAGGCTCTCGGCGCCACTCGCGTGATCCTCACGGGCACGCGCGCCTCGCGCCTGGCCATGGGGCGCCAGCTCGGCGCCGACGTCGTCGTCAACAGCCGCGAGCAGGAGCCCATCGCGGCCGTGATGGGCGCGACCGGAGGCAAGGGCGCCGACCTCGTCATCGACTGCGCGGGCGGCGACGAGACGTTCGACCAGTCGCTGAAGATGGTGAAGTCGGGCGGCAAGGTGCTGCTGGTCGCCTTCTATCACGGGCCGGTCACCGCGGACGTGAGCCACGCCGTGCGGCGCAACGTCACCATCTACACCGAGCGCGGTGAGGGCGGCACCAGCGTCGGCCGCGCGCTCGCGCTGCTGGCCGCGGGCCGCCTCACCGCCAAGCCGCTCATCACCCACCAGTTCCCGCTCAGCCGCGTCCACGAGGCGTTCGAGGTGCTGGAGAAGCGGATCGGCGATCCGCTCAAGGTCGTCCTGAACCCGTGAGGCATCGGCTCGCGTTCGCGGTCGCGCTGGTGCTCGCGGCGGCGGCACCGGCCTCCGCGTTTCCCGACAAGCCGCTCGAGCTGACGGTGCTCTTCGGCGCCGGCAGCGCGGCCGATCTCCTCGCGCGCAAGCTGGCCGAGCTGGCCGGCCGCGACCTCGGCCAGCCCGTGACCGTCGTCAACCGCACCGGCGCCGGCGGCGCGCTCGGCTACACGTACGTGAAGGGCCAGCCGGCCGACGGCCACGCGCTGGTGTGGAACTCCAACAGCATCAGCACCGCCTACCACGCCGGCAACATGAAGCTCGACCACACCGCGTTCGCCGGCGTGGCCGCGCTCACCAGCGAGCCGGTCTCGCTCGCCGTGAAGGCCGACGCGCCGTGGAAGGACGCGCGCGAGCTGCTCGCGCACGCGAGGGCAAACCCCGGCCACGTGCGCCTCGGCAACTCCGGACGCGGCAGCTTCACGCATCTCGTCGCCGTCGCCCTCGAGAACCGCGCCGGGGTCAAGCTCACCCACGTCCCGTTCGGCCGCGAGCTGGCGGTGACGACGGTGCTCGGCGACAAGATCGAGGCGAGCGTGCAGCTGCCGGCGGAGATCATGGCGCAGGTCACCGGCCGCCAGGTCCGCGTGCTCGCCGTCAGCGGCGACACGCGGCTGGTCTCCCTGCCCGACGCGCCGACGCTCAGGGAGGCCGGCGTCGATCTCACCATGACGCTCTGGCGCGGGGTCGCCGTGCCCAAGGGCACGCCCGAGACGGCGATCGCGCGGCTCGAGCGCGCGTTCACTCAGGCCGCCAACGGCCCGGAGTTCCGGGACTTCGCCGCCCGCATGGGCGCCGTCGTCGACGTGCGGGGGGCGAAGGACTTCGACGCGTTCATGGCGCGCGACGACCGCGAGATCGCGGCGCTGATGGAGCAGATCGGCCTCAGGAAGCAGTAGCCGTGGGCCGTGATCGCTGGAGCGCGGCCGGCCTCGCCCTCCTCGCGATCGGCTACCTGTTCGCGGCTCGGCGCTACCCGCTCGACACGCTGACCACGCCGGGCCCGGGGATCGCGCCACTCGGCTCGGGGCTCGCGTTGCTCGCCCTCGCCGTGTGGCTGTTTATTGTAGCGGGGTCCGTGAGGCCGGCTCATGCCGCAGGTGGCCTGCCCGAGATCCGCGTGGCTCCGACATGCCCGACCGAATCGGCTCCGCAACGCCCGGGCTCTCGCACGGCGTTGCTCATGTGCGGTGCGCTCGTGCTCTATGCGGGGCTGCTGCCGCGGCTCGGCTTCCTCGGCTCGTCGGTCGCGCTCGTCGTCGTCTCGTCGCGGCTCATGGGACTGGAGGGCTGGTGGCGACCGGCGGTGCTCGCGCTCGGCGTCACCGGCGTCGCCTATCTGCTCTTCGCGCGCTGGCTCGGTGTCCCGCTGCCGTGAGCGATCTGTTCGTCGCCCTCACGCCGCCGAATCTCCTGGCCTGCTTCATCGGCACCGTGCTCGGCACCGTCGTCGGCGTGCTCCCCGGGCTCGGCCCGGCCGCCGCGATGGCGCTCGTGCTGCCGCTGACGATCAAGCTCGGGCCGACCGCGGGACTCATCATGCTGGCGGGCATCTACTACGGCGCGATGTATGGCGGCTCGACGACCTCCATCCTCGTCAACGTCCCGGGCGAGGCGGCCAGCGTGGTGACCACGATCGACGGGTATCGCCTCGCCCGCAGGGGACGCGCGGGGGCGGCGCTGGCGGTGGCCGCCATCGCCTCGTTCGTCGCCGGCACCTTCAGCGTCGTCGCGCTCCAGCTCGCCGCGCCGCTCGTGGCGCGCGCCGCGCTGGCCTTCGGCCCCGCGGAGTATTTCGCGTTCGCGCTGCTCGGCGTCGTGCTGCTGGCCAACCTCACCGGCGGCTCACGCGCGAAGTCGCTGGCCATGGTCGTCCTCGGCATCATGCTCTCGACGGTCGGCATGGACCCGCTCGGTGGCACCGTGCGCTTCACCTTCGACCTCGCGGGAGCGCAGGCCGGGCTCAGCTTCGTCGCCGTCACGGCCGGCTTGTTCGGCGTGGCCGAGGTCCTCGCCACGATGGCGGACCCCGCGTCGACGACGCCCGTCGCCCGCGTCCGATTCCGCGAGCTCTATCCGAACCGCGAGGAGCTGCGGCGCTCGGTGCCGCCGATGCTGCGCGGCACCGTGCTCGGGTTCCTCGTCGGTCTCATCCCCGGCCCCGCCGCCACCATCGCGTCCTTCGTCTCCTACGGCGTGGAGAAGAAGATCAGCAGGCACCGCGACGAGCTCGGCACCGGCGCCATCGAGGGCGTGGCCGGGCCCGAGGCCGCCAACAACGCGGCGGCGGGCGGCGGCATGATCCCGCTCCTCTCGCTGGGCCTGCCCTTCACGCCGTCCACCGCGGTGCTCCTGAGCGGCATGCTCCTCATGAACGTCACGCCGGGGCCGTTTCTGCTGCGCGATCACCCGCAAGTCTTCTGGGGCGTGATCGGGTCCTTCTACGTCGGCAACGTGATGCTGCTCGTGCTCAACCTGCCGCTGGTCGGCGTCTTCGCGCGCGTGGCGACGGTTCCGCCGCGCTTTCTCATGCCCGGCGTGCTCGTGCTCTGCGTGGTCGCCGCGTACGCCGACAACAACAACCTCTTCGACGTCTGGGTGGTCGTCGGCGCCGGCATCATCGGCTGGGCGATGCGGGCGCTCGGCTTCAACCCCGCGCCGCTCGTGCTCGGCCTGGTGCTGGGCCCCGTGCTCGAGCGCGCGTTCTTGCAGGCGCTCACGATCGCGCGCGGCGAGGTCTCTGGCCTCTGGGCCTCCGGCCCCGCCGCCGTCATGCTGGCCGCGGCGGCCGTGGCGTTCGTGGCGCCGGCCGTCCTGGCCCTGGCCCGCCGGTCCGCCGCCGACCCGGTATAGAAAGGAGACACAGATGAATCGTCGGCTCATCAGCTCCGGCTCGTCGTTCGAGAGAGAGATCGGCTATTCGCGGGCGGTCGTCGATGGGGAGTGGGTCTTCGTCTCGGGCACGACGGGGTTCGACTATCAGTCGATGAGAATTTCGGAAAACCTGCTCGAGCAAGCCGAGCAGTGTTTGCGGAATATCACGTCTGCCCTCGAGCAGGCCGGGACCGGTCTCCGGGACGTGGTCCGGGTCACGTACATTCTTCCAAAGGCCGAGGACTTCCCTCAATGCTGGCCGATCCTCAAGAAATACTTCGGCGATGTGCGACCCGCCGCGACGATGATCTCGGCGGGATTGGCCGACCCCCGGATACGAATCGAAATCGAGGTGACGGCACGCCGGCAGGCCGACCGTTGAGCCGGGAAGTCGCACGCCGTGGCCTCGGATGGTATAAGTCGGGGCCATGACGACCCCCGAGCCCGTCTACGACGTCGTGTGGCCGCTCGCCCCCTCCGCCGCGCCGGCGGGATCGCTCGCCGCGCGCTCCGCCGACCTCAGCGGCAAGACCGTCGGCGAGCTGTGGGACTACCTCTTCAAGGGCGAGGAGATGTTCCCGCTCATCCGGAAGGCGCTCGAGACGCGCTATCCCGGCATCCGCTTCGTCGAGTTCGAGACGTTCGGCTCGATCCACGGCCGCGACGAGAAGGAGCTGGCGGCGACGCTGCCCGGGCTCCTGCGCAAGCACGGCTGCGACGCGGTGATCTCCGCCGTCGGCGCCTGAGGGTCGTGCACGCCCGCCGTGCTGCGGGCCGCCGCGATCGCCGAGAGGGCCGGAGTGCCGAGCGTGTCCATCGTCACCACGCCGTTCATGCAGCAGGCGGGCGTCGTGTCCAGGGGCGTCGGGCTGCCGTCGCTGCCGATCGCCGAGTATCCCGGCGTGCCGATGACCGACGGCTCGGACGCCGTCGCGAGGAAGGTCGAAGCGCTGCTGCCCCAGCTCGTCGCGGGACTCGCCGGGGCGCGCGATACCGGGCGTCCGACGGCGGCCGAGCCCGGACCGCGCGACGTCGTGCATCGCGGCACGCTCGACGAGATCCAGGAGCTCTTCCACAAGAACCTCTGGAGTGACGGCCTGCCCGTGATCCCGCCCACGCTCGCGCGCGTGGAGCGCTTCCTCGCTCACACGCGGCGACAGCCGGATGAGGTCATCGGCCGCCTGCTGCCGGAGAACCGCGCCGCCACCGTGTGGAGCATCGCGGTCAACGCCGTGATGGCGGGCTGCCGTCCCGAGTACATGCCGGTGCTGCTCGCGATCGTCGAGGCGATCGCCGAGCCGATCTTCCGCGTGGAGGACGCGGGCTCGACGCCGGGCTGGGAGCCGCTCGTCATCGTGAGCGGACCGATCGCGACCCGTCTCGACCTCAACCACGGTCAGGGCGTGATGCGCGTCGGCCGCCAGGCCAACTCGAGCCTCGGCCGCTTCCTGCGCCTCTATCTGCGCAACGTCGCCGGGCTGCGCATCCCGCCGGGCGCGGGCGACAAGGGCAGCATCGCGGGCTCGTTCAACGTGGCGCTCGCCGAGGACGAAGACGCCGCGGCCGCGCTGGGCTGGTCCACGTTCGGCGTCGACCAGGGCTTCACGCGCGCGGACAGCGTGGTCACCGTGCAGAGCGTGGTGAGCATCAGCCCGCCGATCTACTCGGCGGGCACGCGCGCGCTCGATCACGTCCGCATCCTGGCCGAGGTGTTCGGCGGCGCGTGCGGCTACTGGTCGTCGATCGGCATGAAGTACGCGCGCTGGGAGCCGCTGCTCGTCCTCGGCCCGTCGATCGCGCGCGTCATCGCCGAGGACGGCTGGTCGAAGGACGACCTGCGCCGCTATCTGCACGAGCACGTCACGATCACGGCGCGGGAGGCCGAGACGTACGCGCTCCAGGTCGGCGCGACCGCCTACACGCTGGAGGCGCACGTGAAGGCCGGGGTGCTGCCGGCGGCGTACGCGACGTCGAGCGATCCCGAGCGTCCGGTGCCGGTGTTCGTGCAGCCCGAGAAGATCGGCATCCTCGTCGCCGGCGATGCCGGCCGCAATCAATCCAAGGGCTACGTGAACAACCACATCCAGGGTGGCCGCGTGAGCAAGAGGCTGAGCGCGTGAGCGTCCGCTGGGCGCTCACGTTGGTGCTGGTGGCCGGCGCCGCCGAGGCCGGAAGCTCGGTCGACACGCCGGGCCACGCCTCCACCGCCGTCCGGTGCGGCGAGCAGACGCTGGCGGCCTGCACGCAGCGGCGCGTCGAAGCGCTGCAGCGCCTCGGGGCCACCCTCAAGCGTGCCGCCGGCCAGCAGCCGGCCAAGCCGCCGACCGATCCGAAAGCGCGCGGAGAGCTCGCGCGCTACGACCGCTGGCTCACGCTGCAGAGCGAGCGCGCCGAGAAGCTGGTGGCCGAGGGCCGGCGGGCGCTCGGCGCCGGCAAGGACGCGCCGGATCGGCAGATGTCGTTCAACCTGCAGTACCTGCAGCTGCAGAGCCAGATGCAGAACGAGAACCACGCCTACACGGCGGTCTCGAACATCATGAAGACCAAGCACGACACGGTGAAGAACTCCATCTCGAACATCCGGTGACCATGACCATGACCCTCGTGAGACTGCTCGTGATCGCCGTCGTCATTGTTCTCGCCGCGCCCGCCGGTCACGCCGTCGCCGCCGAGGGCGAGCTGCGCTACGGCCTGCACGTCACGCTGGCCGCCAAGTGGCTGGACCCCGCGGAGACGGAGGCGTTCACCACGCCGTTCATGGTGCTCTACGCCGTCCACGACGCGATGGTGAAGCCGATGCCCGCCGGCATGAGCACGCCGAGCCTGGCCGAGTCGTGGAGCGAGGCCAGGGATCACCTCAGCTACACGTTCACCCTGCGCAGGAACGCGAAGTTCCACGACGGCTCGCCGGTCACCGCCGAGGACGTGAAGTTCTCGTTCGAGCGATACAAAGGCGCCTCCGCGACGCTGCTCAAGGAAAAGGTCAAGGAGGTCCAGGTCGTCTCGCCGACGCAGGTCCGCTTCGTCCTCAAGGAGCCGTGGCCCGACTTCATGCTCTTCTACGGCACCACCGCGTCCGGCGCCGGCTGGATCGTGCCGAAGAAGTACGTCGAGAAGGTCGGCGAGGACGGCTTCAAGAAGGCGCCGATCGGCGCCGGACCCTACCGCGTCGTGTCCTTCAACCCCGGCGTGGAGATCGTCCTCGAGGCCTTCGACGGCTACTGGCGCAAGGTGCCGAACATCAGGCGCCTGGTGATGCGCACGATGACCGAGGAGACCACGCGGGCCGCCGCGCTGAAGCGGGGCGAGGTGGATCTCGCCTATCTGTTCGCGGGGCCCGTCGCCGAGGAGCTGCGCAAGACGCCCGGCATCCGGTTGGAGGCACCGCTGCTGACCGGCGCGTTCTGGCTCGAGCTGCCCGAGCAGTGGGACCCGAAATCGCCGTGGCACGATCGCCGGGTGCGCCTGGCCGCCAGCCATGCCATCGACCGGCAGGCGATCAACCAGGCCGAGACGCTCGGTTTCTCGCGCCTCACCGGCAGCATCGTTCCGCGCATCTTCCAGTTCGCGATCGCCATGGAGCCGCCCGCCTACGATCCGGCGCGGGCCAGGAAGCTCCTCGCGGACGCCGGCTACCCCAACGGCTTCGACGCCGGCGACTTCTATCCGTTCCCGCCGTACAACTCCATGGGCGAGGCGATCCTGGGCTACTTCCAGGCCGTCGGCATCCGGAGCCGCCTGCGCACGATGGAGCGCGCGACCTACTTCACGACGTGGCGCGAGAAGAAGCTGCACGGCGTGATCCTGGTCGTCACCTCCGTCATGGGCAACGCCGCCACCCGGCTGGAGCCGTACGCGACGAAGAACGGTATCTACGCGTACGGCTCGCTGCCCGAGATGGACGACCTCTTCGCCCGCCAGGCCCGCGAGCTGGACCCGAAGAAGCGCGAGGCGCTCGTGCACCGGATGCAGACGATCATGACCGAGCACGTCATGAACGTGCCCATCTACGACCTGGCGTTCATCTGGGGCGTCGGACCCCGCGTCGAGGTGAGCGGGGCCAACCTCATTCCGGGCTTCCCCTACTCGGCGCCCTTCGAGGATCTGAAAGTCAAGAGGTGAGCTACTCGCTCGGGATCGACATCGGCGGCACGTTCACCGACATCGTCGTCTACGACCACGCGCGCGGGCGCCAGCTGAACCGCAAGGTCCTCACGACCCACGACGACCCCGCCCGCGCCGTCGCCGCGGGCGTCGAAGGCCTGCTGCGCCAGCATCGCCTGCCCGCGCGCGACTTCACGCGGGTCGTGCACGCCACCACGCTCTTCACCAACGCGCTGATCGAGCGCGGCGGCGCGGTGACGGGGCTCATCACCACCGCCGGCTTCGGCGACACGCTGGAGATTGGCCGCGAGCGGAAGTTCGAGCTGTACGACCTCAACATCGTCAAGCCCGAGCCGCTCGTGCCGCGCAATCGGCGCGTGGAGGTACGTGAGCGGCTGCGCGCCGACGGCTCGGTGGAGCGGCGGCTCGACCCGCGCGAGGTCGCCGCGGGAGCCAAGACGCTCGTCGACGCGGGCGTGACGTCGATCGCCATCGTCTTCCTGCACGCCTACGCGAACGGCAAGCACGAGGCGGAGGCCGCGCGCGCCATCGCCCGACGGCACCGCGGGATCGCCGTCACCACGTCGCACGAGGTCGCGCCCGAGATCCGCGAGTACGAGCGCGCGTCGACGACGGTCGCCAACGCCTACATCAAGCCGCTGGCGCGCCAGTATCTCGACGCGATGGCCCGGCGGGTGGCCGGTCTCGGCATCCCCGCGCCGCTGCTCCTGATGCTCTCGAGCGGCGGTCTCACCCACGTCGCCGAGGCCGAGCGGACGCCGGTCCAGATGCTCGAGTCGGGCCCGGCCGCCGGCGCGCTGGCCGCCGCGTTCTTCGGCCGCGAGGACAGCCGCGGCAACCTGCTCGCGTTCGACATGGGGGGCACGACCGCCAAGCTCTCGCTCGTGGACGGCGGCGAGCCGCTCACCGCGTACGCGTTCGAGGCCGCGCGGCAGAAGCGTTTCATGGAGGGCAGCGGGCTGCCGATCCGCATCTCCACCATCGAGCTGATCGAGATCGGCGCCGGCGGCGGCTCCATCGCCTCCGTCGACGAGATCGGGCTGCTCAAGGTCGGCCCGCGCAGCGCGGGCTCGCACCCGGGCCCGGCGTCCTACGGCCTCGGCGGCACAGAGCCCACGGTGACCGACGCGGACTTCCTGCTCGGCTATCTCAACCCCGACTACTTCGCCGGCGGCGAGGTCCGCGTGGACATGGCGGCGGCGCGCGCCGCGCTGGAGCGGCTCGCCGGGCGCGTGCGGCTGTCGCCCACGGACGTCGCGTGGGGCATCCACGACGTCGTCAACGAGAACATGGCGTCCGCCGCGCGCGTGCACATCGCCGAGCGCGGCCGCGATCCGCGCGACTATGCGCTGCTCTGCACAGGCGGCGCCGGGCCCGTGCACGCCTGGGGCGTCGCGCACAAGCTGGGGCTCCGGCAGGTGATCTGCCCTCCGGCGGCCGGCGTCGCCTCCGCGCTCGGCCTGCTCGTGGCGCCGGCGCGCGTGGATCGCGTGGCCACCGTCGGCATCAGGCTCGATCGCGACAGCCCCGTCGCGCTGGAGAGGGCGTTCCGCCGGCTCGAGGACGAGGCGCGCGCGGTGATGGCCGACACGGGCCTGAAGCTGGAGTCGGCGACCGTGCGACGGCTGGCCGACGGCCGCTTCCTCGGCCAGGGCTTCGACCTCGTCGTCGACCTTCCCGACGGCCCCTACGGCGACGGCGAGGCGAGCCGGGAGCGGCTGACCGCGGCGTTCGAGACGGCGTACCGCGAGAAGTTCGCGCTCACGCCGCCCGACGTGCCGATCGAGTTCATCAACATCCGCGTCGCCGTCCGCGCGCCGGTCTCGGAGACCGCCATGGGGGAGTCCGAGGGGGGTCTCCCCCTCGGTCAAACAACTGGGCAGTCCATATCCGAGGGCGCAGAGACGGGCATGGCTCTCCCCCTCGCCCGGCACACCGACGTGGAGCCTGGCACGGCCGTGAAAGGTACACGCGCCGCGTACTTCCGCGAGAGCCACGGCTTCGTCGAGTCGACGGTCTACGACCGCGCGCGTCTGGCGCCCGGCGACGAAGTCCGCGGTCCCGCCGTGGTGGAAGAAGAAGGCTCGACGCTGGTGATCGGCCCCGGCGGAATCGCGCGCGTGGCGACGAGCGGCAATCTCGTGGTGACGCTGCCATGAGCGCGCGGCTCGACGCGGTCACCCTCGAGGTCCTCTGGACGCGCGTCATCTCGGTCGTCGACGAGGCGGCCAAGGCCATCGTGCGCACGTCCTTCTCGACGCTGTCCAACGAGGCGAACGACTTCGCGTGCGTGCTGACCGACGCGCGGGGGCGCGCGGTGGCCCAGAACAGCGGCTCGATCCCGTCGTTCATCGGCACCCTGCCCGCCACCGTGCGCCACTTCATCCGCGAGCTCGGCGCCGAGTCGATGAAGCCGGGCGACGTGCTCATCACCAACGACGCCTGGCTGGGCACCGGCCACATGAGCGACGTCTCGGTGCTCAAGCCGATCTTCCACCGCGACCGCCTGGTGGCGTTCTCGGCGACGACCTCGCACATGCCCGACATCGGCGGGCGCATCCGCGCGATCGAGGCCCGCGAGATCTTCGAGGAGGGCCTGCACATCCCGCTGGCGCGGCTGGTCCGCGACGGCCGCGTGGACGACACGATGGTCGCCCTGATCCGCGCCAACGTGCGCACGCCGGATCAGACGATGGGCGACATCTGGGCGCAGGTCAGCGCCAACGAGCTGATGGAGCGCCGCGTGCGCGCGCTCATGGACGATTACGGCCTCGACAACCTCGAGGCGCTGGGCGACGAGCTGTTCTCGCGCTCGGAGCGCGCGATGCGCGAGGCGATCCGGGCCGTTCCCGACGGCACGTACCGTTACGGGTTCAGCACCGACGGCACCGGCATGCCGTTCGAGTTCAAGATCGCGCTGACCGTGAGGGGCGACGAGATCGTCGCCGACTACACGGGCAGCTCACCCCAGCAGCCGCGCGCCATCAACTGCGTGATGGCTTACACGTTCGCGATGACCGCCTACGCCGTGCGCTGCGTGCTGCTGCCCGGGCTGCCGAACAACGAGGGCATGTACCGCCCCGTCAAGGTCGAGGCGCCCGAGGGCTCGATCCTCAATCCGCGCTTCCCGGCCGCCGTCGTGAGCCGAGCCACGACCGGGCACTACGTGCCGGCGCTCGTGCTCGGCGCGCTCCACCGCGTGATCCCCGATCGCGTGATGGCCGGCGTCGGCTCGCCGCTCTGGGCGCTCAGCCAGTCGAGCACGCGAGAGGACGGCAAGCCCTACACGACCGTGCTGTTCTTCAACGGCGGCATGGGGGCCACGCCGATCAAGGACGGCGAGAACGTGCTCTCGTGGCCCAGCAACATCTCCTCCACGCCGGTGGAGGTCGCCGAGCGCCAGAGCCCGCTCTTCTTCCACTACAAGCGCCTGCGCCCGGGCTCGGGCGGCGCCGGGCGCTTCCGCGGCGGCCTCGGCCAGGACATCCTGATCGAGAGCCGCTCGCCGCGCCCGATCGTGCTGAGCGTCATGGCCGAGCGCACGAAGTTCCCCGCCCCCGGCCTCGCCGGCGGCGCGCCCGGCGGCCTCGGCGACGTCCGCATCAACGGCACGCGCATCGACAATCGCAAGCAACACGTGCTGGAGCGCGGCGACCGCGTGCTCGTGAGCACGCCGGGCGGCGGTGGCTACGGCCCGCGCGCCAGGCGCGACAAAACGCTCATCGCGCGGGATCGCGCGCTGGGCTACGTCGGCCGCGGCCGCCGAGCCGTGAAGGAGGAACGCCCGTGATCAAGAGCCTGTCGCTGCTGACCCGCAAGCCCGGGATGACGCATGAGCAGTTCGTGAGGCACTGGCTGGAGGTGCACGGGCCGCTCGCTCTCAAGGTGCCCGGGATCCGGCGGTACGTGCAGTCGCACATCCTGGAGGAGCGCACACGGCCGGACATCCCGTCGAGCGACGTCGAGATCGACGGCGTGGCCGAGCTCTGGTACGACGATCGCGAATCGATGATGCGGGCGCTCGCCACGCCCGAGGCGAAGGCGCTCTACGCGGACGGGGCGCTGTTCATCGGTCGGATCAAGAGCTACACGACGGAGGAGAAGGAGATCATCCCGCTGCGTCGCTGAGAGCTAGTTCTCGCTCGCGAGGGCCGCGATGTCCGCCGTCGCCTCGGCCATCGGCACCCAGCGCTCGAACTCGAGGCCGCACGCGCATCGAAGGAACAGCTGGTAGCCCTCGGCGGTCGCCGGGCTCCCGTTGCCGATCAGCTCGCCACACGGCTGGTGCGCCTCGACGAAGGCTCGAATCTCGGTCGTCGCGCTCATGGCTCCCCCCCCCCGGGCGGATATGGCAGCACCTTACAGCTTTCGGCGGTCACGCGGGGAACTATTCGCCGTGCGTCGTCCTACATACGGCCGCCGGGCCAGAACTCGCGCGAGGCCAGCCGCGCGCCCTCGGCGAGGCTCTGCATCTTCGCCCACACGACGCCGGGATCCACCGCCGCCTGCCCGACCCAGGTGCCGAAGCCGCAGTCGCTCCCCGCGATGACGCGCTCGCGTCCCACCAGCTTCGCGTAGCGGCCGATGCGCTGCGCCACCAGCTCCGGGTGCTCGATGTAGTTCGTCTTCGACTCGATCACGCCGGGGATCAGCACCTTGCCCTCCGGCACCTTCACGCGCTCGAACAGCGCCCACTCGTGACCGTGCCGGGGGTTGGCGGCCTCGAACGAGATGCCGGCGGGGCGCGCCGTGAACACGAGGTCGATGATGTCGGCCAGCGGCACGTCGTAGTGATGGGGGCCCTCGTAGTTGCCCCAGCACACGTGCATGCGCAGCTGCTCGGGCGGGATGCTCGCGGTCGCGTGATTCAGCGCCTCGATGTGCAGGCGGGCCGCCTTCCGGAACTCCTCGAGGCCGAGCCGCGCGTACTGAATGTGCCGGCCCATCGCCAGGTCCGGGCAGTCGATCTGTACAATCAGCCCGGCGCGCGCGACGGTCTCGTACTCGTGGCGCATCGCCTCCGCGATGGCCATGAGGTACTGCTCGTGGCTGCGATAGTGGTCGTCGCGGAAGAACAGCGAGATCACGCCGGGCGAGGCCGCGGAGAGAAACCCCTCCGTCGCCTTCGCGCGCGCGAGCGCGGCCGTCACGACCTCCGCGTCGGACTGGGCGGCGCGCCGGTCGCGCACGGAGATCGGCCCCGTGCAGGCCGGTGTCTTGCGGCGCGAGCGGCCGGGATCGCCGAAGACGCGCCTGGCCAGCTCGGGAAACTCCGCGAGGTCCTGGTAGACGAGCGGGTGGCTCTCGCCGCCGAAGCCGTGCAGCCGGTCCTTGATGTAGGTCGCGTAGCTCGGCTTGCTCATCTCGCCGTCGTTGACGACGTCGAGGCCGCACTCGACCTGGCGCCGCACGATCTCGTCGACCGCCGAGCCGACACGCGCGGCCAGCGCCGCCGGGTCCACCGGCACGCCTTCCTCGCGCGCGAACATCATCCGGATCAGGTCGGCCGGCCGCGGCAGGCTGCCGGTGTGCGTGGTCAGGAACCGCTCCGTGCTCCGCTTCATTGGGCCACTCCTTTCAGCCGCGCAGGGCGCCCGCGGTGAGCCCCCGCACGAGGAACTTCCGGACGACGAACGAGAACACGAGCACCGGCAGCATGACCAGCGTGCCGCCGGCGGCGATCTTGCCCCACTCCCAGCCCTCGTAGTTCATGAAGTTGACGACGGCCACGGGGGCGGTCATCGCCTCCGTGCGCGTGAGGATCAGCGCGAAGAAGAAATCGTTCCACGCATAGAGGAAGCACAGGATCGCGGTGGCGGCGAGGCCCGGCCCGGACAGCGGCAGTACGATGCGGACGAATCCCTGCCCCGGGCTGGCCCCGTCGATCCACGCGGCCTCCTCGAGCGAGCGCGGCGCGGCGTCGAAGAACGAGCGCATCAGCCAGACGACGAGCGACAGGTTGAACGTCAGGTAGACGATCACCAGCCCCGTGCGGGTGTCGAGCAGCCCCAGGTGCCGGTAGGCGAGGAAGTACGGAATCGTGAACGCGATCGGCGGCGCCATGCGGGAGACCAGGATCCACAGGGTCAGCGAGCCGGCGGCGCGGAACCGCGCGCGCGACAGCGCATAGGCGCCGGGCACGCCGAGCAGCATGGCCAGCGCCGTGGAGAGCACGGCCACGATCGCGCTGTTGGTGAAGGAGCGCCGGAAGGCCGTGTCCCAGATCGTCCGGTAGTGCTCGAGCGTCGGCACGAACACGAGCTTCGGCGGAAACGCGAAGATGTCGGCCTGGGTCTTCAGCGACATCTGCAACAGCCACAGGAACGGCGCCAGGATCACGAGCACGAGGCCGACCACCGCCGCGTGAAGCAGCCGGCGCTCCCAGGCTCGCCTATTCATGTGGGGGGCCCCGACATGGCCCCCCACACCCCCCAAGCGGCTCGGAGCGCCCCGGGAAACCCGTGGCGCTCCTCGGTCTCCCACCGGGCCCTACTCACTGCGCGGACCCCAGCCGACGGCGCGGACGATGATCGCGCTCAGCACGACGGTCGCCGACACGAGCACGACGGTGATCGCGCTCGAGTAGCCGAGGTACGAGAAGTTGAACGCCTGGATGTAGGAATAGTAGTTCGTGACCTCGGTCACCGTGCCCGGCCCGCCGTCGGTGAGGATGAAGATCAGCGGGAACGCCTTGATGCTGTCGATGAGGCGGAACAGCGCGGCGACCAGGAGGACGCCGCGCAGGAACGGCAGGACGATGTGCCGGGTGAGCCGCCACGCGCCGGCGCCGTCGATACGCGCGGCGTCCACCATCTCTTGAGGGAGCATCTGCAGCCCGGCCAGGATCATCAGCATGGTGAACGGAAACCACTCCCACACGTCGGCCACGATGATCGCGAGCAGCGCGTACGCCGGGTGCGTGATCAGCGCCGGCATCGGCCAGCCGAGCGCGGCCAGCGCCCAGTGCACCGGGCTGATGTCGGGCGTGTAGAGCACCTTCCAGATGATCGCCACCACGATCGGCGGCAGCACCATCGGGATCAGGAACACCGTGCGCAGGGCCTCGAGGAACCGCGAGCGGAGATTCAGCAGCAGCGCGAACAGGAAGCCGAGAAGCATCTGCAGCCCCACCGTCCACGCCGAGAGCTTGAGCTGGACCCAGAACGAGCCGTGCAGCCGCCCGTCGGCGGCGAGGAAGGTGTAGTTGCGGCCGGGTTGCGAGAAGTCCCACGCCGTCCGCGGCTGCGTCAGGTTGAGCGGCGTGAGACTGGTGGCGAGCAGGTAGAGGGTCGGCAGGAGGGTCACCACCGCCAGCACGGCCAGCGTGGGCGCCAGACACCACCAGTGAAAGCGCCGGTCCAGCGCCGCGGAGCGCGCCACGTCAGGCGTCGAGCTTGACGCCGGCCTTCTTGAGGTCCTCGATCGCCTCCACCTGCGCCTGCTTCATGGCGTCGCGGGCGCCCTGCTGCTTCGTCGCGATGCGCTCGATGGCCTTGTTGATCTTGTCGCCCACCTGCGGAAACACCGGTACCGTCCGGTACTTCATGTAGCCGCTCTTGCCACCGAGGCTCAACACTTTGAGGTAGAGCTCGGCCACGTCCTGCCCGTTGAACGTCATCGACTTGCGATAGGCGGGATCGTCGATGATCGAGCGCCGGCACACGGTGGTGTAGCCCTTCTCGATCGTGATGCGCCGCAGCGTTTCCTTGCTCATCGCCCACGAGATGAACGCCCACGCCGCGCGCTTGTTCTTTGCGCCCACGGGGATGCCGAAGCCGTGGCTGTTGGAGCCGGGAAACTGACCGGCGGGGCCGCCGGGCATCAGCGCGTAGCGGACGGTGCTCTTGACCTTGCTCTCCTCGTGCTTGGCCAGCGGCGACAACCAGCCGAGCGCCTGCGTGCGCATGTTGGCGCGACCGGAGAGCTGCGCGCGCATGGCCTGGTCGTCGGTGTAGGACAGCAGCCCCGAGGGCCCGTACGTGACGAGGAGATTCGCATAGTACTCGGCGGCGCGCGCCGCCTCCGGCGTGTCGAGTGTCGGCGTCAGATTGCCGGGCGGATCCTTGAAGACGCGCCCGCCGTAGCCCATGAGGTAGGGAATCCAGTTCCAGTGGTGCAGCTTGTCGGCGACGAACGGGGCGACGCCGTCCTTGCCGTTCGTGGCCTCGCAGACCTTGAGGAGCTGATCGAACGTCTCGGGCAGCTTGAGCCCGGCTTTCTCGATGAGATCGGCGCGCCCGGCGCCCATGAGCATCGCGCCGGCCTCCCACGCGAAGCCGTACGTCGCGCCTCTGGCGTCCACGAGCGAGGACTGCGCGCCGGACACGAAGTCGGCGGCGTCCCACTCGCGCGGAGTCTGGTTGCGATCGTTGACGAGCTCGTCGAGCGGCGCGAACCAGCCGGCGCCGATCCAGCGACCCGAGTAGATGAAGGTGATGTTGAGAAAGTCCCACGCGCTGCCCTGCGTGGACAGCTCGAGATCGGCGCGCTGGTTGTACACGGGAAACGCCTGCGGCGCGAAGTCGACCGTCATCCCGGTCTTCGCCTCGAACTCGGGGAGGTACTCCTTCAGGTAGGTGTGGAAGACGTGCTGGAACGAGGAGCCCCTGATGGTGACGCCGGCGAACGGCTTCGCCTGACCGAGGACGGCCGGCGGGCGGACGACCAGGCCGCCGGCCAGCGCCGCGCCCTTGAGAAACGTCCGCCGTGTGAGGTCAGCCATCTCGCCCTCCGCGTTGAGGGTTCAGTGCGCGCCGAGATCCGGGATGGAGAGCACGAGGTGGAGCGAGCCGCCCAGCTCGTTGAGCCGTCGTGGATCCCAGCGCACGAACGCCTCGCGCTCCTCGTCGGTCAGGTCGGCGGCGCGCACCGCGGCGGCGGGGTCGCTCCGGAACCGCTCGCGGAACGCGCGGTCCTTCTTGAGGCGATACAGCAGCACGTTGAGGTCGTAACGGCTCACTCGTGCCCCCCCTGGGGGTCTGCCAGGAGCCACTCGAGCGCCGCGAGATCGATGCGCCCCATCTCGCCGAAGAAGCGCACGCGCGCCCGCGCGGGAGCCACGGCGCCGAGCAGCACCATCCAGTTCAGCAGCTCGTGCGAGCCCGTCGCGTGCAGCTCCTTCGCCGTCAGCGCGGTGAGGCTCGCGTGCTCGCCGCGCTCCATCCAGCCCACCACGCGCCGGTCGAACTCCGGGTCGGACTCTCCCACCCGCGCCATCGACAGCTCGGGGAAGTGCGAGAGCCCGCCCGTCGCGATGACACCGACGTTCCACGGCCCGTTGGCGATCACGCGCGCGATGTGCTGGCCCGCCGCGAAGCAGCGCCGCGCGGAGGGCAGCGGCGCCACGAAGCAGTTGACCCAGAACGGGACGAGCGGCGGCATGGGACGCCCGCCGTGGAGCGCCGTCAGCGGCGAGAGGAACGCGTGGTCGAGCGGCGCCGACCAGGAGGCTGCGAAGTCGAAGCCGGCCTCCAGCCCCTCCTCGAGGATGCGATGGGCCAGCTCCTCGTGCACCGGGTAGCGCTCGGCGAGGCCGTCGAGCGCGCGATCGAACTCGATGGCGCCCTCCTGCGCCATGCGCGACACCGAGCGGCCGATGCGCACGCACATCGCCGGCACCGCGTCGAACGAGAAGACGTTGAGGTGATCGTCGGCGACGACGACGAGCGCGTCGGGCCGCCGCGCGGCCAGCTCGCGCCCCATGTCGCCCACGACGGCGATCAGCTCCTCCACCATCCGCTTGCCGTGCGGCCCCACGTTCTTCTCGTAGTAGGGCGGGTGGAGCACGTGCGACATCGCCGCCGCGTAGACGATCCGGCCCATGGCCCGCTAGAACACCACCACGCCGCGCGCGACCTGACCTCCGCGCAGGGCCGAGAAGCCCTCGTTGATCTCCTCGAGCTTGTAGGTGCGGCTCACCAGCTCGTCGACCTTGAGGTTGCCGGCGAGGTACTGATCGACGAGCCACGGGAAGTCGAGGTTCGGCCGCACGGAGCCGTACATCGTCCCTTTGATGCACTTCTCCTGGAGCGCCATCGTGTACGGCGTGATCGGCGCGCGCACGTTCATGGCCGCCATGCCGACGATGACCGCGGTGCCGCCGGGACGGACGGCGTCGAGGATCTGCAGCGTCGTCGCCTCGCCGCCGATCGCGTCGAAGGCGTAGTCCACGCCGCGCCCGCCGGTGAGGCCGCGCACGAACTCGACGGCATTGGTGCTGGACGCGTTCACCGTGTGGGTGGCGCCGAACTTCTTCGCGAACTCCAGCTTGTTGTCGAGCAGGTCCACGGCCACGATGGCGCCCGCGCCGGCGAGCCGCGCCCCCTGCACCACGTTGAGGCCGACGCCGCCGCAGCCGACGACCATCACCGAGGCGCCGGGCTCGACCTCCGCGCAGCGCGTGACGGCGCCGACGCCGGTCGGCACGCAGCAGCCCAGCAGCGCCGCCTGGGGCCACGGCATCTCCTTCTTGATCGGCACGAGCTGCTCGGCGGGGCAGACGACCTGCTCGGCGAACGTCCCGATGCGCGCCATCTGCTTGATCTCGTCGCCGTGGCGCTTCAGCCGGTGCGTGCCGTCGAACATCACCCAGCGCGGCGTGTCGTTGTGGCCGTCGCAGAGGATCGTGCGGCCGATCGAACAGTAGAGGCAGCGGCCGCAGTGCGGGCGGAACGAGAAGATGACGTGGTCGCCGGGCTTCACGTTGGTGACGCCGGGCGCGACGTCCTCGACGATGCCCGCCGCCTCGTGCCCCAGCACCATCGGCAGCGGCAGCGGCCAGTCGCCGTTCATGATGTGCCAGTCGCTGTGGCACACGCCGGCAGCCTTCACCTTCACGCGCGCCTCGCCGGCCTTCGGGCCCTGCTGCTCGACGTCGACCACCTCGAGCCCCGTGTTCGCCTTGTAGAGCACCGCCGCTTTCATCGCTGACCTCCTTGGTGTCCCCAGTGTCCGACAACGCTACTCGCCCCGGCCGGCGCGGTCAACGAGGTTGCCTCGCGGCCAGCGCCATACCGAGCGCGACGCCCGCCATGCCGGCCACCTGCACCGCCTCCGGCACCTCGCCCAGCACCGCCACCCCGAGGAGAACGCCGCAGACGGGCACGAGCGGCATGAACAGCGCCGCCCGCGAGTCGCCGAGCACGCGGATCGCCCATGCGTACAGGGCGAGCGCGACGATCGCCACGCCCAGGCCCTGGAAGATCGCCTGGAACACCACCTCGCCGCGCGGCGCATCGAGCACGCGCGATCCGGCCAGCGCCGCGTAGATCGGCACGTACGGCAGCGCCAGCACCCACACCGCCGCCGTCGCCGGCAGCGGATCGATCCGCCAGTGACGCGCGCCCACCGTGAAGAGGGCGAACAGCACACCGGCCACGATGAACAACGCGTCGCCCAGCCACGCGTGACCGCCGCGCGTGATTCCCGGCCAGCCGACCAGCGCCAGGCCGAGGACGATGAGGCCGAGGCCCGCCGTCCTCGCCGGCCATGGTCGCTCGCCGAACCAGAGCCACGCGAGCGCGGCGGTGACGACAGGCGTCACGCCCGTGATGACGACGGCACCCTGCGCGGCCGGCGCCACCACGAGCCCCGCGTACATGATCAGGGTGTACGGCGCGCCGGCGGCGATCGAGAGCACCACGAGCCGGCGCACGGCGACGGCGCCGGCAGGGCGATGACGGATGACGATGGGCAGGCTGAGCAGGCCGGCCGCCGTGAAGCGCAGCGCCGCGAGATCCCAGAGCGACAGCGTGCGCTGCATGCTCCAGCGCGAGAGCACGAACTGGCTCGCGTAGATCAACATGGCGAGCACCGCGGCGCCGACGGCCAGCGCGGTGCGCGCGCGAGATGGCGTGGGGCTCAGGCCTAGGCGGCCAGGCGGCGCCACCAGACTTCGCCCGCGCGCAGCGTGAGCGCGGGCACGAAGCGGTGGCGCCCGGTGATGTGCTGGCCGTGCGCGTCCTCGTAGTCGAACGCGCCCTCCTCCAGCTCGAAGACGGCGACATCGGCGACGGCGCCGGGCTTCAGCGTGCCGAGCCGGCCTGCCCGCCCGATCGCCTTCGCGGGGTTCGCCGTCACCGCGCGCACGACGTCGGGCAGCGGCATGCCGAGGCTCAGGAATTTGCCCATCGTGGTCGGCAGGTCCTTGACGCAGCCGGCCGCGCCGCCGCTGGTGAGATCCGACGAGATCGTGTCGGGATAGAAGCCCTCGGCGAACGCCGCGCGCACGACCGGGAAGTTCACGTGCATCCGCCCGTGGGCCACGTCGAAGACGATGCCGCGCTCGCGCGCCGCACGGATCTCCTTGGAGACCTTGCCGTTGCCGTCGAGGATCCCGTGGCCGCGGCCGTGCAGGAAGTGGCTCACGATGTCGCCGGGACGCATCAGGGCCAGCAGCTCCGCGAGCGGCCGCGGCGGGTTCGTGCAGTGCAGCATCACGCGGCCGCCGATGGCGTCGGCGGCCCGCACGGCGCGCTTGAGCGGCTCCAGCCCCGCCTCGCCGACGACCTCGATCTGGTTGCGTACCTTGATGCCGAGGATGAGGTCGGCGTGATCACGCGCGGCGCCGACGGCCGCGTCCACGTCGGCGTACGCGAGGTGGTTCAGCTCGCCGATCTTGAGGTACGTGAGCCCGATCGCGGAGATGTTGAGGAACGCGAACATCCGCACCCGCGAGCGCGACAGCACCCACTCGCGCATGCCCTCGAAATTGCCCGCGCCGGTGCTGCCGCCGTCCACCCACGTCGTCACGCCCGTCGAGCGCGCCACGTCGTCGGTGCGCGGGCCGAAGTCCGCCGCGCCCGCGAAGCAGTGCGCGTGCAAGTCGATGAGCCCGGGCAGGACCAGCCGCCCGGTGACGTCGAGCACGGTGTCGCCCTCGGGGGCGAGCCCCGCACGCACCTCGGTGACGAGGCCGTCGCGCACGCGCACGTCGAGCGCGCCGGCGAGCCCGGCGCCCGGATCCACGACCTGTCCGCCCCGCAGCAGCACTCCCATCACACGCCTCCGCCCCTGGCCGGGAAAAGATCCCGTAAGATCGGGCGGCGTGAGCTTACCCGAAGGCGTCCTTCTGAGCGAGGGCTCGCCGCTGCTCGCCGCGCTGTCGGCCCTGGCGCGCGACGCGCGCTGCGTCTTCTTCGCCGGCCTGCCCGGCACCGGCAAGAGCCTCCTGATCCACCAGCTCGCGCACCTCGCTCACGCCCGCGGGCGGCGCATCCGCCTGCTCCAGTGGGACGTCGCGCGTCCGGCGTTCGAGGCCAGCGCGGCGGGACGTCGCTACCCGCAAGAGGCCGGCGTGACGCACGGTCTCATCCGGGTCGCCGTCGGCGGCTGGGCGCGGCCCGCGCTCGCACGCTGGCACGTCGCGCAGCCGGCCTCCGACCTGCTCATTGGCGAGACGCCGTTCGTCGGCCACCGCCTGATCGAGCTGGCTCGCCCGATCGACGACGCGGCCGAGCCCCTGCTCGCCTCGCCGGCGACGCGCTTCGTGATCCCGGTGCCCTCGCCCTCGCTGCGCCGGCACCTCGAGGCGGAGCGCGCGCGCCGTGCCAGCGCACCCGTGCACGCGCGCGAGCGCGAGGACGCGCCGCCCGACGTCCTGCGCGGCGTGTGGCGCGAGCTCGTCGGAGTCGCGCGCGCGCTGGGGATCTCGGACGCCGCCGACGACGCCGCGTACGATCCGGCGATCTACCGGTCGCTCTACGAGCGGCTGCTCACGCATCGCCACGCGCAGGCGCTGGCCATCGACGAGCGGCTGCCCGCGGGGGGCGTGTCCGCCTACGAGTTCCGGATTCCGACCGCCGACCTGGTGCCGAGCGACGCTGACGTCGCGCGCTTCATCGCGGAAGCCGAGAAACGCTACCCCGACCCGACGGCGCTCGGCCGCGAGATCGAAGGCTGGTTCGCTCTCTGATAGTCTGGGCCCGGAGGACGGCCATGACGACGACTGCCCAGCGGTACCTGACGGACGAGCAGATCGCGAGCTACCACCGCGACGGCTACCTCGCCATACCGCGGCTCATCGACGCGGAGCGCGTCGACGCGCTGCGCCGGGTGACCGACGCCTTCGTCGAGCGCTCCCGTGGCGTGACCCGGAGCGACGGCGTCTTCGACCTCGACCCGCGTCACACCCCGGCCGCGCCGGTCCTCAGGCGCATCAAGAATCCGGCCGATCACGATCCGCTCTACGCGTGGCTGGCGGAGGAGTCGCCCATCGTCGACGTCGTCGCCGAGCTGATCGGGCCGGCGCTGCGCTTTCACCACAGCAAGCTGAACCTCAAGGGCAGCCACGTCGGCGCGCCGGTCGAGGTCCACCAGGACGCGGCGTTCTACCCGCACAGCAACGACGACGTGCTGGCGGTGGGGCTGCTGCTCGACGACGCGACGGCGGAGAACGGGGCGATGGCGGTGCTGCCGGGCAGCCACCGCGGGCCGATCCACACCCACTTCGACCCGCAGGGACGCTTCGTGGGCTGCCTGCGCCCCGAGGACATCGCGCGCCTGGATCGAAGCCGGGCGGCGCTGCTCGCGCTGCCGGCCGGCAGCATCCACATCCACCACTACCGGCTCGTACACTGGTCGGCGCCCAACACGTCACCCGGCGACCGGCGCCTGCTCATCAACGCCTACGCGGCCGCCGACGCGGTGCCCCTGGCGGCGGACCCGACGGGCTCACCGCGCTACGGGCGCCTCGTGCGGGGCACGTACCCGGCCGTCGCGCGGCGGACCGCCGGCGACATGCCGATGCCGCCGGACTTCAGCCGAGGCTACACGTCGATCTACGAGCTCCAGAACGACGCCGTCAGCCCTTGACCGATCCGGCCGCCAGGCCCTCCACCATCCACCGGTGGATGAACATGTAGAGCGCGACCACGGGCAGCGTGGTGATGACGGAGGCGGCCATGAGCTGACCCCACGAGAACACGTCGCCGTAGATCAGGAGGTTGAGCCCCACCGGCACCGTGATCACCGTCTCGTCCTGGATGAAGATCAGCGCGTAGAGGAACTCGTTCCAGGACAGCGTGAAGGCGAAGATCGCGGAGGCCACGATGCCCGGCGCCGCCAGCGGCAGCAGCACGCGCGTCAGCGCCGCCGCGCGCGTGGCGCCGTCCACGAACGCGGCTTCCTCGAGCTCGCGCGGCAGGGCCTTGAAGAAGCCGATCAGCAACCACGTGCAGAACGGGACGGTGAAGGTCGGGTACGACAGCACGAGCGCGGCGAGGCTGTTGGTCGCGCCCAGCTCGGCGAGCACGCGATAGAGCGGGATGAAGAGCAGCGCCGGCGGCACGAGATAGAGGACCAGGATCAGGCTCGCGAACCCCTCGCGCCCGGGGAACCGCAGCCGCGCGACGGCGTAGCCGGCCAGGCTGGCGACGATCGTCGTGACGAGGGTCACCAGCACCGCGGTCACCAGGCTGTTGCGCAGCCACAGCGGAAAGCGCGTGGCCGTCCACAGTACCGTGTAGTTGTCCCAGGTGAAGGGCTTTGGCACGTAGATGCTCGTGGCGAACTGGATCTGCTCGTAGGTCTTGAACGACATGCTGGCGATCCACCAGAACGGCACGAGCACGATCAGGAGGAAGGCGCCGATGCCGGCGATGGTGAGAACCCGCGCGCTCATTCCCGCTCCCGCAAGAGATACCGGCTGACCAGCGCGATGGCCACGATCAGCACGGGCACCAGGAAGATCGAGACGGTCACCCCGCGCCCCCAGCGCAGCTGGTTGAAGGCCACCTCGTACGAGTAGGTCGCGAACACCTGCGTCGCCGTGCCGGGGCCGCCGCGCGTCATCACGTACACGATGTTGAAGTCGTTGATGGTGAGAATGAACGACAGGACGATCGTCACGATCAGCACGTGCTTGAGCCCCGGCAGCGTGACGTGCCGAAAACGGTGCCAGGCGCCGGCGCCGTCCACCGAGGCCGCGTCATACAGCTCGCGCGGAATCGCCTGCATCCCGGCCAGGTACGACACGCCGAAGAACGGAAACGCCCGCCACCAGTTGGCCACGATCACCGCGGCCATGGCGCCGGCGGGCGTGGCCATGAAGGCGATGGGCCGGCGCATGAGCCCCGCGTCGAGCAGCACGCTGTTGAAGAAGCCGCGCCCCGGGAAGGCGTCGAACATCCAGCGCCAGGTGAGCGCGATGATCACCGTGGAGGTGATCCACGGCAGCAGGAACAGGCCGCGGAAGAAGTTGCGTCCGCGCCAGACACCGTTGAGGACGAGCGCCATCGCGAGCCCCGTGAGCACCTTGAGGACGAGGGAGCCGGCGGTGAAGACGAGGGTGTTGCGGACGACCTCACGGAACGTGTCGTCGTGCCACAAGTACTCGTAGTTCCGCAGGCCCACGAAGCGCTCCGGATAGCCGACGAGCTTGTCGGTCAGCGACAGCCAGATGGCCCGCGCGAACGGATACCCGATCAGGCCGATCACCAGCACGAGGAGCGGCAGCAGGAAGAGAAACGCCGCGCCCGTATCGCGACCAAGAGCGCGAGGCAGCCTCACGCGCCGAGCGTCGAGTAGATCTCCTTGATCTTCTTGTCCTCCCACTCGATCGCCTGATCCACCGACCACTTGTCGACGATGACCTTGGCGGGCGCGTCGGTGAGGACGTTGCTCGCCTGCACCTCGGCCGCCGCCGCCGTGATCGGCCCGGGCCAGCCGGTGGGCACGAACCACTCCACCGCGCGGCCGAACGTGCGGTAGTTGTCGTTCTTGCTGAAGTAGTCCTTCGAGGCCAGCCGCCCCTTGTCGAGCACCGGCGCGAACTGCCCGTAGGAGTCCTTCATCACGCCGAGCGTTTCCTCGGGCGACAGGAGATGGGCCACCAGGCTCATGGCCGCCTCCGGGTCCTTGCTGTTCTTGAAGATGCTGAAGCTCATCGCGATCGCCCACATGCGGCGCGCCTCGGGTCCGGCCGGATGCGGCAGGGCCAGGTGGTTGGCGAGCGCCTCCTCCTTCTTCTTGCGGTCCGCGGCGTCGGTGGCCTTGGCGACGGCGTTTTCCATCGCGAAGGTGATGCTCGGCCCGTTGGAGGTCTGCGCGATGTTGTGCGCGATGAAGTTCTCGTTGTTGCCCGAGCCCGTCCACGTCAGGGTGTCGGCGGGCTGGATGCCTTCCTTGTAGATGTCCGTCGCCCACCGCATGACCTTCTGCATGGCGGGCGTCTTGAGCGAACGGTACTTGCCGTCCCTGGTGGCCCAGCCCGCACCGTACGAGTACATCAGGCTCTGCATGACGCCGTAGCCGTCGGCGGTGCGGTTCCACGACTGGCCCAGGCCGTAGAAGTTGTCCCTGGGCCGGTTGAGCGCGTGCGCGGCCTGCTTGGCCTCCTCGAACGTGGTCGGCAGCTTGACCTTCTTCTTCTCGAACTCGTCGCGCCACACGTACCAGAAGGGCGCCATGATGTACCAGGGAATCGCCCAGGTCTTGCCGTCGACGATCGTCACCGGCGCCACGTTCGCGGGTGGCTTGCCCACCTGGCTCTCGACCTGCTTCGCGAAGCCGCTGAGGTCGAGCAGCTGGCCCATCCCGGCGAAGCGTGCCGGCGCGCTCGTCTCGAGCTGGCCGACGTCGGGCGTGTTCTTGTTCTCGATGGCCGCCACGTACTTCGTCTGCATGTCCTCGAACGTGAAGTACTCGACGGTGACGGTGCCGCCGTGCTTGGCCGCCCAGCGCTGCGCGCTCGCCTCGACGGCCTTGTTGGTGGGCTCGACGTAGGTCTTGAGGATCCAGAGCCTCAGGCTGGCGGCCTTCTTCTGGGCCGGCGCCTCGCGCGCGCCCAGCGCCAGCGCCGCGCCCGCCGTGCCCGCTCCGATCAGGAAACGACGCCGACTCACGCGCAGGTGTGCCATGGGCCCCTCCCGTGTGCGCGCGAGTATCGGCGGCGCCCGCGGTGGTGTCAACCGGGGCCCCGCGTCGGCTCAGATGTCGATCCTGGTCGGTCTGACGTCGAGTAATCTCCGGAGCATTTCCACCGAGATCGAAGACGATGTAAAGCTCAAAGATCTCTACACATGGAACTGACGCCGTACGGGATGGATCGGCGTGATTCCGGATGGTTTGGTAGCAGCGGCTACTTCCTGAGCGCCTTCTTCGCCTCGGCGAGCGTGATCATCAACGTCATTGGATCGATCGGCGACGCGCTGAATCCATGACGCTCGTCGAAGCGCTTCGCGTCATCTGAAATCGCGTGCACGAGGATCGCTCGGATGCCGCCGAACTCAGCGGCCTGAAGCGTGCGAAGGATGGCGTCGCGGAGTAGTCCCTCGCCGATCCCGCGTCCTTGGTACTCGCGATCCACGGCGAGACGACCGAGGACCATCACTGGAACAGGGTCAGGCATGTTCCGCCGGACGCGGCCAGGCGCCGAGATCTGCTCCACGGCGCCCGCCGCAAGCGCATAATAGCCGACAACGCGTCCAGCGGCGCCGATAACGAACGTCCGTGAGCCGCCGGCTTCTTCGTTGGGGAGAGCGCGGCGTTTCAGCCAGTCATCGAGAGGGGCAACTCCAGAGTCGAAAGCGCCGACATCGTGGTCCGGCGTGAGGCGTTCCGGGGGGCTGATCTCCCCGGCGCCGGTCATCGCCCCCAGGGCGCCTTGGATGTCAGCAAGCGGCGCAGCCTCGGGTTGTCCGCCGGGGAGCGATCCAAAGCGTCTGTGAAACGCTTGAAGGTCTTCTCATCGACGAGAAGGAATCGGCGGTCCACCAACACGGTGTTGGCCTCGCGGCACGCCGCCTCAAGCATGAAGTCGGAGCGATTCTTGCCGAGCGCCTCGGCGGCGCGATCGATCAACGCCCGCTGGCGCCGGTTGGCGCGGAGGTTGATTGCAACATCACGCGGTTGTCGCTCCTTCGTTCGTGTAGCGGGCATGGGCACGCCTCCTCTGCGTATCTAACACATATACATTCCAGTATTCATGTTGTCGACACAGACGAATCGGTCCGAAACCCTGCACAAGCAGGACGGTCTCGAAAGCAAAGCCGAGCGAAATGACAGAGCTACGGCGTACGGCCGACGGCGAAGGAAGTCGGTGAGGATGGAGTAATCGCGCTGCCGCTCACCACGGAGGACGTCGGCCCACACGCGAAGGAGTAGGAAAACGTCACCTGGCCCTGTCTGCCCCTTTGCAACGTTCCTGGCGCCGGCAGTTAGTGAATCCCAGTTGCGCGGATGTGGGATGTCGAGCCAGCAAGGCGAGTCGCCCGCCTACATGCGCACACCGGTCAGGGCCACCACGGAGAGCTCGAACGCTATCGGCTCGTGGGCCGCGGCCAGGCTCGCCACGGCGAGCATCGCGACGACAAACGCGAGCCCCGCGACGAGAATCGGCGAGAGCCGGTGGTGGTGCGCGGAGAGTCTCAGGGTGGTCATGGCGCTCCTCCCGCTCCCCCGCAAACGCATGGACCGGGCCACCCGCGCGCCGACCGGGACTTGTAGGAACTTACGCGGGCGCGTCGGGCGCGGGCGCGTCCCCCGTGAAGAACTTCAGCGAGGCGGAGTTGAGGCAGTAGCGATGACCGGTCGGCGGTGGCCCGTCGGGGAACACGTGCCCGAGGTGACCGTCGCAGCGCCGGCAACGGATCTCGACGCGCTCCATGCCGTACGAGCGGTCGCGCAGGAGCGTGAGGTGGTCGGCGTCGAACGGCTCGTAGAACGACGGCCAGCCGGTGCCCGACTCGAACTTGGTCGTCGACCGGAAGAGCGGCAGTCCGCACAGCCGACAGCCGTACACGCCCTGCGCCTTGTTGTTCAAGAGGCCGCCGCAGAACGGCGGCTCGGTGCCGTGGTCGAGCAGGACCCGGCGCTCCTCGGCGGAGAGGCCGCGCGCCAGCCGCTCGCGCTCGGGCGCCGCCAGCGGACCCAGGTCGTAGCCCGACTTCGAGCGCGCGCTCATGGCCGTCATTATATGATCCTCCCCCGGAGGTGACGCTCGCATGGACTATCGCACGCTCGGACGGACGGGACTCCGCGTCGGCGCCCTCGGCTTCGGCTGCGGCAACGTGGGCGGCTTGCTCATCCGCGGCACCCCCGCGGAGCGCGAGCGCGCCGTCGCCCGCGCGCTGGAGCTGGGCATCAATTACTTCGACACCGCGCCGCTCTACGGCGACGGGCAGTCGGAGACGAACCTCGGCCAGGTGATCCGCGCGCTCAAGCCGCGCCTGTACGTCGGCACGAAGTTCCGCGTACCGGACGTGCCGGCGGCCGAGCTGCCCGCCGCCGTCGTGCGCTCGCTCGAGGAGAGCCTCAAGCGCCTCGGCCTGCCGCGCGTCGACCTGTTGCAGTGCCACAACCTCGTCACGCGCGAGCGCAGCGGCCGCAGCGTGTCGGTCAAGGACATGCGCGACGCGATCGCGCCGGCGCTGATCCGGCTCGTCGAGCAGGGCAAGATCGACTTTTACGGCATGACCGCGCTCGGCGAGACGGCCGCGCTGCACGAGGTGCTCGACGCGGCCACCGTCCAGACGGCGCAGGTGTGCTTCAACCTCTTGAACCCGAGCGCGGCCCACGCGCTGCCGCCGCGCTTTCCCGCGCAGGACTTCGGGCGGCTGCTCGACCACGCCGCCAGGAGCCGCATCGGGGTGATCGTCATCCGCGTGCTCGCGGCCGGCGCGCTGAGCGGCACGGAGGCGCGGCATCCGATCGCGGTGCCGACCGTGGATCCGATCGGCTCGGCGCCGGAGTACGCGGTGGACGTGCGCCGCGCGCGAATGCTCGAGGCGCTCGTCAAGGAAGGGCACGCGTCGAGCCTCGTGGAGGCCTCGCTGCGCTTCGCGCTCACGAGCGACGTCGTGTCGACGGTGCTGCTCGGCTATTCCAGCCTCGAGCACCTGGAGTACGCCGCCGCGTCGGTGGCCAAGGGTCCGCTGTCCGCCGCTGCACTCGCGCGCTTGCCCGCGCTCTGGGCGCGCTTCGCGGAGGTCTAACGGTCCGGTACGCGAAGCCTCACGATGAGCTCCACCCGCTGGCAGGAGGAGCACACCTGGGGGCTCGCCAGCGCCCCGCCGCGCAGGATCAGCTCGCGCACCGCCTTGCGGGCCTCGTAGACGTTCAGTCCGGTCTCGGTGCCGACACAGGGCAGGCAGAGCAGTCTTCCCGGCTCCCGCTGAAGAGCGTCCCGGAGCTTCTCGGCGCTCTCGGACATCATGGCCATACCCTACCACTTATCGGAGCGAATGCTTGACTCGCACCGACCGCCATCCTACGCTCGGCTCGCATGGGCCTGACGTTCAAGAAGCTGCATCCGCACTTCGTCGGTGAGGCGAGCCCGATCGAGCTGCGTCGGGTGCACGATCCCGAGACGCTGGCGGCCATCCGCGCGGGGATGGACGAGTACGCCGTGTGCGTCTTCCGCGACCAGCCGTTCACCGACGACGAGCACCTCGGGTTCGCGCAGCGGCTCGACGGCGCGCTGCACACCAAGCTCGGCTCGGCCGCGATCCAGAAGAACCGCTTCGGCAACGAGGCGCTCGGCGACATCTCCAACCTCGGTGCCGACGGCGAGATTCTCAAGAGCGACGACCGCCGCCGCGCCTACAGCCTCGGCAACCGTCTCTGGCACACCGACGCCTCGTTCCAGGATCCGCCGGGACGCTACTCGATGCTGCACGCCAAGGTGATCCCGCCCGCCGGCGCCGACACCGAGTACGCCGACATGCGGGCGGCGTGGGACGCGCTGCCCGCGGCGACGAGGGCGCAGATCGACGGCCTGCGCGTGCATCACTCGATCGCCTACTCGCGGCAGACGCTCGGCTTCGACTTCTCGAAGGACGAGGAGGAGGCGCTCAAGGGCGCGATCCACCCGCTGGTGCGCACGATCCCGCGCTCGGGCCGCCGCACGCTCTACGTGGCGTCGCACGCCTCGCGCATCATCGACTGGCCCGTGCCCGAAGGCCGCCTGATGCTGCGCGACCTCATGGAGCACGCGACCCAGCGCCAGTTCGTCTACCGCCACTCCTGGCGTGTCGGCGACCTCGTCATCTGGGACAACCGCTGCACGATGCACCGCGCCACGCCGTTCGAGGACGCGAGGTACCGCCGCGAGCTGCGGCGGGTGACGACGTTGGACATGCTCTAGCAGCAGCCGCCCGCCGGCGTCTTCCGCTCCACCAGCTCGAGCCGTGTGTCGTCCGGGCCCCTCATGAACGCGATGCGCGGGCCCCGGGGGTTCTGGATCGGCCCCTCGAGCAGCGTCGCGCCCAGCCCCTTCAGCCGCGCGATGTCAGCCTCGATGTCCTGGGAGTCGAAGCCGAAATGCTCGAGGCCGTGGTGCGGGTTCGCGTCGCCGGGGCCGAGCCGCTCGTTCGTGCGCGCGCCCGAGATGTTGACGGCGAATCCGTCCTCGCTCGTGCAGCGCACGAAGCGGTCGCCGAACACCCGCGTCTCGTCGTTCACGATCTTGAAGCCGAACGCGGTCACGTACCACTCGGCGGTCTTGCGCGGGTCCGGCGCCTTCAGGTGGATGTGGTTGATCCGATAGGGCATGGCGGTCACCTCCCGGGGCGCTATCGTACAATGCGGCGATGCGACTGGGCCTGGCCTTGCCGAACGCGAGCCCCGAGGGCCGTCCCCTCACCGGCCCCGCGCTGATCGCCGGGACGCGCGCCGTCGAGCGCGCCGGCTTCGACAGCCTGTGGTGCTTCGACTCGATCGGCCGCGGCTCCATGATCCCCGACCCGCTGATCGCCGTGAGCGTGGCGGCGACGGTCACCGAGCGGCTGACGCTCGGCACCGGCATCCTCCAGGTGCCGTTGCGCCGGCCGGTGGAGCTGGCCCATCGGATCCTCACCGCGCACCTGATCTGCGGCGGCCGCCTCCTGCTCGGCGTCGGCGCCGGCTCGACGAAGGCCGACTTCGACGCGGTCGGCGTGGACTTCGACACGCGCATGCAGCAGATGGAGGAAGCGCTGGCGCTGATGCGCCGGCTCTGGCAGGGCGAGAAGGTCGGCCCCGCGCAGCTCAACCCGTGGCCGGCCGCGCTCGGCGGGCCGAAGCTCCTCATCGGCTCGTGGGCAGGCAGCCGCTGGATCCCGCGCGCGGCCAAGGACTTCGACGGCTGGATCGGCTCGGGCGCGCGGAGCAGCGTCGCGGCGCTGCGCGACGGCATCAAGCGCTTCCGCGAGGCCGGCGGCCAGCGCGCGATCGCCACGAACATCCCGGTGGATCTCGAGGCCCCGACCGCGCCGATGCCGGAGGAGGGGCAGTTCCACCTGCGCTGCGATCCCACGACCGCCGCCCAGCGCCTGCGCATGCTCGCCGACCTCGGCTTCGACGACGCCGTGCTCGTCACGCGCCGCTATGGCGACGCCGATCTCGCCGCGCTGCGCGCGCTGTGGCCTTAGCGCGCGGAGGCCTTGAGCGTGACGAGCTTGGCGACTTGCTTGTCCGTCTTCCTGACGTCGCTGAGGACGTCGGCAACCCTCAGGTCGAAGCTGCGCGCGAGGGCGGCCCAGCCCTGCCCCGCCTTGCGAGCACCGAGAACCTTGTCGAGCGCCTGCTGGCGCGTGACCTTGTCGCGCTTCATCAGCTGCTGTGAGAACGCCAGCGCCGCAGTGATTTCACCGTAGTTGATCTTGCGGCCGCGCAGGTCGTTGACCAGCTTCTCCGGAACGTTGAACTGCTTGGCGATCATCTCCGACACGCGGCGGCGGCCGTCGGGCGTCGCGGCCATCACGCGCGCGCTATCGGCATCGAGCTTCTTCTGCTCCGCCCACAGCTCTTCGGACGTCTTGCGCTCGGCGGCTGAGATCGCATGCTCTGCGGGCTGGGGCTTTGACGCGGTCTGCGGCTTCACCGCGGCCTGGGGCCTCACCTCCGCCTGGGGCTTCACCGCCGCCTGAGGCTTCCACGTCGCCTGGGGCTTCACCGCGGCCGGCGTCCTGGTGGCGGCCTGCGTTTGTGCCGTCTTGGACTTTGGCGTCGGCATCCGTACCATCACCACGATCACCACGATGCCCACGACCAGTGCGGCTGCGCCGACGGCACCGGCCCAGTAGCGAATCGAGTCTCGCGTGTCCATCCCACCCCTCCCCCGTCCGGGCTCTGCGCGGCCCAGTCCGACGCTGGTGTGCAGCGCACGTGCCACGTTGGCGGGCAAGGGAAATCAGAGGGTTGGATCGTCTGTCGGCAATTGTGGCGCGCCAGACAGACTCTGGTGTCAACTGTAGTGACGAAAGGCCTAGAGCGCGTCCGCGATCGCCTTCCCCAGGTCTGAGGTCTTGTCCTTGCCGCCGAGGTCAGGCGTCCGCGGGGCGCCCGACTTCGGCTCCAGCACCGTCTCGATCCCGCGCACGATGGCCGCGCCCGCCTCCGGATGCCCGAGGTGCTCGAGCATCATCGCCGCCGCCCAGATCTGACCGATTGGATTCGCGATGCCCTTGCCGTAGATGTCGGGCGCCGAGCCGTGCACCGGCTCGAAGAGCGACGGAAACACCCGCTCGGGGTTGATGTTGCCGGAGGGCGCGATGGCGATCGTCCCCGTGCAGGCAGGGCCGAGGTCCGAGAGGATGTCGCCGAAGAGGTTGGAGGCGACGACCACGTCGAACCAGTCCGGGTGCTGCACGAAGTGCGCGGTCAGGATGTCGATGTGGAACTTGTCCCACTTCACGTCGGGGTAGGACCTCGCCATCGCCTCCACGCGCTCGTCCCAGTACGGCATCGTGATCGAGATGCCGTTGGACTTCGTCGCCGAGGTCAGGTGTTTTTTCGGCCGCTTCTTCGCGAGGTCGAACGCGAACTTCAAGATCCGGTCCACGCCCTTGCGCGAGAAGCACGACTGCTGGAAGACGACCTCGCGGTCGGTGCCCTCGTACATGCGCCCGCCCACGCTCGAGTACTCCCCCTCGGTGTTCTCGCGCACGACGAAGAAGTCGATGTCGCCGGGCTTGCGGTCGACGAGCGGCGAGCGCACGCCGGGCATGAGCCGGCACGGGCGCAGGTTCACGTACTGATCGAAGTCGCGGCGGAACTTGATGAGCGAGCCCCAGAGCGAGACGTGATCGGGCACCTTGGCGGGCCAGCCGACGGCGCCGAAGAAGATCGCGTCGTGCCGGCCGATCTGCTCCTTCCAGTCCTCCGGCATCATCGTGCCGTGCGCGAGGTAGTAGTCGCACGACCAGTCGAAGTGATCGAGCTGCAGCTCGACCTTGAACTTCCGCGCGGCCGCGTCGAGGACGCGCAGCCCCTCGGGCACGACCTCCTTGCCGATGCCGTCGCCGGGGATCACCGCGATCCTGTGCTGTGCCAACTCACCCTCCCTGGGGCGTCTCGACCCGCGTCGAGCCATCGCCCTGATAGACGTAGCGGAACGTCAGGCACCCGGGTCGGGCGCCCGGACAGTAGTATCCGACGATTTCCAGCTTGGCGTAACGCGCGTCCGCCGTGCGCACCGCCCACACGTGCGGCCTGGGGCTCAGCACGTGCGAGAAGAAGCCGTAGCGATACCACGCGGCGATGGCGGGGTTGCGCGGCTCGGCCCGGCCCTCGTTGGCCGCGTAGCCGTCGGCCGGCACCGCGCGGACGTCGTCGAAGCGGGTCTCGCCGAGGTCGCGGATGCCGGCGCCGAGCCCGGCGACGATCGAGTAGCGGCGGAAGGCGAGATCGCCCTGCCCGCCGTCGAGGACGGAGCCGAGCCGGAACGAGAACGAGCGCCATTCTTCGGGGGCCGTGGCATCCACCGTATAGAGGACGGGACCGACCAGGGCGCGGCCGGCGTCGCGCGGCGCCGGCGGCGTCGGCGCGTAGGTGGGCACCATCGGCTGGCGCAGCGTGAGCGCCACCAGCGTCACCGCGCCGACGACGATCGCGCCGACGGCCAGTGCCGGAACGAGCCGCTTCATGCGCGAGATGCTAGCATCGGGCGCTGAACGCGTTATCCTCTCCGCCATGCCGAACGACCTCTCCATCGCCGCCGCGCTCGGCGCCCTCCTGAAAGAGCGCAAGCAGACCCTCGCCGTCGCCGAATCCTCGGCCGGCGGCCTCATCTCCGCGGCGCTGCTCGCCGTGCCCGGCGCCTCCGCGTACTTCCTGGGCGGCGGCGTGATCTACACGCAGGCCGCGCGGCGCGGGCTGCTGCGCGTGGGCGACGAGGCGGTCAAAGGCATCCGCTCGAGCAGCGAGCCGTACGCGCAGCTCAAGGCCAGGACGGTGCGCGAGCTGCTGGGCGCGACGTGGGGGCTGGCGGAGACGGGCGCGAGCGGGCCGACGGGCAACCGCTACGGCGACGCCGCGGGCCACGCGTGCATCGCCGTGTCCGGCCCCGTCGAGCGCGTGATCACGGTCGAGACGGGCGACGCCGACCGCGAGCGCAACATGTGGGCGTTCACGCGCGCGGCCCTCAAGCTGCTCGAAGACGCCGTGCGCGCCTGCTGACGTGGGGGGCCCCGATATGGCCCCCCACACCCCCCCAACGCTCGGAGCGCCCCGGGGAACCCGTGGCGCTCCTCGATTCAGCGAACCTCGAAGCGAAGCACGGTCACGGAGTGCGCCGGCAGCACCGTCTCGAGCCGGGAGCCGCGCGCCTCCAGCTTCCGCTCGCGGACGTCCACCGCGCGCGGCGTCTCGAACGAATTGGTCGCGCTCACGTCCGGGCCGTTGACCTCCCAGCCGCTCACCGCTCCCGCGATCGCGGCGGCGCCGAGGTCGAGGGTCACCGGCAGGTCCCGGTCCCGGTCACGGTTGACCAGCGCCACGGAGACGGCGCGGCCGGCCTCGTCGCACGAGGCGGCGGCGTCGATCAGCGTGAAGGGGCCGAGATCCGCGACGTGGTGGACGCGGCCGCTGGGCGACTCCTGCTCCGGCCGTAGCTCGTACGTCTCGCCCTCGACGTGCACGTCGAGCCCGAACGCGAGCGTGTGCTCAGCGTAGAGCCGCAGCGGGTGATAGATCGTCTGCACGAAGAGTCCCTTCGGGTTGGTGAAGATCGGGGCGATCGCGTTCACGAGCTGGGCGAAGTTGGCGATGCGCACCGTGCGGCAGTGGCGGATGAAGCCGTTGAGGTAGGTGGCGACGGCGAGCGCGTCGGAGAGGTTGTAGCGCTCCTCGACGCCGCCCACGCGGTCCTCGTGGCTCCGCGTCCGCCACCACACGTTCCACTCGTCGAAGGCGATGTGGATGGGATGGGCGATCCGCTGCGCGTGGCGCACGCGCTCGATCAGCGCCGAGCAGATGCGGATCGCGCGCTCCGCCTGGTGCGACTGGAAGACCGTCGCGTAATGGTCGGGGCCGCCGGTGTAGAGGTGGATCGAATGGAAGTCGATGAGCTCGGCGAGCCCGCCCAGGGTGATCTCGTCCCACTCGCTCCAGCCGTTCTGGCCACAGCCGATGAGCTCGATGGACGGATCGGTGCGCTTCATGACCATGGCGAACGCGCGCGCCTTCTTCACGTAGTCGTGGGCGTTCATGTTGCCGATCTGCCAGCCGCCGTACATCTCGTTGCCCAGCCCCCAGTAGCGCACGCGGTACGGGTCGGGGTGGCCGTGCTGCCGACGAAGATTCGCCCACGAGGTGTTGCCCGTGCCGTTGCAGTACTCGACCCACGCCTGGGCCTCGTCCATCGTGCCCGAGCCCATGTTCACGCAGATGAACGGCTCGGCGCCGAGCACGCGGCAATACTCGATGAACTCGTCGGTGCCGAAGCGATTCGACTCCTCGGCGTACCACGCCAGCTCGCTGCGCCGCGGTCGCTTGTCTCTCGGCCCGACGCCGTCGAGCCAGTGGTAGCCGCTCACGAAGTTGCCGCCGGGCCAGCGGAGGATCGGGATGCGCAGGGGTCGCGCGGCATCGAGCACGTCGCGCCGGAAGCCGCGGGCGTCGGCGAGCGGGGAACCCTCGTCGTACACGCCGCCGTAGATGCAGCGCCCCAGGTGCTCGATGAACTGGCCGAAGATCCGGCGGTCGACGGTGCCCAGGCGCCGCGCGAGATCGATCGAGATGCGAGTCATGACCCGCGGAGTCTAGGGAACGCGCCGGCGCGTGTCAACGCGACGCGGCCCGTGATAGAGTCTCGCCGCGACGCGAGCGTCGCCGGAGGACATGCCATGGCACAGCGTCCAGTGAGCCGCCGCACATTCCTGGCCGGTGCCGCGGCGGCCGCGACGGCGACGGCGTGGCCGCGCCCCGGCGCCGCGCAGTCGAAAGCCACCATCACCTACTGGAACGGCCTCACGGGCGCCGACGGCAAGGTGATGGACGAGCTGATCGAGCGCTTCACGCGCGAGACGGGCATCCGCGTCGAGCAGCAGCGCCTGCCGTGGGCCGATCTCTACCCGAAGCTCCAGGTCTCGGTGCCCGCCGGCGAAGGGCCCGACCTCGCGCTGATCCACACCGTCGAGGTCCCGCACTTCGCGAACGACGGCGTGCTGGAAGCGATCGACGAGGCGACGGCGACCGGCAAGGGCTTTCGGGGCGACGGATATCTGCCGGCGACCTGGCAGGGCGGGACGTTCCAGGGCAAGCGCTACTCGCTGCCGCTCGATGTGCCCCAGCACCTGCTCTATCTGAACGTCAAGGTCATGAAGGAGGCGGGGCTCGTCGGCGCCGACGGAAAGCCGAAGGTGCCGGCCGGCCGTGACGAGCTCGTCACCATGGCGAAGAAGATCGCCAGGGGCGACACCTTCGGCTTCGCCATCGGCACCAGCAATCCGGGGCGCTACACCTGGGGCTTCCACAACCTGCTCTGGCAGAACGGCGCCAACATCTATACGCCGGACCTCAAGCGCGCGGGCGTGAGCGAGCCGGCGGCGCTCGAGGTCGCGGAATTCTGGGCGGGGCTCGGCGGGCCGCTCGGCATCGCGCCCCCCGCGAACGCCAACTGTCGCGACGCGTTCATCGCCGGCCGGCTGGGCATGTGGATCGCGGGCTCGTGGAACTTCACCGGCCTGCGCGAGGCGAAGGTGGACTTCGCGGCGGCGCCGGTGCCGCGGCTGTTCAAGCAGCCGGTGGTGTGGTCGATGCCGCACCAGTACGCCTTCCCGAAGCCGAAGAGCGCCGACCGCAACCGGCGCGAGGCGGCGTGGACGCATGTGCGGTGGCTGACCGATCACGTGGCGGAGTGGACGCTCAAGGCCGGCCAGGTCTCGGCGAGCCGCAAGGCCCACGGCGATCCGCGCGTCACCGGCGATCCGGTGCTCAAGACGCTGCTCGGCCAGGCGCCGAACTGGCAGGTCGGCCAGCCCACGCCGAAGTGGGTCGCCGCCGAGAACCTCACGCGACCCGTGATCGAGAGCATCTACACCGGACAGAAACCCGCGAAGGCGGCGATGGAGGACCTGGCCCGCCAGATCAACGCGCTGCCGGACTGAGCGTGACGCGAGGCCGTCGCCGGCAGACGGGGACGGCGTACCTGTTCCTCGCGCCGGGTCTGCTGCTGTTCGCGGCCTTCCGCGTCTACCCGCTGCTGGAAGGCCTGCGCCTGTCCTTCACCAACGCGCGGCTCGGGCGCGCGAGCTATCAATTCCTCGGGCTCGCGAACTACACGCGCCTGGCCGATGACACGCGCTTCCACGTGAGCCTCTGGAACACGGCGTTCTACACGGTGGCCAGCACGCTGCCGATCCTCGCCGTTCCCCTCGTCCTGGCGCTCGCGCTGAATCGCGGCGCGCTGCGCACCGTGCTGCGCGGCGTGTTCTTCTTCCCGTTCACGCTCTCGGTGGTGACGGTCGGTCTCGCGTGGCTCTGGCTGCTCGATCCCGTCGTGGGCCCGTTCAACTACTACCTGCGCGCGCTCGGCGTGCCGGCGCGCTCGTGGCTGGCGGATCCGGCGACCGCCATGTGGGCGATCATCGCCACCACCGTGTGGTGGGTGACCGGCTACTACCTCGTGATCTACCTGGCGGGATTGCAGGACATCCCGCGCGAGCTGTACGAGGCGGCGGCCCTCGACGGCGCCGGCGGCTGGCGCACGTTCCGGTCGATCACGCTCCCGCTGCTCCGTCCGGTGCTCCTGTTCGTCGTGGTCACCCATGTCATCGGGTCGTTCCAGATCTTCGGCCAGGTCTTCGTGCTCACCAGCGGCGGGCCGGGCGACGCCACGCGAACCGTCGTGCAGCATCTCTACGAGACGGCGTTCCAGAACTTCTTCCAGTTCGGCGCCGCCTCCGCCATGGCCTGGGTGCTGTTCGCGATCATCATGGTCTTCTCGATCCTCCAGTTCCGGCTCCTGCGCGGACACACGGAGTACTGAGGGTGCGGCGCCCGCGCGTCCAGGCGCTCGTGCTGACGCTCGCGCTGAGCGTGCTGGCCATCGTGTGGCTGCTGCCGATCGTGTGGGTCTTCGTGACGTCGCTGAAGCTCACCGCCGACATCGTGCGGCTGCCGCCGGAGTGGGTCCCCTGGCCGGTCACGGCAGAGCACTACCAGGAGGTGCTGTTCAGCAGCTCGCGCACGGCGCGCATCGGCCGCGCGTTCGCCAACAGCCTCGTGATCGCGCTGGGGACGGTCGCCATCGTCGTGGTCACCAGCGCGATGGCCGCCTATCCGCTGGCGCGGCTGCGCTTCCCCGGGCGCGACGTCGTGTTCACGCTGCTCGTCGGCAGCCTGATGATTCCGAACGCCGTCGTGCTGGTGCCGCAGTACGTGCTCGTGCAGCGCCTGGGCTGGCTGAGCACCTACCAGGGCCTGATCGTCCCCGAGGCGGCCATGACGTTCGCCTTCGGCGTGTTCCTGCTGCGCCAGTTCTTCCTGACGATGCCGGGCGAGCTGGAGGATGCCGCGCTCATCGACGGTGCGAGCCCGTGGCAGACCTTCACGCGCATCGTGCTGCCGCTCTCTCAGCCGGTCCTTGCGGCGTTGGCGATCTTCGCCTTTCGCTCCGCGTGGAACGACTTCCTGTGGCCGCTGATCGCCGTCAACCGGCCCGAGATGTTCCCGCTGCCCGTCGCGCTGGCGCTGCTGCGCAGCGCGTACAGCTCGGAGTCCTACGGGCCGATCATGGCCGGCGCCGCGTTGAGCGCGCTCCCGCTGCTGGTCGTCTTCATCGTGGCCAACCAGCGGATCGTCGAGGGCGTGCGCGTCAGCGGCCTGAAAGGCTGACTACTGCGAGTCGCGCTCCGGCGCGGTGAGCGTGGTGCCGCCGTCGACGACGAGCGTGTGGCCGGTGATGTAGCGCGCGTAGTCGGAGAGCAAGAACCGCACGGCGTGACCGATGTCCCAGCCGGTGCCCTCCTGCTGCAGGACCGACGCCTTCTTGCGCTTCTCGCGCACGGCGGGCGTCATGCCGCCCGCGTAGACCATCGGCGTGTAGACGGGACCGGGCGCCACGCAGTTGACGCGGATGCCCTCGCGGCCGTGGTCCACCGCCATCGCGCGCGTGAGGGCGATGACCGCGCCCTTGGACGCGGTGTAGGCGGTGAGGCCGCGCGGGCGCAGCGCGGAGATCGACGAGACGTTGACGATGGCGCCGCCGCCGGCGCGCCTCATGGCGGGGATCGCGTGCTTGGCGACGAGGAACATCGTCTCGACGTTGACCTGCATCACGCGCCGCCACTCGTCCTCGCCGAGGTCGACGACGGAGCCGCGGCTGCCAATGCCCACGTTGTTGTCGAGCAGGTCGAGCCGCCCGAAGCGCTCCACGGCCGTCCTCACCATGGCCGCGCAGTCGGCCGACCGGGTGACGTCGACCTCGACCGCGATGGCCTGGCCGCCCACCGACTCGATCATCTCCACCGTCCGCCGCGCGAGCTTGAGGTCGCGGTCCGCCACGACGACGCGCGCACCCGCCTTCGCCAGGAGGATCGCCGCCGCGCGGCCGTTGCCGATGCCCTCGCCGGCGGCGCCGCCGCCCGACACCAGCGCCACCTTGCCGTCCAGTCCCCAGCCGTCCGGAACCTCCATCACCGTGCCCTCCTTGACGCCGGCAGGTAGAGTACACTTCCGCCACCATGAGATTCCAGGGACGGATCGCGCTCGTCACCGCCGGCGGCCGCGGCATCGGCCGCGCCACCGCCGAGATCATCGGCCGCGAGGGCGGCACGGTCGTCCTCGTGGACACGGACAAGGCCGCGCTCGACGAGACGACCGGCGCCATCCGCGCGCGCGGCGGCGCCGCGCACGCGCTCGCCGCCGACGCGCTGGATGCCGCGCAGGTCGAGAGCGTCGTGCGGCGAACGGTGCAGGAGCACAAGCGCATCGACATCCTCGTCAACGCCGTCGGCGGCAGCACGATCATCGGCAAGCCGGCGGCGCCGATCGACGAGCTGACGCTGCCCGACTGGCAGCAGCTCTTGCACTTCAACCTCACCGGGACGTTCCTCTTCTGCCACGCGGTGGTGCCGGTCATGAAGCGCCAGGCCGCGGGCAAGATCGTCAACATCTCGTCGATCGCCGGGCGCGGCCTCAGCGCCAGCAGCAGCGCCGCCTACGCCACCGCCAAGGGCGGCATCATCGCGCTCACGCGCAAGCTGTCGCTGGAGCTGGGTCCGCACGGCATCAACGTCAACGCGATCGCGCCGAGCCTGACCCTGAGCCCGCGGCTGCGCCCGCGCTGGGACGGCATGTCGCCGATCGAGCAGAAGGCCGAGGTCGAGCGGGTGCCGCTGCGGCGCATCGCCGAGCCCGTCGACCAGGCGCGCGTGATCTGCTTCCTCGCCTCCAGCGACGCGGACTTCGTCACGGGCGTGACCATCGACGTGACGGGCGGCCAGTAGCGCCCGCCGCGCCCGAAAGGAGCGTTCATGTTCATCGCGGACTCGCAGGTGCACCTCTGGGGGGCCGACACGCCGCAGCGCCCGTGGCCCGCCGGCCGCGGGGTCGAGGCGCAGAAGCCGTATCCCGTCACCCGCGACATGCTGCTGTTCGAGATGGAGCTGGCCAAGGTCAGCCGCATCGTGATCGTGCCGCCGTCGTGGGAAGGCGACCGCAACGATCTCGCGCTGGAGGCGGCGCGGACGCATCCCGACAAGTTCGCCGTGATGGGGCGCCTGAACCTCGCCGATCCGGCGAGCAAGGCGCTCGTCCCCGACTGGCGAAAGCAGCCGGGCATGCTCGGCATGCGCTTCACGTTCCACAACGAGCACAACCGCCACTTCCTGACCGACGGCTCCGCCGACTGGCTGTGGCCGGCCGCGGAGAAGGCCGGCGTCCCGCTGATGGTGCTGGTGCCGGGCGCCCTCGACCACCTCGACCGCATCGCGAGCAAGCATCCGGGGCTGAAGCTCGTGATCGACCACGTGGGGCTCAACATCCGCCAGAAGGCGCCGAAGGTCTTCGAGGATCTGCCCGCCGTGTGCGCGCTCGCCAAGCACCCGAACATCGCCGTGAAGGCCTCGGGGATGCCGTCGCTGTCGACGCAGGAATATCCCTTCCGCGACCTGCACGACGCGATCAAGCGGTTGGTGGAGGCGTTCGGGCCGAAGCGCACGTTCTGGGGCACCGACCTCACGCGCATGCCGTGCTCCTACCGCGAGTGCGTCGATCTCTTCACGAAAGAGCAGCCGTGGCTGAAGGGTGACGACCTCGAGTGGGTGATGGGCCGTGGCGTCTGCGAGTGGCTCGGCTGGCGGATGTAGGCTCGGCGTTCGGGCGCGGCCGGAATCCGATCGCGGAGCGTCCCGAGACGGGCGTGGACATCAGCTGCCGGATCGCGTCGAAGACGCCTCGAACTGCGAGTCGTACTTCCTTTCGAGCGCGCTCAGCTTGCGCGCGAGCTCTTCATGCGAGAGCGATATTCGACGGAGGCGAACGAAGGTGCGCATGATCGCGATGTTGACGTCGATCGCGCGTTGACTTCGGAGCACGCTCGAGAGCATCGCAACGCCATGTTCGGTGAAAGCGTATGGGAGGAAGCGACGCCCACCGCGCCCCTGCCTTACGTTTGAGGTCACAAATTGTGACCTCAAACGGGCAGCCTCCTGGCCAGTCAGTCGAAACATGAAGTCTTCAGGAAAACGCGAAGCGTTTCTTCGGACCGCCTGGACGAGCGCCTTTGTCCGTACACGATAGAGCGCCGCAAGATCGGCGTCGAGCATCGCGCGCTGACCGCGGACGAGCAAAATGGACCGCTGATCGACCTGGATTCGGCGGCGCCTCACTGGATCGATCCTAGCGACCACGCTCGTCGCACGGAATGTCCAGAATCTGATACAGTCCGATGCCGCGAGCGAACATCGCCTGGGAGGCTCGGCTGGCGAGTATGAAATTACTCCGCGATGCGTACGCGGCGTTCAACGCCCGCGACATCGACGCCGCGCTGGGCACGATGCATCCGGACGTGGTGTGGCCGAACGGGATGGAGGGCGGCTACGTGCACGGCCACGACGCCGTGCGTGCCTACTGGACCCGCCAGTGGGACGTGATCGATCCCCACGTCGAGCCGCGGCGCTTCACCACCGTCGAGCCGGGACGCGTCGTCGTCGACGTCCATCAAGTCGTGCGCGACCGCGCCGGGGCGATCGTCACCGATCAGATGGTTCAGCACGTTTACGTCATCGAGGATGGCGTGATCAGGCGCATGGAGATCCGGACGCCTACCCCCCGAACGTCCAGCGCGGGTCGGCGGCGGGGATCTCGACCTCGGGCAGCTTCAGCTCGCGGCGCACGAGGTTGGCGCCGAGGTTGATCGCGACGCACTTGTAGAACGCGATGCGGCGCGCGAGCCCCTCGCGGCCGAAGCCACAGTCGGTGGAGAGCACGAGGCGCTCCGGCGGCACGTACTCCAGCGCCCTGCGAATCAAGTTCGCCACGAACTCGGGCGGCTCGACGGCGGCCGTCGAGTGGTTTACCACGCCGATGGCGATCTTCTTGTCGGTGCGGTGGTGCTTGAGCAGCGGCAGGTCGCGCCCTTTCGTGGACGCGCATTCGAGCGTCAGCACGTCGGCGTTCGTCGCCAACAGGTACGGCAGCGCGCGCTCGTAGGACGGCCGGTCCCAGTGCAGCGGCTGCTGGTTGGGATTGCCCCAGCAGGTGTGCAGCCAGATCTCGGTGTCGACGCCCGCGATCTCCCGGTTGACGGCCTCGGTGAAAAACTCCAGATCCTTGTCGGTGGCGGTGCCGTTGGCGCCGGCGATGTGGTGCTGCGGCTCCTCGACCTGGATCACGCGGCACCCGGCGGCCGCGACCTCCTTGAATTCGGCGTTGTTGATCTCGGCCAGGGCCAGGATCAGCTCACGGTCCGAGGCGTAGTGGCGGTTGACGAGCATCTTGGCGAGCGACTGCCCGGTGATGGCGCCGAACTTCACGGGCCGCGCGCTGAGCCGCTGGGCCGTCTTGAAGAGCGCTGCGTATTGCAGCGATGCGCCGCTGACCGCCTCGCCGACCACCGCGGGCTGGTACGCCTCCATCACCTCGCGCAGGATGTGGCCCGGCGGCAGCCCGCGCCAGCCGCCGGCCGCCGCGCGGTCCACGTGGCCGGTGATGCCGCGCAGCCGCTCGATGACGTAGAAGAACCACGACTTGCCGCCGACGGTGAGGTCGAAGCGCGAGTCGCCGTCGGTGACGATGTCGAGCCCCGCCATCTCTTGCTCGCGGACGAGACACGCCACCGCGTCGAGGTACTGCTCGCGGAAGCGCGAGTCACCGAGCGCGTCCTTGAAGCCGCGCCCGCGCAATTCCTCGACGAACCACTGCGGCCGCGGATAGGAGCCGGTGATCGTCGTCGGCAGCACGAGGTCGCGGGTGGCGCGCAGCACGGCACGACTCTGCGGCCGGCGCGCGGAGGTGTCAAGCCGCCGTGCGATACTTCGCGGATACATGACGGGAGGACGCCGGTGGCGACCCTAGAGATCAGGACGGCGGAGGAGCTCGCGGACCCCGCCCTGGAGGCGAGGTGGGCCGCGCGTCGAGCGGCCCGCCAGACCGACGTGCTGCAACGAATCCTGCGCTCGTTCGTGGAGCGAGGCGGGCCGATTCCCGTCGACGACATCGTCGCCACCTTTCCCGACAACGCGAGAGCGAGCGTCCACGACACGCTCCGTGCGCTCGACGACGACGACTTGATTCGGGTCCGCGACGGGCATGTGGATGTCGCCTACCCGTTCGCGGCCGCGCCGACGTCCTTCGTCATCCGGCTCCCCGACGGAGCGGAACGGTACGCGTGCTGCGCCACCGACGCGCTCGGTATCGCGCCGATGCTCGGGCTGTCCGTTCACATCGGTACCAAATGTCACCACTGCCAGGCGCCTCTGAACTTCTCGGTCTCCCCGGATGCAGGGCCAGAGGTGGATGGCGTGATGGTGTGGTTCGAAAAGCAGGCCGACCATCGAGGCCGGGCCCTGGACTCGCTCTGAACGACGCTCAACTTCTTCCGGTCGGAAGACCATTTGAGGGCGTGGCGTGAGACGAATCCCACGGCGCCGGGAGCAGGAGCAACGGTGCGGGAGGCGTTCAAGATCGCACGTCGCGTCTTCGGAGGGCTTCTGAGCGCCGGGTGATTGACAACGCGGCGCGCAGTCTCTACTCTGCGCGCACGATTCGGGACCCACCCCCATCGCGGAGGGACCCATCATGGTCCGTGGCGCGCTGGTCGCGCTCATCCTCGTCACCTTCGCCGCGACGGCGCTGGCCGCGCCCGCCGGACCGCCGATCCGCATCGGCGGAACGCTCGCCCTGACCGGCCCCCTCGCGCCCACCGCGCTGCTGCACAAGATCGCGGGCGAGATCTACGTCGACGAATTGAACAAGGGCAACGGGCTGCTCGGCCGCCCCGTCGAGTGGGGCCTGCTCGACGATCAGTCCAAGCCGGACCTCACGCGCAGCCTCTACGAGAAGCTGATCACCGTCGACAAGGTCGATCTCCTGATGGGGCCGTACGCGACGAGCGGGATCCTGGCGGCGATGGGCGTCGCGCAGCGCTACCAGAAAGTCTTCCCGCACCACTCGTTCGGCATGCCGCACCTGGCCAAGTACGAGATGCACTTCCCGACGGCGGCCTTCGGCCCCGAGCCGAACCGCACGGTGCCGACCACGGTCTTCGACGCCCTCGCCGCCACGTCGAATCCGCCGAAGACGGTCGCCATCGTGACGAGCAAGTTCTCGTCGGCGCAATTCCAGTCCTCCGGCGCGAAGGAGGTGGCCGAGAAGCGCGGCCTCAAGGTCGTGCTGTACCTCGAATACGAGTTCGGCAACCGCGACTGGGGCGCGCTCGCCGCGCGCGTGAAGGACGCCAACCCCGACTTCCTCTGGATCGGCGTGCTCGGCCTGGACGGCAACCAGATGCTGGAGGCGATGAAGAAGCTCGACTACACGCCGCCGCGGCACTTCCACCTGTTCCCCGCGCCCGGCCCGCTGGCGCTGGCGCCCGACGCGAAGAACGCGCTGTCCGTCACCGTCTTCGAGGAGCACCCGCCCTTCATGAGCAACGCGGGCGCCGCGAAGCTGGTGCCGCTCTTCCGTGAGCGCGCGACGAAGGCGAACGTGCCCTACCCGTACGTGGAGACGCAGGTGGCCGGCTCGTGGGCGGCCTGGCAGTGCCTGGAGGCCGCGGTGACCGCGACGAAGAGCCTCGACGACAAAGTGCTCGCGCAGTGGCTGAAGAAGAACCGCGTGGACACGATCATCGGCAAGCTGCGCTTCGACGGCCCGAACAACTACGGCGACGATCTCTTCCGGGTGAAGCAGGTGCAGGACGGCAAGTGGGTCGTGGTGTGGCCCCGCGAGTTCGCGGCGCCGGGCGCCCGGCTGCTCCCGCCCTGACCGGATCGCGCGGGTAGCGCGCGATGCCGAGCCTCACGCTGCTCGGCCAGTCGGTCGTCTCCGGCCTGCTGGCCGGCGGCCTGTACGCATTGCTCGCGCTGGGCCTCAGTCTCTCGTGGGGCCTGTTGCGGCTGGTGAACCTCTCGCACTTCGCCCTGGCCCTCCTCGGCGCGTATCTCACCTACCAGCTCGGCCACGCCTTCCACCTGGCGCCGTGGCTGGCCGCCGGCCTCATCGTGCCGGCGTTCTTCGCCCTCGGCGTGGTGCTCCACGTCGTCTTCGCGCGGTTCCGCGTCACCGAGTTCACCTCGCTGCTCGTCACCTTCGGGCTCGCGGTGATCCTCGAGTCGCTCATCCAGTGGTTCTGGACGGCCGACTACCGGCGCTACGAGACGCCGTGGGCGAGCGCGTCCATCCGCGTGGGCCCGCTCTTCGTCCCGACGCTCGAGCTGCTCGCGTGCCTGACCGCGGCCACCCTGGCCGTTGCCACCTGGGCGTGGCTGCGCTTCACCTACGTGGGCAAGGCGCTGCGCGCGGCCGCCGAGGACCCCGCGATGGCGGGCGCGTTCGGCGTGAACCACCGCGCCCACGCCTTCGTGCTCTCCGGCATCAGCGCGGCCTACGCCGGCGTGGCGGGCGCGTTCATCGCGCTCATCTCGACGCTGGCGCCGGCGCAGATCTGGGCCTGGCTCGGCACGGTCTTCGCGGTGGTGATCATCGGCGGCCTCGGCAATCCGGTGGGCGCGCTGCTGGCGGGATTCCTGATCGGCGTCAGCGAGTCGGTCACGATGGCCGTCGCCGCGCCGGCGTGGGCGCCGCTCGTCTCGTTCTCGATCCTCATCGGGCTCCTCGTGCTGCGTCCGGAGCGCGTGTGAGGCAGGCCATCGGCCTTCTCGCCGCGGGACTCATCCTCGCGATGCTGCCGCTGGTCGGGCTGCCGGCCTTCTACGAGTCCTTCCTCTACCTCGTCTTCCACTGGGTCGCGCTCGCCACGAGCTGGAGCCTGCTGAGCGGTTACGCCGGCTATTTCAGCTTCGGCCACGGCGCCTTCTTCGGCGCCGGCATGTACACGGTGGCCACGCTCACGGCGGGCCTCGGCGCGCCGTTCCTCGCCGCCCTGCCCGTGGCGGCGGTCGTTGCTACGCTGCTGAGCCTCGGCATCGGCGCCGTCGTCTTCCGGGTCAAGCGCCTGCGCGGCGAGCTGTTCGGTCTGCTCACGCTCGCCATCACGTTCGTGCTGGCGACGATCGTCCTCAACACGCGTCTGGACGGCGGGCCCGGCGTCTACCTGAGCAACGTGCCGCTTCCGCGCCTCGTCGCCTCGCCCACCGGCACCTTCTACCTCCTCGCCCTCGGTCTCGCCGTCCTCACGCTGGCCGCCGCGTACACCATCACAAGCTCGCGGCTCGGGCTCGGCCTGTTCGCCATCCACGACGACGAGGACGTCGCCGAGGTCGAGGGCGTGCCGACGTTCGCGTACAAGCTCGTGGCGTTCGCGCTGTCGGCGGGGATCGCCGGCGTCGCCGGCGGCATCCACGCCATGTACGTGAGCTACCTCACCGTTCCCGACACCTTCTCGATCACCGTGCCGCTCTACGTCGTGCTGATGTCCGTCCTCGGCGGCGCGCGCCACTGGCTGGGCCCCGCGGTGGGCGCGGCCCTCATCACGGCCTCGCTCTACGCGTTCACCGGCGGCCAGCAGGCCATCCTCGGCCGCGCGGTGGTCGCCTTCGTCCTCATCCTGATAGTCCTTCTGCTGCCCGAGGGCCTGGTGCCCGCCGTCCTCCGGCGCGCGCGCGGCCAGCGGGGGCGCGCCGCCGACGTCGCGGTGGCCCCGATCCTCGCGGCAGCCGGCGCGCGTACGGAAGCGCCGGCGACGCTCGACTGCCGCGACGTGTGGAGGGCGTTCGGCGGGATCCAGGCGCTGCGCGGCGTGAGCCTGAGCGTGGCGCCCGGCGAGATCGTCGCCCTCGTCGGGCCCAACGGCTCGGGCAAGACCACGCTGATCAACGTGATCAGCGGCCATCACGCGGCGGATCGCGGACGGGTCGAGCTGGGCGCAGCGACGCTGACCGGACGCCCGGCGCACGAGATCGCCGGGCTCGGCGTGTCGCGCACCTATCAGATCCCGCGCCCGTTCGCTCACTTCAGCGCGCTCGACAACGTGGCCCTGGCCGCGACGTTCGGCTCGGCGCGCTGCGCGCCCGCCGAGGCCCGCGCCGAGGCGCGCGCCTGGCTGGAGTTCACCGGGCTCGGCCGGCGCGCGGCGGCGCTGCCCCACGAGCTCAACCTGCACGAGCGCAAATTCCTCGAGCTGGCGCGCGCGCTCGCGGGCCGGCCGCGCGTGATCCTGCTCGACGAGGTGCTGTCGGGCCTCAACCCCGGGGAGATCGCGAGCGCGGTCCACCTGATCCGCCAGATCCGCGAGCGTGGGGTGGCCATTCTCTTCGTCGAGCACCTCATGCGCGCCGTCCTCGAGCTGTCGGACCGCGTGGTGGTGCTGAACGAGGGCGAGGTCATCGCCGCCGGCGGTCCGCGCGAGGCGATGCGCGCCGCGCGCGTCATCGAGGTCTATCTCGGCAAGGCCCATGTTGCTTGAGGTGCGCCGGCTCGCCATCGCGTACGGCGACGCCCCCGCGGTGTGGGACGCGACGCTGGAGGTGGATGCGGGCGAGGTCGTCTCGGTCATCGGACCGAACGGCGCCGGCAAGAGCACGCTCGTCAACACGATCGCCGGGCTGCACCGCGCGCGCTCGGGTGAGTTGCGTTTCGCCGGGCTCGACCTCGGCGCCGTCGCACCGCACCTCGTGTGTCGCCACGGCATCGCGCTGGTGCCGGAAGGTCGGCGGCTGTTCGCGCGGATGTCCGTCGAGGAAAACCTGGACATCGGCTGCTACCGCGGCGAGGCGCGCCGCGCCCGGCGGGAGACGCTCGACCGCGTCTACCATCTCTTTCCGATCCTGAGCGAGCGCCGGCGGCAGGCGGCGGGCTCGCTGTCGGGGGGCCAGCAGCAGATGGCGGCGATCGGCCGCGCGCTGATGGCGCGCCCGCGCCTGCTGCTGCTCGACGAGCCGTCGCTCGGCCTGGCGCCGGCGGTGGTGGATCACATGTTCGAGATCATCCGCGCCATCCACGCCGAGGGCGTGACCATCCTGCTCGTCGAGCAGAACGTCGTGCGGGCGCTGGAGATCGCCGACCGCGCCTACGTGCTCGAGGAGGGCCGCGTCGTGGCGGGCGGGGCGCCGGCGGTATTGCGCGAGCAAACGCGTATCCAGGAGGCGTATCTTGGTCTCCGCGACGGCGGAGGGCCGTCGTAAACCCAGGAGGGACGAGCATGGCTCTGATCAAGGTGAAGGACCTCGCGTACGGGCGGCTGCGGTCGCCCGACCTCGACGCGGCGGAGGAGTTCCTCACGCACTTCGGCATGATCCGCGCGGCGCGCACGCCGAGCGCGCTCTACATGCGCGGCACCGACCCCGGCCATCACCTGCACGTCACGGAGAAGGGCGACCCCGCCTTCGTCGGCCTGGCGTATTACGCGGCGAGCGAGGACGACCTGAAGCGCGTGGCGAAGGCGCCCGGCGCCTCCGGCGTGGAGTCGATCGACGAGCCCGGCGGCGGCCGGCGCGTGCGGCTGCGCGAGCCGAACGGCTACCAGGTCGAGGTGGTGTACGGCATCGAGCCGCTGCCGCCGATCCCGGTGCCCGGCCAGCACATGAACAGCGGCCTCGAGCCACTCCGCCGCGCCGGCGATCTGATGCGGCTGCGCCCGTCGCCCTCGCCGATCAAGCGGATGGGCCACGGCGTGCTCGGCACGCCGAAGGTGAAGGAGACCGTGCAGTGGTTCCGCGAGACGCTGGGGTTCATCTGCTCTGACGACGTGTACGCGGGCGACAAGAGCAACGTCATCGGCTCGTTCAACCGTTGCGATCGTGGCGACGAGTACGTCGATCACCACACATTCTTCTGCGTACACAACGAGCGCGCGGGGCTGAACCACATGTCGTTCGAGGTGCCGGACGTGGACGCCGTGTTCAAGGACCACGAGTACCTGACGCGGCTCGGCAAGTACGACCACATGTGGGGCGTGGGGCGGCACCTGCTCGGCAGCCAGGTCTACGACTACTGGGCCGATCCGTGGGGCCGCGTCCACGAGCGTTGGGCGGACACCGACCGGCTCAACGCGAAGAGCGGCAGCAATCTCCTGTCGGCCGAGGAAGGGTTCAGGAGCCAGTGGGGCGAGAACCCGCCGGAGCGGTTCATCAAGCACGTGAGCCAATAGTTCTGAATGTGAGATCCAGCTGACTGATGGGGAGTCGTGTGAGCAGCAGACCTTCGGGGTGGAGTCTCTATTGGGTCGCCTCAGACGGTGCGGAGGACTGTCGCTCTCGAGACGGTCAGATGTCAGAGGGCATCACGATGGGAATGACCCGCCGTCCATGTGAGCGGTAGACGCGGAAGTCACTGTCGAGCGTGAGTACTGCAACATTCGGTTGCCGCTCGATCATGCGGACGAGGCAGGCATCGGCGAGCGACATGGGCACGTCCGAATAACGGGTCATGAGCCTGCCCAGCGCCTCGATGTCCGCCTCGACGTCGTACGCGACCTTGACGACGCCTCGACCGACAAGCTCGAGCACCGCCGCCGGACCTCCCGACGACTTCCTGAGCAAAAAGCAGGCCTCGGTCAGAACGGCCTCGCACGTCAGGACCGGGGGCTCGACGTCGGCCCATTGCTCGGTCGTCCACCGGTGGTAGCGATCACGGCGGTTGATGAGGGCCACGAGCGGACCGGTATCGAGCACGACGGTCCGATTCAACGGCCGAAGGTCTTCAGATGAGCCTTGTTCACCGAGAGGTCGGCGGGCCCCGCGACGCATCCCACGAGATCGCGAACGAGGTCGAGCGCCGAGCCGCGCTTCGGCGTGCCCCGTTCGCGAAGCACGCCCTCGAGGGTTTTCCGCACCAGGCTGGATTTGGTCGTCTTTCGGCGCCGCGCCACGGCCGTGAGCCTGGCGTCGAGCCCGTCCGGCAACTTGACTGAGAGCGTTTTCACTCGTGACCTCCCGGTCATCCCATTATGCCAGAGTCGTCATACCAGCGTACTTGACGAACAGCGCCCGGCCCTGTATCCGTGGGGCCCCGAGGAGGCGCCCATGGCGATCATCCGCATCTACACGGGCCTGGACGGCACGTCGCACTTCCAGGACATCGAGCCCAGGCTCGAGCCGCGCGGCGACCAGTCCGAGGCCGCCGAGCTGATCCCCGGCAGCGGCATCGTCGTCCGCCGCTTCGAGCCCAAGCGCACCAACCCCTGGCATCACGCGCCGGGGCGCTACGCCGTCTTCACGCTCTCCGGCGCCGTCGACATCGAGATCGGCGACGGTACCGTCCGCCGGCTCGGCCCCGGCGACATCCTGATCGCCGAGGACCTGACGGGCCAGGGCCACGGCACGCGCGAGGTCGGGCCCGGGCCGCGCGTGTCGGTCTTCGTGCCGCTCGGCGCACCCCGGTGAAGCGCAGCACGGCCTCCGCCCGCCTCTGGAGGACACGATGAGCCTCGTCACCTACGCCGCCGACGGCCGCGTCGGCCTCGTCACGCTCAACCGGCCCGACAAGCTCAACGCGATCAGCCCCGAGCTCAAGACGACGCTGGTCGAGCGCTTCCACGAGGCCGATCGCGATCCGATCACGAGCGTGGTCGTGCTGCGCGCCGAGGGCCGCAGCTTCTGCGCCGGCTACGACATCTCGCCCAACCCGGCCCGGGCCGCGCGGCGCGGCAACGCGCTGGCCTGGCACGCCTCGCTCACCGACGACGCCACCCTCGAGCTGACGCCGTGGAACATGAAGAAGCCGGTGATCGCCTCCGTGCAGGGCCACTGCCTGGGTGGGGGCTGCGAGCTGGCGATGGTCTGCGACCTCACGATCGCCGCCGACGACGCGCTCTTCGGCGAGCCGGAGATCCGCTTCTCCAGCGTCGGCCCCGTGATGGTCATGCCGTGGGTCATCGGCCTCAAGCGCGCCCGCGAGCTGCTCTACCTCGGCGACCCGATCGACGCGCCGACCGCGCTCGCGTACGGCATGGTGAACCGCGTGGTGCCGCGCGCCGAGCTGACGACGGCGACGCTGAAGATCGCGCGGCGCATGGCCCTCATGTCGCCCGAGGCGCTCGCCGCCACCAAGCTCGCCGTCAACCGCGGCGCCGAGTGCGCCGGCTTCCTCAACGCCATGCACGCCGGCGTCGACGTGCTCGCCGCCCTCTACGCGGCCCGCACCGAGGTCGGCGTGAAGTTCGACGAGATCCGGGAGAAGGAAGGGCTCGGCGCCGCGCTGCGCTGGCGGGCGGCGCAGTTCAAGGAGTAGCGGCGATGTCCCTGCTCCAGTCACGCACCCGCTCGGCGGCGGAGGGCTTCGGCAAGCCCGTTCGGCGGGTGGAAGACGCGCGGCTGATCGTCGGCAAGGGCCGCTTCAGCGACGACTTCAACGCGCCGGGACAGGCGTACGCGTGCTTCGTGCGCTCGCCGCACGCCCACGCGCGCCTCGTGAGAATCGACGGCGCGGCCGCGCTGAAGATGCCCGGCGTCATCGCGGTGCTCACCGGCGCCGACGCCGAGGCCGACGGCCTCAAGCCGATTCCGCACCGCCCCGTTCCGGCCAACCCGTACGAGCCCCAGCTCCACAACCGCGACGGCGCCGAGCACTTCGTCGCCCCGCACCCGCCGCTGCCCGCCGACCGCGCGCGGCTCGTGGGCGAGGCCGTGGCCATGGTGATCGCGGAGACGGCGGCGGCCGCCCGCGACGGCGCCGAGGCCGTGAGCGTGGAGTACGAGCCGCTGCCCGTCGTGATCAGCGCCGCGCAGGCGACCGCCCCCGGCGCGCCGCTCGTCTGGGAGGAGGCCGGCTCCAACGTGTGCGTCGACTCCGACTGCGGCGATGCGGCCGCCGCCGATGCCGCGTTCGCCCGCGCCGCGCACGTGGTCCGGCTCGAGACCCGCGTGAACCGCGTCACCGGCGTGCCGATGGAGCCGCGCGCGGCGCTCGCCGTGTACGACGCGGAGCGGGATCACTACACCCTCTATGCCGGCTCGGGCGGCAGCCAGCGCATCAAGCACGACCTGACGGAAACGCTCGGCGTGCCGCGCGGCGCCGTCCGCGTCGTCGCCCGCGAGGTCGGCGGCAACTACGGCACGCGCAACGCGTTCTACCCGGAGTTCGCGCTGGTGCCGTGGGCGGCGAAGCGCTTGCGCCGCCCCGTCAAATGGACCTGCGAGCGCCGGGAGGCGTTCCTCACCGACTTCCACGCGCGCGACCTCGTCTCGCACCTGGAGCTGGCGCTCGACGCCGACGGCAACTTCCTCGCCTTCCGCGGCGTGCACACGAGCAACGTCGGCGCGCACGCCGTGTCGTTCATCCCGCTCGGCAAGGGCGTCGGCGTGCTGCCGAGCCTCTACCACTTCCCCGCCGCCTACGTGCGCGCCCGCGCCGTGCTCAGCCACACGTCGCCCACCTACCCCTATCGGAGCGCCGGCCGTCCCGAGGTCATGTACGTGCTCGAGCGGCTGATCGACATGGCCGCGCGCCGCCACGGCTTCGACCGCGTGCAGCTCCGGCGGCGCAATCTCGTGCCGCCGGGCGCGATGCCCTACCGCAATCCCATGGGCCTGCTCTACGACAGCGGCGACTACCCCGCCGCGCTCGACCGCGTGCTGACGCTGGCCGACTGGAAGGGATTCGAAGACCGTCGCGCCGAGGCGCGCCGCCGTGGCCGCTACCGCGGCATCGGTCTCTCGAACTACCTCGAGCTGAACACCGGCGCGCCTCGCGAGCGCGCCGAGATCACCGTACGGCCCGACGGCCGTATCGACGTGGTCATCGGCACGCTCTCGTCGGGCCAGGGGCACGAGACGAGCTTCGCCCAGCTCCTCGTCGAGTGGTTCGGCGTCGAGCTCGCGCAGGTGCGCCTCATCACCGGCGACACCGACGTGGCGCGCGTCGGCGGCGGCAGCCATTCCGGGCGCTCGATGCGCCAGGCCGGCGTCGTGATGGCCAAGGCGTCCGACGCGATCGTCGAGCGCGGCACGCGCCTGGCGGCGTGGCTCCTCGAGGCGGCCGCCGTCGACATCGAGTTCGCGCGAGGCCGCTTTGCCGTGAAGGGCACCGACCGGTCGGTCGGCATCTTCGAGGTGGCCGCGGCGGCGCTGCGGCCGAACGCTCCCGACGGGCTCGGCGGTCCGCTCGCGGGCGAGGGCGACGAGACGATCAGCACGCCGTCCTTTCCCTACGGCTGCGCGGTGTGCGAGGTCGAGGTCGATCCGGAGACGGGCGCGGTCGAGGTCGTGCGCTGGACCTGCGTGGACGACTGCGGCCGCGCCGTGAACCCGCTGATCCTGCACGGCCAGACGCACGGCGGCATCGCGGCCGGCGTCGGCCAGGCGCTGTGGGAAGAATGCCACTACGACGAGCAGACCGGCCAGTCGGCGTCCGCGACCTTCATGGACTACGTCCTGCCGCGCGCCGACACGCTGCCGATGTTCACGACGGAGATCAGCGAGGTGCCGTCCACGTCCAACCCGCTCGGCCTGCGCGGCGGCGGCGAGGGTGGCACCACGCCCGCGCTCGCGGCCACCATCAACGCGGTCGTCGACGCGCTGGCGGAGCTGGGCGTGGAGCACCTCGAGATGCCGGCGACGCCGGAGCGGGTCTGGCGTGCCATTCGGGCCGGACAGCAGACCGCACGCCGCCCTTGACGACCACCGACCGCGGTGGTCTCATCAGCGCCACCGCCGCAGAGGAGGCCCCCATGCCCCGGACCTACAACGTCATCGACGCCGACGGTCACGTGCTCGAGCCGGTGGACATGTTCGACAAGTACATGGACCCGGGCTACCGGGAGCGCGCGCCGCGGATGATCGTGGACACCGACGGCAAGGAGCGGCTGCTCATCGAGGGCAAGGTGCTGGGCAGCAAGAAAGGCCTGGGCCTCCTCGGGGCGATCGGCGCGCGCCAGGGCGACGTCTCCGACCTCACGATGAAATACGTCGATGGGCGGAAGGGAGGCTTCGACCCGCACGCCCGCATCGTGGACCTCGACCTGGACGGCATCGACGCGGCCTTCCTCTATCCCAGCGTCGGCCTCTTCGCCGGCGCGATCCAGGATCCGAAGCTCGCGGCGGCGGTGTGCCGCGCCTACAACCGCTGGCTCGCGGACTACTGCGAGCCCTACCCCGACCGGCTCTTCGGCGTGGCCGCGCTGCCGATGCAGTCGATCGAGGCGGCCATCGAGGAGATGCGCTTCGCCCGCAAGGAGCTCGGCATGCGCGGCGGCTTCCTGCGCCCCAATCCCTATAACGGCCGGATGCTGCATCACCCGGATTACCGGCCGTTCTGGGAAGAGGTGCAGGAGCTCGACTTTTCGATCGGCCTGCACGAGGGCTCCACCGGCGGCATGCCCCAGGTCGGCGTCGATCGCTTCGAGACGCGCGGAGCGCGGCACATCATCTCCCACACCATGGAGATGATGCTGGCCGCGATGAGCGTCATCTGGGAGGGCGTGGCCGACCGCTTCCCGCGCGTGCGCGTGGGATTTCTGGAGAGCGGCGGCGGCTGGATCGCGCCGTGGCTCGACCGGATGGACCGGCACTTCGACGACGAGGGCTTCAACGACTCGAACCTGTCGATGCGCCCGAGCGAATTGTTCCAGCGCAACTGCTGGATCTCCTTCGAGCCCGTCGAGGGTAGCCTCAGCGTGCTCGCCGATTACATCGGCCCGCACAAGATCCTCTGGGCCACCGACTATCCGCACCCGGACGGCTTCTTCCCGGGCGCGCCGAAGCTGATCGCCGACCGGCCGGAGCTGTCGCCGGAGACCAAGCGCCAGATCCTGGGCGGCGGCGCCAGGGGGTTCTACAAGCTATGAAGAACGTCGACGCGATCCTCAGCCAGGCCGTCGAGTCGAAGAAGATGCCCGGCGTCGTGGCGATGGCCGCCACCGACAAGGGCGTGCTGTACGAGGGCGCCTTCGGCCGGCGCGAGCTCGGCAAGGACGCCCCCATGTCGCTCGACACGGTGGTGTGGATCGCCTCGATGACCAAGGCGATCACGGCCACCGCGGCCATGCAGCTGGTCGAGCGCGGCAAGCTCGCGCTCGACGCTCCCGCGAGCCAGCTCGCGCCAGGTCTGGCGAAGGCGCAGGTGCTGGAGGGGTTCGACGCGGCCGGGCAGCCACGGCTGCGCGCGCCCAAGCGGCCGATCACGCTGCGTCACCTGCTCACCCACACGGCCGGCTTCGGCTACGAGATCTGGCGCGAAGAGGTCGCCAAATACCAGGCGGCGACGAACACGCCGGGCATCACGACCTGCACCAATGCGGCGCTGACCACGCCGCTGCTCTTCGACCCGGGCGAGGGTTGGGAGTACGGCATCAACATCGACTGGGCCGGCAAGATCGTCGAGGCGGCCTCGGGCCAGAAGCTCGACGCGTACTTCCAGCAGAACATCTTCGGCCCGCTCGGCATGAAGGACACGTCGTTCAGCCTCTCGGCCTCGCAGCGCGCGCGGCTGGCCAGCGTGCACCAGCGCGACGAGAAAGGCGCGCTGGCGCCGATCGAGTTCGGGCTGCCCGAGAACCCCGAGTTCCTCATGGGCGGCGGCGGGCTCAACGGCACCGCGCCCGACTATCTCGCGTTCGCGCAGATGATCCTGCACGGCGGCCGCTTCAACGGCGCCCAGGTGCTCCGCGCCGAGACCGTGGATCACATGGCCCAGAACCACATCGGTCCCCTGGAGATCGGCGCCATGACGAGCGCAATGCCGTCGCTCTCCCACGACGTCGAGCTGTTTCCGGGAATGTCCAAGAAGTGGGGGTTGAGCTTCCTGATCAACACGGCGCCATTGCCGACGGGCCGGGCGGCGGGCAGTCTGGCGTGGGCGGGCCTCGCCAACACGTACTTCTGGATCGACCGGAGCAAGCGCGTGTGCGGAGTCTTCCTCTCGCAGGTGCTGCCGTTCTACGACCCCACGGCGATCGACCTGCTGACGAGGTTCGAGACCGAGATCTATCGCGCGCTCTGAGCCCCCGATCCGCCCTATTGCCTGTACTTGACGTCACAGCGATAGGTCTTGTAGTCACCGACGAAAAAGGGCTGGAGCGTGGGCGCGAACTCTTGTCGATAGAGGGCGCTCTGCTCATAGGCCTGCATATCTGCGGCGCTCTCCCAGAGACTCACGGCAAACCCGGTATCCTTGTCGGTCGAATCTTGTAGCAGCCACCGCCCGCGAAGCCCTTTGACGTCACGGCCCTTTGCGGCCACCGTGGCGTTGTACGTCTTTTCGAACTCATTCCAGGAGCCGGGTCGGAGCTTTCCCCATGTAATCCGCATCATCATGTCCGTTCCTCCTCGTGGCTCTTTGCTCGCGGTTCTCACTCGTAACGCGGCTGGCGCTTCTCGCGGAAGGCTGACACGCCTTCGCGGAAGTGCGCGCTCGCCCGCACCCGATCGCCCAGCGCTTGATCGAGCGCTTCGCGCGCGCGGGCGTGCTCGGCGATCGTCGCGCTGATCTGCCGCTTCACCGCCTGCACGGCGGAGGGGCTGTTGGCGGCGATCCGCTCGGCCGTCTCCAGCGCCCACGGCATCAGCCGTTCGGCCGGGACGACCCGGTTGATGAGCCCGATGCGCGCCGCCTCGCCCGCATCGATCAGCTCGGCCGTCATCAGCAGCGCCATCGCGTGGACGTAGCCGATCTGCTGGACGAGCTTGATGGTCGCACCGCCGAACGGGTAGACGGACCACTTCACCTCCGGGAGTCCGAAGCGGGCGTGGGGCGCGGCGGCGCGCACGTCGGTGCAGAGCAGCAGCTCCACGCCGCCGCCGGCGCAATCGCCGTTCACCGCGGCCACGATCGGCTTGCTGAACTCGTCCAGCTTGAGCAGGGCGTGGTTGACGATCCGCGCCGTCTCCGCGGCGGCGGACAGATCCCCGCTCATGTCCGCGCCGGCGGTGAAGGCGCGCGCGCCGGCGCCCGTGAGGACGATGCAGCGACACGGACCGCCCTGCAGCTCGTCCCAGAGCCGACCGAGCTCGACCATCATCGCGCGCGTCATGGCGTTCAGCCGGGGCTGGTTGTCGATCGTGAGGACGACGACGTGCGGACCGTGCTGGGCGACGCGGATCTCCATCGCTAACGACCGTCCGGCACGACCACGACCTTGCCGTGAGCCTTGCGGTCCGTCAGCAGCCGGATCGCCTCGACGCTCCGCTCGAGCGGCACGCGGTGGGTGATGCAGGGCCGCAGCTTGCCCTCGCCATACCAGCCCAACAGCTCCTCGACCGAGCGGCGGAGCTTGTCGGGGGCGTGCCAGCGGAAGTAGCGCAGCGACGAGCCGAGCGCGGCGCGGTGCTTCACCAGCAGCCGGTTGGCCGGGATCTGCGGCACCCCGCCGACGAAGCCCACCAGGAGAATGCGTCCGCCCCAGCCAAGCGACGAGAGCGCCGCGTCGAAGAGCTCGCCGCCGACCGGGTCGAAGCACACGTCGACGCCCTTGCCGTCCGTCAGCGCCAGCACGCGCTCGGTCAGCTTCTCGGTGGCGTAGTCGACGGTCTCGTCGGCGCCGCGCTCGCGCGCGACCGCGAGCTTCTCCGCCGTGCTCGCGGCCGCGATGACCCGGGCGCCCAGCGCCTTGCCGATCTCCACGGCCGTCAGGCCGACGCCGCCCGCCGCCCCGAGCACGAGCAGCGTCTCGCCCACCTCGAGCCGCCCCTGCCAGCGAATGGCGACGTGGCTCGAGATGTAGGCGATGGGGAAGGCGCCCGCCTCGTCGAACGGCATGCCGTCGGGCACGGCAAACGTCTCGGCCTCGTCGGCCAGCGCCATCTCGGCGAGTCCGCCGTACGCGAGAATCGCCATGACCCGGTCGCCGACCGCGAACCGTGTCACGCCCTCGCCGCAAGCGGCCACGACGCCCGCCGTCTCGAGCCCGGGGCTGAACGGAAACGGCGGGCGCGTCTGGTAACGTCCGGCCACCATGAGCGCGTCGGCATAGTTCACCGCCGTCGCCTTCACGTCGATCAGCACCTGGCCGCGCTGCGGCGCCGGCGTCGCGGCGTCCTCCACCGTGAGGGTCTCGACCTCGCCCCACGCGCGGCAGATCACGGCGCGCATAGACGCTCGAGCTCTTCCCGCAGCCGCGGCTTCTGCACCTTGCCGGTCGCCGTGAGGGGAAATTCGCCGGCCTTCCTGAAAATGATGCGCGCCGGGACCTTGTAGCTGGCCAGCCGCTCGCGGCAGAACACGGTGAGCGCCTCGGCGGTGGCCGTCGCGCCCTCGTGCAGCTCGACGGCGGCCGCCGCCACCTCACCCTTGCCGCGATCCGACAGTCCGACGACATAGGCCTGCTTCACGGCCGGATGCGCGAGCAGCACCGCCTCCACCTCCAACGGCGCCACGTTGATGCCGCCGGTCTTGATCATCTCCTTGAGTCGGCCGCGGAAGCGGATGCGTCCGTCGCCGCCGACCGTGCCGAGATCGCCCGTGACGAAGAAGCCGTCGGCGTCGAACGCCGCGCGCGTCTGCTCGGCGTCGCGATAGTAGCCCGGCGTCACGCAGCCGCGCACGCGCAGCTCGCCCACCTCATCGGGCGGCAGCGGGCGGTCGCTCCCCGGCTCGACGACGCGGATCTGCATCCCCGGCAGCGGAAGCCCCTGCGTGGTGAGGCGCCGCTCGAGCGAGTCGTGGGCATCGGTCACCGCGCAGTTGCCATACGTCTCCGTCGCGCCGTAGACGTTGCAGAGCTGCCGCGCGTTGACCGCCTCCATCGTCATCGCGACGTCCTCGGGCAGCCCGATCGTGAGGCCCGTGCGCATCGCGGCCAGCGCGCGCCGCGGCCGCTCCGGATGCTCGAGGATCGCCCGGGCCATGTTCGCCATCCCGTAATAGACGCTGCAGCGCTCGCCGTCGAGGAGGGCCAGCGCCTCGCCCGGCTCGAAGCTCTCCTGCATCACCAGCGTGCCGCCATGGGTGAGGATGGCCGGCAGCGCGTTGGCCGAGCCGAACGACCAGAAGAGCGGCACGGCCAGCCACACGCGATCGGCGGCGGTGAGGTGCTGGCGCTCGCCGATGTCGAAGCCGTTGTCGATCACGCCGCCGTGGGCGAGCATCACGCCCTTCGGGGTGGCCGTGGAGCCCGACGTGTAGAGGATGTAGCACACGTCGACCGCGCTCACCGCCGCCTGCGCCGCGGCCAGCGCCGTCGCGCGCACCTCGGTGGCCCGTTCCAGGAGATCCGCCCACGCGTAGACACCGTCGTGCCGCCGCTCGTCGATGCTGACAACCGCGCGCAGCTCGGGGAGCCGCTCGCTCTGCAGCATGCCCGGCGCCGCGCGGCCGAGCTCGGGACACACGGCGTGGATGGCGCGGAGGTAGCCGCGGCCCCGGAACGCTTCCATGGTGACGACAACGGTGGGCTGCGCGTGCTCGAGCGTCCACGCGATCTCGCGCGCCGTCGAGAAGGTGCTGATGGCCACGCTCACCGCGCCGACCTTGGCCGCGGCGAAGGCCGCGATGAGCCACTCCGGACGGTTCGGCAGCAAGATGGCGATCCGGTCGTCCTTGCGCACGCCCACGGCCAGGAAGGCGCGGGCGATCGCGTCGCTCCGATCGCGCAGCGCCGCGAACGTGAGCCGCTCGCCGCGAAAGACGATGGCGTCGGCGTCCGGACGCGCCGCCGCCAGCTCGTCGATCAATGCGCCAAGCGTCCGGCTGCTTGGCCGCATCGCTCAGCGCCCGGTGAAGCGCGGCGCCCGTCCCTCGCGGTGCGCCGCCATGCCCTCGTCCACGTCGCGGCTCCATTCGAGCGCATGGCGGAGCGCGTCGGAGAGGGAGCGCGCCTCCCCGAAGCCCGAGGAGAGCCGCGTGTTGACGATGCGCTTGGCCCCGCGCGTGGCCAGGGGGCCGCTGGCCCCGATGCGCGCGGCGAGCGCGCGCGCCTCGGTGAGGAGCCGGTCGGCCGGATGCACCGAGAGGACGAGGCCGAGGCGTTGCATCTCCGCGGCATCCAGCTCGCGCCCCGTGCAGATGATCTCCAGCGCCCGCGCGCGTCCCACGATCCCCGGGAGCCGCACGGGGCCGCCGGCGCCGGGGAAGCCGCCCCACAGCGCCTCGGGCAGCGCGAACGTCGCGTGCGCCGCCGCGAGACGGATGTCACAGGCGAGCGAGAGCTCGGCCGCGCCCGCGCGCGCGGCGCCGTTGAGAGCGGCGATGACGATCTGCGGCAGCGCCTCGAGCGCGTCGTACAGACGGTTGGCGGTGCGCACCAACTCGAGAATCTGCTCCTTGCTATAGCCGGCCCGCACGACGGGATCGAGAATCCCCATCGAGAAGAACTCGGACCCGGCACCGGTGAGCACGACGGCCTGCGTCTCGGCGTCGCCCGCGAGGTCGTGCACGAACGCCTCGAGCCCCAGCAGCACATCACGAGTGAGCCGGTTCTGATCGGCCGGACGATCGATCGTGATGGTGGCGATGCGGCCGTCGCGCTGCAGCATGACCTCTTTGGACACGGCGTCGGCTCAGCGCTTCAATTCATACGTCTTGACGTAGACGCCTGGCGAGCCCTGGGCGTGGCGCATGTGCTTGCGCATGGTCTCGGACGCGGGGACGGCGTTGCGCTGCGCGTTCCACTCGGGGCTCTCGGAGACCTTGGGGTGCTCGAACTCGTAGAACGTCAGGTAGGTCGGCGTGCCGTCGACGGCGCGATAGCGGCGCCCGCGGATCACGCCGGGGACCTTCTCGTAGTTGGGCACGTAGACCGTGTTGTACCACTGGTTCCACTCCGCATCGACCGCGGCCGGCACGTCCATCCGTCCGAGCTGCAGCGCGGGCGCCATGCCGCTTTCCGCCACCGTCGGCGTCACGGAACGCGGATGGATCATCGAATACACGTTGCGGATGAACGTGCTGGCGACGGCCTGGGGGCCGCTGCGCTTCGTCCACGGCGTCGGGTTGCCCGCCACCTTCTTGTACGCCGGGCTCTCGAGCACGGCGGGGCTCTCGAGCTCGTACACGGCCAGGTGCTTCGGTCCCCCCTTCACGGCCTCGTAGCGCGCGCCGTTCAGGAATCCCGGGATCGCGAGCCGCTCGGCCAGGTGCTCCTCGTTGTACCAGCGGTTGAACTCCCCTTCCTTGTCCGCCGGCACGTCCGCCCACACCATCAACAATCCGGTGCCTTTCTTTGCCGCCATGGGAGGCTCCTTTCGGGGACGCATCGTAGATCAGGGCGCGGGCGAGTGCCACTGGTCGCGTATCCTGGGCACCTTGCGAATGCTCCACCACCGCGAAGAGCGGCTTCGAAGCGCGATCGCCCGTCCTGGCGGCGCCGAGAGGCCTCGAAATCGCGGTGTAGAGTCGGCGCAAACCCACGGAGGAGTCACCGATGAACAGCGATTTTCGTATCACCGCCGCGAAGAGCGGCTGAGCGGCTACGAGCTCGAGACCGGCCGCGTGGTGCTCGACGGGCCACGCGACGCGCTCCTGGCCGACACGCGCGTGCAGCGCGCGTACCTGGGCGGCTGACGCTGGCCCCCGCCGACGCCGGCTGGCAGCGCAACGTCTGGGCCCTGACCCTCACGGTCTTCGTGGCCTTCGTCGGCTTCCAGTTCTTCTCGCCGTTCCTGCCGCTCTACGTCCACGAGCTCGGCGTGACGGATCCACGCAACATCGCGCTGTGGTCGGGCGTGCTGGCGGCGGTGACGCCGGCGGTGTCGGGCCTGCTCGGCCCCCTCGTCGGCCGGCTGGCCGACCGGTTCGGCCGCAAGCTGATGCTGATCCGCTCGCTCGGCGGCTTCGTCGTCATCATCGCCGCGATGGGGCTGGTGACCTCCGTGCAGCAGTTCCTCGCCGCGCGGGTGATCCAGGGCTTCTTCGCCGGCTTCACGCCGATGGCCATGGCGCTGGCCAGCGTGTCGGCGCCGGCCGATCGCGTGCCGATGGTGATCGCCATGCTCCAGTCGGCGCAGCTCCTGAGCAACGCCGTCGGCCCGGCCGCGGGCGGCTACGTCGCCTCGCACTTCGGCATCCGCTACGCGTTCTTCGTAACGGCGGGCATGTGCGCCCTCGCCCTCGTCGCCCTGATCGTGCTGTTCCGCGAGATCGCGCCCGGGCGTGCGGCCGCGCGCCAGGCTCCGCGGTTCCGCATGCGCGACGTGATCCATCACCGGAACTTTCCCGTGGTGGTCGCGCTGCTGCTCATCGCACAGTTTCTCGACCGCGGGCTCGCCCTGCTGATTCCCCTTCATATTGCGCAACTGCCGGGCATGACGGCCATCGCAGCCGTCTCGGGCACGATCATCTCGGTGGCCGCCGTCGCGGCCACCGTGTCGTCCAACGTCGCCGCGCGGCTCACGCGCGGCATCCCCGCCGCGCAATTGCTCATGCTCGCCCTGATCGTCGGCGGCCCGCTCTGCGCGGCCATGGCGCTCGCGCGCACGTGGCCCACGCTGCTCGTGCTGCGGGCGCTGGTCGGGCTCTGTCTCGGCGGCGCCATCACGCTCGCCTACACGCTGGGCGCGGAGATCGTGCCGAGCGAGCATCGCGGCGCGGCGTTCGGCTGGCTCGCGTTCGGGCTGCAGTTCGGGACGGCGGCGAGCCCGCTCGTGACGGGCGCGCTCGCCGCCGTCAGCCTGCCGGGCGCGTACGTGTTCGACGGCGTGCTGGCGTGGCTGGCGGCGGCGCTGCTCGCGTTCGGCGCGCGCGGCCTGCGCACGCGATGCGAGCGCCCTGACCCGACCTAGGACGTGGGGGGTCGGCTCGTGTAGGCGAGCCCGATGCTTGATGGCAGCGGTAGACTGAGGCGTCAAAGGCTGGCCCACGATGAGTGCCTCTCATCCGGTCGTATTCCTGGTCGACGTGGACAACACGCTCATCGACAACGATCACATCGCCGCCGATCTCAAGCGACACCTCGAGCGCGAGATCGGCCGCGAGCGGCAGGAGCGGTACTGGGCCATCTTCGAAGAGCTGCGGACCGAGCTGGGCTACGCGGACTACCTGGGCGCGCTGCAACGGTATCGAGTGGAACATCCCCGGGACCCACACGTGCTGACCGTCTCATCGTTCATGGTGAATTATCCCTTCGCCAACCGGCTCTATCCGAACTCCCTCGACGTGCTCGAGCGCTTCCGCGCCTGGGGACCGACGGTCATCCTCTCCGATGGCGACGCCGTGTTTCAACCGCGCAAGATCGAGCGCTCGGGACTTCAAGAACTCGTGGACGGGAACGTTCTGATCTATATCCACAAGGAGCGCGAGCTCGACGATGTCGAACGGCGCTACCCGGCTGAGCACTATGTCCTGGTCGACGACAAACTGCGCATCCTCACCGCCGTGAAGCAAGTGTGGGAACGGCGGGTGACGACGGTCTTCCCGCGGCAGGGCCACTACGCACACGATCCGAAGGCGCTGGCCACCTTTTCGCCGGCCGACCTGACCGTCGACCGCGTCGGCGACCTTCTCGCGTACGACCTACCCGCGTTCCTCGCCGCGGCGTCGCCGAAGATACTTCACACCACGACGGGGGCATGATGGACTTCCAAAACCTCGACGCCTACTGGCGCGCCGCGAACTACCTGACGGTCGGCCAGATCTACCTTCAAGACAATCCGCTCCTGCGCGAGCCGCTCAGGGCCGAGCACATCAAGCCGCGCCTGCTCGGGCACTGGGGCACGTCGCCCGGGCTCAGCTTCATCTACCTCCACCTGAATCGGCTGATCAGAGAGACCGACGCCGATGTGATCTACCTCGCCGGCCCCGGCCACGGCGGGCCCGCGATCCTGGCCAACGTGTACCTGGAAGGGACGTATTCGGAGATCTACCCGAGCGTCACGCAAGACGCCGACGGCCTGCGGCGACTCTTTCGGCAGTTCTCGACGCCGGGGGGCGTGCCGAGCCACGTGAGCGTGCCGACGCCGGGCTCGATCCACGAAGGCGGCGAGCTGGGCTACGTGCTCGTCCACGCATTCGGGGCAGCGTTCGACAACCCGGATCTGCTCGTCGCCGCCGTGATCGGCGACGGCGAGGCGGAGACGGGGCCGCTCGAGGGGTCCTGGAAGGGGATCCATTTCCTGAATCCGGCGCGGGACGGCGCGGTCCTGCCCATCCTGCACCTCAACGGCTACAAGATCGCCGGCCCCACGGTGCTCGGCCGGAGCAGCGACGACGAGGTCGCGAGCCTGCTCAGAGGGCACGGTTACGAGCCGCGTTTCGTCGAAGGCCACGAGCCGATGGACATGCACGCGCGCTTCGCGGCGACGCTCGAGACATGCTACGCCGAGACCCGCGCGATTCAGCAGGAGGCGCGGCGCGACGGCCGTCCCGCGCGGCGGCCGCGCTGGCCGGCGATCGTGCTCCGCACGCCGAAGGGCTGGACGGGCCCGAAGATCGTGGACGGCCAACCGGTCGAGGGCACGTTCCGGGCGCACCAGGTCCCGCTGCCGAACGTCAGGGAGAACGCCGAGCACCTGCGACTCCTGGAGGCGTGGATGAAGAGCTACCGTCCCGAGGAGCTCTTCGACAACGAAGGCCGTCTCGTTCCGGCCCTCGCCGCGCTCGTGCCGAAAGGCGACCGCCGGATGGGTGCCAATCCCCACGCCAACGGCGGCAAGCTGCTCGTCGGCCTCGACCTCCCCGATTTCACCGAATACTCGATTGCCGTCACGCGTCCCGGCGTGGCGCGTCACGAATCCACGCGCCAGCTCGGCAAAATGATGCGTGACATCTTCACGCGAAACGCTCGGCGGCGGAATTTCCGCCTCTTCTGCCCCGACGAGACGAACTCGAACCGCCTCGGGGACGTCTTTGCCGTCGAGAAGCGCTGCTCGATGGACGCCGTCCTGGCCACCGACGACCACGTGTCGCCCGACGGTCGCGTGATGGAGATCCTCAGCGAGCACAACTGCCAGGGCTGGCTCGAAGGCTATCTATTGACCGGCCGGCACGGGCTCTTCGCGACGTACGAAGCGTTTGCCATGGTCTCGGCGTCGATGACCGTCCAGCACGCCAAATGGCTCCAGGAGGGCATCAAGCTGGCGTGGCGGGACCCGATCGCGTCACTCAACATCCTGCTCACCTCGACGACCTGGCGCAACGACCACAACGGCTTCAGCCACCAGGGGCCTGGCCTCATCGACGTGGTCCTCTCGAAGAAGGGCACCGTGTCACGTATCTATCTGCCACCGGACGCCAACTGCCTGCTGTCCGTCGCGGATCATTGCTTCCGGAGCCGGAACTACGTGAACCTCATCGTCATCGACAAGCAGCCGCAGCCCCAGTGGCTCGACATGGACGCGGCGCGGGAGCACTGCGCCCGCGGGGCGTCGATCTGGCGCTGGGCGAGCAACGACGACGGCGCCGAGCCCGACGTGGTCCTGGCCGCCGCCGGCGACATCCCCACCATGGAGGTGGTGGCGGCGGCGTGGTGGCTGCGGCGGCGCGCCCCGGAGATGAAGGTGCGCGTCGTGAACGTCGTCGACCTCATGACGCTGTTCACGCCGGACGCCCACCCGCACGGCATGGATCAGACGAGCTTCGTCGAGCTGTTCGGGCGGCATACCGATGTCGTCTTCGCGTTCCACGGCTATCAGCGCGCGATTCACGAGATCGTGCACGGGCGACCCGATACGGAGCGCTTCCACGTCCGCGGGTTCAACGAGGAGGGCACCACGACCACGCCGTTCGACATGGTCGTCAAGAATGGGATCAGCCGGTATCACCTGTGCATCGAGGCTCTCCGACGGGCGCCCCGGATGGCGGACCGCGCGGCGGCCCTGATCGACCGGTGCACGGCGATGCTGGCCCGACACGAGACCTACATCCGCGAGCATCTGGAAGACATGCCCGAGGTGCGCGACTGGACGTGGACCGAAGCGTGAAGCGGACGGGGACGACGACGGGCGACATCCTCTGTCTCAACGGTGGCTCGTCATCGCTGAAGTTTGCCCTCTATCGGATGAGCGGCGACGCGGAGGTGCGGCTGGCGAACGGCGCGGTCGAGCGACTCGGGCTCCCGGACGGTCGCTTCTGGTTGCGGGGTCCGGAGCGCGACATCCTGACGGACGCATCCCTCGAGTCCCGCGACCACCGCGATGCGGTGCGCCAGGTATTCGACGCGCTCGACAAGCACGGTGTGTCGACCCCGGCAGCGGTCGGGCACCGGCTCGTCCACGGCGGGCCCGACCACGCGGCGCCGCAACGGATCGACGCGGCCCTGCTCGCCGCCCTGCGCCGGCTGGTCCCGCTCGCCCCGCTGCACCTGCCCAGCGAGCTCGCGGTCATCGACGCGGTGGCGGACCACTTCCCCGATCTGCCGCAGGTCGCGTGCTTCGACACCGCGTTTCATCGGAGCATGCCCCCGCTGGCGCAACGCCTCCCGCTTCCGCGCGCGCTCGAGAGCGCCGAGCTGCGCCGTTATGGGTTTCACGGGCTCTCCTATGAGTACATCGTGGGGGTGCTCGGCGCCGCCGGCACCGGGCGGACGATCATCGCGCATCTCGGCAACGGCGCGAGCCTGGTCGCCCTCCAGGAGGGGCATCCGGTGGACACGACCATGGGCCTCACGCCCCTCGGGGGGGTCGTCATGGGGACGCGCACCGGCGACCTCGACCCGGGCGTGCTGCTCTATCTCATGCGCGAAAAGGGCTACGACGCGCGGCGGCTCGAGCGGCTCGTCGGCACGGAATCGGGCCTCCTCGGCATCTCCGGCATCACTTCGGACATGAAGACGTTGCTTGCGCGGCGCGCGACGGATCCGAGGGCGGCCGACGCCATCGCCGCCTTCTGCTATTCCGTTCGCAAGCACATCGGCGCGCTGGCCGCCGTCCTCGGCGGCGTCGACATGCTCGTCTTCACGGGCGGGATCGGAGAGCGGGCGGCGCCGATCCGCTGGGAGATCTGTCAGGGGCTCGAGCACCTGGGCGTCCAGCTCGACTCGCGGCAGAACGCGGGCAACGCCACGACCATCAGCGCGCCGAACCGCGCATGCACCGTCCGGGTCATCCCGACCAACGAAGATCTGATGCTCGCGCGGCACACGTGGGCGACGCTCCGCGCCTTCCGAGAGGGGTCACCATCGCCATGACAACGTTGCGGGCAGTCTTGAAAGCTGGCGTCGGGCGTCGTGGGAACGCCGGCGGATGTCTCGGTGCCGGTGACGTTTTCTCCGGGAACCTACACACTCGAGGTCGATGCCCAGACGAGGGGCCTGTGCGACGGCTCGGAGCACGGACGCATGGAGCAGCCGACGCTGAACCAGCGACCTTTGGGCTTATTTCGGTCGGTTGAACTTCATGGTCGTTTCTTAGGCCTCGGCCGCCGTCGGACCAGCTGATTATTAATCCTTGATCGTCAACACGACGTTCGAGGGCACCGCGGCGAGGGGGGCTGCTCGTTCTGGAGCGCCTTCTTGCTCATGACTACTTTTCACGGTCGGAGCGCTCACGCTGCTCGGCTTCGGTCTTCCCTCCACACACGGATTGTGCGGCCGCCCTGACAAGGGCATCTTTCTGACGTTCGGCGATCAGCCCGCCCTGCACAAATTCCTTGGCCACATGCGTCACACATGACACATAAGCGCCGTGGTTCTTCCAGGTTCCGCCTGCGGCGGGGCCGGCACATGGACAGAGCTGAGCGATGGTGGGGTGGATGTCTTTGGACAGCGTCTCTCCCGTGGAGGTGGTAAAGCGAACACGCCACGTCACTACGTCGCACGGATCGCGACGATTGTCCCGACGACCGTCTCGATGGTCCCCATCCAGGTTTCCGGCGTCATCACCGTCGCGCTCGTCCTCGTTGTCCCTGCGAACCGCAAGAATAGTGACGGCATCCACGCTCGTCGACGTGGAAAGCGGCATGACGGTCGCCAGCGGAGTGGGGTCCGTGTCGGTGGGGTGAACAAAGTGGACGAGGGGATTGCTGATCCGCAGCGACGCCGGAGCGCTCACGACTTCAGCGGTCACGTTGTAGGCGAACCCGAAGCCCTTGTTGACAAGCCTCGCTCTCCACTGGTGTGAACCGGGGCTGGTCTCCGTACATCCGGGGACGGTCAAGTCGGCGACGATCGGGAATCGCGGATCGACGATGGTATGTTCGACGAAGTTCGTGTCGGTGCGGGGAGACTCGATCGCATCGGGAAAGACGACCGTCCCTCGATTACGCACCCGCGTTCCCGGCTGCGCGTCAGATTTGACGTTCACGGTAAAGCTCACGCTGCGCGGCACCTGGGCAGGCAGCGCCAGGGGGTCATGCCAAACGATCACGCGGGTGGCTGGGTCGTAGACCCCCTCATTGTTAATAACCAGCGTCGTGTCATCGAGGTTCGGATGGAGCGGATCGAGGATGCTGACATCATGAGCGTCGGAGGTGCCGATGTTCTCGTAATGAATCGTGTACGTGATTGTCTGCCCCGCCTGCGCATAGCCATAGCCGAAGGCATTGGCAGGCGGGTCCGATTCCTTGTAGTTCGGATCGATAGGACAGCCGCTGCGGAGAAAATCGAAAGGGTCACAACAATGAGCGGCAATTGATACTCCATGGAGCTCGCAGCTCCCAGGATCAGAAGTGGCACCGCCGCCGCCACCACCACCACCGCCGGGAGGCGGCGGTGCCGGCGCGGTGGCGACCAAAGCGAAAGAGGCACTTCCAGCGCACGCAGGATCATTGATATCGACGAGGCCGTTGCAGTTATCGTCGAGGCCGTTCCCGCAGATCTCCGGCTCCGCCGCCCGCGAGGCCTGGTTGAAGCGCGTGGACCTGAAGGCCAGGTTGTTGCGTAGATTCGTATCTCCGGTGCTCGTCGTAACCTGGGCTATGTTGAGCAGTGTGTCTTCGCAGCTGAATGCCCCGAACGGTGGCGTTGTCACGAGCACGCCAACCGATTTACGTTCTCCAGGAGCCAGATCTCCCAACGACCACGTGATCATAGTCGGCCTGCCCGGTGGTTCAAGTGTGGCGCCGGCGCTGGTGCTGTTGAGCGTGACGCCAGGAGGTGGAAAGTCGACAACAGTCACGCTCCGGGCCGTATCGCGCCCGAGATTCGCCACGTCGATGCTATAGCTCAACTGTTCCCGAGCGCCGATCACGACGCCGTCGAGAGCATCAGACGTCTTGTTCGCCGCCACGTCGGCCTGACCGGCACCCCCTGGAACAAACCGAATCTCGCTCCACGATGCGAAGGTGCTGCACGTATCGTCCAAGGTGACCGTCGAAATCCCCCCAATATCTGCCGCACCAAGGAACAGCGGCATCGGAGTGGTGCGGCGGAGCGACCCACTTTCCGTGCCCAGACTGCCGACGAACGTGACTTGGGGGCCACATTCCGTCCCGACATTGACGATGCCGAATGCGGGAACGGGAGGGCTCATGGTGACGAAGATCGGGGCAAACGGGGACCCGAAGCCATTATCGCTGGTCTGAAACCGACAGATGGGAGTGCCTCCTGGTCCGCTGAAGCAGAAAAATAGACCCGAGGGCGCCGTCGTTTGGAAACGAAACTGCACCCCCCACGGTGATGCTGAAGCTTTGATCGCCCGTTCTCAGGGGTAGCCTGTCGAGCGGAATTATGAGATTCCCGGCAGCGAAGGCAGGGTCACTCGGGAACCCGGGACTGGTCGCGTCTTCGATAATCACCCGGGCTTCGGCGGACATGGGAAGAAGAAGACAAATGCTGAACGTCAGGAAGAGGCGAGCGGACGCAGCCAGCAGGATCGTAGAATTCGTGGCGAGAAGACGGCGACCGACTCTGAACATCCGGATGGTGGCTAGTCCGTCGCAACTCATGTTTGACCTCCCTGACCTGGATGCTCGATCCTCGCGCTATCGCGACATCACCGTCCAGGCGAAGACGACGGCTCGCGCGTTGCGTCCTTCGGGCGTGCCGATCATCGCTTTTCCTCCTCAGGCGGTTGACTGCCTCCCTCCCCCGTTTGGGGGCAGGATTATCGCCTAGCCGGGCACTGAAAGGAAGGAGTCGATTCGACAAAGACCGGAAACGAGATAGGCGCTGCGTCCTTCCCGCCATGGCGGCACGAAGGGCGTCCGCTAAGCCTCGTCGTTCATGGTTGCGGGGGCTGGATATGCTGAATGCTGCACGGCGCCGGAAACTCACTGGATCGATCTAAAACAGCTTCCGAAACCTTAAATGACGTTCTCGGGTGTTTGAGTCGCGACCACGTTTTGATCGGCGCGACTAAAACACGCAGTCCTTCGGGATCGCGCAGGTACCGGTGTTTGCGATGAGCGGCGGGAACGCCATGAGGCCCTGCGCGAACCGGCTACAAGCGCGCGCCCGGCGCGCGCATCCTAGCTGGTCGTGATGGCAGTGACGTCCTCCGCGCGAACGGTCGCCTCGTCGCGTCTGGCACGTTCGAACCGCGCGACCACGACGGTGATGTTGTCGGATCCCCCACGTTCGTTCGCGAGGGCAACCAGCTGCTCGCAGGCGGCGGCGAGTTTCGTCTGAGTCGTGACGATGTCCACGAGCTCGCCTTCCGCCACGCAAGACCACAGCCCGTCAGAGCACAGCACTAAGACGTCCCCGCTGCGCATGCAATGCTGTGAGACGTCGGCGATGATCTCGGGTTGAGGGCCGAGGGCCCGAAGCAGAACGTTCCGGTGCGGGCTGCTGGCGGCTGCCTCGGGGGTCAGCTCACCTGTGTCCAGCAGGTGTTGAACCAGAGAATGGTCCTGGGTGATTCGTTGGGCGCAGCCCTCACGAACGACATAGGCTCGGCTGTCACCGACGTGGCCCACGTAGAGGTGATCACCGAGCAGCGCAGCCGCGGTGGCCGTCGTCCCCATGCCCTTCAGCCCAGCGCGGGCGTTGGCATAGGCGTGGATCTCGCGGTTCGCGCTCTCCATCGCCCCGAGCAGACACTCTCGCAGGTGCGCGGAGGTTCGCCGCTCTTGATCCCGCCACCACTCGAAGAGACACGCGACGATCGTATTCGCGGCCATGGCGCTGGCCACTTCACCCGCCTCGGCACCGCCCATCCCGTCCGCGACGACGAGCAGCGCGCCCATCGTTGGGATTCGATGCTCGACGCCGGCGGGTCGAGTCCAGGTTGAACCCGTCAAGTCCACGATCAAGAAGTAATCCTCGTTCTGCTGGCGGATCTTGCCGACATGGCTCATCGCGACAGCGTTGACGCTCAATGGCGCCGTCGCGTGACCGTGGCGCATGACACGGCGCCAGATGTCGACGATCTGTCCAAGACCTCGCTCGATCACGAATTTGCTCACGGGCGTTTGCGTTGCACGTCGGCGATCAGCGAGCGAACGCCGGGCGGCGCCTGTTGTGTGCAGGAGGCCAGCGCGCCGTCCAGGGTGGCGAGCCGCTTCAGCTCATCCCGGACGCGTTCCCGCTCCTGGTTGGCGAAATACGTGAACGCGAGGTAGCACCTCGTCTCCGCCAGCTGCTTCACGCGCATCTCGCCGTCGCTCAGATCCTCGAGATCGACGAGGGCCGCGCGCAGTAGCCTGAGAGCGTCACGAAACCGCGCTGCCGCGTAGGCGTCCTTCGCTCGTGCGAGAACGTGCGAGGGTTCGGCCGCCTGATCACGCGCACGCGCCTCGGTCAACGCGATCGCCATTCGCTGGTGCTCCTCGGCCACCTTGGGCATTCCGAGGCCGGTATACGCGCGCCGGAGCGCCTCGTACACGTCGCCGAGTTCGGTGAGGCGGAGCGGTCGGCGCTGTATTCCTTCGACGTCCCACACGGCCCGATTCAGGGCCGCCAGCGCCCCCGGATAGTTCTTCGCCTGGAGCTCTCGCTGGCCGCGACTGAGGTTCGCGCGCGCGTCGGGATCGGCGCCCGCCAATCGGTATCGTACCGGACGGACGATGTGGGTCTGCAATATCGTCGTCGCATCCGTCGAGACCTTCGCCATGGATGCGCAGGCCGAAAGCGACAGGCATCCCGCGACGAGCGCCAGGGTCGTCCAGCGACGACGGTTATCGCGCGAGGAACCGATGTGTCCGGAAGTCATAACTCATCCGCAGTGGGTTGTCGCGCGTGTGCTCCTCGAGGACGACGATCAGGCGCTCCGGACTCCGGTCGTTCATGGATTCGAAATAGAGCCGGTGTCGGCCGGTGCCGATGCGGAGACACGCGCGCGGCGTGTCTCCGACGTGCCGGCCATCGACATGGACCGTCGCGAAAGGCACGGCATTGACACTCACGCAGCCGAACTTGTCGACGCCCTGGGCCGGCGATGACGCGGCCACGCGATTGACGGCGACCTCGCCGGGCCGATAATTCGTGGCGGCGATCGAGCCCGTGCTCGTTGCTGTGCCCGGTTCGTCGCCCGCGACCCCGACCACCACGGCAGCGGCGCCGCTGCCCGCTGGTGCGGCGGACGGCGCCACTGGTCTGACGGCATCCACCGTCTGGCGGTGAGGTTGGCGCTCGCGCGGTGCCGCTTGCCATACGGGCGCGACGATGAATGGCAGGATCGCCAGGGCCGTCGCGCCGAGAACCGTCATTCCGAGGGCGGTGCCGTGTCGGCGCGCCGCCTGGATTCCCTGCTGCAGAACCGCGGCCGGCCCGCGCCGATCGCGTACGGCCAGCGCCCGTGTGAGCGCGTCGGCGAAGGCCCCGGCATCGGGGTAGCGGTCATCGGGGTCCTTGCTCATCGCGCGCTTCACCACCGCGTCGAGCGCCGGCGACACGGCCACATTGCGCTCACGGGCGGGCAGCGGCTCGAGATGGAGCACGTCGTCGAGGACCTGGGCGAGGTCCTCACCGGGGAACGGCCGCTCTCCGACCAGTGCTTCGTACAAGACGACCCCGAGTGAGAATAAATCGCTCCGCGCGTCCGCCTCGACGCCGCGGACCTGCTCGGGCGACATGTATGCCGGCGTGCCAACCATGACGCCCGGCTGGGCCGACTGCGTGCCCACAACGCGGGCGACGCCGAAGTCGGTGAGCTTCACATGCCAGGCATCATCCACCATGATGTTGCTGCTCTTGACGTCGCGATGGACGACCCCCTCGCCGTGCGCATACTGAAGGGCGCGACACGCCTGCACGACGATGTGGACGACTTTGTCGGGCGGTGGCGGGCCGGCGGCGATCAGGTCGGCCAGCGTCCGGCCCTTGACGTACTCCATCACGACATACGGCACGCCGGCGCACACGTCGACGTCGTAGATCGTGACGATTCCTGGATGCGTCAGGCGCGCGGCCGCAGTCGCCTCCTGATACAACCGTTGCGTTACGGCGCTGACATCGAACCCCTGGGTCGCGTCGTCACGCGCAATTGTCTTCACGGCCACGGTACGGTGCAGCTCGAGATCGCGGGCGCGATAGACGATCCCCATGGCGCCCTCGCCGAGGACCTCCAGAAATTCGTAACGCCCGCTGGGCGGCCGAACGGGTTGCGCAGCGACGGCGTCCGCTGCGTGACCGCTGATCATCGTCCGGGCTGTGTCCACGTGGTGCCGTCCCTCGGTCGGCGCGCTAACCCACGTCGGCAAAGAAGGTCAGGCGTAGACCGCCGACGTCGATCACGTCGCCGCCTTTCAGGATCGCCTGGGTGACGGTGGCTCGATTCACCCGCATCCGGTACCAGCTCGAAAGATTTCGCACCTCGACACCGTGGCGGGTCCGGATCACCAGGAGATGATGCTTGGGGCCCACAGGCACACGCAGGTCGCACAGCGCGGAGCGACCGATCAAGACGGCACTGCGTTCCGCACGTTCGAGGTAGAACGTATCCCCTGTGCTCGCCGCTTCCCACTTCAGATGGGCGCGCCGCTTGAGCGCCGAAGACTTCTGCAGACGCTCCAGCTCGTGGAGATCCATCTGGAACGTCTCGGTCGGCCGCGGCAGGTCAGGCTTCGCAGCATCCTTGTCACGCACCGGCTCCTTCAATGCTCGATCGAAGAAGATCGAGAATTTCCCGAATGAGATCTCATCCCCGCGTGTGAGCGGCGCGGGCCCGGTCAGCCGGTGCCCATTCAGGGACGTGCCGTTTGCGGACTTGAGATCCTCTACAATCCAGCGGCCGTCCGAGTCGAGCCGGACCTGTGCTTGCCGCCGCGACACCGAAGGGTTGTCGATGACGACGTCCATGTCGTCACCCCGTCCGATGTTGATGACGACGCCGTTCAGGTCGTACGCCCGAAGCGGCGTCCGCTCTGCTACGAGAGTCAATGTTGGCATGGGTGGGCTCCCGATTGTCGTATCGCGCTGTTGACCGCAGTGTTCACGTGCCATCGGAGTGACACGCCCACTGCGCCGCCGCTTGTGGTGAGCACGTCTATCTGTGCTACGCAAGGACCACACCAGAGACGCGACGGCGGCATATGTCACGGAAGTGTTTGGCTTTTTCTCGGTGCCGGTTCCCGGACAGAGCAGCGCCATCTGGCTAGAATCTGATCAGTGCGCAGTAATGCGCCGCCTCAGCTGCAGGGAGGAGAAGTTGGGAGCGCCCCGGCAACGCCGAGGCGCTCCGCGACACGGCTAGGAGCCCGAGGCCTTGAGCGCCGCCAGGACCTCAGAGGGCTCGAGCAGCATGGTCGGGTTCTCGAGAATCTTGACGAACTTCACGACGCCGTTCTTGTCGATGATGAAGTACGCGCGCTTGGGGTAGCGGTAGATCGGGCTCTTCTCGTCCGTCACCAGCGCGCCGTACGCGGGCAGCATCTGGCGGCGGAAGTCCGAGAGCTGCAGGTGCTTGATGCCGTTTTCCTTCTTCCACGCCGCGAGGGCCTGCCACGCATCACCGCTCACGCCCACGACCTGGGCGCCGGCGGCTTCGAACTGCGGCAGCGCCGCGTCGAAGCCCGCCACTTCCTTCGTTCAGGTGCTGGTGAACGCGGCGACGAACGTGTAGAGGACGACGGGCCCCTTCGCCGTCAGGTCGGTCAGCTTCACCGTCTTGCCGTCGGGACCGTTGAGCGCGAAGTCAGGCGCCTTGTCCCCGACCTGGAGCGCGTGCGCTGCCCCGGCCAGCGTCAGACCGAGTACGACGGTCACGACCAACGCGATCACGGTTCGCATGGTGCCTCCTTTGGCAGCAGAGTCTCTGGCATCGGTCAGCGTGCCGGGCGGACACCCGCCGCGGCGAGCCTCGGGAATACAACGTCCCTGAACGCGGCAAGTTCCGGCTCCGGCAGCCCGAACGTGAGCAGCGGCATCAGGTAGAGGTTACGCACACCGAGCTTCGTCATCTCGACGATGCGCGCGGCGCAGTCGACCGGCGTGCCCACGAGCCCGAGCGCGTCGCAGAGCTGCGCGACCACGTCGTCGGGCACGAACGACGTCGCGGCGATGGCCGCCTCCCAGTCGTGCGCGTGCGAGAGATCCGGATAAATCTTCCACACCGCCTCCGGGATCTCGAGCTTCGGCAGCCGCAGCCCGGCCGGCTCGACCCAGTGCCCGCCCCAGCGCAGCACTCCCCAGTGCACCGCGGTCGGTCGCGCCAGACGCCGCGCCTCGGCCGTCGTGACCGCCACGCCGACGCGGACCGCCCAGACGATCTCGAGGTCGTCGAGCCGCCGGCCGGAGCGCCTGGCGCCGCGCTCGAGATGCTCGAGGGCTTTCTCGACGATGCCGCGGTTGAAGCCGACCAGCAGCAACGCGCCGTCGGCGATCTCGCCGGCCAGCTCGATCGCTTTCGGACCCGACGCCGCCATCACGATCGGGATGCGCCGCTTCGCGGCGTAGCCGAGGCGGCCGGGCGTGCCGTCGAAATCCACCGACTCGCCGGCGAGCAGACCGCGCACGGTGGCGATGCACGCGCGCATCTCGGCCAGCGTCGCCGGCTTGCGGCCGATCGTGCTCGCGGACGTGTAGCCGGTGCCGATGACGAACTTGACGCGCCCCGGAGCCAGCTCCTCGACGGTCTGGATCGCGCCGGCCAGCACCGAGGGGTGGCGCGTGAACGGGTTGGTCACGGCCGGAAACAGCGTCAGCCGCGAGGTGGCGGCCGCCGCCTGGCCGAGCACGACGAACGTGTCGCGCGACAGCATCTGGCTGTCGAGGATCCCGGCGCCGTCGAAGCCCGCCGCCTCGATGGACCGGAGCAGACGCATGAGGTCGGGCATCGGCGCCGTGCCGGGGACGCGCAGGTGGACACGGACAGGCTCGCTCACCGCGCGTCATGGTATACCCATAACGCCATGAGCGAGCGGCTCGGGCAGTTCCTCGTCGATCTTCCCAACCCGGAGCCAATGCGATGACGACACGCTACGTGCTCGCGGCAGGCGCCTGGATGGTGCTCACGCTCCTTCAGCCAGGGTCGAGCGCTGGCCCGGCCCAGGCGCAGCCGGCACCGGCGCTGACCGGACAGGTCACGTCGGCCGAGGAAGGGCTGATGGAGGGCGTCCTCGTCAGCGTGAAGAAGGTCGGGTCGACCATCACGACGACGGTCGTCACCGACGCGCAGGGTCGCTATCGGTTCCCGGGGCCGCGCCTGACGCCCGGGCCGTACGCCTTCTCGGTCCGCGCGGTGGGCTACGAGCTGGAAGGCCGGCGCATCGCGGACGTCGGCGCCAACGGGCCGGTCACGGCGGATCTCAGGCTCCGGAAGACCCAGGATCTGGCGGCGCAGCTCACGAACGCCGAGTGGCTCGCGAGCATGCCCGGCACGGAGGACCAGAAGAAGGTGCTGCTCGGCTGCGTGCAGTGCCACACGCTCGAGCGCACGGTGCGCAGCACGCACGACGCCGCCGGATTCCTGAAAGTGCAGCAGCGCATGGGGACCTACGTGAACCAGAGCACGCCGCTGCACATCCAGGTCCGCCGTGCCGAGCGGCTGCTCGAGATGCGGGGCGAGGAACGCCAGCGCGCGCGGCAGGCCCTGGCGGAGTTCCTGAGCACCGTCAATCTCAAGGGCGGTTCCACGTGGCCGTACGAGCTGAAGACGCTGCCGCGCCCGACCGGCCGGGGCACGCGCGTCGTCATCACGGAGTACGACCTGCCGCGGGCGACGATCCAGCCGCACGACGTCATCGTCGATCCCGACGGCATCGCCTGGTACTGCAACTTCGGCGAGCAAACGCTGGGCAAGCTGGATCCCAGGACCGGCCGGGTGACGGAGTACCGCGTGCCCGAGCTGAAGCCCGGCTTTCCGACGGGTGCCTTGTCCGTGCGCTTCGATCGCGACAGCAACCTCTGGCTCGGCATGATGTTCCAGGGAGGCATCGCGAAGTTCGATCGCAAGAAGGAGACGTTCTCGACCTGGAGCCTGCCGCCCGAGGTCAACCGCGACATGACCCAGGTCAACATGACGAGCCCGTCCTCGTCCCACGTGGACGGCAAGGTGTGGACCAACAACAACGGCTTCGCCGCCGTTCACCGGCTCGATCTCGCCTCCGGCAAGTTCGAGACGTGGGAGCCGTTCCGCGAGGGCGTCGCCAAAGGCCGGAACCACAACATCTACGACGTCATCGCCGACTCGAAGAACAACGTGTACTTCACCGACTTCTCCAATGAGCACATCGGGCGCATCGACGGCAAGACCGGCGTCCTCACGCTCTTCACGATCCCGACGCCGCGCTCGGCGCCGCGTCGCGCGCAGATGGACGCCAGCGACCGCCTCTGGTTCGCCGAGTATCGCGGCAACAAGATCGGGATGTTCGACACGCGCACCGAGGCCTTCACCGAGTGGACGGCGCCGCGCCCGTGGTCGCAGCCCTACGACGTCCAGCTCGACAAGCATGGCGAGGCCTGGACCGGCTCGATGCTCAACGATCGGGTGCTGAGGCTCGACACGAAGACCGGCGCCTTCACGGAGTACCTGCTGCCGCGCTCGACGAACATCCGGCGCGTGTTCGTGGACAGCTCCACCACGCCGGTCGCGTTCTGGGTGGGCAGCAACCACGGCGCCTCCATCGTCAAGCTGGAGCCGCTGGACTAGGCGACGCGCTCCCCATGCGCTTCGGGACCTTCTACTTCTTCCAGGCCGTGCCGTGGCTCAGCCACGACGAGGTCGTGCACCGCGAGCTCGAGCAGATGGAGTGGACGGAGGAACTCGGCTTCGACCAGATCTGGCTGACCGAGCACCACTTCATCGACTACGGCCTCGCGGTGGACCCCGGCACGCTCGCCGCCGTCGCCGCCTCCCGGACGCGGCGGGTACGCATCGGGCTGGCGGCGGCGATCCTGCCCTTCCATCATCCGCTGCGCCTGGCCGAGCAGACGGCGCTCGTGGACATCGTCTCGCGCGGCCGGCTGGAGGTCGGGTTCGGCCGCGGCAATCGCCCGGCGGAGTTCCGCGGCTACAACGTGCCGCAGCAGGAGAACCGCGACCGCTTCGAGGAGGCGGTGGAGATCATCACCCAGGCGTGGACGCAGACGGAGCCGTTCTCGTACGAGGGGCGCTTCTTCACGATCCGCGACACGCGTGTGATGCCCAAGCCGTTCCAGAAGCCGCACCCGCCGCTCTACCAGGTATGCGGCAGCAAGGAGAGCATCGAGGGCACGGCCGCCCGCGGCTGGCCGATGCTCAACTCCGTCCTGCGCGGCAACGCCGAGCAGCAGCTCGCGACCAACCGCGAGGCGTACGTTGCGGCCGCGCGCAAGGCCGGACAGTCCGAGGACAACATCACCGGATTGTTGAAGAAGTGGGGCGTGTCGCGCCAGATCTACGTGGCGCCCACCGACGCGCAGGCGCAGGCCGAGTCCAAGGACGCCGAGATGTGGTACCAGGAGTCGTTCCGCCGGTTCGTGATCCCCGAGCGCATCGAGGAGGCGCACCCGAGCCTGCAGCCCCACTTCCGCCAGCTCGCCGAGCGCCTCGCCAGGATCAACTGGGACGATCTGGTCCGCGAGACGGTGGCCTTCGGCTCACCGGACACCGTCGCGCGCAAGATCGAAGCGATGCGCGACGCCGGCGTGGGCCACGTGCTGTGCTGGATGAACTTCGGGGGGCTGCCGCAAGACAAAATACGACGATCGATGGAGTTATTTGCGAGAGAGGTCATGCCGCATTTTCGCGATTGAGTCGATGGGGGGCCGAGAAGGGCCCCCCAAACCCCCCGACGCGTTACTCTGCGAGCCACACCGTGTCGAGCTGCTGGTTCAGGAAGTGGCTCGGTGTGATCGTCCAGCCCCGCACCCTGGCGCTGTGCGGGATGATCCGGTGGTTCTGCAGCGTGTAGAAGTAGTGCACCTCCTCGTCGAGCAGACGCTTCTCGAACGCGCGCAGATGGCGCTTCCGCTCCTCGGGGTCGAGCGCTCGCGCCTGCTTGACGAACAGGTCGTCCAGCACCGGGTCCTTGTAGCGGCCGAAGTTGCGGTCCGAGATGCCCATCGACTGGAACTTGTCGATGTCCATGTCCGGCTCGACGACGAAGCTGCACTGGAAGTCCATGGCCACGTCGTAGTCGCCACGCTGCAGCATCGGATGGTAGGCGGAGGCCTCGATGATCTCTTGCCGCACGTTGAGCCCGATCTGCCGCCACTGGTCGATGAGCCAGATCCCGAGCGGCTCGTAGGGCTGCGGGATGCCGCGGTTCTTGAACGTGAACGCAAAGCCGTCGGGCACGCCCGCCTCGCGGAGCAGGCGGCGGGCTTCGGCGCGGCTGGGCTTGATGTCGCGCCCGTAGCCCGCGAGCTTCTCCAGCTCCGGGGGCGGCGTCGCCCACGGCGTGCCCGGCACCTGGATGCCGCCGACGTCCTTCACGACCGCGATGCGTGAGAGGTTCTTGGCGCCTTCATAGCGGTCCAGCGCCAGCGTCAGCGCGCGGCGGGCGCGCTTGTCGTCCCAGGGCTTGCGCTCGTGGTTCATCGCCACCAGCATCGAGCAGTCCCACGGGCTCTCCTGTACGGTGATCTTGGGCCCGAGCGCGGCCACGAGGGTGTCACGCTCGGCCGGGCTGAAGCTGCGGAACTGGATGTGCGCGCGCTCGCCGCGGATCGCCGCCACCTGCGCGGACGAGGAGCTGATGAAGAGCGCGCGGAAGCCGTCGAGATAGGGTTTCCCCTTGTCCCAGTAGCCCGGGTTCTTCTTGCCGATCCAGTGCGAGCCCTTCACGTGCTCGACGAACGTGAACGGGCCGGTGCCCATCACGTTCTTCTCGTACCAGCGGATGTCCTTGGCCAGGATGTCGGCCTTGTAGATCCAGCCGTAGGGCGAGGCCAGCGTCATCAGGAACGAGGCCTCCGGCCACTTGAGCCTGAAGCGGATGCTCTGAGGATCCGGCGCCTCCACCACCTCGACCGCGCGGTACTGCCCTTTCCGGTACGACGACGTCTGCGGCGGCGGAAAGACGATCTTGTCGTAGCTGGCCTTGACGTCCCGCGAGGTCATGACGCTGCCGTCGTGGAAGCGCACGCCCTGCCGCAGCTTGAGCGTGTAGACGAGCCCGTCCGGCGAGATCGTCCACGACTCCGCGAGGTCCGGGACGACTTTCGTGCCCGTCCGGTCGAACGGGTCGATGCGCAGCAGCGTGTTGTAGTGCGGCGCCAAAGGATGAACGGTCCCGAAGGTGCCCTCCTTGTGACCGTCGTAGGACGGCGGCTCCGAGGGCACCAGGAAGATCAGCTCGCCGCCGGAGCGCGGCTTGTCCTGCGCCGAGGCGGGTGACAGCACCGAGAACCCGACGAGCAGCGCGGCCATCAGGGCCGCCAGGACTCTTGTGTTCATTTCTCTCTCTCCGCGTCCTTGTCGCTATTCCGCCAGCCAGACGGTGTCGAGCTGCTGGTTCAGGAAGTGCGACGGGGTGATCGTCCAGCCGCGCACCTTGGCGCTGTGCGCGACGATGCGATGCCATTGCAGCGTGTACAGGTAATGGACCTCCTCGTCGAGCAGCCGTTTCTCGAAGGCGCGCAGGAGGCGCTTACGCTCCTCGGGATCCACCGCGCGCGCCTGCCTCACGTACAAATCGTCGAGCACGGGGTCCTTGTAGCGGCTGTAGTTGTTGTCCGAGATACCGACCGACTGGAACTTCTGCAGGTCCACGTCGGGCTCGACGACGAAGCCGCACTGGGCGTCGCTGGCCACCTCGAAGTCGCCGCGGCGCAGGAACGAGACGTGGGCCGAGGCTTCGATCGTCTCCATCTTGACGTTCAGGCCGATCTGCTTCCACTGGTCGATGAGCCAGATCGCGATCGGCTCGTACGGCTGCGGGATGCCGCGGTTCTTGAAGGTGAACGCGAAGCCGTCCGGCACCCCCGCCTCGCGCAACAGCCGGCGGGCCTCGGCGCGGGCGGCCTTGATGTCACGCCCGTAGCCCGCGAGCTTTTCGAGCTCCGCGGGCGGCGTGGCCCACGGCGTGCCCGGCACCTGGATGCCTCCGACTTCCTTCACGACGGCGATCCGCGAGAGGTTCTTCGACGCCTCCCAGCGGTCGAGAGCGAGGGTCAGGGCGCGGCGCACGCGCCGATCGTTCCAGGGCTTGCGCTCCTGATTCATCGTCACGAGCTGCCCGCAGTCCCACGGGCTCTCCTGCACGGTGATCTTCGGCCCGAGCGCGGCCACCAGCGCGTCGCGATCGGCCGGGCTGAAGCTGCGGAACTGGATGTGGGCACGTTCGCCGCGGATGGCGGCCACCTGCGAGGACGACGAGGAGATGAACAGCGCGCGGTAGCCGTCGAGGTACGGCTTGCCCTTGTCCCAGTAGTCCGGGTTCTTCTTGCCGACCCAGTGCGAGCCCTTGACGTGCTCGACGAACTTGAACGGGCCGGTGCCCATCACGTTCGTCTCGTACCAGCGGACGTCCTTGGCGAGGATGTCCGCCTTGAAGATCCAGTTGTACGGCGAGGCGAGATTGGTCAGGAACGAAGCCTGGGGCCACTTGAGCCGGAAAACGACCGTGTGCGGGTCGGGGGCCTCGATGACCTCGATCGCCGTGTAGGCGCCCTTGCGCATCGAGATCACGTTCGCGGGCGGAAAGACTATCTTGTCGTAGGAGGCCTTGACGTCGCGCGAGGTCATCATGCTGCCGTCGTGGAAGCGGACTCCCTGCCGGAGCTTCACCGTGTAGGTCAGTCCGTCGGGCGAGATCGTCCACGACTCCGCCAGGTCCGGCACGGGCCGGGTGCCCGTCCGGTCGGTGGGATCCATACGCAGCAGCGTGTTGTAATGCGGCGCCACTGGATGGACGACGCCGAAGGTGCCCTCCTTGTGGCCGTCATAGGACGGCGGCTCGGACGGCACCATGTAGATCAGCTCGCCGCCGGAGCGCGGCCGCTCCTGGGCCGAGGCGTTCGACAGCAGAGCGAGCACGACGAGCGGCGCCGCGGTCAGCGCCGAGCGCACGAGCCGTGTACGCATGGCCTTACTCCGCCAGCCAGATCGTGTCGAGCTGGCCGTTCAGGAAATGGCTCGGCGTGATCGTCCACCCGCGCACGCGCGTGTGGTACGGCACGATCCGGTGCCACCACAGCGTCGGGATGACGTGGGCCTGCTCGTCGAGCAGCCGTTTCTCGAACTCGCGCACGAGCTTGCGCCGCTCGTCGACGTCGCGCGCGCGCGCCTGGCGGTCGTAGAGCGCGTCGAGCGCGCGATCGGTGTAGCGGCCGTACGAGGCGTCGGTACGGTCGGCGGACAGGAACTTGTAGAGGTCGAGGTCGGGCTCGACGATGTAGCCGCACTGCCCGTCCATGCTGACCTCGAAGTCGCCCGAGCGCAGCGCGTGGAACCAGGAGGCGCTCTCGAGCACGCGCACGGTGGCGTTGAGCCCGATCTTCTTCCACTGATCCACGAGCCAGATGGCGAGCGGCTCGTAGGGCTCGGGCAGGTTGCGGTTGTTGAACACGAACGCGAAGCCGTCGGGCACCCCCGCCTCGCGCAGCAGGCGCCGCGCCTCCGCGCGGGCGGCCTCGACGTCACGGCCGTAGCCGGCGAGCCGGCCCAGCTCGGCCTCGGTGGCGGCGTACGTCGTGCCGGGCACCTGCAGGCCGCCCACCTCCTTCACGATGGTGATCTTCGACAGCGCCTTGCTGCCGTTCCAGCGGTCGACGGCCAGGGTGAGCGCGCGGCGCACGCGCGGATCGTCCCACGGCTTCTTCTCGTGGTGTGGCACCACCCAGAGCGCGCAGTCCCACGCGCTCTCCTTGACGGTGATCTTCGAGCCGAGGGAGCTCACCATCGCATCGCGCGCGCTCGGGTTGAACGCGCGGAACTCGATCAGAGCGCGCTCTCCGCGCACGGCCGCGATGCGCGCGGCGGTGTTCGGGATGAAGATCGCGCGGTAGCCGTCCAGGTAGGGCCGGCCCCTGTCCCAGTAGTCCGCGAACCTTTTGCCGACCCAGTGCGAGCCCTTCACGTGCTCGACGAAGGTGAAGGGGCCGGTGCCCATGACGTTCTTCTCGTACCAGTGCGGATCCTTCGCCAGGATGTCCGCCTTGTAGATCCAGTTCCACGGCGAGGCGAGGCCGGAGAGGAAGCCCGCCGACGGGTGCTTGAGCCGGAAGATTACCGTCTCGGCGTCGGGCGCCTCGAGCGCCTCGATCACCGCGTACTGTCCCTTACGCGGGCTCGTCAGGCCCGGCGGCGGGTTGATGATCTTGTCGTAGGAGGCCTTGACGTCGCGCGCGGTGAGCGCGGAGCCGTCGTGGAACTTCACGCCGCGGCGGATCTTGAACGTGTAGGTCAGGCCGTCTTTCGACGTGGTCCAGCTCTCGGCGAGGTCGCCGATGATCCGGGTCCCCGTGGTGTCCGTCGGATCGACGCGGAGCAGCGTGCTGTAGTGCGGCGCCGCCGGATGGATCAGGCCGAAGGTCTCCTCACGGTGCGCGTCGTAGGACGGGCTCTCGGAGCCCACGACGTAGACAAGCTCGCCGCCGGCGCGGGGTTGCTGCGCGTGCGCCGGCACGGCGGCGATCAGGAGCAGCGCGATCGTCAAGACGAGACGTGAGCGCATCGGCGGTCCTCCTCGTCGGGGAAGTGGGGCATTATACCGGCATGAGCCCCCTCACCGTCCAAGGCCCGATCCCGCCGACCGCCGCCAACGCCACCTGGCCCAACGTGCTGCACACGCGCGTCGCCGACGTGATCGCGCAGATGAAGCCGCCGCCCTGGTCCAGGCGCATCATCGCCGACGAGCGCCAGCTGGTCACGCTGATCGCCAGCCCACCCGGCGGTGGCAACCGCCCGCACTGGCACAGCGATTTCGACGAGTGGTGGGTCGTCCTGGCCGGCACGCTCCAGTGGGAGCTGACGGGCGGCACGACCGTGCGCGCGAACAAGGACGACATCGTCTGGGTGCCGCGCGGCACCGTCCATCACATCAAGAACGTCGGCACGGACCTGTCGCTGCGCCTCGCCGTGGCCATGCCGCCGGCCATGCACTACTTCCATCCGTGCGCGCAGTGCGGCTTCGACGACGACGGCCCGCGGCAGTGGACGGCCTGAGCCGGCGGTGAAGGCCGAGCTTCCCTACGGCGCCGGCACGCTGACGGCCACGCTGCCCTCCGGCGCCCGGCGCCTGTCGAGCGAGGCCGCGGGCGCGTTGTCACCGCTCGCCGACCTCGACGGCGCCGTGCGGGAAGCGCTGGCGTCGCCCCTCGGGCTGCCGCGCATCCGCGACCTCGTCACGCCCCGCGCCCGCGTCACCATCGCATTCGACGATCACACCACGGGCTCGTTCGGGCCGATCCGTCCCATCGCCATTCGCGCCGTGCTCGACGAGCTGGCCGCCGCCGGCGTGTCACGCTCGCAGGTGCGCCTGGTGTGCGCGAACGCGCTGCACCGCATGTGCCGGCCGGCGGAGCTGACGCGCCTGCTCGACGAGGCGCTGGTCGCGGAGTTCGGCCCGCGCTTGTCGTGCCACGATGCGGAGGACGCCGCGCAGATCGCCGACCTCGGCGCCACCGCGGAGCACGGCTATCCCGTCGAGGTGAGCCGGCTCGTCACCGACGCCGATCTCACCGTGTACGTGAACACCAACTACATCCGCGGCTTCACGGGCGGCTGGAAATCGGTCTGCGTCGGGCTGTCGACGTGGCGGTCGATCCGCGTAACGCACGACCCGGATGGCATGTCGATGTCGCTGCAGCGCAACCGGATGCACGCCGTCCTCGACGAGATGGGCCGACATCTCGAGGCGCGCCTCGGGCGGCGCATCTTCAAGCTCGACACGCTACTCGCCGACCCGTTTCAGGTCGCGCGGGTGTTCGCCGGCGGCGTCGACGAGACGCGCCGCGCCGCCCTCGAGGTCCAGACGCGGCGCTTCCCGTCGCGGCGGGCGGCGGCGCCCGAGCCGGTCGACATCCTCGTGTACGGCGTGCCGGACTCGAGCCCCTATGCCATCTGGGCGTCGCTGAATCCGATCCTCACGCTCATCTCCATGGGCCTCGGGTATCTGGGCGGCATGATCGACGCCGCGGGAAAGCCGGGCTGCACCGTCGTCATGGCGGCTGCGGTCCGCGAGGCGTGGGACCGCGTGCATCACCCCTCGTATCCCGAGGTGTGGGAGCGCGTGCTCTCCCAGACGCGCGACCCGTACGAGATCAACGCCCGCTTCGAGAAGGAGTTCGCGCGCCACGAGGCGCACATCGACGCCTACCGGCATCGATTTGCCTTCCACCCGATTCACGGCATCCTGGCGACGCATCCGCTCAAGCGGCTGCGCCGTGTCGGCCGCGTCATCGTGGCCGGTCCGCGGGATGCGCACGTGCCGCGCCACCTGGGCTGGGAGGTGGCGGCCAGCGTGGAGGAGGCGGTGGCGCGGGCGCAGACCATCCACGGACCGGGCGCCACCGTCGGCCTCGTCGAGCAGCCCGGCATGCCGGCGAACCCGGAGCGCTAGCGAGGCGGCGGCCATGCTGACCGGAAAGACGGCGATCGTCACGGGCGGCGCGCGCGGGATCGGCGCGGGGATCGCGCGCGTGCTGGCGTCACAGGGCGCGCGCGTGGCGGTCCTCGACCTGGACGGCCCCGAGGCCGAGAAGACGGCGGCGTCGCTGCCCACGCCCGGGATGGCCGCAGCCTGCGACGTGGCCGTCGAGGCCGACACCGCGAAGGCGGTGCGGTCGGTCGTCGAGCGGTTCGGCGGGCTCGACGTCGTGGTGAACAACGCCGGCGTCGGGCGGGGTCCGGGCGTGTCGCAGACCACGCCGCAGAGTCTGGGCACCGGGACGCTGTCGGCCGCGCAATGGGACGAGTACCTGTCACAGAACTTGAAGACGACGTTCGTGACGACGAGCGTGGCGCTGCCATATCTGAAAACTCGCGGCGGCGGGGCAATCGTCAACATCGCCTCGATCGCGGGACTGGTGGCGTCACCGAGGCTCCCGGCCTACGCGGCGGCCAAGGCCGGGGTGATCTCGCTCACCAAGTCGCTCGCGCTCGAATACGCGCCCCACGACATCCGCGTGAACGCGATCTGTCCGGGCTTCCTGTGGACGCGCGCCTGGGAGGGGCTGGCCGCCGCACTCCAACGCAGCGTCCCGGAGTACGCGGCGCTCGATCCGCGGGGCGTCTTCCTGGAGGTCGTGAAGCGCGGCGTGCCGCTCGGGCGCGAGCAAACGCCGCAGGACATCGGTCAGCTCGCGGCGTTCCTCGCGAGCGATGCGGCGCGAAACATCACCGGCCAGTGGATCGCGGTGGACGGCGGCATCACGCTGCGGCAGGCGCCCGGCTAGACGCCGAGGTAGTACTTCTTCACCAGCTCGTTCTCGCGCAGCTCCTGGGTGCTGCGCCCCTCGAACTCGATCTTGCCGTGCACGATGATGTAGCCACGGTCGGCGATCTTGGTCGCCTGGTTGAAGTTCTGCTCGGCCATCAGCACCGTCAGCTGCCGCTGCTCCTTCAGCTCCTTGATCTTGCCGATGACGCGGGAGACCAGGATCGGCGCGAGCCCCACCGAGGGCTCGTCAACGAGGAGGATGCGCGGCGAGGACATGAGCGCGCGGGCGATGGCCAGCATCTGCTGCTCGCCGCCGCTCATGCTGCCCGCCAGCTGGCCGCGCCGCCCGCGCAGCACCGGGAAGGTGTCGAGCGCAAACTCGAGGTTGCGCTCGATGTCCGCGCGCGCGCCCTTGCGGTAGGCGCCGAGCAGAAGGTTCTCCTCCACGGTGAGCTTGGGAAAGAGCCGGCGGCCCTCCGGCACCAGCGCGATGCCGAGGCTCACGATCTCTTCCGTCGACTTGCGCGTGAGATCGACGCGCGTGCCGTCGGTCTCGAGGAAGACCTCGCCCGATTCGGGCGCGACCATGCCCATGATGCACTTGATGAGCGTGCTCTTGCCGTTGCCGTTGGTGCCGAGCAGGGCGACCGTCTCGCCCTCGCGCACCTCGATGGACACGCCGTGCAGCACGCGCACGGCGCCGTAGCCGGCGTCCACGTCGCGCACGACGATCCTACTCGCCAAGGTAGGCCTTCTCCACGGCCGGGTTCCGCCCGATCTCGTCGGGCGTGCCCTCGGCGATGCGCTCGCCGGCGTCGAGCACGACGATGCGCTCGGAAAAGCGCATCACCGCCCGCATGATGTGCTCGATCATGATGATCGTGATCCCCTGCGCGCTCAGCCTGAAGAGGATCGTGAGGATGTCGTCCACCTCGGCGCTGGAGAGCCCCGCCATGGCCTCGTCGGAGATGAGCAGCTTGGGCCGGGCGGCCATGGCGCGCGCGAGCTCCAGCTTGCGCATCTCGATCTGCGTGAGCCCGGCCGGCCGCAGGTGCGCCTTGGACGCCAGCCCGATGGTGCCGAGGATCTCCATGGCGCCGGCGCCCTCGGCCGCGCGGCCGTGGGCGGCGTTCTCGAGTGGGATGCCCAGGTTCTCGAGCACGGTCATGCTCCTGAACGGCTTGGGAATCTGAAAGCTCCGCACGATGCCGAGCCGCGTGCGCCGGTGCGCCGGCATGGACGTGATGTCGTGACCCTCGAACACGATGCGGCCGCCGTCGGCCGGCAGCGAGCCCGACACGCAGTTGATGAGCGTGGTCTTGCCGGAGCCATTGGGACCGATGAGGCCGAAGCGCTCGCCGGGATTCACGTGGATCGTCACGCGGTTGAGGGCCATGAAGCCGCCGAAGCGCTTGGTGAGGCCGTCCACCTCGAGGAGCGCGCCGGCCATCCCTCAGCGTCCCCGCAGCCTGCGCACGAGCCCGAGGATGCCCTCGGGCGCGAGGACCACGAACGCGACCAGCACGACGCCGACGATGAACAGGTTCATCTCGGAGGAGATCGTCACCGTCGCCAGCTGCTGGGCGCTGCCCAGCAGCACCGCGCCGATCACCGGCCCGATCCAGCTCGTCGTGCCGCCGATCATCGGCATGGCCAGCGCGTTCACCGCGTAGTCGATGGCGAAGGCCGAGTTGGGCTCCACGAACGTCACGTAGTACGGAAACGGCGCCCCGGCGACGCCGAGCAGGAAGCCGCTCACGGTGGTGGCGAAGAGCTTGAGCCGCAGCGTGGGCACGCCCATGCACTCGGCGGCCTCCTCGTTGTCCCGCAGCGCGGAGAGCCCGCGGCCGATCCACGAGCGCTCGATGAACCGCGCCACCGTGACGGCGCCGACGGCGAGCGCGACCATCACCGTGAAGAGGAACACGACGTAGTTGCCGAAGGGCGGACCGCTGGGGCGCAGGACGCTGAGGCCCCGCGAGCCGCCGACGTAGTCCCAGTTCATGATCATCGTCTGGAGCACGATCGACAGCGCCAGCGTCGCGATGGAGAAGAAGACGCCGCGTAGCCGCAGCGTGAGGTAGCCGATGCCGAGCCCGAGGAGCGCGGACACGAGCCCGCCCGCGAGGAGCAGCACCGGCAGCGGCGCCCGTATCCACTGGATGAGGACGACGGCGGTGTACGCGCCGAGCGCGAAGAAGGCCGGCGTGCCGAAGTTCACGTAGCCGCCGTAGCCGCCGAGGATGTTCCAGGCCGTGGCGATGACGACGTACTGGAGGATCACGTACCCGGCAAAGTAGAGATACGGGTTCACGCGCAGCATCGCGACGGCGATCCCGGCCGCGACGACGGCCAGGCCCACCAGCAGCGTGCCGGCAGTGTGGCGCATCTAGCGTCCGAACAGTCCCGCCGGCCGTACGGCGAGCGCCGCCAGCAAGATCCCGAACGACACCGCGAGCGACCACGAGGGGCCAAAGAACGTCGACATCAGGCTCTCGACCACGCCCAGGATGACGGCGGCCACCAGCGTGCCGCCGATGCTGCCCATGCCGCCCAGCACCGTGATGGCGAACATGCGGCCGATGTAGTCGCGGTCGGTGGACGGGATCACCGGCGCGATGCTGATGAGGAGCGCGCCGGACAGGCTGGCGGCCGCGATGCCGATGCCGAAGGCGATGGTCTTGATCTGCACCGGATCGGCGCCCATGAGGCGGAGCGCCCCCTGGTCCTGGGAGACGGCCATGATGGCCCGGCCGTAGAACGTCCGGCCGAGGAAGAGATACAGGGCGATCGTCATGGCGACGCCGACCACGCACGGCACGAGGTAGCGGAACGCGATGCCGACGCCGCCGAATTCGATCGACTTCCCCGTGTAGCCGGTCTGCACCAGCCGATAGTCGACGCCGTACTTGAGACTGAGGCTGACCTCGATGATGAAGAGCACGCCGAAGAAGAACACGAGACCGCGCAGCGATTCTTCGCCGCGCCGCTCGAAGCTGCCGTAGTAGACGCGGTAGACGAGGGCGCCGAGCAGGTAGAACACCGGCGTGAACAGGATCCCGGTGAGGATCGGGTCGAGGCCGTAGGCCTCGTTCATCACGTACGCCGCGTACGAGCCGAGGATGAGGAAGGCGGGCTGGGCGATGTTGGCGATGTCGAGCAGGCCGAAGATGAGCGAGATGCCCAGGCTCACGGCGGCATAGAAGCCGCCGAGTAGCAGTCCGGCGACCACGGCGTTCGCCAGCAGGTCCCAGGAGAACACGGAACGCGGGCTATTTCAGCGCGGCCGAGTACGGATAGATGATGTTGCCCGACTTGAGCTCCTCGGGATAGAGCACGGGCTTCTTGCCCGGCTGACGGAACTGCTCGATGTTGCCGTCCTGCACCTTCTGGTACTGGACCATGAGGGTCCGCCCCTTGGCCCACTCGCCGTTCTTCCCGAACTTCACCTTGCCGACGATCGTGCTGAACTCGTGGCTGCGGATGTGGTCGGCGATCTTCTGCTGGTCCAGGCCCTTGGTCGTCGTCACCGCATCGCCGAGGATCTGCATGGCCGCGTAGGCGTAGGGCGGCAGGTAGTACCCGAGAGTGTCCACACCCTCCTTCGTCGCACGGGGCTGGTATTCCTTGAAGAACTCCGCGATCCCCGGGAACATCATGGTCTTCTCCGGCACCCAGTAGTCGTAGTTCACGATGCCGTTCAGCTTCGATCCCATGCTGTTCATGATCGTCGTGAACTGCAGCCCGACCATCCCGCCGCCCATGATCTTGGGCTGCAGCCCGACCTCGTGCGCCGCCCGCAGCATGCCGACCGAATCCGGCGGGTACGACGCCACGAAGAGGATGTCGGGGTTGGTGGCTTTGATCGCGCGGACGATCGGCGTGTAGTCCACCGTGCTCGGCGGGTAGGTCTTGTCGTAGACCGTCTTGAACCCGTGATGCTTGATGATCTCTCGCGCGCCGACGAGCGCCGTTTGCGGGTACTCGGCGTCGGCCCCGACGATGGCCACCGTCTGCGGCTTGGGCGTCTGCTTCGCGGCGAGCTCGAAGAATCCCGTCGCCGTGCTGGTCGCCGGGTCCGGCCCCGTCGGCGAGATCTGGAAATAGTTCGGGTACTTGTACTTCTCGTTGTTGGCCAGCCCGAACACCCCGATGACCGTCAGCTTGCGCTCGATGGCGATCGGCATGAGCGGCGCGATGAGGTTGGTGCCATAGCCGGAGACGACGAGGTCGACCTTGTCGACGTCGAGCAGCTTCGTGTAGATCCCGGGCACGGTCGCCGGGTTCGTCTGATCGTCGTAGTAGATGAGCTCGACGGGTCGGCCGAGCAGCCCGCCCTTCTTGTTGATCTCGTCCTTCCAGATCTGCATGGCGAGCAGCGCGGGCTTGCCGTTGGCGGAGAGCCCGCCCGTCAGGGCCATGCCGAGGCCGATCCTGATCGGGTCGGCCGCGCGGGCGACGGGGATCAGCCCGACGGCCGCGATGAGGACGAGCGTGGCGACGACGATGCCGATCAGAGCCCGGGGACGGTTCATGGGTTCCTCCGTGGCGACGTATATTACACGCGGAGGCTCCCCTGGCACATCGTCGAGCGCGAGAGCGCTTACGCCAGCGCCGGGCGGCGGATCTTCCACGGCTGCGCCGCCTCGAGCTGCGACGCGAGCCGGAACAGCGTCGCCTCGTCACCGAAGCGCGCCGCGAACTGCACGCCCAGCGGCAGCCCGCTCTTCGACATCGCCAGCGGCACCGACATGGCCGGGTGCCCCGAGGAGTTGAAGAGCGCGGTGAAGCCGACGGAGGCCGTGCGCGCCGCCACGAAGGCCGCCGTGTCCGGGCTCGACAGGTCGAGCACGCCGAGCGGGTGCGGCGGCTTGGCCATCGTGGGCGTGAGAATGACGTCGTAGCTCTCGAGGAACCGCGCGACCGCGCGGCCCGTGCGGTGCACGGTATGGATCGCGCGCGCGTAGTCGGCGGCGGAGAAGCCCTTCGCCTGCTGCACGCGCTCCCACGTGAGGCGCTCGACGTCGTCCTGGCCCAGCGGCCGCCCCAGCGCAGCGGCACGGGTCTCGAGCGCGAACGTGAGGTTGGCCGCCACGATCACGAGCGTGGCCTGGGCCCAGGCCGCCTCGTCGATCTGGGGCCGTGCTTCCTCGATATGGTGGCCGAGGCTCACGCAGAGCTTTGCGGCGCCCCGGGCGGCCTCGACGCACTCGGTATCCACCGGCCCATCGAGCCACGGCTTCACGCTGAGCGCGATGCGCAGGCGCCCGGACTCCCGGCCGACTTCCTCGAGGAACGGCCGCGCCGGCGGCGGCGCCCAGTAGGGATCGCCGACGTCCGGACCGGAGGTCGCATCCAGCAGCGCGGCGCTGTCGCGCACGGTCCACGTCACCGCGTGACCGATCGACGCGCCGCTCCACCCCTCGCCCGCGTCGGGTCCGGCCGGGTTGCGGGCGCGCGTGGGCTTGAGGCCGAAGAGGCCGCACGCGGAGGCCGGAATGCGGATCGAGCCGCCGCCGTCGGTGGCGTGCGCCATCGGCAGGATGCCGGCCGCGACGGCCGCGGCGGCGCCGCCGCTGGAGCCGCCGGCACTGTGGCTGAGCTTCCACGGGTTGCGCGTGGGGCCGAAGAGCCGCGGCTCCGTCGACGGCGCGATGCCCATCTCGGGAGTGTTCGACTTGCCGACGATCACGAGCCCCGCGCGCTTCATCCGCGCGACGATCTCGCTGTCGTGATCGGCGGTGTAGCCGGCGTAGAGCCGGCTGCCGAACGAGGTGATGGTGCCCGTGTAGAGGACGCCGAGATCCTTCAGGAGGTACGGCACGCCCCTGAAGGGGCCGTCCGGCAGCCCCGCGCGAATCGCCGCGCGCGCATGGTCGTCCATGCGCGTCACCACGGCGTTCACGGCGGGGTTGCGCGCGTCGATACGCTCGAGCGTCGCCGCGAGGACTTCGTCCGGCGTGACTTCTTTCTTTCTGATCAGCTCGGCCAGGCCGAGGCCGTCGTACGCCTCGAGGTCCGCGGCGAGGCGGCTCACGCCGAGACCTTCGCACCCCCGAACACGGGATTGTCGGTCGTGTCCACGAGCGCCTCGGGCCCTTCCGTCGGCAGACGCTGCGAGAAGTTCTGCGCGCCGTCGATGTCGTTCTCCCACACCGGGCGCGGCAGCTCGTAGAGCACCTCGATGCCGTGACCGTCCGGGTCCTGGATGTACACGCTGTGCGTCATGCCGTGGTTCACACGGCGCAGGAACTTCACCCCGCGCTTCTGGAGGAACTCCAGCTGCCGGAGCCACGACTCGCGATCCGGCCACGCGATGGCCACGTGGTTGAGGCCGATGCGCCTGGGCTGCATCGTCCACGAGTCCTGCCCGGCGGCCTCCGGCGGCGCCTCGGCCAGGGCCAGATCGTGGTGGCTGACGTCGCCGTCCTCGGAGAGGCCGCTGTAGAACCGCATCTTGAACGGCCGGTTCTTCAGCTCGGCCACCTGGCGGAAGCCGATGATCTCGGTCCAGAACTTGTGCGAGACCTCGAGGTCGCGCACGTTGAGGACGAGGTGGTTGATCCCGCGCGGCGTGATGGCCCGGTCACTCATGGGTTATCTCCTTGGCTGGCCTTCCTGGTGCCGATGGTCGCGCCGGGCGTCAATCACGTCAAGCGGTTCCGGCGCTGACGCGTCCGCTATACTCCGTGCCAGGAGGCGCCCCATACCCACGACCACCCGGCTCGCGTGAGCACGTCCGAGCCCCGCCGACATCTCTCGATGATCCGCGGATTTCACCTGGCGGATTTCCTGACGCTGGGGAACGCCGGGTGCGGCGTGCTCGCGGTGTTCGCGGTCATGGGGTACCTCGAGACACGCAACCCGCAGCGGCTGCTGGCCGCCGCCGCGCTCATCCCCGTGGCCCTCGCGCTCGACGTGCTGGACGGCCGGGTCGCGCGCTCGCGCCGCGTGCATTCGGCGATGGGGCGCGAGCTCGACTCGCTGGCCGACGTCATCTCGTTCGGCGTGGCGCCGGCGGCCATCGCGTACGGCGCGGGCATGAAGGGCCTGTGGGACATCGTGATCCTGCTCTACTTCGTCTGCTGCGGCGTCAGTCGCCTCGCCCGCTTCAACGTCACGGCCGAGACGCTGTCCAGCGGCGGCGCCAAGGTGAAATACTTCGAGGGCACGCCGATCCCCACCAGCCTCGTCCTGGTGGCGATCGTCGCCATCGCGGCCTGGCTCGGCCGTATCGGCGACGCGCTGCCGCTGGGCGCCATCCGGCTGGGGCCCGGCCAGCTGCATCCCCTGGCGCTCCTCTGGGCGGTCTCGGGCTCGTTCATGATCAGCAAGACGCTGCGGATCCCCAAGCTCTGAGAGCACATGGCTGACCCGCAGACGATCTCTCCCGCGCGCCGCTGGGCCATCACGCTCTCCGTGATGATGGTCACCGTCATGCAGGTGCTGGACACCAGCGTGACCAACGTCGCGCTGCCCCACATGCAGGGCTCGATGTCGGCGGGCATCGAGGAGATGTCCTGGGTCGTCACCTCCTATCTCGCCGCGAACGCCGTCGCCATCCCGGCCACCGGCTGGCTCTCGGCGCGCTTCGGTCGGCGGCGATTCTTCCTGATCTGCACGGTGCTCTTCACGGTCAGCTCGTTCCTCTCGGGGATCGCGCCCAATCTCGAATTCCTCGTGGCGATGCGCGTGTTGCAGGGGCTGGGCGGCGGGCCGGTCATCCCCATGGCGCAGGCGATCATGTGGGAGATCTTTCCGCTGCGACAGCGGGGCACGGCCATGGCCGTGTGGGGGGTCGGCATCATGCTGGCGCCGATCCTCGGCCCCACCGTGGGCGGCTGGGTGTGCGACAACTGGTCGTGGCGCTGGATCTTCTACATCAACCTGCCGATCGGTGTCCTCGGCTTCCTGCTGGTCAGCGCGTTCCTGTTCGACTCTCCGTGGGTGAGCAAGCCTCGACGCATCGACGTGGCGGGACTCTTCCTGATGATGTTCGGGTTCGGCTTCCTGCAGCTGGCCCTCGACCTCGGCGAAAAAGAGGACTGGTTCGACTCGCGGCTCATCATCTCGCTGTTCGTGCTGGCAGCGTGCACGCTCGTCGGATTCATCGTGCGCGAGCTGACGACCGCCGAGCCGATCCTCGACCTGACCGTCTTCCACGACCGGAACTTCGCCGTCGGGACCACGTGCATCGCGCTCGTCGGCCTCGCCTTCAACTCGAGCATGCTGCTCGTCGCGCTCTACACGCAGAAGATGCTCGCGTACGATGCGTGGAACGCCGGCCTCGTGCTGGCGCCCGGCGGGCTCGGCACGATGATCTCGCTGATGATCTCGGGCCGCCTCGTGGCCCGCGTGGATCAGCGGCTCATGCTGATGGGCGGATGCCTGCTGAACGCCTTCGCGGCGGCCTTGATGACGCACCTGACCCTCGGCATGGACTACTGGAGCCTCGCCTGGCCGCGCTTCCTGCAGGGCTTCGCGATGGGCTTCATCTTTCCCCCGCTGCAGACACTGACGCTGGCGACCATCCGGCTGGAGCGTCTCGGCAACGCCACCGCCGCCTACAACGTGGTGCGCAACGTCGGCGGGAGCGTCGGCGTCGCGATGGCCACCACCCTGCTCGTGCGCCGCAGCCAGGAGCACCAGAGCACCCTGGTCGCCCACGTGGACGTCTGGAGCCCGGACACGGCCCGCCGACTCAAGGAGCTGACGGCGCATTTCGTGAGCCAGGGCGCGGACTCGTTCACGGCCGGCCGGCAGGCGCTCGCGCTCCTGTATCGCCGAACGACCGAGCAGGCGCAGGTCCTCGCCTACGCCGACGACTTCTGGCTGATCTCGATCGTCTTCCTGGCGGTCCTGCCATTGATCCCACTGATGCGCCGCGTCCACGCCGAGCAGAACGAGCGGGCGCGTGAGAGCTCGGGCCGGGTGGAGGCGCTGCCGGTGCCCGAAGAGTGATCAGGGCAGCAGGTCGGAGACCCTGACGCTCGCGTCCGGCTTCGCCAGCGGCAACACGCGCGCCTCGGGACCGAGCGCTGCGCGGCGAAGACCCCGACAGTGACATATGATCCGGGGGCGAGAGGAGCCGAGCATGGCGAAGATCGAGAAGTACGGGGCGGCCGGCGTGTACGATCCGCCGGGCTACAGCCAGGGCATCAAGGTGACGGGCGCGCAGACGCTGCTCTTCACGGCCGGGCAGGTCCCCTACGACGCGGAGGGCGGCGTGAAACACCGCGGCGACTTCAAGGCTCAGGCGCGCGCGGTCTTCGCCGCGATCAGGGCGCTCGTCGAGGCCGGGGGCGGCACGCTCGACAGCGTCGTCAAGATCACCACCTACGTCACCGACGTGCGCTACCGTCCGGACTTCCGGACCGTGCGCGAGGAGTTCTTCGGCGCCAGGGGACCGGCCTCGACGATGGTGGAGGTCAGCGCGCTCGCGCACCCGGACTATCTCATCGAGGTGGAGGCGATCGCGGTCATCTGAGTTTCCGCGTTCCGAGAGGACAGCCATGAGCGACGAGGCGACGCTGCGCGCGCTGGCGATGAAGGTGCGCAACTGGGGCCGCTGGGGCCCCGACGACGAGATCGGCACCCTGAACTACATCACGCCCGACGCCATCGCCGCCGCCGGGCGGCTCGTGACGACCGGCAAGGTGTTCGCGCTGGGCATTCCCCTCGACCGCCAGGGGCCCCAGAGCGGCACGCGCCAGCGCTTCAACCCCATCCACACGATGTTCCGCGACGGCGGCGACGCGCCGCGCACGCCGGCCCAGGTGGCCGACATGCAGGGCTACGGCGGCTCCGACGACTGGATCGTCATGCCGTTGCAGTGCGTGACGCAGTGGGACAGCCTCGCCCACATCTTCTACGAGGGAAAGATGTACAACGGCTACGACGCGACGCTGGTCACCAGCAGCGGCGCCGCCAAGAACAGCATCGACAAGACGCGCGACAAGATCGCCGGGCGGGGTGTCCTGCTCGACGTCGCCCGGTACAAGGGCGTGCGCGCGCTCGAGCCGGGTTACGCGATCACCGCCGCCGATCTCGAGGCCACCGCCGCCGCCGCGCACGTCACCGTGCAGCGCGGCGACCTGCTGCTGATCCGCACCGGCCACATGTCGCGCTATCTCGACAAGAAGGACTGGCGCCATTTCGATCTGGATCCGTTCCCCGGTGTGTCCGTGCACACGACGTCGTGGATGCACGAAAAGCAGATCGCGGCCGTGGCCAGCGACAACTACGCGGTCGAGGTGCGGCCCTCCGAGCTGCCGGCCTTCCGCAACCCGTTCCACGTCGTCGCGATCGCCAACATGGGGCTGACGCTCGGCGAGATCTTCCTCCTCGAGGAGCTGGCCGCCGACTGCGCGGCCGACGGCCGGTACACGTTCCTGCTCGTCGCGCCCCCGCTGCCGGTGACGCGCGCGGTCGGGACGCCGATCAACCCGTATGCGCTGAAGTGAGGCACCATGACCAAACGTGAGCGCGTGCTGGCCGCTCTGCGCGGCGACCCGGTCGATCGCGTGCCGCTCAGCTTCTGGCTCCACAACTTCGTGACGGAGAACTCCGCCGCCGGGCTGGCGGCGGAGACGCTACGGCTGGTCCGGACGTTCGATTGGGACTTCCTCAAGCCCCAGTCGCGGGCCCAGTGCTTCGCCGAGATGTGGGGACTGAGATATCGTCCGTCCACCGAGCGCGCGACCCAGTTCACGGTGACTCACACGCCACTCACGGATGCCAGCGGGGTCGCCCGCCTTCGACCGGTCGATCCGCGCCGGGGCGCGCTCGGCGAGCAGCTCGCCGCGCTGGCCGAGATCCGCAGGGCCGTCGGTCCCGACACGCCGATCATCTGGACGATCTTCGCTCCGATGATGGTGATGCCGTCTCTCCTGGCCGGCGGGCGCGAGCAGGCGCTGGCCATCGCGCGCGCCGAGCCCAAGGCGATGGACGCCGGGCTCGCGGCGATCGCCGAGACGCTGGACGTGTACGCGCGCGCCTGCGTGGACGCGGGCGCCGACGGCCTCTTCTACGCCACCAACGTCGCGCGACGCGACGGCCTCTCCCCGGAGGAGTGTCGCCGCTTCCAGCGCCCGCACGACCTGCGCGTGCTGGCCGCGGTCGCGCGGGCGCCGTTCAACCTGCTGCACGTCTGCGGGCCCGGCATCCACTTCGACGAGTTCGCGGATTATCCGGTCGCGGCATTTTCCTGGGCGCTCGGCGGCAGCAACCCTTCGCTCGCCGAGGTCCATCGCCGCACCGGCAAGGCCGTCGTCGGCGGCCTGCCCGCCAAGCCGGAGATCGCGTCGATGACGGAGAAAGAGATCGCGGCGCGGGCGCGTCGAGCCGTCGACGAGGTGGGCGGGCGTGCGCTGCTGCTCGGCCCCGACTGCTCGATCAATCCGGACACGCCGGAGGCGCTGCTGCACGCGGCGGCGGCGGTGGTTCGAGCGTAGCCGCGCCGCGACTGATCAGCGATCACGCGCGCAGGCGGACGCCGGCGCGGTAGAGCAGCCACATCGCGCCCCACCACACGAGCACGTACGCCGCCGCGTACGCGAGCGACGCGTTGATCGGCGAGGCCCACGGCACGAACACGCGCTCGAAGATCAGCGTGTGCAGCGTGATGTTGCCGACGCGGATCAGCGTCAGCACGTGGGCCACCAGCGTGGAGAGGAAGAAGAGCGCCAGCGCGTTGACGCCGAGGACGACGAAGGGGGCGGCCCACCGCCGCCAGCCGCGGACCTCGGTGGCCCAGTAGCACGCCGCGAACACGAGCAGCGCGAGCCCCGCGGTCAGCACCGCGTAGGAGCTGGTCCACAGCGCTTTGTTCACCGGGAACCAGACGCCCCACGCCGCGCCGAGCACGGCGCCGAGCGCGCCGGCCAGCGCCAAGCCGCCGGTGATCACGCGTGGAGGCCGCGCGCTCTGCGCCCAGCGGCCCGTCAGCACGCCGAGCAGGGTCGTCGCGACCGCCGGCACGGTGCTCAGGATGCCCTCGGGATCGTAGACGCGCGCCGCCCTCCATATATGTGGGCCGAGCACGGCGCGATCCAGCCAGGCCGCGAGATTGCCTTCCGGTCCGAGGTTGCCCCGGCCATAGCCCGGCACGGGCACGAGCGTCATCGCTCCCCAGTAGCCCAGCAACAGCGCCGCCGTCACGATCGCCTGCGTGCGCCAGCCCGTCGTCAGGAACAACAGGGCGGCGACGAGATAGCACACCGCGATTCGCTGCAGCACCCCCGGGATACGGATGGTGGCCCAGTCGAACCGCGGCAAGCCGTTGAGCACGAGGCCGAGCGCGAAGATGATCGCCGCGCGGCGCAGCACTCGGCCCACGGTCGGACGCGACAGCGGAATCGCCACGCCCACGATGAAGAGGAAGAACGGAAAGATCACGTCGGTCGGCGTCAGGCCGTGCCACCTGGCGTGCGTCAGCGGCGCGTAGACGGCCGCCCACGTCCCCGGGTTGTTGACGAGCACCATCGCGGCGATCGTGAGCCCGCGGAAGGCGTCGAGAGACCGGAGGCGTCGTTGCGGCATGAACCTCATGACTGTATCGTTTTCGAGGCGTGGACGTGTAGGAGGCGGCGGCTCATCATGTGCACACATTTGTAGTCACAGGAGCCGTCATGGCAACGATCGGCGTGCGTGAGCTGAAACGAGACGCGAGCCGGGTTTTGCGCCGGGTGCGCGAGCGCGGGGAAGAGATCGAGATCACGCATCACGGCCGGGTCGTCGCTCGGCTCGCGCCTGTGGCGCCCCAACGTCCGCGGCGACCGCCGTCGGCAGCCTGGTCTACTCTGGACCGCGTCGCTCGCGAGATCGGCGCGCGCTGGCCGAAAGGCTGGTCCGGCCGCACGGGCCGTCCGGGACGCACGCCGCGATCTCTGATGGTCGTCGACGCGAGCGTGCTGGTCAGCCACCTCGTGCCCTCCGAAGGGCGTCACGAGGCAAGCCGTCGTTGGATCGCGCGCCACATCGACGGCGGCGGCCTGGTCGTCGCTCTCGCCCTGCTGCTTCCGGAGGTCGCCGGCGCGATCGCGCGAAGAACCGGAACACCTCGCCTTGCTCGCCGGGCGATCGCGGTCGTGTTGCGCCTCCCGTCGCTACGGCTTCTGACGATCGGCGAAGAGTTGGCGCGCGCGGCGGCTGGCCTCGCGGCCCGCCTCCGGATTCGAGGTGCCGATGCGGTCTACATCGCCGCAGCGGCTCAGCTCCATCTGCCGCTCGTCACGTGGGACGTCGAACAGCGTGAGCGCGCCGCGCGCGTCGTCGAGGTTCGCGTCCCCGCGTGATAGGCTTTCAGCGCCCCTTGAACACGGGGGGGCGCTTCTCCTTGAACGCGGCGACGCCCTCGCGGAAATCCTCCGACGCGGCGCCGATCTCCGCCCAACGCGTCTCCAGCCGCTGTGCCTCGTCCGGCGTCTGCCAGTACTGAGCACGGATGGCTTCCTTCACCGCGCGGAACGTGATCGGCGCGCCGCCCGCGACGCGCGCCGCCAGCCGCGCGACTTCGGCGTCGAAGTCGGCGTCCGGGATCACGCGCGAGACCAGCCCGATGTCGCGCGCGTGTTCTCCTCCCACGTCCTCGCCGAGCACCAGCATGTCCAGCGTGCGGTTGCGGCCGATGTAGTGCGCGAGGCGCACGAGGCTCATGCCCCAGGAGGGCACCACGCCGAGGTAGGCGTCGCCGGTGCGGAACTTCGCCGTCGAGGACGCCAGGCGCACGTCACACGCCATGGCGATGGCGAACCCGCCGCCGATGCACCAGCCGCGAATGGCGGCGATGACCGGCTTGCCGATCGTTTCGACGCGATCGACCACGCGGCGCCCCAGCTCGCGGAAGCGCACCGCCTCGTCCGCGGCGCGCGGGCCGCCGGCGAGATCGGCGCCGGCGGAGAACGCCTTGGTCCCGGAGCCGGTCAGCACGATGCAGCGCGTGGCCTCACGCGCCTCCAGCGCATCGAGCGCGGCCAGCACGTCCTGCATCAGCGCCGGCGACACCGCATTCACCGGCGGCCGGTTCAGCGTGAGCGTGGAGACGCCGCCGGCGTGCTCGAGGAGGACGGTGTCGTACGCCATGCGGGGAACCATACAATAAAGTCTCCACCACGAGAAACGGAGGCCGCCATGGCGTCAGCGAAGCGCGAGAACATCCAGCCGCCGTCCCTGCACCAGCGTGTCGTGTCCGGACACCTCCTGTACTCTCACGTCGTCGCCGTGGAAGGGCGCCGGATGGTCTTCATCTCCGGCCAGCTCGCGCGGGATCGCGACGGCAACGTGGTCGGACGTCATGACATGCGGGCGCAGCTCCGGCAGGTCGGCGAAAACCTCAAGGCCGCCCTCGCCGCCGCCGGCGCGACGCTCGGCGACCTCGTCAAGACGACGACCTTCGTGACCGACATCGACGAGTACTTCAAGCACGTCGACGTCCGCATGGAGTACTTCGGCGCCGCCCTGCCGACCAGCACGACGGTGGAGGTGCGGAAGCTTGCGCACGCGGACTTCCTGGTCGAGGTCGAAGCGATCGCGATGACGGCGTAGGGATCGCTCAGCGATCACGGCCATTCCGCCGGCGGTCGGTCGAGTGCGGCGCGATCCCACCGCGCGAGATCCGCCCCCGCGTCGTACACGCTCTGGTAGAAATCCAGAACCGCCTCATCGGGTGAGGACGCGGAGCGAACCGCGTCGTACGGAAGAATGAAATCGGCCAGCTCGCGGCTGTAGTAGGCGGCCTTGGGCCGGATCGCCGTCGCCCCGAAGCCGGGCGGTTCGGGCCGTACGTACGCGTAAAAGGCCGGCTCGGGCACGGCGCCGCTTCCCGGCCAGAACCCGACGCTGATCTCCTCGTGTGACATCGCTTCGCGCATCATCGACGACGCGGTGTCCGTGGGCTCGGGAGCGCGCCGCCCGTTGAACCGCGTGAGGGCGAGGTCGAAGGCGCCCCAGAAGAAATGCACCGGGCTGCTCTTCCCGAGGAAGCGCCCCTTGAACCGCTTCGTGACTCTGTCGGCCTGCAACAGCATCCGGAAGAAGCGCTGAGCGTGATCGGCGTCATACGAGGCGTGGCGGCGATCCTCGAGGAACGGAATCGGATCGCCCACCTCCACCGGCACCGGCCACACCTTCACGGCGATCCCGAGACTGTCGAGAACGCCCATGTACGCCCGGTAGAAGTCCGCGACCGCCTGCGGTCGCAGAGCGATGTCGCGGGTCGCCCCGTCGCTCGTCGTCACGGTGAGCCGGTGATCGAGGAAATCGAACTCGACCTCGAATGCGCCCGAGCGGTACGGCATGGCGGTCGTGCTCAACCCGCGCGCGCTCACGTAGAGTGGCACGTGCCACCAGTGATTCTCTTTCGGCGCGAGGGCGAGGCGCGTCTTCCCGACGATCTGCGTCCACATGTGAAGCGTGTCGTGAGTGTCCTGCCATTCGGCGAGCGGCAGACGCGGCCAGGGCGTGTCCACGGCGACGCGATGCTATCACTTCTTCTTGAAGAGATCGCCGAGCGTCATCCCGAAGCCGCCCTTCTTCGTGGCGTCCCTGAGATAGGCCTGCGCCTCCGCCTGCTCCTCGTGCGCCCGCGCCTTCTCGCGCGACAGACGAATGCGCCGTCCCCCCTCCTCGATCGCCAGGACGAGGACTTTCATCTCGCTGCCGGCGGGGAACATGCGGCGATGATCGGCGCCCTGCGTCGTGCCCAGCTCCGCGTTGGGCACGAGCCCCGTCTGCCCGAGACCGAGGCGCACGAACACCCCGAACGGCTCCACGCGATCCACCGTGCCCGTCAGCACGGCGCCGACGGCGACGGCCGAGGCCATCTCTTCGCCGACGGTCGCGCCCTCCGGTGCCAGCGCCAGAGCGATGCGCCGCTTCGCGGTGTCGACGTTGACGATCATCACGGCGATCTCCGCGCCGGCGGTCACCGCCTCGCGGAGTGCCGCCGATCGATGGCGCGGGATCTCGCTGGCATGCAGCAGCCCGTCGACTCCCGGCAGCAGCTCGACGAACACGCCGAACTCCGTGGCGCGTGCCGCGCGGCCGCGCACCACGTGCCGCTCGCGAAGCCGGCCGGGGACCGTTGCCCACGGATCGCCCTCGAGCGCCTTGAGGCTGAGCGTGACCTTGCCCCTCGCGTCATCGATGCGCAGCACCTTCACCGTCACCGCCTCGCCGATGCGCAACCGATCGCTCGCGCGCTCCACACGCGCGTGCGACAGCTCCGACATCGGCACCAGCCCCTGCACGCCACCCAGGTCCACGAACGCGCCGAAGTCCGCCAGCGACACGACGGTCCCCGGCAACACCGCGTCGGGGAGAATCTTCTTGCGCGTCTGCTCCGCCGCCTTCGCCGCCTGCTCCTCCAGGAGCGCGCGTCGCGAGAGCACGAGGTTGCGGCCGCCCTCGGCGTACTTCGTCACGCGAAACTCCAGGACGCGCCCGACGTACTCCTGCTCGGATTCCACGCGCCGCAGCTCCATCTGCGAGAACGGGCAGAACGCGCGCAGGCCGCCCACCGTGACCTCGTAGCCGCCCTTGATCACGCCGGCGACTTTGCCTTCGACCGGCACGCCGGTCTGCGCCGCCACCGCCAGCGCCTCGCGCGCCTGGGCTCCCTGCCGCAGCCGGTGCGAGAGCCGGATCTCGTCACCGGTGGCGACGACCGTGGCTTCCACCTCGTCGCCGACTTTCACGTTGAGGCGGCCTTGGTCGTCCGCGAGCTCCCCGCGGTCGATCCACGCTTCGCCTTTGCCGCCGACGTCCACGAAGACGTGCTCGTCGGAGATCTGGATGACCCGGCCCTTCACCATCTGGCCGATCTCGAGCGCGCCCCGCGCCTCGTGCTGCGCGAGCATCGCGGCGAAATCTTCTTCGGACTCGCTCATGCCACTGCCTCTCAGAGGATTGCCGGGCGGGCTGCCGCCTGAAGCGATTATACGGGAGGTGGGATGAGAGCGGAGCGCCAGGCGGCGCTCCGCCTGGGATTGCTCTCTACTTGCCCGCGAGCCGGTGCTTCTTGATGAACGCCCAGAGCTTCTTCGTCATCTCAGCGGGCCCGATCGGCTTGTCGCCCATGATCGACTCCAGCGACTCTGCCCGGCCGCCGAACTTGACCGCGTAACCGCCGAAGAGCTTCTTACCGGCCATTCATCACCTCCGCCGAGGATTTGCGCCCATGAGCGCGGCCCTACTGTCTCATCCGAGGTGGGCGCAGCCCAAACTATCCGTGCGGGCCTTATCCCTCGTCGTCGTCCACGGGGCGGGTCGACACCGGGATCCCCAGCGATACGCGCCGGCATTCGTCTTCCCAGATCCGGTGGCAGCGGCCGTGGAACCGGACGATCCGACCATCGGGGAACCGGTAGGCGACTTGCGCGCCCCGGGTGTCGCATGCGGCACACGTGACCACCCCGATCGCGGTATCAGCGTTGATGTGCCCCGTCGGAGCGGTGGGCCGCCCTGGCGCCGTCAGGGGCGGGATGACGCGAGGCAGGATCCCAGCGGCCATTCGCTCGCGGATCGTCTGTGTGACGGCTTGTCGGTCCATGTTGGCTTCATCTCCATATAAGGGATAGTCGACGATGAGGCACCGTCGCGTCGAAGACGCTCGTCAGGAAGACGCTGCGGCAAACGCGGTCGCTCGGGGCCGCGTGTCGGCGGCGCCGTCTCCCCGCGCCTCGCCATCGTGACCACGCAGGAGCTTCGTCTGACCTTCGAAGACAGCGCTCTCTTCGATGATGAGGGCCGGTGTCTCCAGATCACCGTGGACGCGGGCGTGCTCACGCAGCTCGATTCGCTCGGTGGCCATGATGCTGCCGACGACCTCTCCTTCGATGATCACGATCGGCGCGTGCAGCCGCGCCTCGACTCGCCCCGCGCGCCCGACGCTGAGGGTGCCCGTGGCATGAATCTCCCCCTTGACGTGGCCGCTGAGGACGACGCTTCCATTGAACGAGCACGTTCCCACCAGCTCGGAGCCTTCGGTGATGAAGGCGGCCGACGTTTCCGACTCGGTTTGGTTGCGACGATGCCAGCGCATGCGTCCACCGAAGGCAAGGGTCGCGCCAGATCGGGGTGGGCCGAGAACCCGCGATATTCGGCCGAACGCTGTCGCCGGGGCGTCGCGCGACGTGCGTGTTTGTCATGCCGGGTGTCATCGGCAATGACAACACGACATCGGAGACGGCCCCCAGGCGTGTCACATCGCCTTGCCCGCAGACGTAACGCACGTAGTCTCGCGCACTTCCGTTTGGCATAGCCCTTGAACTCTCGACCCGCCGGCCACGCCGCCCTCGGGCGTGGACCGTGCGCTGTGGGCCAACGCGGGACATGAACGGAGGCGTGGAGTGGGCGAACGTCGCATCGTGTCATCGGTGGCCCGCCGTCTCCGAGGCTCCGTCGGCCTCGAGCGCCGAACGCTGTCGTCGCAGGCCCAGGCAACAGCAGCCGTGCACTCCAACGACCCGAGGAAAGGAGTCCCGCAGTGCTGAATGACACAGAAGTCAAACGGATCATCGACGCGATCACGGAGTACCGGGAGCTCGTCCAGCAGTCCAGCGAGATGCGCGACCAGCTGGAGTCGCTCCAGAAGCGCTGGTCCTCGCTGAAGGCTGAGCGGGACGGCCTCCGCAACAGTGTTGATGCGCTCCACCAGACGCTCGCCCAGATGAAGGTGGACTACCAGGCCGTCATGAAGCGCATGACGGATCTTTCCTCCACCGAGGACACGGTGCTGGACAACGTCAAGTTCCTGATCGACGAGCTCAGCTCCGTCCTCAAAAAGCACGAGGCATAACGGTCATGCATGTCACGCTCTCGCAACGCCAGCCTCCGCCGCTGCCGGAATTCGCGGACGAGAGCCGCATCGCCGCCGAAGGGCAGAAGGACGGCGAGCGCAACATTCCGGAGATGGGCTCCTACACGCCCGCTCCATTCGAGCAGGCGTTGATCTCGAATGGCGAGCAAGCCGTGCAGCAGATCTTCAAGGCCGCCTCGAGCAGGATCTCCAAGCTTCGGCCGGTCGTCGAGGCGTACCAGCGCCAGCTCGACGAGCTCCAGCGCCGCATCCGGCCGATCGCCGAGGCCTACAAGGTGCGCTCGGCGGAGCTGGGGCGGGATGCGATGATCGTCTTCCCACGAGTCTTTCACTGGGCGCTGATCGCGTTCCTGGCGGTCGGCGAGTTCCCGCTGAACACCGTCGTCTTCCGCCTCTTCGGTGAAGCGGAGTACCTGACGTATGTGATGGCCTCGACGCTGGCCATCACGATTCCGTTGATCGGCGTGTTCATCGGCGTCCACGTGCGGCACGTCGTTCCGAAGTGGCTCGGCAACCTCCTGATCGGCATCTTGACGCCGGTGGTGGTGGCGGCCACGCTCTACGCGGTCAGCCTGCTCCGCAACACGTACATCACCTCTCAGTTCTCGGGCAACGGGCAGGTCTCGGCCGAGGGCAACCAGATGGCGTACGCGCTGTTCGCCCTCAACGCCCTGGTGTTCTTCGCGGCCACCGTCGCCTCGTACTTCGCCCACGATCCCGACGAACGGCTCGACGGCTTCCATCTCTCGCTGCGGACGCTGGATCGCACGATGAACGACATCCGGACGAAGCTCTACGAGGTCGGCACCCAGCTCAACGGCGAGATCGAGCAGGCGAAGAGCCAGATCGAGCAGATCCGAGCCCTCACGAATCAGCGCGTGCAGCTCTACCGGCAGAGCAACATCCGCCATCGCCGGCTGCTGCCGCCGCCGTCATTCCGGAGGGACGCGGAGTTCCCGCCGCTGCCGTGGTGGCCGGAAGTCTCCCTGAACAATCACCACGAGGGAAAGTGATGCGCCGTCAACGGCCGTGGATGGTGTGGCTCCTGGGGCTCCTGGCGCTGCCGGCGCTGGCCCTGGCCGCCGGGTGCACGCGATCGTCGCAGGCCTCCCCGCAGCGGGGCACCGCGGTCGTCGCCTTCGTGGACTTCTCCGCCAGCGTGGGGGGAAATGATCGGGTGGCGTTCAAGCGAGAGATCGAGAAGCAGATCCTGCCGTGGCTGCAGCCCGGCGATAGTTTCCTCCTCGCCCCCATCCACGACAAGACACTGACCGAGTTCCGGCCGCTCGTGGAGGGCGAGCTCCCGCCCCGGGCCCAGTTCAACGGTTGGATGAACAACGTCATCAAATTCAACCGGCAGGCGAAGGAGACCGACGCGCGGATCGTCCAGGTCAAAGAGACGCTCCAAACCCAGACCGCCGCGGCCCTGGCTCGAAGCTCCCAGGCGCGTTACACGGACATCTTCAGCTCGCTGCAGCTCGCCGAGAAGCTGTTCAGCGCCGAATCCCGGCGCAAGGTCCTCATCCTGATGTCGGACATGATCGAGGACTATCCGCCGTACGCCTTCGATCAGATGAAGTGGACGCCCACCACGACGACCAAGATCCTGTCAGACCTCGAGGCGAAGGGGGGCATCCCCGACCTGCGGGGCGTGTGCATCTACGTGTCGGGCGTGTCGGCTCCGACCGTCGAGCTCGCCAACCACATCGGACATTTCTGGGAGGCGTACTTCCAGAAGGCCGGCGCCGACCTGCACCCGAGCCGGTACGCCCACGTCCTGCTGCACTGGCCGCCGCCGAACTCCTGCCGCCCGGCCTGAGCGACCCCGCGCCAGCCGTTCCGGCGAACGCTAGTTCGTCATCGCGTAGTACCGCCAGCTGCCATACAGCTGGCGCCGCCACAGCAGAGCCAACATGATCGGGGTGATCGGGCTCAGTTCTGTTTCCATGGCCGCCTCCGTCCGACGTTGGGGGCGGAGGGTACACGCGTCGTCGCCGGTGCGCAAGGGACATCTGGCGGCCTGACTCCGCGGAGTCTCGGCCGCCAGATGTTGTCGGCGGTCGGCCTCAGCCGAGCCTCACTTCACGACCCGGCACGAGAAGCTCGCGGCGTCGGTCGTATCGCCGTCGCCGTTGTACACCGCCTCCTGCGGGAACGGGCACAGCGGCCGCGTGAAGGGTATCGGGCCGGCCGTGTTGAGGTTGTGCGTCCCGAGGATGCGGTCGGGCGCGACGCCGTGCTCGACCCACTGCGTGAGCGGCGTGAACACGTCGAAGCTCGAGGGCCCCGGGCCGCCGCCGCAGTGCCACATGCCCGGCACCATGAAGAGCCGCGCGAAGTCGACCGTGCGGTTCAGCCCGGCGGCGTTGGTCCCGTCGTTGCCCTTGTGCCGACCGGGATGCATCGCGCCGGTGACGCGGTTGTAGTAGGCGATCGACGACAGCGGCGTCACGAACGGGTCGGCGAAGCCGTGGTACAGGATGAGCTTGCCGCCGCGCTTCTTGAACGCCTCGAGATCGGGATCCATCGCGTTGAGGGCCTGCTCGTAGTTGAGCCCGCTGCCCGCCGGCTTCGTGTTCGTGGCGACCACGTCGTCGTCGTAGTCGAACGACAGGAAGTCGAAGTTCGGACCCGTGAAGATCCCGATGCCGTTGACGAAGAACTCGAACGAGCTGCCGCCCGGGATGGGCACGCCGGCGCGGGTCGGGCCGACCAGCACCTGCCGCCAGGCGTTTTCGCTGCCGCGCACGAAGCCGGGATAGATCTGAGCGCCCGTGCGCGGGTTCACGGGACCCTGGTAGATCAGCTTCACGGCCTCGACCTGCGCGGGCGTCAGGCAGTCGGGCGCGTCACCGGCCTGGCACTGCAGCTGTGAAGGGTCGAAGGTGCAGCGCCGCGGCTCGACGAGAAAGCCCAGCGGCGCGTTGACCGGGTCGCCACAGGCCTCGAGCACCTTCTGGGTCACCATGTTCAGCTTCGCCTGCGGCAGGTTGGTCTCCGCGCCCTTGATGTGGGACACGGCGCCGGTCCACAGCTCGGCGATCATGAGGTGCGTCCAGTCGTGCCCCGGGTCGCCGGCAATG
>QHRU01000058.1 GCA_003220225.1 Candidatus Rokuibacteriota bacterium
ATCGACGTCCTCCGCCGTCGCGTTGTAGACGATGTTCTTCACGGGATCGCGCAGGGGCGTCATGCCCCACGACGACGCCTTCCACAGGACGAGATCGGCGGTGGCGCCGGCGGCGATGCGGCCGAGGTCGTCGCGGCCCAGCGCGCGGGCGCCGCCGAGCGTGGCGGCGTCGAACACGTCGGCGGCGGTCGTGGCCGCCGTGTTGCGCTCGACGATCTTGCTGCCGATGGCGGCCCAGCGCATGGCCTCGATGACGGACTGCGGATTGGTGTCGGTGCCGAGCGCGACGTTGATGCCGGCCTTGCGGTAGAGCGCGAAGGACTCCATGAGCATACCGCGCCGCATGAAGACCCACGGCGCGTGGGCGACGGAGCAGCCGGTCTCGGCCATGATGGCGACGTCGCCCGACGGGTAGTTGGTCCACGACGAGCCGCCGACGATGATGGCGTGGCCGAGGATGGTGTTCTCGCCGAGCACGCCGAGATCGTCGAGCCAGGCGATCGGCGACATCCCGTGGCGCTGGAGCATCTCGTTGAACTCGACGACCGACTGCGAGGCGTGCACGGTATACGGGCGCCCGGCGTCGTCGGCGCGGTCCTTGGCCTCGCGCAGCAGCTCGGGCGTGCACGTGTCGACTTGCATCGGCGAGAACGCGCAGCGCACGAGGCCTCCGTGGGCTCCGTCGTGCTTCTCGAAGAACTCCACGGCGCGCCTCAGCCCCTGCCGCCCGGCCTCCTCGTCCCACTCCCACACGACCCGCCGCCCGTCGCGCGTGAGCCAGCGCCCCGAGCGGAACCCCAGGCCCATGTACACCCGCAGCCCGTAGTGCGCGGCGCGCTCGACGACGTAGGCGCCCAGGCCGCCGATCTCCAGGCACGTGGTGACGCCGCCCCGCAGCAGCTCGGCCATGGAGAAATCGACGCAGGCGCGCCCGGCCTCCTCGTCTTGCGCCTCGCCGCGGACGGGCAGCATCTCGAACAGCCCCGAGTACCAGAACTGCGGGCTGCCGCGGTCCTCGATGAACGAGCGATCGAGGGGCGAGCCGGCGATGTGCGCGTGGGTGGTGATGAGTCCCGGGGTCAGCACGCGGTCGCGCGCGTCCAGCGTCTCGTCGACCTGCCCCTCGCCGCCGCGGCCGACGTGAACGATGCGGGCGCCCTCCACGACGACCACGCCATCGCGCAGCAGGCGGTGACCGCCGCCGTCGAAGGCGATGATCCAGCCCGCTCTGATCGCGACGCGCCGGGTCGTCACTTCGCAACGATCGCCGGGTCGAGGCGCATCACGACGTAGCCGCCGACGGCGCCCGCGCCGAAGCCCGGCGCGAAGAGCCGCATGGGCCGGTCGATCTTGCCGTCCTGCACGGCGTCGTAAATGGCCAACGGAATCGACGCCGACGACGTGTTGCCGACGCGCTCGATGTTGAAATAGAGCTGCTCGGGCGCCAGGCCCGCCGCCTTGGCGTAATGAACGACCATCGTCTTGTTCGCCTGGTGCGGCACGATGAGGTCGATGGCCTGGAGCAGGCTGCGCCCGCCGCCGTCGGGACTCGGCAAGGCGTCCAGCTCGCGGATCATCTGCGTGAGATAGCGCTTCACGAGCGCCTTCACCTCGGGCCCGTAGACGGTGATGTTGTTGTCGAAGTCCGGGTTCGGCCAGACGATCGAGTCCACCTCGCTCATGGGCCCGCTGGCGTAGGTCTGGTAGTACTCGATGTCGGGCGCGGCGCCGGCGGGGGCGGGGCCGACCACGACGGCGGCGGCGCCGTCGCCGAAGATCATGCGCGAGGTGCGCACGGTGCCGATCTTGTCGGAGAACTTCTCGCCGCACACGACGAGCACCGGCCGCTCGACCTCCTGGAGCAGGCGCACCGCCTCCGAGAGCCCGTAGGGCAGCCCCGCGCAGGCGGCCACGATGTCGCACGATGCGTGGGTCTGGAACATGCCGAGCCGGCCCGACAGCCAGGTGGCGAGGGACGGCATCATCTTCGCGCTCGTGCACGAGCAGAAGAGCACGGCGCCGATCTCCTCGGGCTTGCGGCGAGCCTTGTCGAGCGCGCCCTGGGCGGCGAGCAGCGCGATGTGGTCGAGGTCGAGATCGGTGTAGAGCCGCTGGCGAATGCCCGTCTTCTCCTCGATCTCGTCGGCCGTCATCGGCGACCAGGAGTAGGCCGCGTTACGAATGAGGTCGTCGTTGGTGCACGGCCGCTCGCCCTGGTACACGGCCAGCGACTCCAGCCGCGGCATCACGCGGAACTGCCGGCGCACGTCGACGGGCGGGTAGGGCGTCGTGGGCTGCCGCGAGGCGAGGGCGGGCGGCTTGGGCGGCCGGCTGCGCTGGCCGCGCTTGACGCGGCGGATGAAGTCGCGCACCTCGTCGCTGCGCGGATGGTAGACGACCACGAAGTCGTCGTCGGCCAGCTTGCCCACCTCGACCACGCGCATGCGGTCGCGGTTCCAGCGGAACTGGTTGTGGAGCACCATCATCTGGCGCAGCAGCGCCTCGAGCTCCGGCACCGCGTGGCTGCACTCGATGATGTCGTCGTGGCCGTAGCCCGGGAAGTCGGGGTTGTGCACCGACAGGTGATAGGTCAGGTTGCGCGGGCTCGTGAGGATCTCGGCGACGGTCGGCTTGATCGGTTCCAGTTCCGCGCCGGCGCCCGCCTTGTGCCGGAACACGTCGATGAGCACGCGGAAGATCTTGTCCTCGGTGCCCTCGTCCCACGTCGGCTTGAGTGCGCGATACCCACGCTCGATGGCTGCGGTGAGCTCGCCGCTCTCCCACGGCTTGAAGATCGGCAGGAAGATGTCGTCGCGCATGCGCGGCACGTCGCGCCAGCGCGTCGGGCGCTTCTCGTACATCGTCAGCGCGTAGCGGTTGACCCAGAAGAGGTCCAGCGCGAGATCGCGCAGCAGGTCGTACCGGCCGCGGTACGCGCCCGACTCCAGGCGCGTGACGATGTCGGTCTCCGTCGGCGCCTTCTCCTCGAAGTCGCGTCGGATCACCGCCGCGAACTGATCGAGCGTCTCGAAGACGGAGAAGTCGAGGTTCGGGAAAAAGTTGGAGGGGAAGACCATCCGACCGTAGCGATTGATCACGAAAGGCTTCATCGCGGGGGCTCCTCGACGGCGACTATATAATGAGGCATGGCCATTCTCCAGTCCCGCGACGAAGACGCCGTCCGCAAGGAGTTCCAGCGCATCGCCGGGCCCGTCAAGCTGGTGGTGTTTTCGCAAGAGCTGGTGGCGGGCGACCTCTGCCGCCAGAACGAGCAGCTCATCAAGGAAGTCGCCGCGCTCTCGGACCAGATCAGCGTCGAGGTGCTCAACCCGGCGATCGACAAGGAGCGCGCGCAGGCCTATGGCATCGAGGAGGTGCCGGCCACCGTCGTGGAGGGCGCGCGCGACTACGGCGTGCGCTTTCTCGGCATCCCGGCGGGCTACGAGTTCAGCAACCTGATCGACTCGATCATCGCCGTCTCCAGCGGCGAGGCCGCGCTGACCGACGACACGAAGGCGTCGCTGGCCGCGCTCGCCGGCGACGTCGACATCAAGGTCTTCTCGACCCCCACCTGACCGCACTGTCCCCGGGCCGTGCGCCTGGCACAGCACATGGCGATCGCGTCCGACCGCGTGACGGCGACCGCGATCGACGCGACCGAGTTTCCGGAGCTCGCGCGCGCCTATCAGGTGAGCGGCGTGCCGAAGATCGTGATCAACGACCGCGTCGAGCTGCTCGGCGCCTACCCGGAGCCGCAGTTCCTCGAGGCGGTGCTGCGCGGCGCCACCGACCCTGCCGGCGACCAGTAAGCGGCTCTTCGCCTACGGCACCCTGATGCGCGGCTACGGGCGGCAACGCCTGCTGGCGCGCGGCGCGACGTTCCTGGGCAAGGGCAGCGTCGCCGGCCGGCTCCTGAACCTGGGCCGCTATCCCGGGCTGGTCGCCGGCGCCGGGCGGGTGACGGGTGAGCTCTACCGCCTGGACGACCCCGAACTTCTCCCGGTCCTCGATCGGGAGGAGGGGTACAATTTCCAGCGCTCGATCACGATCGTGACGCTCGCGGGCGGCCGGCGCGCGCGGGCGTGGGTCTATCGTTACTGCGGCCCGCGCGAGCGCGCGGTGCCGGTCCCTCACGGCGACTACCGGAGGATTTGAATGGCAGCCACTGCCGCCGAGATCATCAAGGCCGACCAGGAGCACCTGATCCACCCGCTGCACCATCCGATCGATCACGCCGAGCCGATGATCTATGTGCGCGGCAAGGGCGCGACGATCGAGACGCTGGGCGGGGAGCGCTACATCGACGGGCTCGCCGGCCTCTGGAACGTCAACGTCGGCCACGGCCGCGCCGAGCTGGCCGAGGCGGCGGCCGCGCAGATGAAGGATATGGCCTACTTCTCCGCGTACGCCGGCTCGTCCAACCTGCCGGCCGTGCAGCTCGCCGAGAAGCTCGTGGGGCTCGCCTACGACAACATGCAGGCCGTCTTCTTCACGTGCGGCGGCGCCGAGTCCAACGAGTCGGCGTTCAAGACCGCGCGCTTCTACTGGAAGGCCAGGGGCAAGCCCGACAAGTTCAAGGTCATCGCGCGCCAGAACGCCTACCACGGCGTGACCCAGCAGGCGATGAGCGCGACGGGCATGGCCGCCTACTGGAAGATGTTCGAGCCGCGCGTGCCCGGCTTCGTGCACATCCCGACCTGCTATCCGTACCGTCAACAAGATTCCAAGCCCGGCGAGACGGCGGGGCAGACGGCGGCGCGCCTGCTCGACGAGGCGATCTCGCGCGAGGGGCAGGAGACGGTGGCCGCCTTCATCGCCGAGCCGATCCATGGCGGCGGCGGCGTCCTCTATCCCGACGACGACTACTTCCGGCTCGTGCGCGAGGTGTGCACGAAGCGCGAGGTGCTCTTCATCTCCGACGAGGTGATCACGGGCTTCTGCCGCACCGGGCGCTGGTTCGCGCTCTCGCACTGGAACGTCAAGCCCGACATCATGTCGTTCGCCAAGGGCGTGACCTCCGGCTACCTGCCGCTGGGCGGCATCATGGTGAGCCGCGAGATCAAGGACACGATGGACTCGGTCAAGCCCGAGGATCGCTGGATGCACGCGTACACCTACTCCGGCCACCCGACGTGCTGCGCGGTGGGGCTGAAGAACATCGAGATCATGGAGCGCGAGCGGCTCTGGGAGAAGGCGGCCGGGATGGGCACGCGGCTGTTCACGGGGCTGCAGCAGGCGTTCAAGGACCATCCCAACGCCGGCGACATCCGCGGCGGTAAGGGGCTGCTCGCCGCCGTCGAGCTGGTGGAGGACAAGGCCTCCAAGCGCAGCTTCGCCGCCGACAAGAAGATCGGGCCGCGCATCCAGCAGGAGATGACCAAGCGCGGCGTCATCACCCGCGTGCGGCCCACGAGCGGGGCGCACCCGGCGACGGCCGACATCATCATGTTCGCCCCGGCGCTGGTGATCACGGAGGCCGAGGTCGATCGCCTCGTGTCGGTCACGCGCGACGCGGTGAAGTCAGTGCTGGGCGTCTGAGGCGGGGGCCCGCGATGCGACTGATCACGGCCCACCGGATCCTGATCGTCGCGGGCATCGCCTTCTTCCTGCTCTACGCCCTCATCGAGGCGCGCGCCTGGGTCCGCACGGGCTCCGGGGCCGCGCTCGCGCAGGCGCTCGTCTCCCCGCTGATCTCCGTCGGCTTCTGGCTCTACTACCGCTCGCTGGCCAAGCGGTGGGGCCGGTAGCCGCGGGCGCCTCGCCGGTCGCGACGCTCATCTACGACGGTGAGTGCGCGGTGTGCCGCGCCAGCGCGCTCTGGATCATGCGGCGGGCGATGGACGGCGGCGCCCTCGAGATCCTGCCGTGCCGCTCGGCGCCCCGCCGGGCGCGCTTTCCCCACATCACCGACGCGCAGTGCATGACCGCCATGCAGCTCGTCCTTCCCGACGGCCGCGTGCTCGCCGGCGCCGACGCCATGCCCGAGCTGCTGCGCCGGATCCCGCGCTGGCGCCGGGTCGCGTCGCTCTTCGCGCTGCCGGGCATGCGTCCGCTCGGGCGCGTCGTCTATGCGTGGATCGCGCGCAATCGGATGCGCGTGTCCTGTGCAATAACGAAATAGTCTCCCTGCCACGCGAAGTAGCAGCGAGCGCCGCGCTGCAAACGAATCCGGCAGCGCGAGCGTGCCCGTGTCACGCGCAATGAGCGCGTAACTCCGCGTCACAGCGATCTCGCTGCCGGCGAGCGGACGGACGCGCTCGCGTGGCATGCCCGCTGCATTCCTCCCCCTCCGAGTTCGCGCCGACGACGGCGCGGATGGACGCTCACGGCGCCGTTGCCGCGTTCGCAGGCACGGCGCCATTTTTTTGGCGCGCGTCATCGAGGAGCGCCAAGAAGGGGGAATGCGTGACTCGTCGCGACTTCGTGAAGACCACCGCCGCGGCCGCGCTGCTGGCCGGCGTGCCGCTCGGCTGGCGCGGAACGGCGTACGCGTCGGACGCGCCGGAGACGCCGAAGGTCCGCATCGGCATCATCGCGCTCACCGACTGTTCGTCGATCGTGATGGCCCACGAGCTGGGCCTGTTCAAGAAGCAGGGCATCGAATCGACGATCTCGAAGGAGGCGTCGTGGGCGGTCATCCGCGACCGCCTCACGCTCGGTGAGAACCAGGCGACCCACTTGCTGCTCGGCATCCCGTACGCGGCGACCATGGGGCTCCAGGGCTCGCCCGTGAAACCGATGATCATCCCCATGTACCTCAACCGGAACGGGCAGGCGATCACGCTCACCAAGGCGCTGCTCGACAAGGGCGTCAAGACACCGCAGCAGCTCAAGCCGCTGGCGCTGGAGGCGAAGGCCAAGGGCAGCCCGATGACGTTCGCGATGACGTACCCGCCGGGCACGCACGCGATGTGGACGCGCTACTGGCTCGCCGCCGGCGGCATCAATCCCGACCGCGACGTCTCGCTCATCACGATTCCGCCCGCCCAGATGGTCGCCAACATGAAGGTCGGCAAGATGGACGGCTACTGCGTCGGCGAGCCGTGGGGCGCGCGCGCCATCGCCGACGGCATCGGCTTCACGGCGATCACCACGCAGCAGATCTGGAAGGATCACCCCGAGAAGGTGCTCGGGTTCACCGAGGAGTTCGCGACGAAAAACCCCAAGACGGTCAAGGCGGTGATGCGCGCGATCCTCGAGGCGAGCCAGTGGAACGACAAGCTCGAGAACCGTCCGAAGATGGCGGAGGTCGTCGGCCAGCCGCAGTACGTCAACGCCGCGAAGGAGGTCATCCTCGGCCGCATGCTCGGCGAGTACGACTACGGCGACGGGCGCAGGGAGAAGGACAAGTACTACATGACCTTCTTCGACCGTCAGACGAACTTCCCGATGAAGTCGCACGGCACGTGGTGGCTCACACAGTTCCGGCGCTGGGGAATGGTGAAGGAGCCGCCGGACTACAAGGGCCTCGTCGACCGCGTGCACCGGCCCGACATCTATCGCGAGGCGGCCAAAGAGATGGGCATCGAGACCCCGCGCGGCGACTCGCAGAAGGAGACGTTCTTCGACGGCGGCGTCTTCGACCCGGCGGACCCGGAGAAGTACGTCAAGAGCTTCGCCGTCCACACCATGGGGGCGTGATGAGTCCCTCGCGCGTGTCGCGCTTCGTGCTGCCGTTGCTCGGGCTGGGCCTCGTGCTGATGGTGTGGACGGCCCTCAGCCAGACCGTGGCCACGGACCTGCCGTCGCCCGCGAGGACGTGGACCGAGTCGCGCCGCTACGTGCTGGAGCCGTTCTTCAAAGACGGCGAGATGAACCAGGGGATCGGGCGCCTGGCCTTCTATTCGCTCGTGCGCGTGGGCAAAGGCTACCTGCTCGCGCTCCTGATCGGCACGCCGATCGGCTTCATGCTCGGGCTCTCGCGGAAGTTCTACGAGACGTTCGACCCGATCATCCAGTTCCTGCGCCCGATCTCACCGCTGGCGTGGCTGCCGCTCGGGCTCGTGATCTTTCGCCAGTCCGAGCCCGCCGCCGTCTTCACGATCGCCCTCTGCGCGATGTGGCCGACCGTCATCAACACCGCGGTCGGCGTGCGCTCGATCAGCCCGGACTACCTCAACGTCGGCCGCGTGCTGAAGCTCTCGCGCTTCCGCATGCTGAGCAAGATCATCGTGCCGGCGTCGCTGCCGTACGTGTTCACCGGCTACCGGCTCTCGCTCGGCCTCGCGTGGCTCGTGATCGTCGCCTCCGAGATGCTGACCGGCACGCCGGGCGTCGGCGGCTTCCTGTGGCAGGAGTACAACAGCCTCGTCTACTCGCACATCATCCTGAGCGTCATCACGATCGGCGCCATCGGCTTCCTGCTCGACCGCCTGATGGGGCTGCTCGAGGCGCGGCTGAAGGCGGTCTGATGGCGTACCTCGACGTGCGCGCGGTCGAGAAGTCGTTCGTCACGCCGCGCGGGGTGACGCGCGTGCTGGGCGGCGCAAGCCTGTCGCTCGACGAGGGCGAGTTCGTCGCCATCGTCGGCTACTCGGGCTCGGGCAAGACCACGCTGATCTCGCTCATCGCCGGCCTGCTCGCCGCGGACGCCGGCGAGATCGTGCTCGACGGCGCGCCGGTGACGGAGCCGGGCCCCGAGCGCGGCATCGTGTTCCAGCACTACTCGCTGCTGCCGTGGATGACCGTGTCCCAGAACGTCGCCCTGGCGGTGGACGCTGTGGACGGAGCCTCGCCCGCCGCGGAACGCCGGCGGCGCACCGACGAGCTCGTGGCGCTGGTCGGCCTGGCCGCCGCCGCCGGCAAGCGCCCGCGCGAGCTGTCGGGCGGCATGCGCCAGCGCGTGGCCGTCGCGCGCGGCCTGGCCATGCGGCCGAAGATCCTCTTGATGGACGAGCCGTTCAGCGCGCTCGACGCGCTCACTCGCGCGCGGCTCCAGGACGAGCTGCTCGCCATCTGGAACGAGCGGCGCACGACTGTCGTGCTCGTCACCAACGACGTCGACGAGGCGATCCTGCTCGCCGATCGCATCTACCCGATGACGCCGGGGCCCGGCGCCGTGCTCGGCCCGCCGATCGAGGTCGGCCTGCCGCGCCCGCGCGAGCGCCGGCACATGAGCCTGGCGCCGGCCTATCAGAAGGTGCGCCAGGGCATTGTCGAATTCCTGCGCGCGTGCCGGCGGGTGGCCTGACGTGCGGCCCTTTGTAGCGACGGCGCCAGCTCGGCTCGAGCCGCAGGTGGCCTGGTCGAGGCGGCCGTGAGGGCGTTCGTCGAAATCGCTGCGCTCGGCAAGACGTACGCGACGCCGGCCGGCCCGGCGGAGATCGTGCGCGACTTCAGCCTCTACGTCGACGAGGGCGAGTTCGTCTGCCTGCTCGGCCACTCGGGCTGCGGCAAGTCCACGGTGCTCTCCATCCTCATGGGGCTGAACCAGGCGACCACGGGCGGTGTCGTGATCGGCGGCCGCGAGATCGACGGCCCGGGCACCGATCGCGGCGTCGTCTTCCAGTCGGCCACGCTGCTGCCGTGGATGTCGGTGCGCGCCAACGTGCGGCTGGCCGTCGACCAGGTGCGCCGTGCCCCCGGCGCCGGCGACGCCGAGGCCTACCTCGAGGCGGTGGGCCTCGACGGCCTCGGCGATCGCCTGCCGCGCGAATTGTCCGCCGGCATGCAGCAGCGTGTGGGCATCGCGCGGGCGTTCTCGCTGGAGCCGCGCCTGCTGCTGCTCGACGAGCCCTTCTCGCTGCTCGACGCGCTCACGCGCATGGATTGTCAAGATTTGCTGATGGCGCTCTGGGAGCGCACGCGGCGCACGGTCCTCATGGTCACGCACGACGTGGACGAGGCCTTGCTGCTCGCCGACCGCATCGTGCTGATGACGAGCGGACCGGCGGCGACGATCGGCGAGATTCTCCGGGTGAAGTTCCCGCGCCCCCGCGTGCGCGAGGAGATCCTGTCGCGGCCGGATTATTTCTGGCTGCGCGACCAGGTGCTCGGCTTTCTCGAGGCGCAGCCCGTCCATGCCTGAGACGGCGACGCTGTGCCCGTACTGCGGTGTCGGCTGCGGCCTGCTCGTGGAGGTGCGCGAGGGCCGGGTCGCGCGCGTGCGCGGCGACCCCGCGCACCCGTCCAGCCTCGGCGATCTCTGCGCCAAGGCGGTCCACCTGCCGCCGACGCTGCGGACCGACGACCGGCTGCTGTACCCGCACCTGCGCACGCGCCGCGACGCCGCGCTGTCGCGCGTGCCGTGGGACCTGGCGATTCGCACCGTGGCCGACCGCCTCGGCGAGATCGTCGCCGCTCACGGGCCGAAGGCGATCGCGTTCTACGCGTCCGGTCAGCTCACCACCGAGGAGTACTACGTCGCCGGAAAGCTGGCGAAAGGTTTCTTGAGGTCGAACAACTTCGACACCAACTCGCGCCTGTGCATGGCCTCGGCCGCCGTCGGCTACACGCGGACGTTTGGCGCCGACGGCCCGCCGTGCTCCTACGAGGACGTCGACGCCGCCGACGTCTTCTTGTTGATCGGCACCAACACCGCCGACTGCCACCCCGTGCTCTTCAAGCGCCTGCGCCGCCGCAAGGCCGCCGCGCCGGACGACGTCGGCGTCATCGTCGCCGATCCCCGCTGGACCGAAACCGCGGACCTCGCGGACCTGCACCTGGCGCTGCGCCCCGGCTCGGACGTCGCCCTGCTCAACGGGATGCTGCATGTGCTCGCACGCGAGGGCCTGCTCGATCGTGACTTCATCACCGCGCACACGACGGGCTGGGGCGCCGTCGAGCGCGAGATCGCCGCCTACCCGCCGGAGCGGGCGGCCATCCTCACGGGGCTCTCGGCGGAGGCGATCGTCGCCGCCGCGCTCGCCTTCGGCCGCGCGCGCCGCGCGCTGACGCTCTGGAGCATGGGCGTCAACCAGAGCCGCATCGGCACCGACAAGACGGCGGCGATCCTCAACCTGCACCTGGCCACGGGGCAGATAGGGCGAGCGGGCGCCGGACCGTTCTCGCTGACCGGCCAGCCGAACGCGATGGGCGGCCGCGAGACGGGCGGGCTCGCACATCTGCTGCCCGGCTATCGCTCGATCGGCGACGCCGCCGCGCGCGCGGTGGTCGAACGGCACTGGGGAGTGGAGCCGGGGACGATCCAGCCCGAGCCCGGGCGCGCGGCCCTCGAGATCTTCGAGGGCCTGACCACCGGCGAGGTGCGCGCGGTGTGGATCCTCTGCACGAACCCGGCGGCGTCGCTGCCCGACACCGATCTCGTCGAGCGCGCGCTGCGCCAGGCGGACCTCGTGATCGTGCAGGACGCGTATCACCCGACGGAGACGACGCGGTTCGCCGACGTGCTGCTGCCGGCCGCCCAGTGGCCCGAGAAGGACGGCGTCATGACGAGCTCCGAGCGCCGGCTGACGTACCTGCCGAGGCTCGTCCCACCGCCGGGCGAGGCGCTGCCCGACGCCGAGATCGTCACGCGCGTCGCGGCCGCGATGGGCTTCAAGGCCTGGTTCGCGTACGAGAGCGCGGCGGAGATCTTCGACGAGTTCGCGGCGCTGACGGCCGGGCGGCCCTGCGACTACTCGGGGTTGAGCCACGCGCGGCTGCGCGCGCGCCCCGTGCAGTGGCCGGCGCCCACGCCCGAGCATCCCGGCACCGCCCGGCTCTACGGCGACGGCGTCTTTCCGACGGCCGACGGCCGCGCGCGCTTCGTGCCCGTCGCCCACGCCGAGCCCGCCGAGCTCCCCGACCGCGCGTTTCCGCTGACCCTCACGACGGGCCGCGTGCGCGATCACTGGCACACGCTGACGCGCACCGGGCAAGCCCCCGCGCTGCGCGCGCGCACGCCCGAGCCGATCGTCGAGGTCAACGTGGCCGACGCGCAGCGCGCGGGGATCCAGGACGGGGACTTCGTGGAGGTCGCCTCGCGCCGCGGCAAGCTGATCGCCCAGTGCCGCGTGACCTCGGCCATCCGCGAAGGCGTCTGCTTCGCGCCGTTCCACTGGGGGCGCGGCCTCGGCTTCTACAAGAGCGCCAACAACCTCACGCTGAGCGCGCGCGATCCGCTGTCGCGTCAGCCGGAGCTCAAGGCATGCGCGGTGCGCTTGCGCCGCGTGGAGTCACCATGAACCGCATCGAGGCGATGAAGGCGGAGAAGGACGGCCTCGACGTGCAGGAGGACCTCGCCCGTTTCGCGCGCGAGGGCTGGAAGACGCTCGGCGACGACGACAAGGAGCGGCTCAAGTGGGTGGGCGTCTTCCATCGCCGGCCCACGCCGGGGCATTTCATGATGCGCGTGCGCATGCCCAACGGCATCGTGAGCGCGGCGCAGGCGCGGCTGCTCGGCGAGATCACCCGGGAGGCGGGCCGCGCGTCGGGCCGCCCGATCGCCGACGTCACCACGCGCCAGCAGATCCAGCTGCGCTGGGTGACGCTCGAGAACGTGCCGGAGGTCATCGCACGGCTGGAAGCGGCGGGCCTCTCGAGCCTCCAGACGGGGATGGACAACATCCGCGGCATCATCGGCTGCCCGGCCACGGGGCTGACACCGGGTGAGCTGCTCGACACCGCGCCGATCGCCACCGCCTTCCAGAAGATCTTCCTCGGCAACAAGGAGTTCACGAACCTGCCGCGCAAGTTCAACGTCACCATCACCGGCTGCCTGGAGCACTGCACGGGCGGCGAGACGCAGGACATCTCGCTCACGCCGGCGGTGACGGGTCACGAGCCCGGCTTCAACCTCGCCGTCGGCGGCAAGCAGGGCTCGGGCGGGCCCGTCTTCGCCACGCCGCTCGACGCGTTCGTGCGACCGGACGAGGCGGCGGACGTGTGCGCAGCGATCGCGCTGGTCTTCCGCGACCACGGCCCGCGCGAGTCGCGCAGCAAGGCGCGCCTGGCGTTCCTGCTGGAGGTCTGGGGCGCCGCCCGCATGCGCGCGGAGCTGGAAAAGCGCCTGGGCCGCTCGCTGCCGCCCGCCGGCGCCGACGCGCGGCTGGCGACGCACACCGATCACGTCGGCGTCTTTCGTCAGAAGCAGGCCGGACTGAACTACGTCGGGCTCAAGACGCCGGTCGGGCGGCTGACGGGCGAGCAGCTTCTCGAGCTGGCGCGGCTGGCCGAGCAGTACGGCCGCGGCGAGCTGCGCTTCACGCCGCTGCAGAACGTGCTGCTGCCGCACGTGCCCGACGCCCGACTGGGCGACCTCACCCAGGAGCCGCTGCTGAGGGCGCTGCCCTACAACCCCTCCGAGGTCGCGCGCGGCCTCGTCGCGTGCACGGGCACCGACTTCTGCAACCTCGCGCTCATCGACACCAAGACGCGCGCCCTGGCGCTCGCGAAGGAGTTCGAGGCACGCTTCGGCTCCACGCGGCCGATCGCCGTGCGCTGGTCGGGCTGCCCGGCGGGATGCGGCAATCACCACACGGCGGACATCGGGCTGCAGGGCTGCAAGGTGAAGGTCAACGGCAAGATCGTGGATGGCGTGCACGTCTTCGTCGGCGGCCGCGGCGGCGCCGACGCGCGCGCGGGTTTGCGCATCCTCGAGGATCTGCCGTGCGACCAGCTGCCGGAGGTGCTCGAGCGGCTCGTGCGCTTCTTCCCGCGCGCCGAGCGCAAGCCGGAGGCCGAGCCATGAATGGACGCCCGTTCGTCTCGTTCGTCGGCGCCGGCCCCGGCGACCCGGAGCTCGTCACGCTGAAGGCGCTCCGGCGCCTGCGCGAGGCCGACGTCGTGATCCACGATCGCCTCATCCCCGCCGCGCTGCTCGCCGAGGCGCCGGCGGACGCCGAGATCATCGACGCCGGCAAGGCGCCCGGCCGCCACTGCATGGGCCAGGCGCAGATCAACTGGCTCCTCGTCGATCGTGCGCGCCGCCGCGGGCGCGTCGTCCGGCTCAAGGGCGGCGACCCCGCGATCTTCGGCCGGCTCGCCGAGGAGATCGACGCCGTGCGCGCGGGCGGTGTCGACTTCGAGGTCGTGCCCGGCGTCACGGCGGCCACCGCGGCCGCCGCGCGCGGCGGCATCTCGCTCACCGCCCGCGGCCACGCCTCGATGCTCGTGCTCGCGACCGGCAGCGACCACGCGGGGCGCGGCGTGGCGGCGCTCGACTGGGAGCTGCTGGCGCGCGCGGAGGCGACGCTGGTCTTCTACATGCCGATGCAGGGGCTCGACTCGATCACCACGGCGCTCACGGCCATGGGCCGCGATCACCGCGAGCCCGCGCTGGTCGTCGAGCGCGCCGGCACGCCGGACGAGCGCGTCGTCGCGGGCCGGCTCGGCGACATCGCCGCGCGCTGCCGCGAGGCCTGCGTCGGCGCCCCGGCGCTCCTGCTCGTCGGGCCCACGGTGGACGCCGCGTCGGTTCCGCTCGCCGTGCGCCATCTCACCGCCGCGCAGGCCTGAGCGATGCCCGACTATTTTCCCGCGTTCCTCGATCTGCGCGGCCGGCGCTGCCTGGTCGTCGGCGGCGGCGCTGTCGCCTCCCGCAAGGTGCACGGCCTGCTCGAGTGCGGCGCGCGCGTCGGCGTGGTGAGCCCGGCCCTCGTCCCCGCGCTGGCCCGACTCGTCGCCTCCGGCCGCATCGAGCACCGCGCGCGCGCGTTTCGCAAGGTCGACGCACGCGGCTGCGTGCTGGTCATCGCGGCCACCGGCGTCGCCGCCGTGGACGACGCCGTCGCCGAGGCGGCGCGTCGCCACGGCGCGCTCGTCAACGCGGTGGACCGGCCCGCCCGCTGCGACTTCATCTACGGCTCGGTCCTTCGCCGCGGTGAGCTGCAGATCGCCGTCTCCACGGGCGGCCGCGCGCCCGCGCTCGCCCGCGAGATCCGGCGGCGACTGGAGCCCGTGGTCGGCGCCGAGTACGCCGCGCTCGTCGAGCGCGTCGGCCGCGCGCGTCAGGCGGCGCGCGCCGGCGCGGTGACGCCCGCGCAACGGCTGGCCGCAGGCGAGCGCGTCGTGGCGGTGGCGCTCGGCGCACCCGTCGTTCGTCCCTGACCCTCGCCAATCTCTGCGCATTCCTGCGGCACCCTGCCGTAAGATCGCTGTATGCCCGGCTTCGAAGAGGTCAACTACTACTTCCGCAAGGCCGCGCGCGTGATGGACCTGTCGAGCGCGGTCGAGCGCATGCTCGTCACGCCGTACCGCGAGGTCAAGGTCGACGTCTCCATCACCATGGACAACGGCGAGCTGGGGACGTTCATCGGCTACCGCGTCCAGCACGATCGCAGCCGCGGCCCCATGAAGGGCGGCCTCCGCTATCACAAGACGGTCGATCTCGACGAGGCGCTCGGCCTCGCCTCGCTCATGACGTGGAAGACCGCCGTGGTGAACCTGCCGTACGGCGGCGCCAAGGGCGGCATCGCGGTGGATCCGGACCATCTGTCGCCCGGAGAGCTGGAACGACTGACTCGAAAGTTCGTGCAGCAGATCCACGAGATCATCGGGCCGCAGACGGACATCCCGGCGCCCGACGTCAACACCAACGCGCAGGTGATGGCGTGGATCATGGACGAGTACTCCAAGATGCACGGCTTCTCGCCGGCCGTCGTCACCGGCAAGCCGGTGGATCTCTTCGGCTCCCGCGGCCGCGAGGAGGCGACGGGCCGCGGCGCCGTGTTCGCGCTGGAGGAGTACCTCAAGGACGCGAAGCAGGGCGAGGTCCGCGGCAAGACGTTTGCGATCCAGGGCTTCGGCAACGTCGGCTCGTGGGCCGCGCGCTTCCTGCACGAGCGCGGCGGCAAGGTGATCGCCGTCTCCGACGTGAAGGGCGGCGTGCGCAACCCCGAGGGCCTCGACATCCCGCGCCTGATCGCGCATCAGGCGCAGCAGAAGACGGTCACCGGCTTTCCGGGCAGCGACTCGATCAGCAACGAGGATCTGCTGCTCCTGCCCGTCGACGTGCTGGTGCCCGCCGCGCTCGGCGGCGTCATCACCGAGGCCAACGTCAAGGACATCCGCGCGCGGCTGATCCTCGAGGCGGCGAATGCCCCCACCACGCCTCAGGCCGACGAGGCCCTGGTCAACAACGGCGTCACCGTGCTGCCGGACATCTACGTCAACGCGGGCGGCGTCACCGTCTCCTACTTCGAGTGGGCGCAGAACATCCAGCAGTTCACGTGGGAGGAGGACAAGGTCAACGCGGAGCTGCACCGCCACATGCGCGACGCCTACGCGACGCTCGCGCGCGTCGTGCGCGAGCGCAAAGTGTCGTTCCGCACCGCCGCCTTCATCGTGGCCATCGGCCGCGTGGGGCGGGCCACCGTGCTGCGCGGAGTCTGAGAGGAGACGCCATGACGCAATCCGAGGCGAGCAAGGTCATTCGCGGCGTGCTCTGCCGCGGCCTCTCGTACGAGCAGACCGAGCAGATCCTCAAGGCGATGGTGCCGGTGAAGGCCGAGACCGGCCTCGTCGTCTTCAAGGAAGGCGAGCGGCCACAAGGCTTGATGGTGCTGCTCGAGGGCACGGCGGAGGTGTTCAAGGAGGGCCGCGGCAAGAAGGGCAGCGACCAGGTGCTCGCCACCATCCCCGCGCCGACGGTGCTCGGCGAGATCAGCCTGCTGACGGAAGGCCCGCACACCGCCAGCGTCCGCGCGAAGACGGCGTGCGAGTTCAGCCTGCTCACGACGACGCAGTTCCACCGCCTCCTGCGCGAGGAGAGCCTGGCCGCCTACAAGGTCATCGCGACCCTGGCCGAGGTGCTCGCGCGGCGGCTCCAGCGGATGGACGAGAAGTTCGTCGAGGTCTCGCGCAGGTCACCCTCCGCGCACGTCGAGGAGCTGACCGCGTTCAAGCAGAAGCTCTTCACGGAGTGGAGCTTCTAGCGCCACACCCGGCGGCGGATCTCCTGAACGCGACCGAGGAAGGCTGCGGGCGGGGCGTCGCGTTCGAGGCGCTGGTCTGTCGACGTTCTCATACAGTTGACCAGCGTGTCCGCCGCGTCCAAGAGTACCGTGCGCGATGGACGACGAGGCCAAATTCTGCGAAGCCCTTATCGCGCTCGGCTACGAGCGCGGGTCGGAGCGGTTCGAGCATTTCGCTTCGGCGTGGCGGTCGCTGAAGCGACGACGCGCCTGAACGCTGCCATCCGAGCCGCCCGCTCGGTCGGTGGGAGCTTGGCGAGGTCATCGGAGATCTGTCGTGCCACGAGCGCTGCCACTTCGCGTTCTGGAGTCGCCTTGCTCGCGCGCTTCGCCATAGGCGCAGTCTGCCACAGCGACGCGTCGAACTCTAGCCTAGGGTAGCAGGTCGTCCACCGCCACGCGCGCCGCGGGCTTGGCCAGCGGCGTCAGCGTCGCCCCCGGCCGCGCGAGCTCGATATCTTGATACGCGGCGCCGAAATCGGCGCCTGGATCGGGTGCTGGTCGGCGGCGCACCTCCACGACGCGATCGACCAGGTTCACGATCCAGTAGTCGGCGACGCCGGCACGCGCGTAGAGGCTGCCCTTGTGGCGGCGGTCGAACGCGAGGCTGGAGAGCGCGACTTCGACGACGAGCGCCGCACGTTCGGGATGGGCGTCGCGATAATCGCGAATCTGACCGGCGACGACCATGACGTCCGGTTCGGGCTCGGACTCGTCATCCAGAGCGATCGGGTTGTGGGTGCAGACGAGCCAACCATCGCCGAAGGCGACGCGGAGCGCGTCGCCCGCAAGGCCGATCGCGGTGCTGTCGAGCGGCGTCTTCGGCTCGGCGACGAGCATCTGACCGGCAAGCAGCTCGATCGGCTCGTCCTCGTGCAGGATGCCCAGGTCGATGAGCCGGTCGTACTCCTTTCGCGTCCAGCGCCGCGTGCGCACGGGATAGCTCGACATCGCGCCCATGCTAGGCGCGGCGTGCGTGAGCCGTCAATGTCCTTGATCTATGACGTCGCGTGCGTCGCGGAGGGGCTCGCGCCAGTGCCAGCACCGCACGGCTTCGGCGCCATGCTCCACCGCCACCGCGCCCGCGTAGCCCGGCCCGAGCGCGAGCTGGCGGACCGTCCAGCCGGCCGGCGGCGTGTCGCGCATGGCGTCGAGCCCGCGTCCGATCGCCTTCGCGTACGCCTCCCGCGCGGTCCACAGGGCGAAGAACGTCTCGTGCAATGCGTTTCACATGGCAACGGGCGCTCCCACCACCCCGTCGGCCTCGAGCCGCGCCGCGACGCGGAACAGCACGGCCTCGTTGAACGGCGCCGCGATCAGCTGCACGCCGACGGGCAGCGCCCCCGCCGACACCAGCGGGACCGAGATCACGGGCAGGCCGATGAACGACAGCGGCTGGGTGAAGACGCCGAGGTGGCCGCGCGTGGGCACCTCCGTCCCGTCGATCCGGGTCGTCCACGGCGCGCCGATCGCCGGCGCCGTCCACGGCGTCGTGGGCGCGAGCAGCACGTCCACCTCGCGAAAGACCTCGGCGACGCGCGCCCGGTACCACGCGCGGAAGCGCTGCGCGCGCAGGTAGGCGGCGGCCGGGAGCAGCGCGGCGGCCAGTAAGCGGTCGCGGATCATCGGATCGAAGTCGGCGGCGCGTGCCCTGAGGTTCTCGAGGTGGTAGGCGCTGCCCTCGCACGCGGTGATCACCTGCGCGGCCGCGCGGGCGCGGTGCGCCTCGGGCAGGCTCACCTCGCGGCGGGCGCCGAGCGCCGCGGCGACGCGCGTCACGGCCGCCAGCGCCTCGTCGGCGGCCAGCCGCGCGAAGTGGCCGCCGGCGACCGCGAGGCGCAGCCCGTCGATGCCGCGCTCGAGCTCTCCCGAGCAGCGCGGCGGCGGCAGGGTCGAGCACGCGGGATCGAGCGGGTCCGGCCCGGCGATCGCGTCGAAAGCCGCGGCGAGGTCGGCCACGTGACGCGCGAACGGTCCGACGTGGTCGAACGACCACGCGAGCGGCACCACGCCCGCGCGCGACACGCGTCCGAAGGTCGGCTTGAGCCCGAACACGCCGCAGAGCGCCGCCGGCACGCGGATCGAGCCGTTGGTATCGGTGCCGAGGGTGAGGGGCACGAGGCCGCCGGCCACGGCCGCCGCCGAGCCGCCCGACGAGCCGCCGGCGATCCGCGACGGGTCGCGCGGGTTGCGCGTCGGGCCGTAGTGCGTGTTCTCCGTCGAGAAGCCGTAGGCGTACTCGTCCATGTTGAGCGCGCCGACCAGCACCGCGCCGGCCGCGCGCAGTCGCGCGACCGCGGCGGCGTCACGCGTCGCCGGCGGGTGGCCGGCGTTGATCTTCGAGCCGGCGAGGGTCGCGAGCCCGGCGACGTCGAAGAGGTTCTTGGCCGCGAACGGCACGCCGGCGAGCGGTCCCGGATCGTCCCCCGCCGCCAGGCGCCGGTCGATCGCGTCGGCGTCGGCCAGGGCGCGCTCGCCCAGCACGGCCGTGAAGGCGTTGAGCGCGGCATTGCGCCGCGCGATCCGCTCGAGCGCGCCGGCCACGACGTCGCGCGCGCGGGTCTTGCCGGCGCGCACGGACGCGGCGATCGACCGCGCGGACGTCGTCGCGTCGATCATGGATCGAAGCGCGGCGCCGGCTCGATCGGCTCCGGCAGCGCGAACTCGTCGAGGAGCAGCACCGCGGCCAGGAGCCCGGCGAGGTGCTGCGCCACGGCCGCTCGCGACTCGGGCGCGATGGTCAGCCCGACCTGTGCCGCCAGCCGCTCGACGTCGGCGTCGGTCACGCGAACGGGCTCGCTCACGTCGTCCTGCGCGCGGCGACGTAGGCGCGCCAGCCGCCGAACTTCGTGATCTCGCGCTGCCCCTCGCACAGGATCGGCTCGCCGAGGACGCCGAGCGTCTCGTCGCCATCCGCGAGGCGGACCTTGCCGATGCAGAGGCCGGGCGGCTCGGCGAGCAGCAGCGACGCGAGTCCCGCCGCCGGCACGCTCCACACCTCGAGCGCGATCGCGGCGCCGCCCTCGCGCACACGCAGCATCGCGGGGTGGCGATCGCCGATCGACCACAGCCGGTACTCGGGGACGGTGGCGGCCTCGCGCAGGAAGCGCGCGCCGGCGGCGGTAAGATTGCCGTTGAGCTCGAGACCACGCATGAGCGTGCCGTTAACGGCCAGCGGGATGTCTGACGGGGAGCTCACGCCGCCGGTTCTCCGCCCGACCGTCGGGCGCCGGAGCCCTGCGCAGGCGCCCCGACGGCAAATCCAAAGTGACACGCGGCGAGATGGTCGGCGGCCGGTCCGGGACGCAACACCGGCATCTCGCGGGTGCAGCGCTCGACGCCGTCGGGGCAGCGGCCGTGGAACCGGCACACCGTTGGCGGCGGGTCGATGGGGCTGCGCGGCTCGCCGACGAGCGCGATGCGCGCGCGGCGCGCGGCCGGGTCGGGCGCGGGCACGGCCGACATCAGCGCGCGTGTGTACGGATGCGCCGGCCGATCGAACACCTCCTCCGAGCGTCCGCTCTCCACGATCTTGCCCAGATACATGACGAGGACCCGGTCGGTCAAGAGGCGCACGAGGTTGAGGTCGTGGGACACGAAGAGATAGCTCATGCCCAGCCGGTCGCGCAGCTCGGCCAGCAGGTGCAGGATCGTCGCCTGCACCGAGACGTCCAGCGCCGACGTCGGCTCGTCGAGCACGAGAAGCCGCGGGCGCAGGGCGATGGCGCGCGCGATGCCGACGCGCTGCTGCTGGCCGCCGGAGAGCTGGTGCGGAAAGCGACCGAGCAGCTCGCGCGGCAGCCCCACGAGGTCCGCCAGCTCGGCGACGTGATCGGCCAGCGCCGCGCGCTGCGCCGGGGTACCGAGGCGCCGCAGCGGCTCGGCGATCGTGTCGAAGGCGGTGAAGCGCGGGTTGAGGCTGTCGGCGGGGTCCTGGAAGACCATCTGGATCAGCCGCCGCTCCGGCGCGTGCGTGAACTGCGCGGGCGGGATGACGCCGACGTCCCGCCCCGCGAAGACGATGCGGCCGTCCGACGGGTCGAGGAGCCGGGTCACGAGCCGCACGAGCGTGGACTTGCCGCACCCCGACTCGCCGACGAGGCCGACGGACTCGCCGCGCTCGATCGTGAACGACACATCGTCGACGGCGTGCACGCGCCGCTCGCTGCCCCGCACGGGGAAGCGCTTGGTCAGCGCGCGGACGTCGAGGAGCGCGCTCACAGCGGCCTCGCGCACGCGACGACGTGGCCGGGGGCCACGACCTCGCGCGGCAGCGGCGGCCGATCGCAGACGGCGGCCGCGCGCTCGCACCGCGTGCGGTAGCGGCACGGCGTCGTCTCGCCGCGCAGATCGGGCACCGCGCCGGGGATCGGCGTGAGGTCGGCGAGCTTCGCGCCGGCGCGCGGCGTCGAGGCGAGGAGCCGGGCGGTGTAGGGATGGCGCGGCCGCGCGAAGAGCGTCCGCGCGGGCGCCTGCTCCACGACGTGACCCGCGTGCATGACCACGATCCGGTCGCAGCGCTCGGCGACGACGGCGAGGTCGTGCGTGATCATGATCGTCGCCATGCCGGCCGTCCGCGACAGATCGCCGAGCAGGTCGAGGATGCCGGCCTGGGTCGTGACGTCGAGCCCGGTGGTGGGCTCGTCGGCGATGAGGAGCGCCGGCGAGCACGCGACGGCGAGCGCGATCATCACGCGCTGGCACATTCCGCCCGACAGCTCGAACGGGTAGGCGTGGTAGCGCCGCTCGGGGTCGGGGATCTGCACGCGCGCCAGCAGCTCGAGCACGCGGTCGCGGCGCCTGGCGCGCGGGAGGTTGGCGTGACGCTCGAGCACGTCGGCGATCTGTTTGCCGACGGGGCGGATGGGATTGAGCGCGGTGCGGGGGCTCTGGAAGATCATCGACAGCTCGCGGCCGCGGTACTCGAGGAGCTGGCCGGCGCTCGCGGTGAGCAGATCGAGGCCGCCGAACACCGCGCGGCCCGACGTCACCCGCCCCGCCGGCGGCAGCAGGCCGAGCACGGTGAACGCCGTCACCGACTTGCCCGAGCCGCTCTCGCCGACGATGCCGACCGTCTCGCCCCTCGCGATACTGAATCCGACGCGCTCGAGCGCGCGGACGACGCCGTGGCGCGTGCGGAACTCCACCGACAGGTCCTCGACGGACATGAGCGGGACCGCGCTCACGTGCGCCGCCGCGGGTCGATGAGGTCGCGCAGCCCGTCCCCGAGCAGGTTGAAGCAGAAGACGGCGAGCATCAGCGCCAGGCCGGGGAAGAGCGCGATCCACCACTCTCCGGACACGATGAAGGCGGCGCCCTCGGCGACCATGATGCCCCACTCCGGCGTGGGCGGGCGGACGCCGAGGCCGATGAACGACAGGCCGGCCGCGTTGAGGATCGCCCAGCCGAGGTTCAGCGAGGCCTGCACCATCATCGGGGGCAGGCAGTTGGGGAACACGTGGACGGTGAGGATGCGCGCGGAGCCGTTGCCTGAGAGCCGCGCCGCCTCCACGAAGCCGGCTTCACGCCGCACGTTGACCTCGGCCCGCGCCATGCGCGCGTAGAACGGCAGGTTGATGATGGCCGTCGCGTACACGATGTTGGCGAGCGTGTTGCCGAGCGCGGCCACGATGGCCATGGCGAGGACGAACAACGGGAAGGCCATGATGGTGTCGGTGACGCGCGTGACGATGCGGTCCGTCCAGCCGCCGAAGAACCCGGCCGACGCGCCGAGCCCGCTGCCCACCACGAACGACAGGGTGACCGCCGAGAGCGAGATAGCGAGGTCCAGCCGCGTGGCCACCAGCACGCGGCTCAGGATGTCGCGGCCGACCTGGTCGGTCCCGAACCAGTAGCGCGCCGAGGGCGGCTCGAGCTTGCGCGCGGTGTCGCTGGCCAGCGGATCGTGCGGCGCGAGTGACGGCCCGACGAGCGCCAGGAGGATCAGGACGACGAACAGTCCGAAGGCCACCGCCGTCACGGGATTCTCGCCCAGCACGTAGCGGCCGTGCCGCAGGAGCGCGCTCACGCCTCGATCCGCACGCGGGGATCGACGAGCCCGTAGACGATGTCGATGGTGAGGTTGAGGAAGACGTAGAGCGTGGCCATCAGCAGCACGAAGCCCTGCACGGGCGCATAGTCGGAGGCGATGAGCGCCTCCAGCGCATACGAGCCCACGCCGGGCCACGCGAAGACCTTCTCCACCAGCACGTTGGCGCCGAGCAGGAACGAGAACACCATGCCGAGCAGCGTGATCACGGGCAGCAGGGCGTTGCGCAGCGCGTAGGTGACGAGCACCGTGCGCGGCGCCAGCCCCGCCGCGCGCGCGGTGCGGATGAACTCGCTGCCGAGGACGCCGAGCATCGAGGCGCGCGTCATCCGGGCGATCGGCGCCATCGCGAACAGCCCCAGGGTGACGGCCGGCAGCGCCAGCTGGCGGAGCGCCGCCCACGCCAGCGCGCCGTCGTGCGCGAGGACGGCATCGACGACGAAGAACCCGGTGACCTGGCGCGGCGCCGTCGAGAACGCGTCGAGGCGGCCGAGCGGCGCCGGCGCCCAGCCGAGCAGGAAATAGAAGACGTAGACGAGGAGCAGGCCGGTGAAGAAGATCGGCAGCGACACGCCTGCCGTCGTCACGACGCGCGCGAGGTGGTCGACCCACGAGCCCGGCCGCGTGGCCGACAGCACGCCGAGCGGCAGCGCCACCGTCACCGCCAGCGCGAGCCCGGCCAGTGTCAGCTCCAGCGAGGCGGGCAGGCGTGTCGCGAGGTCGCGCAGCACGGGCTGGCCGGTCGTCAGCGACGTGCCGAGGTCGCCGCGCGCCAGGTCCCGGACGTAATACACGAACTGCTCGGGCACGCTCTTGTCGAGTCCGAGCCGTGCACGGATCTCCTCGATGGCCTGGCGGGTCGCCGCCGGCCCGGCGAAGAACGCCGCGGGGTCGCCCGGCAGCGCGCGATTCAGCAGGAAGGTGACGACGATCACGCCCAGCAGCCCCGGCACGGCGAGCGCGAGCCGCCGGCCGGCCAGCCGGAGCAGCGCCATGCCCGCCTACCCCTTCGACAGCTGACGGTAGTCCAGCTGCCGGTGGAACCAGTACTGGTAGCCCTTCACGTTCTTCTGCATCGCCACGTCGAGCAGCGGCTGGTAGACGGGCACGCGCGGGACGTCGGTGATCTCGATCTTCGCGAAGCCGCGCACGAGCTCGCGGTACTTCTTGGGATCCGTCTCGAAGCGCGCGGCCTCGATCAGCCGATCCATGTCCGGGTTCTGATAGGACGACGTGTTGAAGACGGCGTTCTGGCCGTGGAAGTTCCAGAAGAAGAAGTACTCGGGATAGTTCAGCCACCCGCCGAAGGCGTTGAGGAAGAGCGGCATCTCCTTCTTGAGCAGCATGTTCCGCCAGTTCGAGCCGGGGATCTTCTCGATCGTCGTCTTGATTCCGATCTGGCCGAGTGATTCCTGGACGAGCACCGCCGTCGGCTCGTTGATCGTCGCGAAGCCCTGGTCGAAGGACAGCGTGGTCTCGAACCCGTTCGGGAAGCCGGCGTCCGCCATCAGCGCTTTCGCCTTCGCCATGTCCGTCTTGTACGGCGAGGGGAACAGGTCGTGACCGTAGGTGAGGCTCACGATCGGGTTGCCCGTCAGCAGCACGCCGCGCCCGAACACGGCGGTGGAGAAGATCTTCTCGTACGGGACGGCGTGCGCCACCGCCTGACGAACCTTGAGATTGTTGAACGGCGGGTTCTTGACGTTCATGCCGACGTACGCGAACGCGTTCTCCACCGGATGCGAGACGACGGCCAGCTTGCCGGCCTTGGCCATCTCCGCGAAGTCCTTGGGGGGCAGGTCGAACGAGATGTCGGCGTCTCCGCGCTCGAGCAGGGCGCGGCGGTTGCCCGCCGACGGCACCTCGCGCACGATCACGCGCCGGATCTTCGGCAGCGGCCCCGACTTCCAGTCGTCGAAGCGGACGTAGACGGTGTCCTGGCCGGGCTTCCACGACTCGAGCTTGTAGGCGCCCGAGCCCGCGTCGTTGCTCTTCAGCCACTCCATCGCCCACGGGTCCTGCGCGGTGGCGTGCTTCCTCGCGAGCTCGGAGTTGAACACGGCCGGCACGACCACGGCCAGGTCCGGCATCGTCATCTTGTCCTTGCGAACGAAGGTGACGCGGAACGTGTAGTCGTCGACCACGACGAACTGTTCCGGCTTCTCGAGCGAGCCGGCCTTCATCTGGAAGGTCGGAAAGCCGCCGACGGTGACCGCGCGATCAAACGACCACTTCACGTCCCTCGCCGTCACCGGCGTGCCGTCGTGAAACCTGGCGTCGCGGCGCAGCTTGAAGGTGACCGACAGGCCGTCGGGCGCGAGCGTCCAGCTCTCGGCGAGCTCCGGCTTGAGCGAGTTGTAGTCGTACATCCTCGAGCCGTCGGGCAGCCGCTTCACGCCGTACGTCAGCAGGCGGTCGTAGAGGTTCCACGACGCCTGGTACGCGGGCCGGTTGGCGCCCACGCCGTGGATGTCCATGGAGTTGGGGCCGGACTCGACGATGACGATCAGCGTTTCCTGGCGGCCCTGGGCGCTCACGGGCGCAGGCGGGGCGAGCAGGGTCGCCGCGCTCAGGACCAGCGTGCCGAGCACTCGCATCATGAGCGTCCTCCGGTGCGGCTGAGTGAGTTCGCGGGCCGATCTCCCGTGCGCCGTTGCACCGCGGAGCGCTTGCTGCATTGCCCGCGGCTTTCTCGGCAAGGCGCGTGCCGGACGCGCTCGCGTGAGGAATCGCGGACTTGACCGTGCGGGACGTCACGGCCCTGCTCACGGGGTGAGCACGCGAGATGGCGCTGCTCATTCGACGAGCAGGGTGAGGCGGTTCGGTCACGCCGAAGTGCGCGCCGTTGCGACGATGCGGCCGTCGGCGCGGCGCGGCATGCGCCTTGCTCGCTTCACGAGCGTCCCGCGACGCTGCGGTCGCGGCCCCCGGTCACCGACGCCCGGAAACGAATCGAGACCAGGGGGCGCGAATGCACAAGATCGAGGCAGAGCGGGACGACATCCTCGAGCGCGCGGTCGAGCGCTCGATCGAGCACGCGGTCTTCGGCGGCGAGCTGGGTCGCCGCGCCTTCATCGCACGCGTGGGCGCCTCGACGGCGGCCGCCGCGCTCGCCTCCGTCTTCCCCCTCGGCGCTGCGCGCGCACTCGCGCAGGAGAAAGCCGGGCCGCCCGAGAAGAAAGACCTCAAGGTCGGCTTCATTCCGATCACCTGCGCGACGCCGATCATCATGGCCGAGCCGATGGGCTTCTACAGGAAGCACGGACTCAGCGTCCAGGTGACGAAGGCCTCGTCGTGGGCGATGATCCGCGACCTCTCGATCAACGGCGAGACGGACGCCACGCACATGCTCTCGCCGATGCCGCTCGCGATCTCGCTCGGCGTCGGCTCGCAGTCGGTGCCCTACGTGATGCCAGCGGTCGAGAACATCAACGGCCAGGCGATCACGCTCGCCATGAAGCACAAGGCGGTGAAGTCGCCCGCGGAGATGAAGGGCTTCAAGTTCGGCGTGCCGTTCGACTTCTCGATGCACAACTTCCTGCTGCGCTACTACCTGGCCGAGGGCGGCGTGGACCCGGACAAGGACGTGCAGATCCGCGCGGTGCCGCCGCCGGAGATGGTGGCGAATCTCCGGGCCGGCAACCTCGACGGCTATCTCGCGCCCGATCCGTTCAACCAGCGCGCGGTCTTCGAGGAGGTCGGCTTCATCCACCTGCTGTCCAAGGACATCTGGCCGGGGCACCCCTGCTGCGCGTTCGCGGCCAAGCGCGAGTTCGCTTCGAGCGCGCCGAACACGTTCCGCGCGCTGCTCGCCGCGATCGTGGACGCCACGCAGTACGCGCGGGATCGGAAGAACCGCAAGGAGATCGCGGCCGCCATCGCGCCGAAGAACTTCCTCAACCAGCCGGTGGAGGTGCTCGAGCAGGTGCTGACCGGCGTGTTCCCGGACGGCCTCGGCAACACGAAGAACGTGCCCGATCGCATCGACTTCGACCCGTTCCCGTACCACTCGATGGCGATCTGGATCCTCACGCAGATGAAGCGCTGGGGCTACCTCAAGACCGACGTGACATACAAGAAGGTGGCCGAGGAGGTGTTCCTGGCGAGCGCGTGTCGCGACACCCTGAAGGCGCTCGGCTACAAGGCGCCGGACACGGCCTCGGTCAAGCACGCGTTCGCGCTCGGCAAGACGAAGGTCTTCGATCCCGACCGGCCGGACGACTATCTCAAGTCGTTCGCGATCCGGAAGGCGTGATGCGGCGCGACCGGCTCCGCGTGGCCCTCTACTCGCTGCTGATCGGCGCCGTGCTGCTCGGCGTCTGGCAGGCGGCGGTGGCCGGCAAGCCGGCGGGCAGGTCCATTCCGGGGCCGGCCGCGGTGGCGGCGACGGCCGCGCACATGCTCGCGCACCCGTTCTACGACAACGGGCCGAACGACAAGGGTATCGGGCTCCAGCTCGCGGCGAGTCTCGGGCGCATGGCCATCGGCTACACGATCGCCTCGGTCATCGCGGTCTCGCTCGGCGTGGTCCTCGGGCTGTCACCCGTGCTCTACCGCGCCGTGAACCCGTACGTCCAGGTGCTGAAGCCGATCTCGCCACTGGCGTGGATGCCGCTGTTCCTCTACACCATCCGGGACTCCGCGCAGGCGGCGGTGCTCGTCATCGTCATGTCGTCGCTCTGGCCCACGCTGGCCAACACGGCCTTCGGCGTCGCCTCGATCAAGCGGGACTACCTGAACGTCGCGGCCATCCTCCAGCTCTCGTGGCCGCGCCGGCTCGTGACCGTGATCCTGCCGGCGGCCGCGCCCGCGATCGTGGCCGGCCTGCGCATCTCGGTGGGCAGCGCGTGGGTGGCCATCGTCGCCGCCGAGATGCTCATCGGCGGCACCGGGATCGGCTACTTCGTCTGGAACGAGTGGAACAACCTGGCGCTCACGAGCGTGATCTTCGCGATTCTCGCCATCGGGGTCATCGGCGTGCTCCTCGACGCCGGCCTCGGCCGGCTGTCGCGGCGCCTGGCGTACACGGAATGACGTCCTATCTCCTCGTCGATCACGTGAGCAAGACCTTTCCGCCGGCGGAGGGGCGCGGCGACGGTCTCGACGTGTTCGACGACGTGACGCTGGAGATCGCCCGCGGCGAGTTCGTCACGATGATCGGCCACTCGGGGTGCGGCAAGTCCACGCTGCTGAACATCATCGCGGGCCTCGAGCGCCCCACGCGCGGCGGCGTCGTGCTCGAGGGGCGCGAGGTCACGCGCCCGGGCATGGACCGGATGGTCGTGTTCCAGAATTTCTCGCTCATGCCGTGGATGACGGCCTTCGACAACATCCGGCTCGCCGTGCGCGCCGCGCACCCGGGGTGGGCGCGCGCGGAGGTGGCCGCTCACGTCCAGCGCTGGGTGGACATGGTGGGCCTCGGCGGCGCGGAGTCCAAGCGCCCGGCCGCGCTGTCCGGCGGCATGCGGCAGCGGGTGGGACTGGCGCGCGCGTTCTCGACGGAGCCGAAGGTGCTCCTGCTCGACGAGCCCTTCGCCCAGATCGACGCGCTCACGCGCGGCGTGATCCAGGACGAGCTGGTGCGGATGTGGTCGGCGACCCGTAACACAGTCTTCATGGTGACCCACGACGTGGACGAGGCAATCTTGCTCTCGGACCGGATCGCCCTCATGACGCGGGGTCCACAGGCGAAGCTGGCGGAGCAAGTGGAGGTGAAGCTGGCGCGGCCGCGACGGCGCGCCGACCTGATCGATGACCCGGAGTTCCTCCGGCTGCGCACGCACATTCTGCGCTTCCTGGTGGAAGGCTCGCTCACTCTCACGTAACGGCGTCAAGGAGGACGACCATGGACCGAACGGCGGCACTCGAGCAGATCCGCGCCGCGCGCGTGGCGCGCGGCGTGAGCTACGAGGACCTCGGCAAGGCGATCGGCACCAAGGACCCGACGTACCTCGCGGCCGCGCTGCACGGCCAGCACCGGCTGTCCGCCGACGAGGCGAAGAAGCTGGCGGCCACCGTCGGCGTGCCCGTCGAGACCGCGATGGCGACGACGGCGATCCCGCTGCGCACCGACTTCCCGCTCACCACCGATCCGTTCAAGTACCGGCTCATGGAGCTGGTCGGCGTGTACGGCGACGCGCTTCGCGAGCGCTGCAACGAACTGTTCGGCGACGGCATCTTATCTGCGATCGACTGCGTCGTGAAGCTCGAGAAGAAGGGCGAGCGCGGCGTGCTGACCATCGACGCGAAATTCCTCCACTACAAGGAATACTAAGGAGGCAGCATGGCGGACGGGGACGGCGGCCGTAACGGAACGGGAATCGGATTGCTCGCACGAGCGGTGGCCGACGCCGTCCCCGGCATCGTGGAGCACCTCTGCGCGGCCAACAATCCACGGGTGCACCGCGAGGCCCTCGCGCTGCTCGAGCGCCCACTGCTCGCCCACGTGCTGGCGCTGACCGGTGGCAACCAGCTCCGGGCCGCCCGCATGCTCGGGCTCAATCGCAACACGCTGCGCAAGCGCTGTCGCGAGCTGTCACTGCCGGCCACGCGCGTGGTCCGGCGGCCGCGGGTGAGGGCGAGCGCCCCGCCGACAGCGTAGCGGCGCGCCTTCGAGGAGCGCCCCGGGTTTCCCGGGGCGCGCCGAGCGTTGGCCGGGGGAGTCCGAGGGGGGCGTAGCCCCCTTCGCTTGAATGATCAGGGGGCCATGTCGGGGCCCCCCACGTGATCGTCCGGCGGCCGCGGGTGAGCGCGAGCGCCCCGCCGACAGCGTAGCGGCGCGCCTTCGAGGGGCGCCCCGGGTTTCCCGGGGCGCGCCGAGCGTTGGGCGCTTCGCCGCCCTGCGCCTAGCGCCGCGCCGACTCAGCCGCGAAGGCGTCGATCTGGTCGGGCAGGCCGAAGACGCGCACGACGTCGCCCGCGCGCAGCGTCGTCTCGGGCGGCGGATTGAGCACGAGCCCGTCCGCGCGCCGGACGGCGACCACCGTCACGCCGAAGCGCTCGCGGATCCGCGCGTCGCTGAGCGACTGGTCGGCGACGCCGCCCTTGCGGAGCGTCAGCTCGCGCACCTCCGGCAGCGGGACGGCGGCAGCGGCGTCGCCGGCGTCGGCGCGCTCCATCGCGCTGCGATACCGCTCGAGGTAGGCGATCGTGCGGTCCTTGGGCAGTCCGAGAGCGGCGAGCGCATGGCGGATCAGCGTGGCCGAGGCCTCGAGCTCGGGTTGGATGATCTCGGTGGCGCCTTTCGCGCGCAGCGCCTCCGCCTCGGCGCGACCGTGAGCGCGCGCGAGCAGCGGGACGTCGGCGCGGAGCGCGCGCACGGCGGCGACCGCGAGACGCGCGCGCTCGATCTCCGGCAGGGCCACGATGACGAGCGGCGCCCGCGCGACCCCCGCCCGCGCCAGCAGCTCGCGATGCGCGGCGTCGCCGAAGACGCACGGGACGCCCCGTGCGCGCAGTTGCGCGCAGATGTCGGGATCCCGCTCGATGACAGCGTAGGGGATTTCGAACGTCTCGAGGGCCTCGCCGATCTCGCTCCCCACGCGTCCGAATCCACAGAGGACGACGCCGCCGGCCCGGGTGGACTCGGCGACCGACGGTCCGCGCGCGCGGAAGTGCCACAGGGCGTCGAGCCAGTCCGGGACGTGGCGGACGAGCAGCGCGTTGAACAGGATCGAGAAGAGCGAGGCCGCCAGCGTGGCGTTGTAGACGTCGTCGCCGACGAGGCGCGCGCCGCGTGCGACCTGCACGAGGATGAACGAGAACTCGCCGATCTGGGCGAGCCCGACGCCGACCCGCGCCGCCGTCGACCACGGGTAGCCGAAGAGCCGCACGATGGCGGAGCGGATGACGGCTTTGCCGACGACGATCAACACGATGAGCGCGGCCAGCAGCGGCAGGTTGGCGGCCACGGTGAATGGGTCGACCAGCATTCCGACGGTGACGAAGAACATCGCGACGAAGACGTCGCGCAGCGGCAGCAGGCGCGCGATGGTCTCGTGCGCGTAGTCGGAGGTGCTGATGATGAGCCCGGCCAGGAAGGCCCCGAGCGCGACCGACAGACCCACCGCCTGGGTGAGGGCGCCGGTGCCGAGGCCGACGGCGAGGACGACGAGCAGGAACAGCTCGTCGTTGTGCGTGCGCGCTACGCGACGCATGAGCGCCGGGACGACGCGCGCGGCCAGGAATAACGCGGGGACGAGCACGAGCGCCGCCTTGCCGAACGCGATCGCCACCGCGAGGGGCCGCTCCGTCACCCCCGCGCCGAGCGCGGGCAGCAGAACGGTCATCGCGACGACGGCGAGGTCCTCGACGAGCGAGATGCCGATCATCACGCGGCCGTGGCGGGTGTGCAGCTCGCCGCGGTCCATGAGAAGCCGCACGAGCACCATGGTGCTGGCCACGGAGATGACGAGGCCGACGGCGAGCCCCTGCCCGGGCGGCCAGCCGAGCACGCCCCCGGCGCCGGCGCCCAGCGCGGCCGTCAGCACGATGCCCAGCGGTCCGCCGAGCAGCGCGACCCACCGGACGCGCAGCAGGTCGCGCAGCGAGAACTCGATGCCGACCGAGAACATCAGCAGGACGACGCCGATCTCGGCGAACAGCTCGAAGGTGTGGGTGTCGGACACGGTGGGGCCCGGCGTGAAACGCCCGACGAGGATGCCGCCCACGACGTACCCGAGGATCAGGGGCTGGCGCGCGAGCCACGCCAGCGCGCCACCGGCGACGGCGGCGACGATCACCCAGGCGAGGTCGCCGAAGAAATTGGGGTCGGTGGCCATCGGATGCGCCGAAGGTAACACGGTACAATTGGCGGCCATGACGGCGCCCATCCGCGTGCTGATCGCCAAGGTCGGGCTCGACGGCCACGACCGCGGCGTGAAGATCGTCGCGCGGGCGCTCCGCGATGCCGGCATGGACGTCATCTACACGGGCCTGCACCGGACGCCGGAGGAGGTGGTGGCGGCCGCCGTGCAGGAGGACGTGGACGCCATCGGCATCAGCATCCTCTCGGGCGCCCATCTCACACTCGTGCCTCGCATCGTCGAGCTGCTCCGCCAGCACGACGCCGACGACACGGTGGTCGTCGTCGGTGGCGTGATCCCCGACGAGGACGTGCCGGCGCTCAAGGCGTGCGGCGTGGCCGACGTCGTCCTTCAGGACGCGCCGCCCGACGAGGTCGTGCGGCGCGTGCGCGACGCCGTGGCCGCGCATCCGCGGACATGAGCGCGCGGGTTGTTTCCCCGACCGTCGAGCGGCGGAGCCCTGCGAAGCCGCTCCGACGGCGAATCAGATGAGCGCGACCTGGCCGCCGCGCTACGACCCGGCGTGGCGGCCGGCGCCGGACGCCGAGCACTGGGCGCCCGGGCTCGAGTGCGCGGAGCCGAAGAAGCGCGACGAGGTCGTCTTGGCCAAGCTGCGCGCGCAGGTGCAGTACGCGTGGGAGCGCAGCCCGTTTTATCGCCGCCGCTGGGAGGCCGCCGGCGTGTCGCCGGCGAGGCTCCGCACGCTCGCCGATCTCGCGAAGTTCCCCGTCGTACAGAAGGCGGACCTGAGAGCCGCCCAGGCGGCGGCGCCGCCGTTCGGCGATTATCTCTGCATCGAGCCGCGCGAGGTGGCGCGCATCCACGGCACCAGCGGCACCACCGGCCACCCGACGGTGTTCGGGGTGGGCCGCGACGACTGGGAGCGGATCGGCGAGGCGCACGCGCGCGTTCTCTGGGGCGCGGGCCTCCGCCCCGACGACCGCGTGCTGATCGCGTCGTTCTTCAGCCTGTATCTGGGATCGTGGGGAGCGCTGAAGGGCTGCGAGCGGCTCGGCGCCACCGTGTTCCCGTTCGGCGCCGGTCTTCCTGGTCAGACGCTGATGGCCGTGCAATGGGCGCGCGAGATGAGCGCGACGGCATTCTACGGCACGCCGTCCTACGCGCTGCACTTCGCCGAGACCGCGCGCCGCGAGGGCATCGAGCCGCGTGACTTCGGCTTCCGCACCCTGTTCTTCTCCGGCGAGCCCGGCGCCGGCGTCGCCGCCACCAAGCGGTTGATCGAGGCCACGTTCGGCGGCGCCTGCATCGACATGGGCAGCATGGCCGAGATGACGCCGTGGATGACCAACGGCGAGTGCCGCCGGCGCACCGGCATGCACCTGTGGCAGGACATCGTCTACACGCAGGTCTGCGACCCCGAGACGTTCGCGCCGGTGCCCTACGGAGGCGAGGGCACGCCCGTCTACACGCACCTCGAGCGCACGTCGCAGCCGATGATCCGGCTGGTCTCCGGCGACCTCGCGCGGTGGACCGACGAGCCGTGCCCGTGCGGCCGTACGTACCCGCGCCTGCCCGGGGGGCTCTACGGCCGCATCGACGACATGTTCATCGTGCGCGGCGAGAACATCTACCCGAGCGCCATCGAGGACACCCTGCGCGCCATCGAGGGATTCGGCGGCGAGTTCAGGGTGATCATCTCGCGCCGCGAGGCGATGGACGAGCTGCTCGTGCGCGCGGAGTACGCGGCGAGCCACGCTGCCGACGCGCCCCGCGCCGCGCTCGCCGCGCGCATGCGGGAGCGGCTGCGCGCGCGGCTCGGCGTCACGCCGCGCATCGAGCTGGTGGCGGCGGGCGAGCTGCCGCGCACGGAATTCAAGGCCAAGCGCGTGATCGACGACCGTGATCTCTACAAGAAAGGCGTTGCGAATGTTTGATCCGAAAGCCATCGAGCGAATTCGCGCGGAGCGCGAGGCCTGGGAGGCGCGCGAGCTGGCCGACTTCGTCAGACGCCAGCCCGAGGCGCGCCCCGAGTACCGGACGGGCTCGGGACTACCCGTGCAGCGGGTCTACACGCCGGAGGACGTCGCCGACACGCCGTGGAGCGACATCGGGCTGCCGGGCCGCTGGCCGTTCACGCGCGGGCCGTACCCGACGATGTACCGCGGCCGGCGCTGGACGATGCGCCAGATCGCGGGGTTCGGAACGGGGGAAGACACCAACAACCGGTTCAAGTATCTGATCGGGCAAGGACAGACGGGACTCTCCGTCGATTTCGACATGCCATCGTTGATGGGCTACGACTCCGACGACCCGCGGTCGCTGGGCGAGGTGGGCCGCGAGGGGGTGGCCGTCGACACCATCGAGGACGTCGAGGCGCTGTTCGCCGGGATCGACCTCGAGAAGATCTCCGTCTCGATGACGATCAACCCGACCGCGTGGATCCTGCTCGCGATGTACGTCGCGGTCGCGCAGGCGCGCGGCTTCGACCTGAACAAGCTCTCGGGCACCGTGCAGGCCGACATCCTCAAGGAGTACATCGCGCAGAAGGAGTGGATCTTCCCGATCCGGCCGTCCATGCGGCTCATGCGCGACATGATCGTCTTCTGCGCCCGGAGCATGGCCCGCTACAACCCGGTCAACGTCAGCGGCTACCACATCTCCGAGGCCGGGGCGACGTCGGTGCAGGAGGTCGCCTTCACGATGGCCAACGGCATCGCCTACGTCGAGGAGGTCACCAGGAGCGGGGTGGCCGTCGACGCCTTCGCGCCGCGGCTGGCCTTCTACTTCGTCGCCCAGGCAGACTTCTTCGAGGAGGTGGCCAAGTTCCGCGCGGCGCGCCGCGTGTGGGCCAGGATCATGAAGGAGCGGTTCGGCGCCACGAAGGCGGAGTCGATGCGCCTGCGCTTCCACTGCCAGACGGCCGCCGCCACGCTCACGCGTGCCCAGCCGATGAACAACGTCGTGCGCACCGCGCTGCAGGCGCTGTCGGCCGTGCTGGGCGGCGCCCAGTCGTTGCACACCAACGGGTTGGACGAAGCCTACGCCATCCCGTCGGAGGAGGCGATGAAGCTGGCGCTGCGGACACAGCAGATCATCGCCGACGAGACGCGCGTGCCGAACGTCGTCGACCCGCTCGGGGGGTCGTACTACGTGGAGGCGCTCACCACACGCATCGAGCGCGAGGTGCTCGCGATCCTGAACAAGGTGGACGCGATGGGCGGCACCATCGCCGCCATCGAGGCGGGCTGGTTCCAGCGGGAGATCGCGGACTCGGCCTACGACTTCGCGCGCCGTAAGGCGTCGGGCGAGGCGCCCGTGATCGGGGTCAACACGTACGTGGAGCCGGCGGCCGCCGCCCCGGACATGCCGATCCACAAGGTCCCGCCCGAGACCGAGGCCCGCCAGGTGGCCCGGCTGCGGGCGGTCCGGGCCCGGCGCGACGAGCGGGAGGTCGCCCGGCTCATGGACGGGCTGGCGGAGGCGGCCTCGGACCCGGCCGCCAACCTCATGGAGCCGACCATCGCCCTGGTCCGCGCCCGGGCCTCGATGGGGGAGATCGTCAATCGTCTCCGCAACATCTGGGGCACCTACGTGGAGAAACCGGTGTTCTAGTGACATGGGGGGCCTCGAAGGGCCCCCCATACCCCCCACACGCTCGGGGCGCCCCGGCGAAGCCGTGGCACCCCTCGATACTCCGACAGGCTCCTAGCTCCAGGGGGCCCGATATGGCCCCGCGATCTCGCGTCAACCCCGGTGCGGCTAACCGGGCCATTCTGCTAGACTGATTGGGCAGATTTCAGCCACTGGGGAGGCGCTTTGGCGGTCCAAGAATCTGTCCTGGTGCTGCAGGAAAGGCTGGCCAACGAGCAGAAGCTCGTCCACCTGATCGATCGGATCCACTCCGCGAAGACCCTCGACACGATCTTCATTGAGATCCAGGGCGACATCCTCTCCTTCCTCGACGCCGACCGCATGACGCTCTACGTGGTGGACATAGAGAAGAAGGAGCTCTACTCCAAGTTCCTCGCCCTCGACGCCGTCAAGGAGATCCGGGTTCCGATCAACGAGGGCTCGGTGGCGGGCTTCGTGGCCACCAGCCGCCAGACCGTCAACATCGCGGACGCCTACGACACCGGCGAGGTCGCCAAGGTCAGCCCCAAGCTGCGCTTCGACTCGTCGTGGGACAAGAAGACCGGGTACCGCACCACGCAGATCCTCGGCATGCCGATCCTGCACGAGAACCGGCTCGTGGTCGGCGTGGTCCAGCTGCTGAACAAGAAGAAGGGCGGCCGCTTCACCAAGGATGACGAGCTCAACGTCGCCCGCATCGCCAAGACGCTCGGCGTCGCCTTCCACAACCAGCAGCAGCTCGGCGCCAAGCGCGGCACCAAGTTCGACTACCTGCTCGCCCAGGGCCTGATGAGCCAGGACGACGTCAACGCCGCCATCGCCGCCGCGCGCCACAAGAACACCGACGTCGAGGCGGTCCTGCTGGACCAGTACAGGATCCCGAAGGGCGAGCTGGGGACGTCGCTGAGCCAGTTCTACCGGGTGCCGTTCGTCGAGTTCAACGAGCGGATCATCCCGCCGCCCGACCTCATGAAGGACCTCAAGCTGGAGTTCCTCAAGCGGAACCTCTGGCTGCCGCTCAAGCGCGACAACGACGGCACGACGATCGTCCTCATCGACAACCCCCAGGACATCCAGCGCGTGGACTCGATCCACCAGGTCATGCGCGGGCACAAGATCCAGCTCGCGGTCGGCCTCAAGAAGGACATCCAACAGTTCCTGGGCATGGCGGGCGGCGAAGGCACCGGCGGCGCCCGCGCGAGCATGAGCGACATCCTGTCCGACCTCGGCGCCGAGGCGCAGGCCGAGAAGGAGCAGGACGCCAGCGGCTCGGAGGTCGACGAGAACGACAGCGCGGTCATCCGGCTCGCCAACCAGGTGATCGTGGACGCCTTCAAGGCGCGCGCCTCGGACATCCACATCGAGCCCTATGGCGCGGCGAAGGACACGATGATCCGGCTCCGCATCGACGGCGGCTGCAACGAGTACCAGCGCGTCCCAGGCGCCTTCCGGCGCGCCCTCGTCGCGCGCATCAAGATCATGGCGATGCTCGACATCGCCGAGCGGCGCAAGCCGCAGGACGGCAAGATCAAGTTCCGGATGCCGGACGGGCGCGACATCGAGCTGCGCGTGGCCACCTTGCCGACCCAGGGCGGCAACGAGGACGTGGTCATGCGGATCCTCTCCGCCAGCGAGCCGATTCCCATCGACAAGCTCGGCATGCTCGACCGCAACCTCCGGGAGATGAAGTCAGCGGCCGAGAAGCCGTACGGCCTGATCCTCTGCGTGGGGCCGACCGGCTCGGGCAAGACGACGACGCTGCACTCCGTGCTCGGCTACATCAACAAGCCTGAGCGCAAGATCTGGACGGCCGAGGACCCGGTCGAGATCACGCAGTACGGCCTGCGGCAGGTGCAGGTGCAGCCGAAGATCGGCTTCACGTTCGCGCAGGCGATGCGCGCCTTCCTCCGCGCCGACCCCGATGTGATCATGGTCGGTGAGATGCGCGACGAGGAAACGGCCGAGACGGGCATCGAAGCGTCGCTGACCGGACATCTCGTCTTCAGTACTCTGCACACGAACAGCGCGGTCGAGACGGTGATCCGGCTCCTCGACATGGGTCTCGATCCCTTCAACTTCGCCGACGCGCTGCTGGCCGTGCTGGCCCAGCGCCTCGTCAAGCGGATCTGCCCCGAGTGCAAGGAGGAGTACCACCCCGACGAGGACGAGTTCGCCGAGCTGGAGCACGCCTTCGGCGGCAAGGAGGAGACCGCGAAGTTCGGCATCGAGTACAGTGACGACTTCGTGCTCTTCCGCGGCAAGGGCTGCGGAAGCTGCAACAACTCCGGCTACCGCGGCCGCGCCGGCATCCACGAGCTCCTGGTGGCCAACGACGCCATGAAGCGCCTGATCGCCAACAAGGCGCGCGTGACCGAGATGGTGACGACGGCCAAGGGCGATGGGATGACGACGCTCGTGCAGGACGGCATTCTCAAGGCGCTCGACGGCCTCACCGACGTGAAGCAGGTCAAGGCCGTCGCCATCAAGTAGCGCGTCGTCCGGCCGTTGCGCCGGCGCGGCGCGGCGCCCGGGCGGGGCTCGTGAGACCACGCAAATCGACCCTACGTGGCGCCTGTCAGCGAGCCACGATTCCCCGCCGGAGCCGTCGCAGTACCCAGAAGACACGGGTCTCACGAGCCCCACCCGAGCCCTGCCGCGCGGCGGCGCTAACCGCGCCACTGCGCTACTCATCCTCGACCTGGTTGCGGTCGGTGACTGGTCCGCTCACCAGTGGGCGCACGGGAACTCCGCACTAACGCCCCCCAGGGGGCGCAACAGGACCGTGCACGGCGGGCGGGAGCGTCAGGCGGGAGGGGTTTCGGTGTCGGTGGCGGCGACGCCGTCGGTCAGCAGCGTCCAGTCATCGGGGGGATCGGCGGGCGGCCGCTGCTTGGGCTCGGTGGTCACGACGCGGCCGCGGCTGGGCGAAAACCACTCCCAGCGATCGGCCGGCGCGCCGGCCTCGGCGGCGGTGCCCATCTCGGGGCCGACCTCGCCCTGGGTGGCGCGGTCGGCCTTTCGCTGGAGCTTGGCCTCGTGGCGGGTCTTGCGGATCTCTTCCTTGCGGCGGCGCTCGAAGCCGTAGTTCCGGCGCGGGCTCAGCGGAGGGTCCCCGAAGCCATAGGCAGTATCACGATATCCGATTTTCTCATGTCAGCTCCCGTGGTTTCACGTCCTTGAAGGTGACCCATAGCATCAGGTCGTACACGATTTTCAGCCCTCCGCCCAGCACGAAGGGGGCGGCGAGCGCCACCGAGGCCATCACCCAGCCCGTCACGGTGGGGCTCACCGCCTGCGCCACCGTCCGCCAGAGCGTCGTCGTGGTCGCCGCCGCCTCGCGCTCGCGATCCTCGACCACGGCCATGACGTAGGCCTGGCGCGTCGGCACGTCCATCTGCGACAGCAGCTGGCGCGCGTACAGCAACGCGACGGCCGCCCAGGCCGTGGGCGCGGCGGCGATGGCGATGAGGAAGACGTTGGACACGAGGTGCGAGGCCACCATCGTGTTGAGCAGGCCGAAGCGGCGCGCCGCGCGCGGGGCGAGCAACAGCGAGGCGGCGGTCACGAGCTGGGCTCCGAGGAAGATGTGGCCGAGGGCTTCGAGGCCGAGTCCGTAGCGCTCGTGCAGAAAATAGGCGACGAGCGACTGCAGCACGAAGCCGCCGGCGAAGGAGTCGAGCGCGAACAGCGCGGCGAGCCGGCGGATCAGCGCCGACGAGGGGCCTGCCGCCGCCGCCGGCGCGGCGGGAACGACGGCCGGGAGCCGCGCGTAGAGCAGCGCCTGCCCGACCGACGCCGCGAGGAAGATCGCGAAGAGCGCGCGCGGCGCGGCCAGTCCCACGATCGCCGCGCCGAGTCCGGACGCCGCGTAGCCGAGCAGATTATAGACGCTCAGCACCGTCGTCCGCCGCGTGCCCGTCACCGCGCGCGCGACGACGACCTGCTCGATCGAGAGGAACGGTCCGGTCTCGCCGGTGCCGACGGCGACATTGCCGACCGTGGCCGCGAGCACCACGATCCAGGGATGCTCCGAGGCGAGCAGCAGGGCGGCGGAGAGCGCCGAGAGCACGGCGAGGGCGCTCAGCGCCGCGCGCGCACCCAGGCGCTCGGCCGGGCGCCGCACGGCCCACGTCAGCCCCGCGCTGCCGACCAGCGTGCACGTCACCGCCAGTCCGATGCCCGTGGCGCTCATCCCGTGGTCGGCGAGGTAGACGGGCAGGAGGATCCCGAGGAAGCCGTAGCAGAACGTGCGGATCGACTTGGCCAGGAGGACCGCGGTGACGGGGCTCAAATCGAGGCTTGACAATAACTCAACTTGTGTTGAGTATATAGATCCCACAGAAGACGGGGGAGGTTTCCCACATGAACCCGGTAGAGTGGTTGCTGCATGAAGAAATCACGCACTTCCTCGACCGACTGGCTTCGTCGGTCCCTTCGGACGGCGTCACCTCGCACGCGATGACTCCGGCGGTGCGCACGCGCCTGGACGAAGCCGAGACGCAGCTGGCCCAGGCCCGCGCCTCGCTGATGGAAGGCTACGGCCGCTGGCGCCGCGTGCTCGAGGACGTCGAGAATCTTTGGGCGCTGGCCGCCTGGCGATCAACTGCGGCCGAAGAGACGGGCGAGCACCCCGCGCCGCTCGCCGCCTGACGGCGAGGGCTCGGCCAGGAAGCGGGCGCTGAGCGCCTCGAAGCGCTGCCAGTAGTCCGGCAGCGCCCGCGCGTACGCGACCTGCGCGGCAAGCAGGCGCTGCTGCTCGTCGCCGCCCCCCGCGCGACACGTGGGATCGGGCGGCGGCACCTCGGCCTGGAGCAGCCGGAGGAAGGCGAGGACGTGCTGCGTGTACTCGGCGCGGTCGGCGGCGTTGTCGGCCACGGGCGCCGGCAGGGCGCGCGCCCGGCGCGTGCGCACGAGCGCGTCGAGGCAGACGAAGTCGATCGCCTCCTCGAGGCGCTCGCGGACTTCGTGCTCGATGCGCGTGTCGAGGTCGTGCGAGCGGTCGGGATGGCGGAAGGGCATCAGGCGAGCATCGCCGCCAGCCCCGTGGAGAGCGGCACCGGCACGAGGTCGAAGGTCTCGTAGAACGCACCCGGCTCGCAGGTGTTCTCTTCCTCGAGCATGAGGAGCTGGTCGGGGGTGAGCGGATAGCCGGGGAAGCGGTAGAGCACGGTGGTCGCCGCCCGCACGAGGCCGAGCGGCGCGTGCGCCTTCAGCGGGCGGCGGCGACCCATAGCGGCGGCGACCCGGTCGAGCAGATCGACCATCGTCACGGGCTCAGGGCCGCCGACGTCGTAGGTGTGCTTCACGCTGGCGTCGAGCGAGAGCGCGCGGACGAAGCCCTGCGCCACGTGCGCGACGGGCACCGGCTGCAGACGCTGGCGGCCGGTGCCGATCACCGGCACGACCGGCAGGCGCCCGATCATGCCCGCGAGGATCGTGACGAAGCCGTCACCGCGGCCGTAGATGATCGACGGGCGGAAGATCGTCCAGGGGATGGGACTCGCGCGGACCGCCTCCTCGGCCGCCCACTTGGTCTGGTGATAGCGTGAGTGCGCGCCCGCCCGTGTGCCGAGCGCGCTCATGTGCACATAGCGGCGCGCGCCCACCGCGGCGGCCGCCTCGAGGACGTTGATCGTGCCCTGCGCGTGGACGCGCTCGAAGGTGGCGCCGATCGACGGGTGCTCGCGGATGATGCCGACCAGGTGGATCACGGCGTCGCAGCCGGCCATCCCCTGGGCCAGCGACTGCCGTGCCATCACGTCGCCCTCGACGCGCTCGATCGCCCCCAGGCCGTGCAGCTCGCGCTCCGAGCCCCGGCGGACCAGGCAGCGGACCGCGCATCCAGCCGCCCGCAGGGCCTGGACGACCGTCCGGCCCACGAAGCCGGTGCCGCCCGTGACGAACACCCGTCGCATCGGCGACTGCATGGCCCTTAGGATATCAACCCGGTCCGCGCAGGATGATAAGATCGAACCCGTGGTCGTGGCGGTCCGCCCCGCCGTCCTTCTGGTCCTCTCTCTCGCGCTGGCGCTGAGCTCTGCCCAGGCGTCGGCGCAGGACTGGAGCGGCATCGACGAGGCGGCCGTCGACGCCGTCGGCTCCGGCGAGGTTCCCGGCATCGTGGTGGTGGTCGGGCGCGGCGACGACATCGTCTACCGGCGCGCGTGGGGCATGCGGCGCGTGGTGCCCGAGCCGGTCGCGATGACGGAGGACACGATCTTCGACATCGCGTCGCTGACCAAGCCGCTCGGCACCACGTTAGCCGTGATGTCGCTCGTCGAGCGCGGCCACGTGAAGCTCGACGCGCCGCTCGGCCGCTACCTGAAGGAATTCCGCGGGCGCGCCCACGAGCTGGTGACCGTCCGCCGTCTGCTCACGCACAGCGCGGGGTTGCCCGCCATCCCGCCCGCCGGCAGCGTGAGCCCCGGGTTTCCGAAGGCGGCGACGCTGCTTGCGAAGCTGCCGTTCGACTACCCGCCGGGCAGCTCGTTCCAGTACAGCGACACCGGCTTCATCCTGCTCGGCGAGATGGTGCGGCGGGTCTCGGGCGAGCCGCTCGACCGCTACCTCGATCAGCACGTCTTCAAGCCGCTCGGGCTTCGCGACACGGGCTTCAATCCGTCTGGGCGCGTGCGCGACCGCGTCGCGCCCACCGAGTTTGCGAACGGCCACCTGCTCGTCGGCGAGGCGCACGATCCACGGGCGCGCGTGCTCGGCGGCGTGGCCGGGCATGCCGGCATGTTCTCGACGGCGTGGGACCTCGCGCGGATCTGCCGCATGCTCGTGGACGGCGGCGCGCTCGAAGGCAAGCGCGTGTTCAAGTCGGCGACGATCGCGACCATGTGGGCGCGCTCGCCCGAGGGCAACGCCAGCCGCGCGCTCGGCTGGGACGTGTCCAGCTCCTTCTCGCGCACGGCGTCGCCGTTCTTTCCGCCGGAGGCGGTGGGCCATCTCGGCTTCACCGGCACCTCCGTCTGGATCGACCCGCTCACGCGCTCGTACCTGATCCTCCTCACGAATCGCGTGCACCCCAGCGGCGGCGGCGCCACCAAGATCCGCGAGCTGCGCATGCGCGTGGCGGCGGCGGCGGGCGCGGCGCTCTTCGTGCCGGAGCTCGGGACCAAGGTGGCGATGGGCGACTCCACCACGCCCGCGGCCGACGGCGGCGACGAGGCGAAGCCCCCCCGTCCCGCGTCCGTCGTGCGCTCCGGCCTGGACGTGCTCGTCGCGCAGGATTTCGCGCCGATCGCGGGCTACACGGTGGGGCTGGTGACCAACCAGACCGGGATCGACGCGCAGAGTCGCCGCGCGATCGACCTGCTGGCGGCGTCGCCGCGCGTGAAGCTGTCGGCGATCTTCACGCCCGAGCACGGCCTCACCGGCGACGCCAATACCGAGGTGCCGCACGGCCGCGACGCGATCACAGGGCTGCCGGTGTGGAGCCTCTACGGCAATACGCGACGCCCGACCGGCTTCATGCTGCGCGGCCTCGACCTGATCGTGTTCGACATCCAGGACGTGGGCGTGCGCTACTACACGTACCTCACAACGCTCGTCTACGTGATGGAGGAGGCAGCGCGCGCGGGAGTTCCCGTGCTCGTGCTCGACCGGCCCAATCCCATCACGGGTCGCGTCGTCGAGGGCCCGCTGATGGATCCCGACCTCGCCTCGTTCACGGGGCCCCATCCGATTCCCGTCCGCACCGGCATGACCATCGGCGAGTTCGCGCGCATGGCGGCCGTCGAGCGGAACATTCCCGTGTCGCTCACGATCGTGCCGCTCGAGGGCTGGGAGCGTGGGCGCTGGTTCGACGAGACGGGGCTGCCGTGGGTGAACCCGTCACCGAATATCCGCTCGCTGACGCAGGCCTTGCTCTATGCCGGGATCGGGTTGCTGGAGTCGACGAACGTCTCGGTGGGGCGGGGGACGGAGCGGCCGTTCGAGGTCGTCGGGGCGCCCTGGCTCGATCCGCACCGCGTGAGCCAGGACTTGAACGCGCTGCGGCTGCGCGGCGTGGCCTTCGAGCCCGTGGTCTTCACGCCGAGCGCCGACATGTATGCGGGGATGCCCTGCGGCGGCGTCCGCGTCGTCGTCACGGACCGGGAGACGATCCGGCCGGTGACGGTGGGGCTGGCGATCGCGAGGACGCTACGGAGCCGTCACCGCGACCAGTTCAGGCCCGAGGCGATCCAGAACCTCCTGGTGAATCGCGCGACGATGTGGGCCTTCTTGCGGAACGAGTCGTTGGATCGGCTGGTGGCGTGGACCGAGATGGAGCGGAACAGCTTCCTGAACCGGCGCGCGTCGTACCTCATCTACCGTTAGTGCTCCGGACCTATACGCGTGGTGTGACCTCCGATGTTGATGGTAGATGGGGGGCTGCGAGGCGCGCCCCCCATACCCCCCACGCGACGACCGTTCTGACAGCGACCGTTCTGAAAGGGGCTGCGAGGCGCGCCCCCCATACCCCCCACGCGACGACCGTTCTGACAGCGACCGTTCTGAAAGGGGCTGCGAGGCGCGCCCCCCATACCCCCCACGCTACGACCGTTCTGACAGACACCCGTCGGGCGCTGATGCTCACTTCTCGATGACGCGCAGCTTGACGTCGGGCTTCAGCTTCTCGCGGCGATCGGCGGGGACGGTGACGGTTGCGGCATCGCCGTCGCTCACGAACCGCTCCTGGGGGTGCTTGTCGAACCACGCGAGCCACGAGGCAAGGTCGCGCTCGAGGACTTGGATGCGCGGCAGGCGCATCGGATCGAAGCCGCGCGCGAACGGCGAGAGGGCGGCGCCGCCGGCCACCATGAGGATCGCGTCGTGCTCGTACGCGGTGCCCTTGGCGCTGCCCCGGAGCGCCCACGCGACCTCGCGCGGGTAGACGCCGTGCGGCAGCGCGATCGTGCGGATCTTGTAGTCGGGCACGTGGCGCTGGATCCACTGCTGCGCCTCGGCGATCTGCAGGCGCACGACCGCCTCGTCGTACTTGCCGAGGTTGGCGTGCCAGAGCGTGTGGTTGCCGATCTCGTAGCCGTGGGACACCAGATATTGGAGCTTCTTGCCCTCGTACTCCGGCTGGTTGAAGAGGCGATTGGGCTTGCTGGCGCCCGGCAGCACGTAGAACGTGGCGGCGCGGCCGAAGTCCGGCTTCTCGTGCAGGAAGGCCTCCAGAATGCCCACCGCGCACTTCGGGTCGATCTCGAGCGCGCCGTTGGTCTCGACGTAGCGGAACTGGCCGGGCGACGAGTCGTCGAAGGTGAGCACGACCGGGGTGGTGCCGGCCGGCACCGTGATGCGGCCGTCGAGGAGCGCGTTGAGCGATTGCAGCCGGTAGCCGCGCGCGTAGAGGGTCTCGAGGTCGCGCCGGAAGTTCTCGGGCGTGCGCGTCCAGCGATCTTCGGGATAGTCGACCTTGTGGTACTCGAGAATCATCAGCCGCCCGAGCTCGTTGGCGGTGCGCTGATCGGCCCACACGAAGGCGGCGAACATCAGCGCGGCGGCCAGCACCAGGACGGCGACGAGGGCGAGCCTCATCGGGCCGCCAGCGGGCTCTTGGCCCGGAGGGCCGCGCCCGTGTAGTCGTTGCGCGGGTTCCACAGCATCCACCCGGTGCCACCGCCCTCGTCGGTGCCGCGGATCTGGTCGCGGATCTCGGATATGCCGAAGATGCGCCGGTCGAACGCGTAGTCCTTGAAGTCCTGCAGCCAGGGCCGCACGCGCGCCGGCGTGTGCCCCGCGCGCCTGCGCATCAGCCGCACGCTCTCGCGCACGACCGCGTAGGAGTTCTGGACGGGGTTGCGGAAGCCCGGGATGCCGACGTGGTAGCCCGAGGGATAGACCATCGGGCAGAGGTAGTCCAGGTGCGGCGCCAGCTCCTCGATGCGCTGGCCGATGTCCGTGTCGTTCTCGTTGAACGCGGTGTAGCCGAAGAGGTCGGCGGCCACGTAGGCGCCGCGCGCGCCCAGCTCCTTGCGCGCCAGCTCGAGGAAGGCGGCGATGGTCGGCAGCCGCGTCTCCTTGGTGACGGGCTTGAGGTACTTGGCGGCCTGCAGCTTGCCGTCGGTCGGGAAGCGCACGTAGTCGAACTGGACCTCGTCGAAGCCGCGCTCGACGGCTTCCTTCGCGATGGCGACGTTGTAGTTCCATACCTCTTCGCGGAACGGGTCGACCCACGCGAGGTTCTCGCGATCGGTCCACGGCTTGCCGGTGCGGGCGTCCAGGACGGCCAGGTCGGGCCGCCTTGTGGCCAGGATGTTGTCCTTGAACGTCACGATCCGCGCGATCGTGTAGACGCCGCGGGCCTTGAGGTCGGCCATCATGCCGTCGAAGTCGCGCAGGGTGGCCGGCCCCTGGGCGCCGATGGCCAGCGCCTGCTCGACACGCGTCGGATAGATGATCCAGCCGCGGTCGCCCTTGACGTCGATGACCACCGCGTTCAACTCGGTACGCTCGAGCAGGTCGAGCACGCGGCTGCGGATGGTGCGATCGCCGAAGCCGAAGTAGGTGAGGTAGGCCGCCTTGATCGCCTGCGGCCGCATCACGACCTCGAGCGGTCCCTTCATCGGCGTGGGCTCCACGCTGACCTTCATGTATCCCGGACGCTTGACGATCAGCGTCGCGTCCGGCGGCGGCGTCACCGTGAACGCCCCGTCGTCGCCGACGCGCGTCTCGACGCCGCCCCCCACCACGGACGCGCCGACGAGGGCCTGTCCGTCCTGGTCCAGCACCTTGCCGCTCACGGCGCCTGACCACGTGCCGCGCGGGCGCTCGGGCTGCGCGGGCTGGGGCGCGGGCCGCACGTCGGGCACGGGCCGCGCGCGCGCGCGCCGCGCGTCGGGCGTGAGCCGCGCCGTCTGCAGCGTCTTCGCGGGAGGCGCGGGCGGCTGATCGCTCACGCGCGGGTTGATGGACGCGACCACGCGCGCGGGCGGCTCCGACTCCATGAGGAGACCGAGTCGCTCGGGCGCCAGCAGGCCGTAGCCGGAGAGGATGGCGGCCGCCAGGAGTCCCACCGTGTAGCCGGCATCGAGCAGAGGGCGCGGTGTGGCGGGTCCGGTGGGTACTTCGAGCATTCCTTGCTCCGACAATAGCCAAGCGGTGCGGACGCGCCAAGAAAAAGCTTGCGTAGCGCGTTTTACGCTCTAACAAACACCGTACAATCCCTGACCATGACGCGTCAACTGCTCGCTTGCGAGGTCGCGCAGCGTCGCTCGGAGACGATCAACGGGCTGCAATTACAGTTCTTGCAAATGGGGCCGGAACGTGCGCCGGCGGTGTGCTTTCTTCATGGCGGCGCCGCGCACGCCCACTGGTTCGATCGGGTCATGCCGGCCTTGGGAGACCGGTTCCACGTGATTTCCCTCGACCAGCGCGGCCACGGCGGGAGCCAGTGGGCGACTCCACCGGCCTACGCCACCGAGGATTTCGCGGGCGATCTGCTCGCCCTGATGGACCGGCTGGGCTGGGTCCGGATGACGCTGGTGGGCCACTCGATGGGTGGCCACAACGCGATGGGTTTTGCCTCCTGGCACCCCCAGCGCACGGCGGCCCTCGTCGTGGTCGACTCGCGGCCGTACCTGCCGCCCGATCGGGTCCAGCGCATGCGCGAGCGTGGTCGGCGGCCGCCACGCGTGCACGCCTCGGAGGAGGCGGCGGTGGCCTCGTTCCGGCTGTTGCCGCGTGACACCATCGCCGATCCGGCGCTGCTCGGCCACATGGCGCGCATGGGGCTGGCGCGCGTCGACGGCGGGTTCCGGTTTCGCTTCGATCCGGCCTGCTATGCCGACCGCAAGCCGGTGGACTGCTGGCCCCTCCTGCCAGGCGTCACGGCGCCCACCCTCGTCGTCCGCGGCGAGCATTCGCCGGTCCTGCCGCTGGAGATGGCCGCGCGCATGCTCGAGACGATCCCGAACGCGGAGCTCGTCGAGATTCCCGGCGCGTACCACCATCTGACCCTCGACGCGCCGGAGGCGTTCAGCGCCGCCCTCGACCGGTTCCTGCGCCGCACCCTGTGAGGATGCTCTCCGCGGCGCTGGCGCTCGTGCTCGCCGGCTGCGCCGCGCCGCCGCTCGAGCGGCCGAGCTTCACGCCCACGGACGCCGGCCGGATCGCCGTCCCCGTGAGCCGTGACGAGACGCTGACGGGGACCCTCACGCTGCCGGGCGCGGGGAGCCCCGTCCCGGCCGTCGTCCTCATGCACGGCTGCAGCGGCGTGTCGCCCACGCATCATTTCTGGGCGACGACCCTGCGCGGCTGGGGCTACGCCGGGCTCGTCCTCGATTCCTTCGGCGCCCGCGGCGTGAGATCGGTGTGCGAGACGGGCGGCATCACCTCCGAGCAGCGGGTGGAGGACGCGTTCGCCGCGCTCGGCACGCTGGCCACGCACCCGGGCATCGATCCGCGGCGCGTCGCGCTGATGGGCTTCTCGCACGGCGGCGGGACGGTGCTGGCCGCGGCGGCGCCCTGGATCGCGCGACGGTATGCGACGCCCGGCGGCCCCGCCTTCCGCGCGCTGATCGCCTTCTACCCGCGCTGCGAGGCCCGCTATCCCGGCACGCCGCTCGCGGCGCCGTTGCGGATCCACATCGGCGCGCTCGACGACTGGACGCCGGCCCCGCCGTGCGAGACGCTCGTCGCCATGCTGCAGCGCTCCGGCGCCGACGCCCGGATCACCGTATACCCGGACTCTCACCATGGCTTCGATTCCACCCGGCGGGGGCCGCCAGTGCGCCTGCCGAACGTGTCGGTCTACGGCGCTGGCCGGCGGGGTGCGAGCGTAGGGCCGAATCCCGTGGCGGCTCAGCGTGCCCGCGACAACGTCCGCCGCGAGCTGGAGGAATTACTTGGCCACCCCTGATGGCACGTCCTCTATTGTGGGGGCCCCGACACGGCCCCCACACCCCCATACGCTCGGAACCGCCCCGGGAAACCCGGGACGGTCCTCGATCAGGCGCGCGTCACGCGGACGGCGCAGACCTTGTACTCGGGGATTTTCGAGGAGGGGTCGAAGGCGGCGTTGGTGAGGAAGTTCGCCGCCGACTCGCCGAGCTTCACGAACGGCACGAAGATCGCGCCTGCCTTCACCGCCTCCGTCACGCGCGCGTAGCCGGTCAGCTCGCCGCGCCGGCTCTCCACGCGCAGCCGCGCGCCGTCGTCGACGCCGAGCCGGCGCGCGTCGCTCGGATGGATCGCGATCTCGAGCCGAGGCGCCAGCTCCATCAGTCCCTGCACCCGGCGCGTGAGCGTGCCGCCGTGCCAGTGGTAGAGGAGCCGGCCCGTGTTGAGCACGAACGGGTAGTCGGCGTCGGGCAGCTCCGCGGCCGTCTCGATCTGGCGCGCCGGGATGAAGCGGCCGCGGCCGCGTGGGAACGACTCGCCGTAGAGGTAGCGCGTGCCGGGATGCTCGGGAGTCGGGCACGGCCACTGCAGGCCGCCCTCGCGGTCGAGCCGTGCGTGCGAGAGGCCCGCGAGGAACGGGGTGAGGCGCGCCATCTCGTCGAAGATCTCCGCCGCCCCCGGGTAATCGAACTGCGCGCCGACCTCGACGCCAACACGTCTCGCGACGCGCTTGGCCAGCTCCGCGGTGATCCACCAGTCGGGTCGCGCCTCGCCCGGCGGCGGCACCGCGGCACGCACGCGCTGGACGCGCCGCTCTGAGTTCGTGAACGTGCCTTCCTTCTCGGCGAAGGCCGCGGCGGGCAGGAAGACGTGCGCGCGCTCCGCCGTCTCGTGGAGGAAGAGATCCTGCACCAGGAGGAAGTCGAGCTGCTCGAGCGCTTTCTCGGCGTGATGCAGGTCGGGCTCGGACAGCAGCGGGTTCTCGCCGACCACGTACATCGCGCGCGTGGCGCCGGTGAGGCAGCCGTCCACCATCTCGGTGACGACGCGGCCGGCGCGTCCCGGTGGCCGCACACCCCAGGCGGCCTCGAAGCGCGCCAGGGTGTCGTCGACGTAGTGCTGATAGCCAGGCAGGTTCGTGGGGATGCAGCCGGCGTCGCCGCAGCCCTGGACGTTGTTCTGGCCGCGCAGCGGCGAGATGCCGCTGCCGGGGAAGCCCATCTGTCCGGCGACGAGGGAGAGGTTGAGAAGCGCGTGGGCGTTGTGGATGCCGTTCACGTGCTGGGTGATGCCCATGCCCCAGATGAGGCAGGAGCCCCGGGGGAGCTCCGAGGGGGGCGTAGCCCCCCTCGCTTGAAAGAGGTGCGGCTTCGCGTACCAGCGGGCGGCCTGGGCGATGTGGCGCGCGGGCACGCCGGTGACGCGCTCGGCGTAGTCCAGCGTGTACGTCTCGAGCGAACCGCGCCACGCGTGGAAGCCCTCGGTGCGCTCGCGGATGAAGCGCTCGTCGTCGAGCCTCTCGTCGACGATCACGCGCGCCATCGCGTTGAAGAGGGCCACGTCGGTGCCGGGGCGCTGGGCGAGCCAGAGGTCGGCCTGGTCGCACAGCTCCACGCGCTTGGGGTTGACGACGATCAGGCGCGCGCCGCGGCTCACGGCACGACGAAAGCGGACGGCGATCACCGGGTGGTTCGCGGACGCGTCGGCGCCGACCACCATGAGGCAGCCCGCTTCTTCGTAGTCCTGGTACGAGTTGGACGTCGCGCCCGAGCCCATGGAGGCGAGCATCGCCTCTACCGAGGGCGAGTGGCAGAGGCGCGTGCAGTGGTCGACGTCGTTGGTCGCCATGACCACGCGGCAGAACTTCTGCACGAGGTAGCCGTCTTCGTTGGTGGCCTTGGCGCTGGCGAGCGCGCCGAAGCGGCCGCGGTGCTTCGCGAGGCCGTCGGCGGCGGCGTCGAGCGCCTCGTCCCAGCTCGCCTCGTGCCAGCGGCCGTCGCGCTTGATCATCGGTCGGGTGATCCGGTCGGGCGCGTGGACGAAACCGGTGGCGAAGCGTCCCTTCACGCAGAGCATGCCGAGGCTCGAGCCGTTCCGGGGCACATCGTCGGCCATCAGCGCGAGGCGGCCGTCGTCGCGCACCTTCAGCTCGATCCCGCAGCCCACGCCGCAGTAGGGGCAGGTGGTCGCGACCGTCCGGGCGATCTTGCCCGGCGCTTCCTTGGGCCGCAGCGCGCCCGTCGGGCACGTGGCCACGCACTGGCCGCACGACGTGCACACCGACGAGGACATCGGCCCGTCGCCGAAGACGCCGACCTTGGTGGCGTGGCCGCGGCCCAGAAGCGCGATGGCCCCGATCTGCTGGACGTCGTCGCACGCGACGGCGCAGCGGCCGCAGAGGATGCAGGCGTCGCGGTCGAGGACGAAGAACGACTTGCTCGCGTCCTCGTCGTAGGCGTGCAGCGGCGCCCACGACGGCTCGAGCCGGCCGTGGCGGGCGGTGGCGTCGCCGAGCTGCCCGAAACCATTTCTGGCTGTTCGTGTGAGGGGGGCTACGCCCCCCTCGTACTCCCCCGGGGGCGTCAGCATCGAGAGCGTCAGGTCGAGCACCATCGAGCGCACGCGCACGACCTCGGGATGCTGCGTGTCCACGACCATGCCGTCGCGCGCGGGCAGGTGGCAGGCGGCCGGCGTCCCACGCTGCCCCTCGACGTGGACGAGACACGTGCGGCACGCGCCGAGCGGCGCGCGATCGGGATCCTTGCAGAGCTGTGGCAGCGCGAGGCCCAGGCGATTGACGGCGTCGAGGACCGTGGCCCCGGCGGCCAGCTCGACGCGGCGTCCGTCGACGGTGACGATCATGCGCGCCTCATGATACGCCGAACTCCCGGGGGAACTCCGCGAGCCCCGAGAGCACGGCGAGGGGCGCCGCCTGGCCGAGGCCGCAGAGCGACGCGAGCTGGACCGTCTCCGCCAGCGCCTGCACCCGCGCCACGTCGATCTCGGGCTCGTCGAGCAGCGCGAGCATCCGCGCTGTCCCCTCGCGGCACGGCGTGCACTTGCCGCACGACTCTCGCGCGTTGAACGCCAGCAGCGTGCGCACGGCCGCGGGCACGGCCGCCGCGTCGCCCAGCGCGACCACGCCGCCCGTCCCCGGGTTGACGGCGCCGCGCGGGATCAGCGGCTCGTCGAACTGGCGCGGGTGGACGACGCTGCCCGACGGTCCGCCGATCACGGCGGCGCCGACCGGTGTCTCGCCGCCGCCGCCGACGTCCTCGATCAGCGTGCGCAGCGTGCAGCCGACCTCCATCTCGACGACGCCGGGCCGCTTGAGGTTTCCGGAGAGGCCGAACAGCTTCGTTCCGCGGCCACCGCCGAGCGCGGCGAAGGCGGCGCCGCCCCGCGCGACGATCGGCACCACGGCGAAGAGCGTCTCGACGTTGTTGATGGCGGTGGGCTTGCCGAAGAGCCCGGACTCCACCGGGAAGGGCGGCCGCGTGCGCGGCATCGCCCGCTGGCCCTCGAGCGACTCCAGCAGCGCCGTCTCCTCGCCGAGCACGAAGCCGCCGGCGCCCCGGCGGATCTCGACCGCGAGCGACAGCTCGGAGCCGAGCACGCGCTCGCCGATCAGTCCCCACTGACGCGCCTGGCCGAGCGCCACCGCCAGCCGCTCGGCGGCGAGCTCGGCCTCGCCGTGGATATAGAGGATGGTGCGCGAGGCGCCGGTCGCGTAGGCGGCGATCAGCGACGCCTCCAGCAAGCGGTGGGGGTCGCCTTCCATCAGGTGGCGATCCTTGAAGATGCCGGGCTCGCCCTCCTCGCCGTTGACCACGAGGTACTTCGGCGAGCCGGCGGCTGCGCGACACCCCGACCACTTCACCGCCGTCTGGAAGTACGCGCCGCCGCGGCCGGCCAGCCCCGCCGCGCGGACTTCCTCGATCACCGCCTCCGGCCGCCCCTCCTCCAGCACGCGCGCAAGCGTGCCGTAGGTCCCGTGGCGGAACGCGTCGGCGATGTCGTAGGGATCGGCGAGGCCGCAGCGCTCGGTGAGCACGCGGCGCTGCGCCGCCATCCAGTCGGGCCCGGCGGCGAAGTCGCGCTCCGCCATGTTGGCGGCGAGCGCGTTGAGCAGGCGCGGGACGGCCTCAGGCGTGACGCGCGCGGCCGTGATCGGCGGCTTGCCGTCGCGCAGCGCCTCGACGATCGGGGCGGCCCAGCACATACCGTTGCAGCCCGCGGCGACGACGGTCCACGCCAGGCCGCGCCGCTGGACCTCGACGCGCAGCGCCTCGAGCGTCTCGCCCGCGCCCACGGCGAGGCCGCACGTGCCGACGCCGACGGCGAGCCGGGCGCCGGTGCGCCGCCGCTCGGCCTCGCGCCGGAGCATCGTGAAGCGCGCGCCGGGCGAGCCGGAGGACGGCGGCGTGGCCGGCGGCCCCCCGCGGCCGGTGAGCGGCGGCGGAATCCGATGCGCGGCCGGCGCGTCGAGCAGCGCGTCGAGCACGGCGTCGGTCACGCGGCCGCGATCGGCGTGGTCGGCCTCGACCACGGGCGCCACCGCGCACGCGAACGCGCAGTCCATCGCCTCCAGGGTCAGCGCGCCGTCGCGCGTCGTCTCGCCGGCGCGGATCCCGAGCCGCCGCTCGCAGCGCTCGAGCAGGCGCTCGCCGCCGCGCGCGACGCAGGCGACGCCGGTGCACACGCGCACGACGCGCCGGCCCGGCTTCGCCAGGCGCAGCTCCGGGTAGTGGCTGGCGACGCCCCAGACCTCGCTCGCGGGCACGCGCACGTGGGCGGCGACGGTCGCCAGCGTCTCGGGCGAGAGCCAGCCCTCGGCGCGCTGAGCGGCCTGCAGCGCGGGCAGGAGCCAGGTCCGCTCGCGCGGAAACTGCGACAACGCTTCGCCGACGGGCATGTGTCCCGTCAGCGTATCACCGTCGGCGCGGTTTCAGCGCTCGAGCGAGTCCAGGAACGCCTTCAGCGTCGGCCCCCACTTGGCCCACTCGGGACCGCTCGCGCCGTGGCCGAAGTCGCTGTCGATCTCGAAATACTTCGCGTCGACGCCCGCCTTCGCGAGCTTGTCCATCACGTCGGGCGCGATCGCTGGCGGAAAGAGCGTGTCGGTGCGCGAGAGCACGTAGAGCACTCTCGCGCGGATCTTGCCGAACTCCGGCTCCGTGTCGAAGGTCTCGAGCGCGCGCCGCAGCGCCACCATCGAGTTCGGGTCGAACTCCCGGGCCCAGCCCTCGGCCCTCTGGCGGATGAACGCCTCACGCTGGGTCCGGTCGGGATACGCCGCCGCGTACATCTCGTTGGCGCCGTAGCGCAGGAGCGTCTCGTACCGCAGCTCCGTCATCGTCGCCACGATTCCGCCGCGCTCGTAGTGCCAGCCGCCGTTCCAGTTCGGATCCTTCGCGAAGCGATCGGTCAGCTCGTTGGTGGACCGCGTTCGGGCGCTCGGCTTCGTCACCACGGGCACGACGCCGAGCATGAGGTCCGGATACGTCACGGCCCACTGGAAGGCCTGGTAGCCGCCGTACGACGGGCCGGCGACGGCGACGAGGCGGTTGACACCCAGCGCCGAGAGCAGCACGCGCTGCGCCTCGACGATGTCGCGCATGGTGATCGCCGGGAAGTCGGGGCCGTAGCGCTTGCCCGTCGCCGGGTCGATCGAGGCGGGCGCCGTCGAGCCGTACGAGGACCCGAGCACGTTCGACGCGACGACGAAGTAGCGGTTGGTGTCGATGGCCTTGCCGGGACCGATCAGCCCGTCCCACCAGCCCGGCACGCCGTCGCTCGGCGAGTATTTGCCGGCGGCGTGGCCACTGGACGTGCCGCCGTGGGTGATGAGGATCGCGTTGCGCCCATCGGGTGCCAGGCGCCCGTACGTCTCGTAGGCCAGGGCCATCTCCGGCAGCACGCGCCCGCTCTGCAGGCGGAAGCCGTACGCCGTGAACGTGCGCTTGACGACGGCGTCGAGCGGGCCGCTGTCGGCGACGAGCGCCGAGCCGTTGCCGCGCGGCGGGGCGGCGGTGGTGCAGCCGGCGAGACCGATGACGAACGCGAGGAGCAGGACGAGCAGGCGTCTGGCCATGGCGAGCCCCCTCTGGTGGACCGCGCGCAGAGCATCACGCCGGCCGACGGCATGCGCAAGAGGCAACGGTTGCTGGTGGGCTGAGTGGGCGGCTAGGCGTGACGGGGAGCGCCGTCGTCGAGCAGCGCCTCGACTTCGCGGGTGAGGTGCTTCATTTCGCGGAGTCCCCTGCGCATGTCGCGCATTACCCAGAGAAAAAATCCGAACAGCGTGACGAAGCCGGCAACGAGGGCGATCAGTAAGCCGACCATCGTTACTTGCGCAGCTTGCCAGTTTCTTGAACGACGAGGGTAGCGACCGCGCGGGTCATCCGCTGCACGGCGACCATGCACCAGTGTGCTCGCGCCGTCGTCACGATGTCAACGTCGCCGCGCGGATACGGCTACGCGACGCCGACGTGGAGCGCGATCGTGCCGAAGCCGAAGCGGCGATAGCGTACGCCGCGCAGACCCGCGCGGCGCATCGCCTCGGCCATGCCGGGCGGGCTCGCGAAGCGCTCGACCGATTCGGGCAGGTAGGTGTACGCCGCGCGGTCGCCGGCGACGAGCGCGCCCATGAGCGGCACGATGCGGTGGAAGTAGAGGCCGAACACGCGATCCCAGCCGGGTACCCGCGGCCGTGTGATGTCGAGCGTGACGACGAGGCCGCCGGGCATGGCGACGCGCCGCATCTCGGCGAGGCCGCGCGCGAGCTCGGTGAGGTTGCGTACGAGGAAGGCCGAGGTCACCGCGGCGAACGTGCGGTCGCGGAAGGGCAGGGTGAGCGCGTCGGCGGCCAGCAGGCACACGCGCGTCTCGCGGCGCCGCGCGAGCTTGGCGCGCGCCTGCCGGAGCATCCCCTCGGAGAAATCGGCGCCGACCACCGTCGAGGCCGACCGCATCGCCCGCACGGCCAGCGCGAGGTCGCCGGTGCCGGTGGCGAGGTCGAGCACGGGGCCCGGCGGCGCGGCGACGACGGCCTCCGCGGCCAGCCGCCGCCACGCGTGGTGGCGGCCGCCCGTCATGACCGTGTTCATGACGTCGTAACGTCGCGCGATGCGCGTGAACATCTCGCGCACCCGCGCCGCATCCGGGTCTACCACGTGCGTGCTACCACCAGAGCCCGCCGACGACCGACGCCAGGACGATCACCGCGATGTAGCCGTTGACGTTGAAGAAGGCGACGTCGAGGCCGGAGAGGTCGCCCGGGCTCACGAGCGAGTGCTCGTAGACGAGCAGCGCGACCACCACGAGCCAGCCGACCCAGAAGAGCGGACCGAGCGCCAGCATCACGCCCAGCAGCGCGAACGCCGCCGCCGTCAGGGCGTGGCAGACCCGCGCCGTGCGGAGCGCCGCGGCGATCCCGAAGCGCGCGGGCACGGAGTGCAGGCCGTGCGCGCGGTCGAACGCCACGTCCTGACAGGCGTAGATGAGATCGAAGCCCGCGATCCACACGGTCAGCGCGAACCACAGCACGAGCACCGGCGCGTCGAACCGCGCGCGCACGGCGATCCAGCCGCCGGCGGCCGCGATGCCGTCGGTGAAGCCGAGGATCCAGTGCGACGTCCACGTGAAGCGCTTGGTGTAGTTGTAGCCGACGAGGAAGACGAGGGCGAGCGGCGCCAGGGCCAGACAGAGAGGGTTCAGCCGCCAGGCGGCGACGAGCAGCAACAGCGCGCCGCCGATGGCCAGCGCGCGCACCTCGCCGACGCGCAGGAGGCCGCGCGGCAGATGACGCGCCGCGGTCCGCGGGTTGGCGGCGTCGATCCAGCGGTCCACCACGCGGTTGGTGGCCATCGCGCACGTGCGCGCGCCGACCATGGCCGCGGTGACCCAGGCGACGGCGTGCCAGCCCGGCCAGCCGCCGGCGGCCAGGACCATGGCGATGTAGGCGAAGGGGAGCGCGAAGATCGTGTGCTCGAACTTGATGGCGTCGAGCAGGTGTCGCGCCCGGCTCCCGCGCGGCGTCTCAGAGGCCGTAGTCGGTCCAGCGGCGCGTGACGAGGTCGCGCACGTCGTCGCTCATGCGGATCTCGTCGGGCCACGCCTGGGCCACCTCGTCGAGCGGGCCCTTCTCGGTGGCGTCCACGCCGAGCTTGCCGCCGTAGCGGTGGCGGAGCGCGGCGTGGTCGAGGTCGTCCATCGGCCCCTCGAGAATGACGAGGTCGCGCTTCGGATCGATGTTGCCGGTGGCGCGCCAGGCGACTTCCGAGAGATCGTGCACGTTCACGTGCTCGCTCACGACGACGATGGTCTTGGCGAGCATCATGAGACCCATCCCCCAGAGCGCTTGCATGACCTTGCGCGCCTGGCCCGGGTACCGCTTCTTGATGGAGACGATGACCATGTTGTGGAACACGCCCTCCGCCGGCATGTTCACGTCCACGATCTCCGGGAGCATGAGCCTCATGATCGGCAGGAAGATCCGCTCGGTGGCCTTGCCGAGCCAGTAGTCTTCCTGTGGCGGCCGGCCGACGATCGTCGTCGGGTAGATCGGCCGCGCGCGGCGCGTGAGCGCGGTGAGGTGGAAGACGGGATAGTCCCGCGCCAGCGAATAGTAGCCGGTGTGGTCGCCGAACGGTCCCTCCAGCCGCCGCTCGGCGGGATCGACGTAGCCTTCCAGCACGATCTCGGCCTGCGCCGGCACCTCGAGGTCGATCGTCCGGCACGGGACGAGCTCCACGCCCTCGCCGCGCAGCCAGCCGGCGAAGACGACTTCGTCGATGCCCGGCGGCAGCGGCGCGGACGCCGCGTACACCATCGCCGGATCGCCGCCCAGCGCGATGGCCACCGGCATGCGCGCGGTCGCGCGATGCTGATGCTCGGCGCCCCCCTTGTGCGTCTGCCAGTGCATGCCGAGCGTGCGGTCGTCGAACACCTGGAGCCGGTACATGCCGACGTTGCGCGCCCCGGTGACGGGATCGCGCGTGAACACCGCGGGCAGCGTGATGTAGCGCCCACCGTCACCCGGCCAGCATTTCAAGATCGGCAGCCCCGACACCGACGGGTTCACCGTCTCGACGATCTCCTGGCACGGCGCCGTGCTCACGCGCCGCGGTGATGCCTTGGCCACGTCGAGGAGCGTGCCCAGCTTCTTCAGCTTGTCGAGGAACGAGCCGGGCATCTTCAGATCGAGCAGTTTCGCGACGCGCGCGCCGAGATCGTCGAGGCGCTCGACGCCGAGGGCCGTCGCCATGCGGTCGCCGCTGCCGAAGGCGTTGACGAGCACCGGCATCTCGAAGCCCTGCACGCGCTCGAAGAGGAGGGCGACGTTGGCCTCGCCGCGAGCCTTGGAGACGCGATCGACGATCTCGGTGATCTCGAGGTCGCGCGAGACGGGCACGGTCACGCGGCGCAGACGGCCGCGACGCTCGAGGTGCGCGACGAGCTCGCGCAGGTCGCTGAAGCCCACCGGCCTACTCGTGATGGAAGGTCGCGACCAGCCAGCCGGCGACGACGGGGAAGGCGAGGCTCGGGATCACGCGCACCCATACGAACTTCCACCCCATGAGCGGCGCCTCCCACGCGATGATGCGCTGCAGCCCGAAGAGCGACCACGCGGTCATGTAGGTGACCAGCGCGGGCAGCGCCGCGCCGGAGTTCGCCAGGGCCACGAGAAACGGCACGCTCACCATCGGCCCGCCGGGCGTGATGACGCCGGCCATCATGGCCATCACGAGACCCTTCACGCCCGCCTCGCGGCCGAAGTAGCGCGAGACGATTTCTTGCGGGACGACGACCTGGAAGAGGCCGGCCAGCAGCAGCGCCGGGACCAGTCGCGGCAGCACGAAGCCGAGCATCGAGAGACCGTTGCGCGCGCCGATCAGCGGGAGCGACGGGTCCTTGAAGTACGCGACCACCGCGAACACGAGGGCAAGTCCTGCCAGGACCAGCGTGGAGGGATCGAGGCGCATCGCCCGGGATTATGGCACATCGCGCCGCGGCGGCTTGCCCGGGCGCCGCGACGGCTATGCGGATGCCGCGAAGTCCGGATGCTCGAGATACTCCAGGATGCGCGACCACTCCACGGGCTTTGTAAAAACGACGTCGGCCCCCGCCTGGCGCGCCCGCGCCAGGAACGGCTCACCGTAGCCGGTCACGACCACGACGCGCGTCGCGCGGGCCGACCGGGCCCGAAGCTCGCGAATCAGCACGTCTCCAGGGATGTCGGGCAGCCCGAGGTCGCTCAGCACCACGTCGAACCGCTGCGCGGCGAAGAGGTCGGTCGCGTCCCGCCGGTTGGCCGCAGATGCGACGTCGGCGCCCTCGGCCCGGAGGAGAAGCGTGAAAACCTCGCGGATGTCTTGGGCGTCTTCGATCACGAGGATGCGAACACCCCTGAGCCCCATCGGAATCCTAGTGCAGGCCATATTTAGCAAGGGGGATGCCAGTGGCCACGCCCCCGGCGAGGATTGCTATACTGACCGGGCTTGGATCCGCTGGGCGCGAGCCTGATCGAGGGCCTCGAAGACGCGGTCGTCGTGACCGATTCCGCGCTGACCGTGGTGGCATGGAACGGCGTGATGGAGCATCTGACCGGGGTCGCGCGCGACGCCGCGCTGGGCCAGCCCGCGGCCGAGGTGCTCGACTTCCTGCGTGACGTCGACGTGGCCTCGCATCTCTCCAGGGCGCTCGCCGGCGAGCCCTCCACGACCGGCGACATCCGCTACGAGTTCGCCGGGGACACGCGGGGCGGCTGGATCGCCGCGCGCTACGTGCCCTGGCGTGACGCTGGCGGCGCCATCGGCGGCGTCATCGGCTTTCACACCGTGGTCACCGAGCGCCGGCGCCGCGCGATGTTCGTGCGCGCGCTGGAGTCGATCGGCCAATCGCTGACGTCCTCCCTCGATCTCAACGAGACGCTCGACACGATCGTGAACCGCGCGCTCGAGGTGATGGCCGCCGACGCCGCGCTGGTGGTGGCCTGGGACGGTCACGCCTCCACCTTCACCGTGCTGCGCGCGGCCGGCCGTCTCTCCGACCAGTACGCGAGCGCGGGCTCCGTTCCCGTGGGCGGCGGCCCCATGAGCCGCGCGATCCTCAACGGCACGGCCGTGACGACGCCGGATATCCTGCACGACCCGGAGACGTGGCTCGTCGCCGAGCGTCGCACCCAGGTCGAGCGCGAGGGCTTCCGGGCCGTCGGCGCAGCGCCGCTGCGCAGCAAGGGGCGCGTGCACGGAGCGCTCGTCGTCCACTACTGGACGGTGCGCACGCTGAGCGAGGAGGACATGGCGGCGCTGCAGCTCCTGGCCGAGCACGCCGCGCTCGCCATCGACAACGCGCGCGTCTACGCCGACGCCACGCGCCGCGCCGACCGCCTGCGCGAGCTGACCGACCTCGAGCAGCTCGTGACGGAGTCGCTCGTCGTCGACGACGTGCTGCGGCGCATCGCCCAGGCCGCCGCGCGGCTGCTCGACGCACCCATGGTGCAGCTGTGGACCGCGGATCCCGCCGAGCGCGTGGTACGGCTGTCGGCCTCCAGCGTGGAGCCGGGGCTGCCCGAGGTGCGCATGCCGCGCGCGGTGCCCCTGGGCGAGGGCGTCGTGGGCCGCGTGGCCGAGACGAAGACCACGATCTACGTCGCCGACGTGGCCGGCGACCCGCGAGCCCTGTCCTCGGACTGGGCGCGCGAGACCGGCATCGTGCGCATGATGTCCGTGCCCATCCTGGCCGGCAACGACGACCTGCTCGGCGTGCTGGTCGTGCGCTCGCGCGACGAGAGCCTGTCGAAGGACGAGAACCGTGCGCTGGTGACCTCGTTCGCCGCGCGCGCGGCGATCGCCATGCAGCACGCGCGGATGTACGGCGAGGCCGTGCACCGCGCCGCGCGGCTGCGCGACCTCGTCGCCGTCAGCCAGTCCATCACCGGCTCGCTCGACTCGGCCGACGTCATGCGCCGCATCACGCAGGCGGTGGCCGGCATGCGTCCCGGCGCCCTCGGTGCCGTGCACCTCTACGACGCGGCGCGGGGCGTGCTGCGCGCCGAGGCGCTCTCCGGCGCCGAGTGGCAGGGGCTGCCGATCGAGCGCCCGGCCAACGCCGGGCTGCCTGGCGTCGTCTTCGAGGCGCAGACGCCCGTGCTCGTCCCGCAGCCGATCACGCACCCGCGCACGCTGGCGCCCGCGTGGTGGCAGAAGCGGCCGAAGGGCACGTACTACGGCGTGCCGATCGCCGTGGGCGACACGTTCGTCGGCGTGCTCGATTACGTGCTCCCCGAGGGCCTGCCCGACGCCGAGGAGCAGGAGGCTCTGCGCCTGCTCGCCGCGCAGGCCGGCATCGCCCTGCGCAACGCCAGCCTCTACCAGACCGAGCGCGTGCAGGCCGAGCGCATCCGCGCGCTGGCCACCGTCAACCAGCGGCTGTCGAGCGCGCTGGAGCTGGACGAGCTGCTGCGGACGATCTCGGAGTCCGCGGCGTCGCTCGTCGGCGTGCGCTTCGTCGCCTTCTGGCTGGCCGACGAGGCGGCGCGCACGCTGACGCTGGCGAGCAGCAGCGACCCCGCGATCGCGGGCGACTCGCCACGCCGGACCGCGCCCTACGAGATGGGCGCCTCCGGCTGGGTGGCGCGCCACCGCGAGCGGGTCGTGATCGACGACATCATGGGCGATCCGCGCATCATGGACGGCGAGTGGCTCGCGCGGTGGGGTCTCACCTCGTACATGGCGTACCCGATCGTCTCCGGCGACGAGCTGCTGGCCATCGTGGCGCTCCTGCACTCGGCGCCCATCCGGGTGCCCGACGACGCCGTCGATGTCATCGACATGTTCCTGGGACAGGCGAGCGTGGCCGTGCGCAACGCGCAGCTCTACCGCGAGGCGCAGCGCCGGCGGGACGTGGCCGAGACGCTCGCGCGCATCGCCCGCGAGCTGACGGGCACTCTGGACGCCGAGCGGATCGCGGAGCTGGTCACCCACGGCCTCGTCGACCTCCTCGCCAGCCGCGGCGCCGCCCTCTATCGTTACGATCCGGAGACCGGTGGGCTGCGCCAGCTCGCCGCCCACGGCGGCGACGCCGGCGTCTTGCGGGGCGTGGACATGACGCCCGGCGAGGGCGTCGTGGGCTGGGCGGTGACCGAGCGCAAGATCGTGACGACGCCTGACGTGCTGCGCGAGCCGCGCGTGAGCCTGTCGCCGGAGCTGCGCCGGCGGCTGGTGGCGATCGGCGGCTGCGCGGTGGTCGGCGTCCCGCTGCTCACCCGCGACAGCATCGTGGGCGCGCTCTCGCTGGGCGATAGCGTGGGCCGCGAGTTCTCCGCCGACGAGCTGCAGGCGCTCCAGGCCGTCGCCGACCAGACGGCGCTCGCGCTGGAGAACGCCCGGCTCTACGCCACCGCGCAGGAGAGCCTGGCGCGGCTGCGCGAGACGCAGGCGCAGCTGGTGCAGGCGGCCAAGATGTCCGCGCTCGGCCAGCTCGTGTCCGGCGTGGCCCACGAGCTGAACAACCCGCTCAGCGTCATCATCGGCTACGGCCAGCTGCTGCTCTCGCGCGACGTGCCGCCGACGCTCAAGCGTCCCCTCGAGCTCATGGTCTCGCAGGGCGACCGCATGGCAAAGATCGTGCGCAACCTGCTCTACTTCGCGCGCCAGCGCCCGCCCGAGCGCGCCTCGGTGGACGTGCGCCAGGTGATGGAGCAGACGCTCGCGCTGCGGCTCAACCACCTGACGCTCTCCGGGATCGTGGTCGAGCGCGACTTCCCCGACGCGCTGCCCGTCATCAACGGCGACGCGCAGCAGCTCGAGCAGGTGTTCCTGAACCTGCTGCTCAACGCCGAGCAGGCGATCCTTGACGCCATGCCGAGCGGCCGCATCGTGCTGCGCGCGCGGCTACGGCCCGACGGCCGCGCCATCCTCGCGCAGATCGTCGACGACGGTCCCGGCATCCCGCCCGACGCGCTGCCGCGCGTGTTCGAGCCGTTCTACACGACGAAGACGGTGGGCATGGGAACCGGCCTCGGGCTCTCCGTGTCGTACGGCATCGTGCAGGAGCACGGCGGCCGGCTGAGCGTCGAGAGCCGGCCCCGCGAGACGACCTTCACCCTCGAGCTGCCGATCACCCAGGCGCCGGTCCGGGACCGGGCGGCGCGCGAGCGTCGCGTCTACCACGGTGTCGGCAAGGTGGCGCTCGTGGTCGAGGACGAGCCGAGCGTGCTCGACCTGGTCGTGACGCTGCTCGGCGAGAGCGGCTGGCGCGTGGAAGCGGCCCTCGGCGGCCGCGCCGGCCTCGACAGCGTACGCCGCAACCGCTACGACCTGATCGTGTCCGACATCCGCATGCCCGACGGCGACGGCCAGGAGTTCTACGAGCACGCCCTCGCCCACGATCCCGCGCTGCGGAGCCGCTTCATCTTCATCACCGGCGACACCGCGGGCGACCGCGCGCGCGCCTTCATCGACGGCGCCGAGGTGCCGGTGGTCGAGAAGCCGTTCTCGCCGATGGCGTTCGAGGAAGCGGTGTGGCGCCTGATGGCGGCCGCCGCTTCGTGATATTGTCCTGGCCTCAGCGTGACGTCAGCGTGACCAAGGCCGAGCTCGTCTCGATTCTCGCGAAGACCGCCGGCGGCTCCCGCGCCTCCGCCGATCGCGCCTTCGCCGCCTTCGTCGGCGGCGTGCGCGAGTCGCTGCGCCAGGGCAAGTCCGTCACCATCTCCGGCTTCGGCACCTTTGTGGTCGCCCGCCGCGCCACCCGCAACGGCCGCCATCCGCGCAACGGCACGGCCATCACGATCCCCGGCGCGCGCGTGCCGAAGTTCCGCGCCAGCCGCGCGCTCAAGATCGCCGTGCGTTGACCGCTCTGTAGCCCTGTGGTCTAATCGTGCGTCGTTGCGGTGATCCTGGGGGATCGTCTAATGGTAGGACGCCGGGTTCTGGCCCCGGTAATGGGGGTTCGAGCCCTCCTCCCCCAGCCACTCACCGTCGATTGGCCGGCCCCATCGTCTAGAGGCCCAGGACACGGCCCTCTCAAGGCTGAAACACGGGTTCGAATCCCGTTGGGGCCACCACTTGAGTTACAAGCAGTTGCATCGAATGAGTTTCCGTCCCCTCCCGTCGGCGCACGAATACACGTCGGTAGTATCGAAGTGCTCGTCGCATCAATTCATTGACGCGTGAGAACTTGCACCGAACGAGGACGCACTACCCGGGAAGGGGACTGAAACAGTGGAACCAGTCCTG
>QHRU01000059.1 GCA_003220225.1 Candidatus Rokuibacteriota bacterium
TGCATCTCGAGGCTTCGGGCGAGGTTCGGCATGACCTTGTCGCCCGTGTAGTCCCAGAACATCAGATGGTCCGGTCCCGAGCAGCAGCGGAAGCCGTTCCAGAAGTCGGCCGGGCCGGTGAAGCCGCCACGCCACGTGCCGCCGTACCGGCCGACTTCGTGCAGCGGCTTGATGACCAGCGGATCCTGCCCGATGCGCTCGGCCACCGGTGGGAGCTTGCCGGCCTTCACCTGCTCCGCCAGCTGCGGCGCTTCCTTGAACGTCTTGGGGAATTTCGTGGGGTCGGCGACGACCTCCGGACCTTCCAGCTTGCCGATCAGCGCGCTCTTGCCCTGCGCCAGCGCTCCCGCGGCGACCAGGGCCGTGAGCAGCGCCACCAGCAGCGCGATGGTGAGTCGGGATCGGAGCGTGCCTCTCCGCGGCGTGCGCCAAAGCTGCGTCATGACCCTTCCCCCTTTGATCCTCGACGAGCCTCGTCGCTGGTCCCGGCCCGTCGGGGGCCCGATTATCGTGATATTCCCCCGGCAAGTCCAGGCTCCCCCGGGCGATCAGTGGAAGTGCACGCCGCCGTCGATGTTGAGGACCTGGCCGGTGACGCTGTCGGCGCGGCAGAAGGCGACCACCTGGGCCGCGACGTCATCGACGGCGGTGGCGCGCTGGAGCACGGCGAGCCGGCGCGTGCTCTCCACCACCTCGGCGGGGAGCCGCTTCGCCATGCGCGTGCCCTCCATCAGCCCGGGCGCCACGCAGTTCGCGGTCACCTCGGGAGCGAGCGCCACGGCCAGGCACCGCGTGAGGTGAATCAGCCCGGCCTTGCTGACGGCGTAGGCGATGCTGCTGCCGGCCGGACGCAGGCCGGCCACCGACGCGACGTTCACGATTCGCCCGGCGCCCCGCGCGCGAAGATGACGCGCGGCGGCCCGCGCCAGCAGAAACGGTCCGCGGAGGTTGACCTCGTTGATGTGGTCCCAGAGATCGGCGGTGAGGCCCTCGAGGTCTCGGAACGGAACGCCGATGTTCCAGCCCGCGTTGTTGACGAGGACGTCGAGCCGGCCGAGCTCGGCCGCGGCCGTGTCGACGACCGGCGCGATCGCGGCCGCGTCCCGCTGGTCGAGCTGGACCATGGCCGTGCGCCGCCCGCGCTTTTCGACCTGACGACACGTCTCGATCGCGCCCTCGCGAAAGCCGACCCAGGTGACGGCCACGTCGGCGCCGGCCTCGGCCAGCGCGATGGCGATCGCGCGGCCGAGGTCGCCCGAGCCTCCCGTGACCAGCGCCGCGCGCCCGGTCAGGTCCACCGCCGGCTCAGCTGATGGACGCCAGCGGCGCGATCCCGAGCTCGCGCGTACACTCGCCGAACCACTGGAGCACTTCCTTGTGCAGCGGGATGCCCTTGGCGCGGCGCTTCTGCAGCTCCTCGGCCTCCGACAGCCCGGGATAGAGGACGCGCTCCTGCCCTGGCGCCGGCGGCGCCGTGCGGAGCGTCTCGAGCATCCGGTCCATCGTGTCCTTGAACTGCTCGAGGTCGGTGAACGCCTCGATGTTGTACGCCGCGAAGTGGTTCTTCGATCCGCCGCCGGGGGCGAGCATCGTGGGCAGCGCGCCGGCCAGCACCGTGGAGAGGACCTCGGCCATGAGGGCGAAGCCGTAGCCCTTGTGCGAGCCCTGCTCGCGCGTGCCGCCGAGCGGCAGCTGGTGATACTCGTCGCGGTCGAAGACGGGCTTCTCTTCCGTGATCGGGTTGCCCTCCTTGTCCGTGACCCAGCCGGGCAGCAGCGGCGAGCCCAGCCGGATGGCCAGGCGGATCTTGTTGCCGGCGATCGCCGAGGTCGCGGCGTCGAAGAGCATCGGCGCCTCGCGGCGCGCGGGCGCGGCCACGGCGATCGGGTTGGTGCCCAGCATCGGCTTCGCCGCGAACGTCGGCACGACGCTCAGGCCCGCGCCGGTGAAGCAGACGCCGACCATGTTCTGCTGCGCGGCCTGCATCGCGAAGTGGCCGATCGCGCCGAAGTGGCCGCTGTTGTACACGGTGACCACGCCGACGCCGACGGTGCGCGCCTTGTCGATGGCCAGCCGCATCGCCTTCGGTCCGACGATGATGCCGAGCCGCCGCTCGGCGTCGATCACCGCCGTCCCGGGCGACTCGCGGACGATCCGCCAGCCGGGCCGCGGGTCGAGCTTGCCGGCCCTGTAGTCGCGCACGTACGCGCGGAGCATGTTGGACACGCCGTGCGTCTCGACGCCGCGCAGGTCGGTCATCGTCAGCACGTCCGCCGCGTCCGCGGCATCGTCCGCGCTCACGCCGAGCTTCTCGAAGATCTGGGTCACCGTGCGGCGCAGCGCGCCTTCCGAGACCAGGACCTGATCCTTCTGGGGTACCTTGAAGCGCTCGAGAATCATGGCCTACTCCTTCCCGCGCTGGAGAATACACCGGCGCCGGAGGGCGTGTCGGAACGACGACGCCTTGACCGCGTGAGGCGCGCCGGCTAGGGTCTGGCATCGCTGAGCGGGAGGAGACACCCATGGGCAGACTCGCAGGCAAGGTCGCACTGATCAGCGGCGGCGCGCGCGGGCAGGGGGCCGCCGAGACCCAGCTGTTCGTCCGAGAGGGCGCGGCCGTCGTGTTCGGGGACGTCCTCGATGACGAGGGCAAGAAGGTCGAGACGGCGATCCGGGCCTCAGGGGGCCAGGCGACCTATGTGCACCTGAACGTCACCCAGGAACTGGACTGGCGAGCGGCCGTGGCCACGGCGGTGCAGACGTACGGCAAGCTCGACGTGCTGGTCAACAACGCCGGCATCCTGTTGCGCGCGAAGATCGAGGACACGAGCGAAGCCGACTGGGACCGCATCATGGCGGTCAACGTCAAAGGCGTCTTCCTGGGTACGAAGTGTGCGATCCCGGCCATGCGGCAGGCCGGCGGCGGCTCCATCGTCAACATCTCGTCCACGGCCGGCCTGGTCGGCAGTCCGGGAGAGACGGCGGCGTACACCGCCACCAAGGGCGCCGTGCGGCTGTTCACCAAGGCGACGGCCATCCAGCACGCCAACGACCACATCCGCTGTAACTCCGTTCACCCCGGACCGATCGCGACCGACATGATCAAGGACATGCTGGACAACCGTGCGGCCTGGGAGCAGCGTCTACGCCGTCTGCCCATGGGACGCGTCGGCACGGCGGACGAGGTGGCCTACGGCGTCCTGTACCTCGCCTCGGACGAAGCGTCCTACGTGACGGGCAGCGAGCTGGTCATCGACGGCGGGACGACGGCCGAGTGATGACACTCGACAAAGCCCGGCTCGTGCAGATGCTGCGCACCATGATCCTGATCCGGGAGTTCGACGAGCGGGCCATCCAGCTGCGGCTCGCCGGCAAGATCTACGGCACGGTGCATCCCTATGTGGGCCAGGAGGCCGTGGCGGTGGGAGTCTCCGCCCAACTGTCGGTGACGGATCGCGTGACGAGCACGCACCGGGGCCACGGGCACTGCATCGCCAAGGGCGCCGACATCCGCCGGATGATGGCCGAGCTGTTCGGCCGCGTCGACGGCTACTGCAAGGGCAAGGGCGGCTCCATGCACATCGCCGACTTCGCGGTGGGCATGCTGGGCGCCAACGGCATCGTGGGCGGCGGGCTGCCCATCGCGTGCGGCGCCGCGCTCGCCGGTCAGCTCGAGGGTAAGGGCGCCGTGACGGTGTGCTTCTTCGGCGACGGCGCCGCCGCCGAGGGCGAGTTCCACGAGTCGTTGAACATCGCCTCGCTCTGGAAGCTTCCGATCGTGTTCGTCTGTGAGAACAATCAGTACGCGGCGAACAATCCCGTCGGCGTCCAGCACCCGCGCGTCGACATCGCGGCCCACGCGGCTCCGTACGACATGCCGGGCGTCGGAGTCGATGGCAACGACGTGCTCGCGGTCCACGCGGCCACCGCGGACGCCGTGACGCGCGCCCGGCGCGGCGACGGGCCGAGTCTGCTCGAGTGCAAGACCTACCGCTGGCACTTTCACGCCATGCGCGCCGCCCGGCCCCCGGAGACGCGCCCCGCCGAGGAGATCGCGTCGTGGAAGGCGGGCGACCCCATCGCCCGCCTGGAGCAGCACATGGTCGGCCGGGCCCTGCTCTCACCGGACGAGCTTCGAGCCATCCGCGACCGGGTCGGCGCCGAGCTCGACGAGGCCGTCGCCTTCGCGGAGGCCAGTCCCTTCCCCGACCCCAAAGACCTGATGGCCGACATGTTCGCGAGGTAACAGCCATGCGCGAGATCACGTTTCAGAAAGCGCTCGAGGAGGCCGTGGCCGAGGAAATGCGGCGCGACCCGCGGGTCATCACCATGGGGACGGACTTCACCGGCGACCCCATCAAGGAGTTCGGCGCGTCGCGAGTGCGCTTCACGCCGATCTCCGAGGCGGTGCTGACCGGCATGGGCCTCGGCGCGGCCGGCTGCGGCGTGCGCCCCATCGTCAACTGGCGGATGGTGACGTTCTCGTTCGTGGCGATGGATCAGGTCGTCAACCAGGCGAGCAAGATCCGCTACATGTTCGGCGGCCAGGCCGACTTCCCCGTGACGTATCGCTGCTCGACCGGCGGCGGCATCGGGCTCGCCGCCCAGCACTCGCAGAGCCCTTATTCGATGTGGATGCACCTCGCCGGGCTCAAGATCGTCCTGCCGTCGACGCCGGCGGACGCCAAGGGGCTGCTCAAGAGCGCCATCCGCGACAACAATCCCGTCGTTTCGTTCGAGTGTAGCCGGCTCGCGACGCTGACGGGCCCCGTGCCCGACGGCGACCATCTCGTGCCGCTCGGCGTGGCGGACGTGAAGCGGACGGGGACGGACGTGACCATCGTGGCCCTCGCCTACTATGTCCAGGAGTCGCTCGCGGTGGCCGACGAGCTGGCGCGCGAGGGCGTCTCGATCGAGGTGCTCGATCCGCGGACGCTCGTCCCGATGGACGTCGAGACGCTGCGCGCCTCGGTGCAGAAGACGGGCCGCGTCGTGATCGTGGACGAGGCGCCGGCGACGTGCTCGGCGGCCGCGGAGATCGCCGCGCTGATGGTCGAGGACCCCGACACGTTTCGCGCGCTGAAAGCTCCGGTGCGACGGGTCTGCGCGATGCCGGTCCCCGTGCCCTACAGCCCGCCGCTCGAAAAGGCCGCGCTGCCGAGCCGGGACGACATCAGGGCGGCCGTCCACGACGTGCTGAAGGAGTCTGTATGACCCACGCGCGGCTACGGCTGATCGCTCCGCTGCTCGTTCTGGCCTCGGGACTCCTCCTGGCGGCGCACGCCAGCGCCTTCCAGCTCTTCCGAACCGAGGAGGCGACCATCGCCGACATCCAGGCGGCCCTGAAGGCCCGCACGCTGACCTGTCGGGCGCTGGTGCAGATGTACCTCGACCGCATCGAGGCGTACGACAAGAAGGGCCCGGCCCTGAACGCGATCGTCGCCATCAACACCGACGCGCTCAAGACCGCCGCCGCGCTCGACGTGAAGTACGCCCAGTCCGGCCCGACCGGGCCGCTGCACTGCGTGCCGATCATCGTGAAGGACAACTACGACACGGTGGACATGCCGACCTCGGCCGGGTCGCTCTCTCTGAAGGGATCGATTCCTCCGCGGGACGCCTTCCAGGTCCGCAAGCTGCGGGAGGCGGGCGCCATCATGCTCGTGAAGACCAACATGGCGGAGTTCGCCTTCGACCCGTTCGAGACGGTCGGCTCTCTGCTGCCCGGTTACACGAGGAATCCCTACGCGCTCGAACGCGTCACCGCGGGCTCGAGCGGCGGGACCGCCGCGGCGGTGGCGGCGAACTTCGGCACGGTCGGGCTGGGCACCGACACGGGCAACTCCATCCGCGGGCCGGCCTCTCACACGAGTCTGGTCGGCATCCGCTCGACGATGGGGCTCACCAGTCGCGACGGGATCGTCCCGCTGTTCCTCGACAAGGACATCGGCGGGCCCATGGCGCGGACGGTGACCGATGCCGTGGCCATCTTCGACGTGATCGCCGGGTACGACCCGGCCGATCCGGTCACGGCGGCCAGCCAGGGCAAGCGGCCGGACAGTTACATGAAGTCTCTCGTCAAGGACGGCCTGCAGGGCGTGCGGCTCGGCGTCGTCCGTCAGCTATTCACGCCGCAGAACACCGATCCCGAGGTGATGAAGCGCATGGAGCAGGCTCTGATCGACCTGCAGCGGCAGGGGGCCCAGGTCGTCGATACCTTCCGCGTCGCCGAGATCGACGACATTCCCCCGGCGACGCTCTTCTGCCGCCGCTTCAAGTTCGACATCAACGAGTACCTGGCCCGGCTCGGTCCCTCGGCACCGGTGAAGAGCCTCGAGGAGATCATCAAGTCCACGAAGTTCCATCCCTCGATCGAAAAGCGGCTGATCGACCGGCAGGCCGAGCCCCCGCTGGCCGAGAACCAGTGGTGCATCCAGGCCGCCGAGAATACGCGGCGGCTGCGCGATGCCGTGCAGAAGGCAATGGACGACGCCAGGGTCGACGCGCTCGTCTATCCGACGTGGGCGTTCCCGCCGCGCCTGATCGGCGACCTGAACACACCTCATGGCAACAACAGCCCCCGGCTGTCACCGCCGACGGGCTTTCCGGCGATCACGGTGCCGATGGGCTTCGTGCACGGCACCCTGCCGGTCGGCCTTCAAGTCTTCGGCCGGGCGTGGAGCGAGCCGACGCTGATCAAGATCGTGTACGCGTACGAGCAGGCCACACGCCACCGGCGTCCGCCCGCGAGCACGCCGCCGCTCCCCTAGCAGCCGTGAGCGGGCTCTTTTGGACGAGGACTGCGCGCGCTCCGGCGTCGCGAAGCTCCAGCCAGGGTAATGTCGCTTGACGTGAGACGGACTGAGATCGAGGAAGAACTCAAGCGGGCGCTTCCTGCCTTTGGCGACATGACTCAATTCCGTCCGCTGATCAAAGGACATGGTCATCAATCTTTCATTCTTGAGACGAGCTCGAAAATCAACCTCTTGCTGAAGATCGCGTTGCGAAGTGAGCAGCTGGGCAAGATGAAGTCTCTGCGCCAGGTGTTGGAATTGGCTGCAAAACACCAGATCCCTGCGCCAAAGCTGCTCTACTTCTCCGAAGGAACAGCTTCCTTTGCGGGGCGTCCCTGGTTAATTCAAGAGTTCCTGACGGGGCAGGATGGCGAGGTCGCTATCGCGGGGATGTCTGAGCTCCAGAGAGCGACATTCTTTCGGGACTTTGGTCAAGCGGTAGCTCGGCTTCACTCGATCAACTCGGGTTATTTTTCCGAAGACCTGGCGTCTTCAAGACGAGAGGAGACCTGGACTTCGGTAGTCGAATCGCGGCTTGAACGTCTGAAGAACAATCATCTGCAAGCAGAGTTGCTGTCTCCCCAAAGCATTGAGTCAGCTGAAGGGGCGATCCTCTCGATCGTACGAGCGGTTTCTCGTGAGGTACGTCCTTCTCTGGTGCATCGCGATCTCTATCTTCCAAACACTCTCGTTGCTGCTGGGCGTTTTCGGTGTCTCCTTGATTTCGAACATGCGCGTTCCTGGGACGCACTATCCGACTTCGTCAAACTCAAGATGTGGGTTTTTGACAGCGTCCCCGGTTCCGAATCGGAGTTTTGCTCGGGATATGGCTCGAATCCGTTGATGACGAACGAAGGCCGGATGCGCTTCCACGTGGGGCTCGGGTTAGAGCTTCTTTCCGGGTTGGTTTACTGGAAGACGACGGGACAATCAGCGATGCTCACGGATTACCAGAGACGGTTCAAGCATTGGCAATCCATTCCTTCATGAAGCGGGCGTAGCACTCGCGCTCGCCCGGCATCTTCGGCCAGCCCGCGAGCAGCCGCACCGTGGCGATCAGCAGGCGATCCCGCAGGTGGGTGGAGTTGTGGCCGTATTCCTCGAGGCTGGAATGGGTGATCTTCTGGTTGTGCGGGTCGTCCTGGAACTTGCACGCCGTGACGGCGACCGACGCCTGGTACGCGTTGCGATCCGCGCCCGATTTCAGATAGGCGCTGGCCAGCGCGGTGGCGCGCGGGATGTCGTAGGCGAGAATGGCCTCGTCCAGCTCGTCCAGCAGCGCGGACGGTGTCCGTCCCGAGGCGTCGAATCCGGCGCACTCGCGCTCGAGCACCGGTGTCACCAGCTTGTTGGAGCGGGCCGCGTCGTTCACGAAGTTGGCCATGAGGTACAGCACGCGCGGCCGGTAGGGGCTCTCGCTCGTGCGCAGCCAGTCGTTCGCCGTGTTGCAGTAGTCGAACGGATGTTGACCGTCCGTGAACTGCTTGGGCACCGTCGTCCTTAGAATCAGCTCGGCGGCGCCGATCTGGATGGTGTCGCCCAGGCTTCGGATCGACCGGCCGTTGCGTAGATGCGTGGTGAGCAGGGCCCAGATGGTCGGCCCGTCCGCCTCCATGAGCAGCCGGACCATCTCCTCGACCTCGCCCGGAGTGAGCGGCGTGTGATTCGTCTGCGCGAGATTCTTTCCGGCGTCGGGCAGCTCGCTGGCGACCGTCACGCAGGCCGCGTCGTAGAGTGAGTAGTAGAGCGGGCCGACGGCCATGTCGGGGACGCCGATGTAATAGACGCCGTGGGACCGGTCCCACCCGATGAACTCGGCGAGGTCGGTCACGGCACGCGCCCGCAGCGCCTTGTGACCCGTGTTGCGCGCCTTCCGCCCGATGATCGTGTCTTGCACGTCGATCAGGCCCAGGAAGATCAGGTGATCGCGCAGCCGCGGGCGGACGCGCGCGTCGGCGGCCAGACCCAGGAAGAGGCCGTAGGCTCGCCGCACGTCGCCGCTCATCGTCGCGATCATGTGCGCGTGCAGCCGCTCCTCGACGGTGCCCTCTTCCGTGATCGGCGCCTGCTCCTGGTGCCACACGACCGGACCGTAGCTCGGCGGCGGCACGTTCATGCCTTTCATCGTGGCGTAGCGGCCGGGATACTTGCCGAGCAGCTGGTTCCAGATGTCGAGCCCGGCCGGGATGTACCAGACACCCTGCAAGAGCGGCAGCAGCCGATAGCGCTCGGGCAGGAACGGCGCCAGATTCAGGGCGGCCCGGAGGCCGAGAATCGTGTGGTCGTTGTTGATCAGCGTGATCTGGCCGTCGCGCACGTTGATGTGGCTCGGCACCTGCACGAACGGCGCCTCGGCCCTCGTCACCACGTCGAGGGCGTCGCTCAGCGCGCGGCCCTCCCGCGTCACCATCTGATGGAAGAGATCAGTCGTGCGCGGTTGATCGCGCTCCAGAATGGCTTCCGTCAACAGGGCGAAGGATCTGTCGGCCATCGCGCTCTCCTCGGGTCCGGTCTGGGCTCGTACTATACCGCGCGGCCCGCGTCGATCAGACGTTGGTGAGCGCCGGCGTCGCCTGGCGCAGGGCCTCGTCCCAGGGCCCCGGGAACCGTCCCTTCGCGCCGCCTCCGGAGAACGGCCGCTCCTGGTGCCACTGGCTGCGCGGCAGCTCGTAGTAGACCTCGAGCCCATTGCCGTCGGGATCCGAGAAGTAGACGCCGATGGAAACCGTGTGGTCGGCGACGCGAACGGCCACACCCTGGTCGTTCAGGCGCCGATAGATCTCCGCGAGGTCGTCGAGGCTCGCCATCCGCCAGGCCACGTGGTTCAGACCCACCTGGGTCTTCTGCGGCCCGGCGGCGTCGTCTCCAACCTCGAAGAGGGCGATGTCGTGCGCGTGGCCGGGGTCACACGCAAGGAAGGCCGCGCGCAGCCGCTCGGTGCCGGAATGATTGAACGTATCCTGGGTGTGGAGGCCGAGGACCTCCGTATACCATCGGTGCGACCGCTCGGCGTTGCGCACGAAGATGTTGACGTGGTCCAGGGACATCGGCTTATAGCTCATCTCTCCCTCTCCTTGCCTACGGGTGGATCACCGTCGGCGTACGGCTGATGACGAACGCCTCGTGACGGTCGAGGAAATCGGCCACCACATCGGCGAACGCCTCGGGCCGATCGGTGCTGATCGCGTGCGCGGCGTCGTAGACGAACACGAGGTGGCAGTTGGGCATCGTCTCCTTGTAGATGCGCCCCATGGCGGGCGCGATGACGCGGTCCAGGGTGCCGAACAGCACGAGCGTCGGCGTGGCCAGCCCGGACAGACGGCCCTCGAGGTCCGCGTCACGGTCCGGACCTCTCAGACGCTGCACCAGTGGCTGTGTCTTGGCCCGTGTGGCCGCGTCCGGCAGCAGGATTGCGCCGAGCCGTTCGGGGTGCGCGTACAGGCGGAGCGCGATCTCTTCGGGAGATCCGGCCGGCGACGCGGCGCCTTCCTGACGGATCGCTGCGGGGGCTTCCAGCACGAGGGCGCGCACCCGCTCCGGCGCCTGCAGCGCGAGCCACAGCGCCGTCTTGCCTCCGAACGAGGTGCCCATGAGGTTGAAGGTGTCGAGCCCGAGGTTGCCGATCGCCTGGGCCATCGTCGAGGCCAGCTCGGGCATGCTGGTCGTCCGGAGGTTCTCGGGCGACTGACCGAACCCAGGCATCTCGAAGAGCACCACCCGGAAGTGGCGGGACAGCAGGTCGTGCGCCGGCGTGAGGCGCGGCCCGCCCGCGCCGTGCAGATGCACCAACGGCGCACCGTCGCCAGCCTCCAGGTAGCGGATCCGGAAGCCGTCCGCCTCGACGTAGCCGTCGCTGAACAATCCCGGTGCCCTCACATGCCGCGAATGCGCGGCAGCACCTTCTTGCCGAACAGCTCGAGCGATCGCATCAGGGGCTCCAGCTCAGCGGACCCCGGCGGGTGCAGAGACAGATCGATGACGCCGGCGCCGACCACGTCGCGACAGCGCCTGACCTGCTCGACGATGGTATCCGGGCTGCCGACGAACGTCGTGGGCAGCGCGCCGCTCACGATCGGCGCCCGCGCCTCGCCGGCGATGTTGCGAGCATCCAGCTTCATGAACGCGTCGCGGACGCCTGCCCGCATGGCGAACGGCGCCTGGTTCGGCTGCGCGCGCAGCGTCGCGTGCGCCTCGTCGTCGGTCTCGGCCAGGACCATGTTCGCGCGATAGACGATCTGCTCGGGCGCCGGCTCCCAGCCGTAGCGCGCGCACTGCTCGCGGTAATACCGCGTGGCCTTCGCCATGACCTCGAACGGTCCGTAAGAGACGCCGTAGCCGAGGTGGTGGCGCGCGGCGAACTCGCCGGCTTCGCGACTCGTTCCCAGCGCATAGGTGGGTGGATGTGGCTGCTGCAACGGGCGTGGCCAGATGGAGACGGTGCGGTACTGGAAGTGACGCCCCTGCCAGCCGAAGGGCTGCGGCTCCGTCCACGCCTTGAGGATCAGCTCCATTCCTTCGTCGGTCCGCTCCCGCGCCTCCGCCGGGTTGAGGTCGTAGGTGAGGTACTCGTTCGTCGTCCCGCGCAGGAGGCCGACGACCAGGCGGCCCTGGGCGAGGGTGTCGAGCATCGCCAGCTCCTCGGCCACGCGCACCGGATTGCTCTGGGGAACGATGGGGCCGAGCAGGGCGATGGTGATCTTCTTCAGCCGCGCGGCGATGAACGCGGCCGAGAGCATCGGGGCCGGGGACAGGATCCGGGGCGAGTAGTGATGCTCGGACACGCTCACCCAGTCGAAGCCCAACTCCTCGACGTACTCGAGCCGCTCGATCATGCCGCGGTACGCCTCGGCGCCGGCGTCACGGTCGTACGCCCCGGAGGGCACCGGCCACTCGGAGGGCAGGGCCTGAGGGGCCCGATAGCGCACGGTTTCGAAGAACGAGACCTTCATGGCGCCGCTCGGAGCATGGCGCCGGACGTTACCACGAACAGGTGAGACAGGCCACGCCGCGCGACCGCGTAGTAAGCTCCCGGTCGACGGACATCGCGCCACACGGGAGGATCGAGTATGAAGGCCTACTTCCTCACCCCCGGTCCCGGCGGGACCGGGGTCGAGCTTCGCGAGACCGCCACGCCCGAGCCCAAGCCCGGCGAGCTTCTCGTGCGGGTCCGGGCCACGTCGTTGAACCGCGGCGAGCTGCTGGGCGGCAAGCCCGGCGCGCCGGCCAGAGCCGGTGGCGGCGAATGCGCGGGGGACGTGGTCAAGCTCGGCGACGGCGTCACCGCCGTGTCGACGGGCGACCGTGTGATGGGACGCTGCGCTGGCGGCTTCGCCGAGTACGCGCTGATGGACGCGCGCGAGGCGATGCGGGTGCCCGGCCCGCTCGCGTGGGAAGAGGCGGCGGCCACGCCGCTGGTCTTCGTCGTCGTCTACGACATGCTGGTTGCCCAGGGCCAGCTCGCGGCCGGGCAGTGGCTGCTCGTGACGGGCGTGTCGTCGGGGGTCGGCGTCGCCGCCCTGCAGACCGGCAAGGTGCTGGGCGCGCGGGTCATCGGCACCTCCGGCTCTGCCGACAAGCTCGCCCGGCTGGAGAAGCTCGGCCTCGACGTCGGCATCCGCACGCGGGCCGCGGATTTCCACGACGCCGTGCTGAAGGCCACCGACGGCAAGGGCGTGAGCCTCGTGGTCAACAACGTCGGCGGCTCCGTCTTCGCCGAGTGCATCAAGAGCCTGGCCTTCGAGGGGCGGCTGGCGACGGTGGGACACATGGATCGCGTGCTGAGCGCCCCTCTGGATCTCGAAGCCCTGCACAGCAAGCGCCTCACGGTCTTCGGCGTGAGCAACCGGCTCCGCACGGCAGCGCAGCGCGCGGCGACGGTGCGCGGCTTCGTCAAGGACGTCCTGCCTTACTTCGAGGACGGTCGGCTGCGGCCGCTGGTCGACAGGATCTTCGGCTTCGACGACCTGCCGTCGGCCATCAAGTTCATGGAGTCCGACGCTCAGGTCGGCAAGATCGTGGTGCGTTTGTAGAGGAGCGGCCCGGCATTGCCGGGCTGCGACGAACGTTGGGGGGTGTGGGGGGCCATGTCGGGGCCCCCCACGCGGTCGGTCGGCAAGATCGTGGTGCGTTTGTAGAGGAGCGGCCCGGCTTTGCCGGGCTGCGACGAACGTTCCGTCCATCGCCTGAGGCGTCGGTACCACACGAGCTTGTCCCCGAAGCCCGGATAGGCGGCGTTGCGGCCGCTGGGGTTGGGCACCACGAAGACGGTGGCACCGCCGATGCGCTCTGGCTTGCGCCCCGGCCCGGCGCTCGCGGACGGACCGAAGAACTGTCGGTACGCCGTGCTCCCGACAAACGCCACCACGGCCGGCTCGATGCCCGCGATCGTGCGGGCCAGCCGTTTGCGACCGCGCGCATAGTCGGCCGCCGTCAGCTCGGAGGCCTCGCGCGTCGCGCGCTCCGCGATGTTGGTCAGCGCGAGCCCGAACTCCGGAAGGCGAACGTCGTCCGCAAACGTCAGCGGCTCGGACACGAAGCCCGCGGCGTGGAGCAGGCGATAGAAGGGATTACCGGGCCCCGCGAAGTGATGACCGACACGGGCCGACGTCAGGCTCGGGTTGATGCCGACGAAGAGGATGCGCGGCTTCGGGCACAGGCGCGCCGGCAAGCGCACGCTAGAACAGCGGGCTGTTCGACTCGAGGCCGAGCATCGTGCGCCCCACCGCCTCGTAGTTCACGAACTGCAGCTGGTTGTGCCGGGTGACGACCTCGGCGTCGCGCGCGTAGCGCTCGAGCGGGCTGCTGTTGAAGATGGACGTGGTGCCGGCCGTCGCGCAGACCATGTGCGTGGCCTGGGCTGCGCTCTGAGCGGCGTGGGTCATGGCCATGCGGAGATCCGAGCGCTGTCGCTCCGTGACGAACTCGCCCGCTACCACCGTCTGCCACATCGCCTGCACGGTGTCGAACAACAAGGCCCGGCCGGAGCGCAGCAGCGCCTCGGCTTCGCCGATTCTCGCCTGCACCAGCGGCCGGTCGCGCAGCAGCTCCGACGACGAGCGCGGCACCTTCACCTGGGCGAGCTCGACGAACTCGTCGACGGCGGCGCGGGCCACGCCGAGCCCGACGCAGCAGAAGCCGCAGCCGGCGAGATCGAAGCCGTGCATCCGGTTCATCGGCCCGGTGACGCGCGCGCGCCGATCGAGCGCCGAGAACGTATGCTCCTCGGGCACGAACAGGTCCTCGACCTCGATGTCGTGGCTGCCCGTCCCCCGCATCCCGCTGACGTTCCAGGTGTCGATGATGCGCACCTGCGATTTCGGATGGAAGTAGGCGATGCGCACATCCTGATCGCCGTTGGGCCGCCGCCGGGGCACATCACCGTCGAAGACCTTGCAGGCGCCGTGGAGCAGGAACGAATGCATGCAGCCGCTGGCGAAGAACCAGTGCCCGGTGACGCGGTAGCCGCCCGGCACGGCGACGGCCCGGCCGCGCGGGTTCGCCGAGCCTGCCGAGACGCCGATCGGATCGCTGTGGAAGAGCGTGCGGCGGACCTCCGGCGCGAATTGAGCGCTCTGGCGGAAGCTGTTGATGCCCATGGCCAGGCACCAGCCCGTCGAGCCGTCGGCCCGGGCCACTTCCTCGATCACGCGCAGGGTCGTGAGGATGTCGGCGCCCAGGCCGCCCTCGGCCTCGGAGATCGCGACCTTGAACAGCTTCGCGTTGGCGATCTCGAGCACGAGATCGCGCGGCAGCTGCCGCGCGGCCTCGATCTCGTCGGCCCGCTCGCGGATGCGCGGCGCCAGCGCGCGGGCGACATCGAGCGGGCTGGTCGCCGCGCGGGCGGAGTCGGTGATCATGCGGTCCGGGTCAGCTCCGCTTGAACGCGCCCTCGACCTCGAGCTGCATGATGCTTTTCACGCCGGCGCTGAGGGTCGGCCCGCCGCCCGGCACCGCCGCCGCCTGGATCGCCTCCAGCAGCTCGCGCTTCGTGGCGCCGTGCTCGACGGCCCGGCGCATGTGGGCGACGACGCCGTCCTCTCGCCCGCGAAACGCCAGGATCCCGATGATGACCATCTCGCGGTGCTTGATCGACAGCTCCTTGCCTTCGCCGACCGACAGCTCGCTCACCGGCTGTCGCGCGGCGGCGTACTGCGGGTCTTCGCGCGCCAGCCAGTCCGCCCACGGGTACCCATACGGGCTCTTGCTCATCTCTGCCTCCTCACGCCAAACACATCACCTCGGCCCCCTTAGAGGAGCGGGCCGGCTTGGCCGGGCCGCTCCGAAGGCCCGGGGGGAGTGGGGGCCATTTCGGGGCCCCCACGTTCAAAAGCCCATGACCTCGGCGGCGTGCTCGTAGACGTCCTGGATGCGTCCGTGCGAGATGGCCGCCGCCTGCACCGCGGCCACCAGGTGGCGCCAGCGCAGCGACGGCCGCGTGGCGTGGAACTCCTCGTAGGTCGCCTGGTGATGCTTGAGCGCGTGCATCTCGGTGAAGTTGTCGCGGCACGCGATCCTGCCGAGCAGGGCGATCAGCGCCTCGGGCGCGTAACCGGCGTTGGCATACTGCTGGGCCAGCGCGGCGGCCTGCTTGACCTCGTCGGTCGAGCGCCACGTCGCGAGGTTCGCCTTCGGCAGCCGCTCGCCCACCGGCAGGCGCGCGATGAGCGCCTCGATGTCGGCCAACAACTCGTCCTGCGTGCGGGGCGGCAGCGCCGCCACGCGCTCGGGCTCGGGCTGCAGGTCCGGGGCCAGCATGCGCTGGGCCATGAGCACTTCCGGCCCCGTGTTCCACACCAGCAGCGCGCGCAGCTTCGTGCGCAGGGACAGCTCCGGCTGCCGCAGCAGATAGCGCCGCGTGTTGGCGCCGGTGTTGATGTGCACGTCCATCGGGTTGCCGGTCTGCGAGCGCAGGAAGAGCGTCGAGCCTCCCACGGAGAGCCCCTCGCCGGCGCCTTCCAGGGACACGCCGTCGGCGAGCGCGCGCGCCAGCATCCCGGGAACCTCGCTGAACTTGTGGCAGCGGCCGATCTCGTCGGCGAGCGCGGTGAGGGCGGCCGTCTCGTCGTCGCCGGTCGCGACGCGGAGGTCGCGCTCGAGCAGTCCGAACGTCGCGATCAGCGCGTCCACGTCGTCCAGCGACGCCGGCATGGTCGGACGCGTCACGTAGCGCACGGGCGCCCGGCCGATGTACTGCGCGTACTCCCAGCCGAGATATTCGAGCGCCCGCCACGTGAAGACGGGGAACAGGAAGTAGTGGTCGTCGAGCTGGTTCTTCGGAATGGCGACGTGGAGCAGGTGCTCGAGGACCTGCATGGGCGAGAGCCGCTGCAGCAGGTAGAGATAGTAGTGATCGCACGCGTGGTAGACGCCGCGGCTCGCCGCCATCCGGAACGACTCGAGCGTGGCCTCCACGCTGTCCTGCTCCGACACCGGCTGCGCGTCAGGCAGGATGAACGGGCCCATGGCCGGCGAGTGGATGTGCTTGTTCGCCACGGCCACGTTCTGGATCACGGGCAGCCGCGCGTACTCTCCGGGCAGCCTGGCGGCGATGTGCCGCACGGCGTGCAGCCCCGCCAGCGGGTGGAGCGGGCCGCCGTGATGCCCCGGCGGCAGATCCGAAGAGCGCACCACGGCCAGGGCGGAGGCGAGCAGCACGTCCTTGACCGGGGTGCCGGCGGCGAGCCGGTCGTGGGTGCGGGCGACGATGTGCTCGGGCGGCGTCTCCTCGACGAAGCGCACGAGCGGCTCGATGGACTCGGGATACGCGACGGGTCGGGCCATGCCGCATCCTCCAGGTACGGGGCACTCCTGCTCACAGCGTCACCAAATACTACGCCCGTGTGCTACGCTTCGCGCTCGCCGGGGACGACCCTACCACACCACAGAGGTGCAAGGATGCGACCGAACAAGATCAAGCAGATCTGGCGCGACGGCCGGTTCGTCACGATGGGTTGGCTCTCGGTGTCCCACGGGTTCACCGCGGAGATCATGGCCCGCCAGGGCTTCGACGCGCTGGTCGTCGACATGCAGCACGGGCTGACCGACATGAACGACGTCTGGCCGATGCTGCAGGCGATCTCGCAGACCGACACCGTCCCCGTCGTCCGCGTGCCGTGGAACGATCCGGCGACCCTCATGAAGGTGCTGGACTTCGGCGCTTACGGCGTGCTCGTGCCGCTCATCAACACCGCGGAGGACGCGAAGAAGGCGGTGGCGGCGTGCCGCTATCCGCCGGTGGGCATCCGCTCGTCCGGGCCCATCCGCGCCGTGCATTACGGCGGGTCCGACTACGTGGCCAAGGCCAACGACGAGATCGTGGTGATGGGCATGATCGAGACGAAGGAAGGCCTCGCCAACCTCGACGCGATCTGCGCCACGCCCGGCCTCGACGCCGTCTACATCGGCCCCGCCGACCTCTCGTTCGCGCTCGGGCTGCCGCCGGGGCCCGACAAGACCGACGCGGTGCACATGGCCACGTGCGACAAGATCCGGGAGGCGGCGCACAAGCACGGCATCAAGGCGTGCATGCACTGCGCGAGCGCGGCGTTCGCCGCGGGCTCGGTGAAGCGCGGCTTCGACCTCGTCATGCTCACATCGGACCTGGCGTCGATGATCGCCGGTGTCCGCCGCCAGCTCGACGAGCTGAAGGCGGCGACCGCGTAGGGACATGCGGATCGTCTTTCCCGACGGCGCTGGCTGCGTGCAGCACCCGTCGGAGCTCGAGCCGCTGCGCAAGCTCGGGCAGGTGGACTTCTACGACGGCCCGCCGCCCGATCGCGCGACGCTGATCGAGCGCCTGCGTCCGGCCGAGGCGGTCGTCCTCGACTACTCCGAGATGGATGCCGAGATCCTGCGCGCGTGTGAGCGCCTGCGCTTCGTCAGCTTTCTCGGCATCGGCTACAACAGCTGCATCGACGTGGCCGAGGCCACGCGCCGGGGCATCGCCGTCGCCTTCACGCCGGACTACGGCGCCACCTCGGTGGCCGAGCACGCGCTGGCCATGATCCTGGCCCTCACGCGGCACATCGGTCCCGCGTTCGTGAGCGCGCGCGAAGGGCGCTGGGAGCCCGGGCGCTTCGTGGGAATGGAGCTGCGGGGCAAGACGCTCGGCATCGTCGGCCTGGGCCCGATCGGCGCGGAGATGGCGCGACTCGGGGCGGGGCTCGGCATGCGCCTGCTCGGCTGGACGCGTCGCCCGTCGTTGCCGCGCGCGGTGCACGGCGTCACGCTCGTCTCGCTCGAGGAGCTGTTCGACACCGCCGACGTGGTGACGCTGCATCTGGCCTACACGCGCGAGTCACAGGGCATCATCACGCGGGCGCTGCTCACGCGCATGAAGCCCGGGGCGTGGTTCGTGAACACGGCGCGCGCGAGGCTGGTCGACAACGAGGCGCTGGTGGACCTGTTGCGCGCCGGCCGCATCCGCGGCGCCGCGCTCGACGTGCACGAGACGGAGCCGATCCCGCCAGGGGAGTACGTCTTCCGCACGCTGCGCAACGTGCTCATCACGCCGCACATCGGCTACAACACGCGCGAGGCGTCGGCGAACATGCTGCGCATCGCCATCGAGACGGTGCAGGCGTTCGCCCGCGGCGAGCGCCTGCACGTCGTCAATGGTGTGTGATCAGAAGATCCGCTCGCTGACGATCCATTTCTTGTTGTAGGTGTACGGACGCACCTCGGGTTTCCAGCGCCCGATGTCCGAGGTGTCGTTCCACGCCTTCGACATCGGCAGGTCAGCGCGCTCGACCTCGTACACGCACAGGTAGCGCGGCTCGCCGGCGGTGGCCGTGCGATAGCGCACGGCGTTCACGTAGCCGGACAGCTTGGACAGGAGCGGCAGGTGCTCGGCGTCGTACAGCTCGTTGAAGAGTGCCTCGCGGTGCGGCTCGATGTCCATCATCACCCAGAACACGTACGGTGTTTTTCCGGTGAGGGCGGCGGCGCCACCCACCCACTCGTACACGGCGCGATGGCGGTTCATCGTGTGCGGGCGGATCTCGCCGGGCCAGCGCCCCGCCTCGCCCGCCGCCTTCCACGCCGCGCTGTCGAGGACGGCGGCGCTGTCCAGCTCGTAGGCCGCGAGGTAGCGCGGCTCGGTCGGCGAGGGCTGCCGGTAGCGGCCCGCGCGCCGCACGCCGGGCACCGCCGCGAGATTCGGCACGTGCTCCTTGTCGTAGACCTCGTTGAACCTGGCCTCGAGGTCATGCGCCACGTCCATCCGGACGAGGAACAGCGCGCTCATTGGTGCGTCCCCGCGGACTCCATCACGCGCGCGCCGGCCTTCTTCGACGGCCCGATGAACTCCACCATGTTGCCGTCGGGGTCCTTCACGAAGACCTGGCGCAGGCCGGTGGGTCCGGAGAAGACGTCGCGGCAGACGAGCCCGAGCGCCTCGATCTTCGCGGCCGTCGCGTCGCAGTCGTCGGTCCACAGCGCGAAGTGGGGATAGCGCGCCTCGATCGTCTCGCGCTCGACGGCGGGCCGCACGAGGGCGTCGTTCAGGATGATGTGGAGCTGAAGGTCGCCGCCCAGGCTGTACCAGATCCCGGGAAAATTGAAGGCCGGCCGCGCGATTTCCTGGAAGCCCAGGACGTTCGAGTAGAACTCGCGGGCCTTGGCGACGTCGGTCACGGTGACGCTCACGTGCGTGAATTGCTTGAAGAGACTCATGGGGTCCTCCTTCGCGGGGCTCAGACCCGCGGATCCAGCGCGTCGCGGAGCCGGTCGCCGACGAGGTTGATGGCGAGCACGGTGGCCAGGATAGCAAGTCCGGGAAACGTCGGCAGCCACCAGGCCACGCTCACGAAGTCGCGGCCGAGCGCGATCATCTGGCCCCAGGTCGGGTAGGTGCGGCCCGAGCCGACTCCGAGAAACGACAGCGCGGCCTCCTGCAAGATCGCCTGTGCCACCTGCAGCGTCGACAGCACCACGATGGACGAGAACGTGTTGGGCAGCACGTGGCGCACGAGGATCCGTGCGGAGCCGATGCCCATCGCGCGCGCAGCCTCGATGAAGTCCTTCTCCCGCAGCGCGAGGACCTCGGCGCGCACCACGCGGGCGTAGCGCTCCCAGCCGGTGAAGCCGAGCACGAGGATGACGGTGACCAGGCTCGGCCCCAGCGCCGCCACGAAGGCGAGGGCGAGCAGGATCTGGGGAAACGACCACGTGATGTCCACGATGGTCATGATCACGGTGTCGGCGCGCCCGCCCACGAAGCCGCTGATCAGCCCCAGCGTCACGCCGACGAGCACGCTGATCACCACGGCCAGCACGCCGACCAGCAGCGAGATGCGCGCGCCGTGGATGATGCGGCTCAGGACGTCGCGTCCGACCTGATCGGTGCCCAGCAGGTATCCGGCGTTGCCGCCCGGCGCCCACACCGGCGGCGTGAAGCGGCGGATGAGGCTCTGCTTGGCCGGATCGTGGGGCGTGATCCACGGCGCGCTCAGGGCGGCGCCCACCACGACGAGCAGGATCAGCGCGCCGGTGAGGGCGGCGGGGTTCCGGGCGAACTTGCGCCACGCGCGCGAGCCCGACGCCAGCCGGGGGATGTCGTCGGCATAGGCGATCGGCAAGGACCCGACGGCCACTCAGCGGACCCGGATCTGGGGGTTGAGGTAGAGATAGAGCACGTCGACGAGAAAGTTCACGCTCACCACGATCATGGCCAGCATGAACACGCCGGCCTGCACGACCGGGAAGTCGAGCTGGCGGATGGCGCCGACGATGAGGCGCCCCACGCCCGGCACCGCGAACACCGTCTCCGTGATCACGGCGCCGCCGAGCAGCAGGCCGAACTGCAGCCCCGTCACCGTGACCAGCGGCAGGGCCGCGTTCTTCAGGGCGTGCCGGCAGATCACCAGCCACTCCGACACGCCCTTGGCCCGCGCCGTCCGCACGTAGTCGAGCCCGATCACGTCGAGCATGCTGGAGCGGACGATGCGCAGCAGCAGCGGCGCGGTGAAGGTGCTCAGGGTGGCGGTGGGCAGGATCACCGCCGCCCACGACTCCCAGCCGGACACGGGCAGCAGCCGCCACTGCACGGAGAACAACAAGATCAGCATGATCCCGGTCCAGAAAACCGGCATCGACTGTCCGAGGAACACGGTGCCGGTCGCCAGCTGGTCCACCGCGCGGCCTCGGCGCACCGCGCTGTAGATGCCCACCGGCAGCGCGATGGCCAGGGCCACGCCCATCGAGAACACCGTGAGCATGAGCGTGGTCGGCATCCGCTCGAGCACGAGGGCCGAGGCCGACTGGCCGTGGTGGAAGAACGACTTGCCGAAGTTGCCGGTGACGGCGTTGCCGACGAAGCGCGCGAACTGGACGGGCAGCGGGTCGTGCAGACCCAGCGTGCGGCGCAGGACGGCGCGGTCGGCCTCGGGCGCCTCGGGCATGATGAGCGACACGGGGTCGCCGCTGGCGTGCAGGATCGCGAACGTCACCAGCGAGACCCCGGTGATCACCACCGCCAGGCGAACGAGCCGGCGGACGAGGAACGCCGACATTTTAAGTCAGAGGGGCCGAGACGGCCCCTCCGACACCTCCCACGGCCTTGGCGCCGGCAAAGCCGGCGCTCGAACCCGCATTCGACCGTTAGCGCTTGGGCTTGGCGCCGAGACGGCCCCGCCGACACCTCCCCACGGCCTTGGCGCCGGTGGAGCCGGCGCTCGATCCGGCATACGATCGTTAGCGCTTGGGCTTGGCGTCGAAGAGCCAGAGCCACTCGTCGCCGCGGGCGGCGTACTCGACGCGCTTGGAGATCGCCAGCGTGTCGTACTGCGTGAACAGGTAGATCGCCGGCGCCTCCTCGCGGATCAGCTTCTGGATCTGCGAGTACGTCCGCTTGCGGGCCGCCTGGTTCAGCGTCGAGCGGCCCTCGTCGATCAGCTTGTCCAGCCCCTCGACCCGCGTGTAGTGCTTGCCGATCCAGCCGCCCGGCTCCGTGTGGAAGAGCGGGTGGAGCACGGCGTCGGCGTCGAAGACCGAGTAGTTGCCCCACGAGCCGTAGGCGCCGTTGGTGGCCTTGCCCTCGGCCTGCAGAAACTTGTTCCACGCCGGGCCCGGGTCCCACATCCGCGCGTTCGTGCGGATGCCGACCTCGGTCAGCATCTGGGTGAGCGCCTCGAAGACCGGCCGGAACTCGACGAACGCGCTGTGCAGCGTGATGTCGACGCCGCTGGGATAACCGGCCTGGGCCAGCAGCTCTTTGGCCTTCTTGGGATCGAACGGGAACGGCTGGACCTCCGGATCGTGGCCAAAGGCCGGCGGCTGCACGACGGTGGCCACCTGTCTGCCGAGCCCGCCCATCAGCCTCTGGATGATGGCCTGCTTGTCGATCGCGAGGTTCGCGGCCTGCCGCACGAGCTTCTTGTCGAACGGCGCCGACCGCATGTCGAGCTCGACGTAGTGCACGCGGAGAATGGGCGCGGACGACACGTACGTCTGCGCGTGCGCCTTGAGCTCGGGCGCGATGTCGGCCGACACGTTGCGGATCAAATCCACCCCGCCCGTCTTGATCTCGGCGATCTGGGTGGCCACCTCCGGGATGGCGCGGATGACGAGGTGCTTGAACGCGGGCTTGCCGCGCCAGTGGCCGTCGAAGGCCTCCAGGCGGATGTACTGGTCGCGCTTCCACTCGACGAACTTCCACGGCCCCGTCCCGACGGCGGCCGTGGTGCCGAACGCGTCGTCGCCGACCTTCTCGAGGTGCTTCTTGGGGACGATGGGAAAGAAGACCAGCCGCTCGAGCAGGAGCGGGAACGGCTTGTCGGTGACGAGGTGAATCGTGTCGGCGTCGACGATGCGGACGTCCTTGATGGCGCGGACGTTGCCGTACTGGGGCGACTTCTTCTTCTCCTTGCCGGGCTCGGTCACCCGCTCGATCGAGAACTTCACGTCCTCGGCGGTCAGCGTGTCGCCGTTGTGGAACTTCACGCCCTTGCGGAGCTTGAACTCCCAGGTCGTGTCGTTGAGCGCCTTCCACGAGGTCGCCAGCGACGGCTCGTACTCCAGCCTGGCGTTCTTGTGCAGCAGCGAGTCGAACATGTTGATGTTGACCAGGATGCCGACCCGCTCGAAGTGCATGTGGGGATCGAGGGTCGGCGCGTGGGAGATCAAGGCGACGGTCAGCGTGTCCTTGGGCTGGGCGTCGGCGCCCGGCGCGAGCGCGAGCAACAGGGCGAGGGCGAGCAGCGGCAGCGACCAGTGCCTCATGAAGTGCCTCCTTGCGTGACGCGGAAGGCAGGATATATCACGGCCTCGTCGCCTGCGAGCCACTCCTTCTGCGGCTTGTCGTGCAGGACGAACTTCGTCCCGTCCTTCGCGGGATCGGTGTTGGGCGCCTCGGGGGTGGCGAACGAGATCCCGCCGGCCACGAGCGAGCGCAGCGAAGCGCAGCGCGCGCACTCGGCCACCGTGCCCGCGGGAGCGACTTGACGTTTTGTGCTACATGTAGCACACTCCGGCCATGCGCACCGCCGGCGTCCGCGAAGCCCGCCAGAACCTCTCCGCGCTCCTCGACGAGGTCAAGAAAGGCCGCGAGGTGGTGATCACGGAGCACGGGCGCCCCGTGGCGAAGCTGGTGCCGCCGGATCGTCCGCGTGGCAAAGGGGTTCCTGACCTCGCGGCGTTCCGCCGGACGATGCCGATCCTCGATCCACCCCTGTCCACGACGATAGAAGAGGATCGCGAGGATCGCATCTAGCCGGCGCGCTCCGGCGCGGCTTCGAGAGCAGCGCGCCGCATATCGCGCCGCGCTGCCTGGGCCGCTGTACTGCGACGCCAGCGCACTGGTCAAGCTCTACATGCCCGAGCCCGGCAGCGCCGAGTTCAACCAGAGTGTCGATCGCCGGAACGACCTTGTCGTGTCCGATCTGGGAGTGACCGAGGTCGTTTCTGCGCTCGCGCGACGCGTGCGCCACGCCGAGGTCACGCCGGAGGCTGCGCGTCGCGTGCAACACGCGCTGGTCGTCGGCCTCGACGATGGCGTATACCAGCGCGTCGAGCTGACACCCGGCGTGCACCGCCAGGCCGAGCACTTTCTCTCGAGCTTGACCGAGACTCCGCTCCGGGCGGCGGACGCGCTTCACCTTGCCCTGGCGACGTCGGCCCGGGCGGCGTCGCTCGCGTCGTTCGACAGGCGGCTGAGCGCGGCGGCCCGGGCGCTCGGCCTCGCCACGTACCCGGCCCGAGTCGGCTCGCCGCCTTGACAAAACCGCGCGGACAGCCAACAGTCTCGCCTCATGACACCGCTCCGACGCGCGCGCCCCGAATTCTACATGTCGCTCTACGAGGACCTGAGGCTGAAGCGGCCATGACCCTGCATTTCGGGCTCTTCTTCCTGATGCAGCGGGACGAGCGGTGGAGCGAGCAGGCCGTCTATGACTCCGACGTCGAGCAGATGCTGGCCGCGGAGTCGCTCGGCTATGATTCCGTCTGGATCGCCGAGCACCACTTCAACGACTACGGTCTCTGCCCGGCGCCGCAGGTGCTGGCGGCGTTTCTCGCCGCGCGCACGCGGACGCTGCGGCTGGGCATGGGCGTGAGCCTGCTGCCGCTGCACCACCCGGTGGACCTCGCCGAGCAGCTCGCCGTGCTCGACGTGGCGAGCGGCGGGCGGCTGGACGTGGGCATCGGGCGCGGCGGCACGCTCCAGGACTATCAGACCTTCCGGTCCGAGCGGGCGGACGCGCGGCTGCGCATCGAGGAAGGCATCGCCCTGATGCAGCAATGCTGGACCGGCGCGCCGTTCGACTTCGGCGGCCAGTTCCACTCCGCGGAGCGGCTGCACGTCCGGCCGCGCCCCGTGCAGCGACCGCACCCGCCCCTGTTCATCGCCGCCAACAGCGAGGACAGCGTCTTGTCGGCCGCGCGCCTGGGACTGCCCACGCTGTCGTCTTTCTTCGTGCCCGTCCCCGAGCTGCAGCGGCGCCGTCAGGTCTATCGTGAGACGGCGCGGGCGGCCGGCCGCTCGGAGGCGGAGATCGACGAGCTCGAGCGCCGGTGCGGCGGCATGCGCGTGGTGCACGTCGCGCCCGACCGCGACGCGGCCCTGCGCGCGACCGAGCCGCCCTTCATGAGCTACCAGCGCAAGATGGCGGTCCTCCGCTCCGACGCCACGGGCGGCAACGTGCCCAACTCCTTCGATCGCTCGCTGCTGCGCCTGCGCAGCTTCCACGAATACCTGGCCGACGGCTGGGCGCTGATCGGCTCGCCGGGCGAGGTGAGAGACGGGCTGCAGCAGTATCTCGAGGCGACCGGGTACCAGCGCGTCCTGCTGTTGATGGCGCTGCCGGGGATCGAGACAAAGCTGGCCCTGCGCTCGATGCGGATGTTCGCCGAAGACGTCGCGCCGGCCATGGCGGCGCCGGCAGCGGCGACGAGGACGGCGGAGTAAATTCCCCCCAGGAGGACCGGCATGCCGGACAAGAGCGACCTGTTCGAGATCATGCAGACGACGCGCGCCATGCGACGGCTGAAGCCCGATCCCGTCCCCGACGCGCTCATCCGCAAGATCATCCAGGCCGGTGTGTGCGCGCCGAACGGCGGCAACTCGCAACGGTGGCGGTTCCTGGTCGTCAAGGACGCGCGGATCAAGCGGCAGGTGCAGGTCTACTACAAGCGCGCGTTCGACGAGGTGATCGGCCCGCGCTATCTCAAGAGCGCGCCGCCCCCCGGCGTCACGCGCGAGGCGTACGTGCGGCAGCACGCGGCCGTGGAGTACCTCACGGACCACTTCCACGAAGCGCCGGTGTGGATCGTCGCCTGCATCGAGGAAGCGACGGCGCCCACGCGCTGGTCGGGCGCATCCGTGTATCCGGCCGTCCAGAACATGCTGCTGGCGGCGCGCGCTCTCGGGCTGGGAGCCACCCTGACGACGCGCCACCTCCTCTTCGAGAAGGAGACCGAGGCCGCGCTGGGCCTGCCGCCCGGCGTGCACTCGTACGCCATCCTTCCGATCGGCTATCCGATGGGACGCTTCGGTCCCGTCGGCCGCGGGCCGCTGAAGGAGGTCGTGTACGAGGACCAGTGGGGACGCCCGTATCTGTCCGGAGAGGATGGCGCGTGAAGCGCTAAGAGCCTGGCGGAATATCGAGGGGTGCCACGGCTTCGCCGGGGCGCCCCGAGCGTGTGGGGCTGGGGGATAGAGGAGCGCCCGGGTTCATCCCGGGCGCTCCGAACGTTTGGGGGGTTTGGGGGGCCATATCGGGGCCCCCCATCTTCCTAGTGCATCGCCGACCCGCGCGCCCGCGGCCGCGCGAGCCAGAAGCACACCGAGCCCAGCACGCAGAAGCCGACGGCGATCAGGAACGCGACGCGATAGCTTCCGGTCAGGTCGTGCACGACGCCGCCGAACCACGGCGCGACGCCGCCACCGATGCCGTTGCCCACGCTGAGGATCCCGTAGAGGACGCCGAAGCGCCGTCCCGGGAAGAGCTGGGACGCCATCGCGGTGATGATGGGGCCGCGCGCGCCGAAGCCGAGGCCGAAGAGGAGCGCGTAGGCGTACAGGGCCGCCGCGTGCGGCCAGATCTCGAGTCCGAGCAGACAGAGCGTTCCCGCCGCCGTGCAGCCGTAGGAGATCGTGGCCGACGCCGCGCGTCCGATGCGGTCGGCGGCCATGCCGAACAGAATCCGACCCGCGACCGAGAGCAGACCGGTGAGCCCGAAGATGCCCGCCACGAACAGGCGCGGGAAGCCGTGGTCCACCGCGAAGGCCACCGAATGGGTGACGACCGAGAAGACGGCGAGCGGCGTGCAGAGGTAGGCGAAGAAGAGCGCCCAGAACGTCCCCGTCCGCAGCGCGTCGCCGACGTCGCGGCGCGCCGGCGCCGGGGTCGGCTCGGCCGCGGCTCGGGCCGGCGCCGTCACGATCGGCGCCTCGCGCACGCCGAACCAGATGAGGGGAACGAGGACGACGAGCGTGCCCACGCCGAGAACGACGTAGGCGGCGCGCCAGCCGTGCCCCGTGATCAGCCACTGGGCGAGCGGGCCCATGACCAGCACGCCCGCCCCCATGCCCGAGAAGGCCAGGCCCAGCATGCTGCTCCGCCGCTCGGTGAACCACCGCGCGATCAGCGTCCCGCTCGGCACCCAGCTCACCGCGCACAGCCCGGTCGCGGCCAGCACGCCCACGATCAGGTAGAGGGACCACAACGAGCCGATCCGGCTCGACAGCACACACGCGGCGCCGAGCAGGCACGCCCCGCCGAGCATGACGCGGCGCGGGCCCAGGCGGTCCACGAGGATCCCGATCATGGGCGAGAGCGCGCCCTGCACGACCGACGAGATCGAGAACGCCGCCGCGGTGGCCCCGCGCGACCAGCCGAACTCCTCGAGCAGGGCCACGAAGAAGACCGGGAACGAGAAGTAGAGGCCGGAGGCGATGGCCAGGGTGACCCAGACCGTGCCGACGACCAACCATGGCCGGCGTGAGCGGGAGGAGGTCGGCATCGCGCCATCATAAAGGCGAAGGGGCGACGCCCCCCTCGCGCTGCCCAGGTCGGTGGTACGATGCCGACACGCTTCGACCTCCTCGCGACCGGGGGATGGACCGATGATCAGGGTGCAGCGCCTGGGACCGCAGATCGGCGCCGAGATCCGGGGCGTCGACGTCAAGACCCTCGACGACGCGAGCTTCGCCGTGATCTATCGCGCGTGGCTCGAGTACAACGTGGTGGTGGTGCCCGGCCAGGAGCTCGCGATCGAGGACTTCCTGCGCTACAGCCGCCGCTTCGGCGTCATCCACCCGCATCCCTCGAAGTCCACGCGCCACCCGGACCATCCCGAGATCACCCTGCTCGGCGTGAACAAGTTCGGGCCGGACGGGCGCCTGGATGCGGCGATCTATCGGCGCGGCGCCGAGGGCTGGCACACCGACGGCGCCTACGACGCCGAGCCCTTCAAGGCGACCCAGCTCTACGCGCTGGCCGTCCCGAGCCGGGGTGGCGACACGCTGTTCGCGAGCATGTACGCGGCGTACGAGGCGCTGCCGCAGCACCTCAAGAACAGGCTCGACGGACGCAAGGGCGTCTTCACCTACGGCGGCCGGCGGAAGGCGACGGCGCTGCTCAACGCCGAGGATCGCGACTGGGTTCCCGTCCGGCATCCCATCATTCGCACTCATCCCGAGACCGGGCGCAAGGCGCTCTATTTCGACCCCGGCAAAATTCTCGAGATCGAGGGCCTCGAGGAGGAGGAGAGCGACGCGCTGATCGACGAGCTGACCGGCCGGATGATCCAGCCCGAGGGCGAGTACCGCCACCGGTGGCGCAAGGGGGACATCGTCATCTGGGACAACCGGTGCTCGTATCACAAGGCCGCGGGCGACTATCCCCCCGAGGAAGACCGCGTCCACTGGCGCGTCTCGATCAAGGAGCGTCAGCCATGATCCGTCTCACGGGAATCGGCCACGTCCTGCTGCGCGTGCTCGATCTGGAGGCCTCCAAGAAATTCTACGCCGAGGTCCTCGGGTTCTCGGTCCTGGAGGAAGACCCCGAGCACGGCGGCGTCTTCATGGCGCTCGCGGGGCAGAGCCACGCGATCGACCTGTTCGCCGTCAAGGATCCCGAGGCCGCCGGGCGGCAGACGCCCGGGGTGCGGGGGCTCGGTCACGTCGCGTTTCGGGTGGAGAGCGAAGAGGCGCTCAGGGACGCGTACGCCACGCTCGGCAGGCACGGCGTGGAGGTGACGCGCTCCATCGATCACGTCAGCCAGAAGAGCATCTACTTCCAGGACCCCGACGGCAACACCCTCGAGATCTACTACGAGCGTCCGGACGCTCTGGCGATCTTCGCCCGGGGCCGCAACGACCGGGACGTGCCGCTCGTCTTCGACCGATAGGCTCTGGGAGGAATCACGGACATGACGATCACCGCGCGCATGCTCACGCAGGACAAGGACGGCATCGGCGGCTACCTGGCGCATCCGGACGGCGCCGGCGCCCGGCCAGGCATCATGATGGTGCACCACGCCCACGGCGTCACCGCCGACTACAAGATCGACGCGTACCGACTGGCCGGCCTCGGCTTCAACGTGTTCGTGCCGAGCCTGTTCAACATGTTCGGCATTCTCGGCACGAATCACATCGGCCAGGGCGCCGATCTGCAGCAGAAGCACTCCGACCCGGAGTTCCTCGGCAAGATGGACGAGGCCTGGCACTACCTCATCGGGCCCATGAAGTCGGACCCCGCGCGCACCGCGTGCATCGGGCACTGCCTGGGCGGCCGGCTGCTGATTCCCTTCGCGGCCGACCATCCTCAGGTGAAAGCCATCGTCCTCTACTATCCGTCCATCCGCGACGAGCCCGAGACGTCGCACCGGCCGCGCCACGCCTTCAAGGTGGCCAGGACGCTCACGTGCGCCTCGCTCGTGTTCTGCGCCGGCAAAGACCACATCGCGACGCCCGCCATCCAGGGTCCGCTGTGGCAGAGCTTCGTCGCCAACGGCCAGCCCGTCGAGTGGCACTTCTTCTCCGACGCCAACCACGGCTTCCGCCACCCCGACAACGAGGGCTTCCAGCCGCACTACGCGGACCTCGCCTGGCCGCTCGTCACCGACTTCCTGCAGCGCCGGGTGTGATGCCATGACCATCACGACGCGTCAGATCGGCCCGTGCTTCGCCGCCGAAGTCGAGGGGCTCGACCTCCGCAAGCCGCTCTCGCCGGACGAGGTGGCGGCGGTCCACGCCGGGATGGACGAGCACGCGGTGCTCGTGTTCCGCGACCAGCGCATCGACGACGCCGAGCAGCTGGCCTTCAGCCGCAGCCTGGGCGAGCTCGAGCACGCGATCGGCACGAGCCTGCGGGCGCCGGACGAGTACCGCCTGCCGACCACGTTCGCCGACGTGTCGAACCTCGACCAGCATCATCAGGTGTTCGCGCGCGACGACCGGCGCCGGCTCTTCGCCATCGGCAACCGCCTCTGGCACTCCGACAGCTCGTTCAAGGCGATCCCGGCGAAGTACTCGCTGCTGCACGCGCGCAGCATCCCGTCCAGGGGCGGCAACACGGAGTTCGCCGACATGCGCGCGGCCTACGACGCGCTGGACGACGAGACGAAGACCGAGGTCGAGGACCTGATCTGCGAGCACTCGCAGATCTTCTCGCGCCAGCAGCTCGGCTTCACCGACTTCACCGACGAGGAGCGCGCGCGCTTCGCGCCGGTGCGCCAGCGCCTGGTGCGCACGCACCCGTCGACGGGACGCAAGTCGCTCTACCTGTCGTCGCACGCGGGCGGCATCCTGGGCTGGCCGGTGCCGGAGGCGCGCGCCTTCCTGCGCGACCTCGTCGAGCACGCCACACAGCGGCAGTTCGTCTACGCGCACCGCTGGCGCGTCGGCGACCTCGTGATGTGGGACAACCGCCGCACCATGCATCGGGCGCGGCCGTTCCCCGTGCACGAGCCGCGCGACATGCGCCGCACCACGCTCGTCGGCACGCCGACGGTGGCGCAGGTGACCGCTACGTCTTGATCCCGAGCAGCTTCACCGCGTTGCCGCCGAGGATGGCGACGCGATCGGCGTCGCTCAGGCCCGGCGTGCCGAGGACGTGGTCGACGGCGGTCTTCGTCCACGGATACGGGAAGTCGGTGCCGATCATGAGCCGACTGACGCCGACCTCGGCCGCGAGGTGGCGCAGGCCTTCGGGCGTGAAGACCATCGTGTCGTAGTACATCTGCTTGAGATACTCCGTCGGCTTCTTCTTGATCGGCCCATGCGGTCCGCCCGGGCATTGCGTGGGCTGGGTCGAGCAGCCCAGATCGGAGCGCGCCGCGTAGGACGGCAGATAGCCGCCCCCGTGGGCCCCGCAGATCTTCAGGCCGGGGAATTTGTCGAGGGTGCCGTCGAAGATCAGGTGCGAGAGCGCGATGGTCGTCTCCAGCGGGTTGCCGATGATGTTGCCCAGCAGCCCGTTGCCCTTGAGCCGCTTCGGGATCTCGGAGGCGACGCCCGAGCCCTGCGGATGGATGAAGACGAGCACGCCGAGCTGCTCGGCCTTGGCCCAGAACGGATCGAACTTCGGATCGCTGATCTCCTCGCCGTTGACGCTGCCGCCGATGCCGGCGCCGCGCAGCCCGTACTTCTTCACGCCGTCCTCGAGCTGCTCGGCGGCCAGATCGGGATACTGCAGCGCCACCGTCGCGAAGGCGACGAAGCGGTCGGGATGGGCGGCGCAGGCCTCGCCGAGCTTCGAATTCTGGATCTGACAGATCTGCCTGGCGAGATCGCGCTCGGTCTTGTACCAGTACGGGTTGATGCTGAGCGCCTCGACGTCGATGCCCTGCTCGTCCATCGCGCGAAGCCGCTCGGACACGTGCGTCACCATGCTGAGCTCCGGCCGCGTCGGCGGCGCCGGCGCGCCGAGCGTCATCCCTACCAGGGCCATCGCCTCGGCCACCGCGCAGTGCGCGTGCACGTCGACGGTCTTGACGCGCCGGCCGCTCACCACGACCTCGCGGCGGCGCGTCTGCGCGCGGACGGGCGCGGCGGCCAGGAGATCGCAGCCGACGAACGCGAGGCCGGCCAGCGCGCCCGTGGTCGTCCCGAGGAACTCCCTGCGCGTGGTCATGGTGGGTCCTCCTTTTCGACGGGGCAGGGTATCATGCCGGGTCATGGGACGCTTCCTGTGGCCCCTCGCCGTCGTGGCCGCGCTCGCCATCGGCTGGGCGGCCGCCGGCGTCGCCGGCAAGACGTCCGCTGCGCGCGAAACCGGGCAGCTGAAGCAGCAGGTGTCGACGCTGCAGGCCCGGCTCCACGCGCGAGAGGAGGTCGCCGCCGCGCGGTCGTCCGACGCGGGCGGTCGGCCGGGGACGCCATCGGCGTCCCGTGCCTCGACGCCGGGTGAGCGCGGCCTCGCGGCGGCCGTCACGGAAGACCGCGTCCTTCGCGATCTGCGCGCGCGCGGCGGCGGGCCGGCCGATCGCGCGGCGTCCCGCCCCGGATCGTCCGGATCGTCGCCGAGCATCGAGGCCGCGCTCGACCGCTTCTACCGGTATCTGGAGGCGACGAGGGGCACGGAGGGGGGCGAGCGCTGGCAGCGGGCGCGCGAGCTGGTCGAAGAGCTGCGGGGCATGGGCGACGTCGCCGGCGTGGCGCTGATGAAAGTGCTCAGCGCCGGCAACGACAGCGACGAGCGGCGCGCGGCGGCGCGGCTCCTGGGCACGCTGCAAGTGCCGCAATCGCTGCCGCTGCTGAAGGACATCGTCGAGAAGGACAGCGACGTGCTCCTGCGCCGCGCCGCCGCCGTCGGGCTGCGCCAGCTGCAGACACCCGAGTCGCTGCCCGTGCTGGAGAGCATCCTGGCCAACGGCGGCGACGATCGCTTCGTCCGCCTGAGCGCCGCGTACGGCCTGGCCGAGTCGGGCCGACCGGGCGGCGTCACCGGGTTGGCGCAGATCTTCCAGGAATCGAGCGCCGACGGGCGCGGGCGCGAGATGGCGTTCCGCGCGCTCGTCTCGCTGAACGACGAGCGCTCGCTCCCGTTCATGCGCCAGGTCGTGGCGTCGGAGGTCGAGCCGTCGTATCGGCTGCGCGCGATCCAGTACCTGACCGCGCAGGGCGATCGGCAATCCGTGGCGACGCTGCAGGTCCTCATGCAGTCTCCCACCGAGCAGGCGTCGATTCGCGACGCCGCCGCGCAGGCGTACCGGACCCTCGGCGGCAGGTGATCGTCTCCGCCGACGTCGTCGTCGTCGGCTCGGGCGCCTTCGGGGCGAGCGCGGCCTATCACCTCGTGCGGCGCGGCCTCCGCGTGGCGGTGCTCGAGCGCGCCGCGCTCGCGTCGCAGACCTCTCCGCGCGCGGCCGGGCTGACCAGCCAGGTGCGGGCCACGCCGGCGCTCACGACGCTCGCCCGGCGCGCGGTCACGAAGCTCGCCGCCTTCAGCGACGAGACCGGCCAGCCGCTGCGCTTCACCCAGAGTGGCGCGCTGAAGATCGCGCGCACCGAGCGCGACGCCGAGCAGCTCGCTCTCGAGGTGACGCGCGGCGTCGCCGCGGGCATCCCGATCGACTTCGTCTCGGTGGCGGAGGCGCGGCGGCGGCTGCCGATCCTCGGCGAGCGCGGCATCGTCGCCATCACGTGGAGCCCGACCGACTGCAACGTCGAGCCGTCCGAGCTGCCGCTCGGCTACTGCCGGGCGGCGGAAAAGCTCGGCGCCGTGCTGCTCCCGCACACGCCGGCCACGGGCTTCGAGATCGGCCCGCGGGGCGTGGAGGGCGTGCGGACGCCGCGCGGCACCATCGCGACGCGCGCGGTGGTGGACGCCGCCGGCGCGTGGGCGCGCCTCGTCGCCGCGGGGCTGGGCGCGCCGCTGCCGGTGGTGCCGACGCGCCATCAGCTGCTGATCACCGAGCCGATCCCCGGCGTCGGACCCGAGTTCCCGATCGCGCGCGTGATCGACGTCAACGTCTACGTGCGCCACGAGCGCGGCGGGCTGATGCTCGGTGGCTACGAGCCCGATCCCGTGCAGGTCGACGCGGCCACGCTGCCGCCGGCCTTCGACGTCGCCGACCTCCCGCTCGACCTCGAGGTGCTGTGGCGCCTGGCCCGCAGCGTGCGCGAGCAGTTTCCGATCTTTCAGGAGCCGACGATCCGCGTCGCCGAGCACCGCGGCGGGCTGCCCACGCTCACGATGGACGACCGCTACCTCGTGGGACCGCTGCCCGGCGTGGCCGGCGCGTGGGTGATGAGCGGCTGCTGCGTGGGCGGCCTCAGCGTGTCGCCCGCGCTCGGCGAGGCGATCGCCGAGTGGATCGTGGACGGCGCGCCGGCCCTCGACTGCTCCGACATCTCCCCCGCGCGCTTCGCGGGGCCCATCGACGAGGCCGCGTTGCGCGAGCGCTGCCGGCACGCGTACGCGACCCACTACCGCGCGAGCGGCGGCGCGCCCGCTCGGTGAACCAGGGAGAGAGCATGGACGATCAGCGGCTGGCGACTTCCGACCCCGCACGTCTCGCGAGCACGCTGGAGCGCGTCCACGACGCCGACGTCGCGGAAGCGCTCAACGCCATCGACCCTCCGGCCGCGGCCCGCGTGCTGGCCGCGCTGCCGTTCGATCTGGCGGTGCGCGCGCTCAACCAGCCGGAGCTCGATCACCGGGCGCGTCTGTTCGAGCACCTGCCCATCGAGAGAGCGGTCGCGCTGATGGGGGCGATGTCGGCCGACCAGCGCGCGGAGGTCTTCCGCGACCTGCCCCAGCGCACCGCGGCGCGGCTGCTCGCCGCCGTCGACACGAGCACCCAGGAATCGCTGCGCTCGCTCCTGAACTACCCGCCCACCACGGCGGGCGGCATCATGACCACGGAGCACGTGGAGGCGCCGGCGACGTGGACGGTGGAGCGTACGCTCGTCCAGATTCGCAGCGGCGGCCATCCGCGCCGCCCCGTCTATGCGGTGTACGTCCTCGACCCCGTGGATCGCCGCCTCGTCCACACGGTGACGCTGCGCGAGCTGGTGCTCGCGGATCCGACGCGCACGCTGCTCGAGGTCGGCGACCGGCACCCGCCCGTCACCGTGCACGTGTGGACGGATCGCGAGGAGACGGCGCGGCTCATCGCCAAGTACGATCTCCTGGCGGTGCCGGTCATCGACGAAGGCGGCCACCTGCTCGGCATCGTCACCGTGGACGACGTCATCGACGCGCTGATCAAGGAGCAGACGGAGGACGTCCACAAGCTCGGCGGCATGCAGGAGCTCGACGAGCCGTACACGAAAGTCGGCTTCGGGACCATGATCCGCAAGCGCGGCGGCTGGCTGTGCGCGCTGTTCGTCAGCGAGATGCTCACGGCGACGGCCATGCAGCACTTCGAGGGCCAGCTGAGCCGCGCCATCGTGCTGACGCTCTTCATCCCGCTCATCATGAGCTCCGGCGGCAACTCCGGATCGCAGGCGACCTCGCTCATCATCCGCGCGCTCGCGCTGCGCGAGGTGCGGGTGCGCGACTGGTGGTGGGTCGCCATGCGCGAGCTCCCGACGGGCGTCACGCTCGGCGTGATCCTCGGCGCCATCGGCATCGCGCGCATCGTCTCGTGGCAGCTCTTCGGTTTCTACAACTATGGCCCGCACTGGGTCCTGGTGGCGCTCGCCGTCGGCTTCGCGCTGGTCGGCGTCGTGACGTTCGGCTCGCTGGCGGGGTCGATGCTGCCGTTCGTCCTGCGCCGCCTCGGGTTCGATCCCGCCAGCGCCTCGGCGCCGTTCGTCGCCACGCTGGTCGACGTCACCGGGCTGGTGATCTACTTCAGCGTCGCCTACCTGGTGCTACGCGGGACGCTGCTGTAGCGGCAGCTCCACCCGCCGGCCCGTCGCGCTCGAGCGCTGCCCGGCGGCGATGACCTCCTGGACGTCGCACCCGACGTCGGCGGCGCAGAAGCCGGTCACGTCGCGGCCCGCGCTCACGCAGGCGAGGAAATGCGTGGGGCCGTCGCACTCGTCGGGACCGAGCGGCGGCGGATCGAGGAAGCGGCTGCCCTCCGGCGAGACGACCTGCACGCGCCCGGCCCCGGCGCGCTCGCCCTCGCGCGTCGGGCGCGGCTGGTGGACGAGCAGCGTCCCGCGCTCGCCGTAGACGATCATCGCGAAGGCCGGCTCGCCGCCGATCTGGGTCCAGCTCGCTTCGAGCAGCCCCAGCGCGCCGGGGTAGGAGAGGACGACCACCGCGTTGTCTTCGGCGACGAGGCCCGCCTTGCGCGGCGCCGGTGTCACCGCGGTGACCGCCTGCGGCCGGCCGAGCACGAGGCGACAGAGCACCGCGCCGTACCCGCAGTAGTCGACGAGCGCGCCGCCGCCGTTTCGCCGCGGGTCGTAGAGCCAGTCGCAGAACTGCGGCGAGCAGCCGAACTCACGCGGCCCCGCGTGGCCGCCGCGGTGGCTCAGCTGGACCGGCGCGCCGACGGCGCCCTCGAGCGCCAGCGTCAGGCCATGACGGAGCGCGGGCCGCCACGCCGTCGGCCAGTTCACCATGAGCGGGACGCCGGCGGTCCGGGCCGCCGCGAGCAGCGCACGCGCGCCGGCCAGGTCGGCGGCCATCGGCTTTTCGAGCATCACCGGGAGCCGGTGGCCCAGCGCGCGCACGCCGAGCTCGGCCGACGTCCGGTTGTCGGAGAAGACGAGGACGGCGTCGAGGTCGCGGCGCTCGAGCACGGCGTCGAACGTGTCGTGAGTGGCCACGGCGCCGTGCAGCGCACGGAGCCGGTCGCGCAGGCCCGCGTCGGGATCGGCGGCCGCCACGAGGCGGCCGTGATGGCCGGCCGCCAGCGCGGCGAGGTTGCCCCACACGTGATCGTGGCTCAGCCCGAGGACCCCGACGTTCAGGCGCGCCATCGAGCCGACATTGTCGCAGCCGCCGGGTGAGTTGGCACCCGCCCGCTGTAATTGTCACGATCCCCGCGCCGTGACGGACGGCACCGGCCATGCACCGGGCTGTTCACCACGGCGGCGTCTGACACGCCGCCGCCGGGTGTCCGGCGTCCCCGCCGCCCGTTGTATGATCCACCCCCGTGAAGGTGACCCGGCTCGACACCTACTTCCTCTCCGCGCCGCTGCCACAGCCGGTCAGCACCTCGACCCATCGGATCACGAGCGTCAGCGAGGTCGTCGTCAAGCTCACGACCGATGCCGGGCCCGTGGGCATCGGCGAGGCCCACGGCCCGTTCCTGTTCCAGCAGGGACCGGACGGCCTGCGCACCGTGAGCGACATCATCACGGCGATCACGCCGCTCGTGGTCGGCCAGGATCCGTTCGACGCCGAGCGGATCTGGCAGGACCTGTTCGCGCTGACCTACACCAGCGTGCGCGGCATTCCCACGCTGGCGCGGCAGCAGCGTCCGCTCGTGACGGCGATGAGCGCGATCGACATCGCGCTGTGGGACCTCAAGGGCAAGGCGATCGGCCGGCCGGTGTGGGCGCTGCTCGGCGGCGCTCTTCGCCGGCGCGTGCCCGCCTACGTGACGGGCTTCTACTACCGGGACGGCGAGCGGCCGGACGATCTCGTGCGCGAGGCGGCGATGTACGTGGCGCAGGGGTATCGCACGCTGAAGGTGAAAGTCGGCGGCCTCACGCCCGAGGCGGATGCCGAGCGCGTGGGCGTGATCCGCAAGGCCGTGGGCAAGGACGTCGCGATCATGCTCGACGCCAATCAGGGCTGGAACCTGCCGACCGCGGTGCGCGCGGCGACGCTGTGCGCGCCGCACGACATCTTCTGGCTCGAGGACCCGATGCCCTGGTACGACGAGCGGCGCACGCTGGAGCGGCTGAAGGCCGAGGTCGACATCCCGATCGCGGCCGGCGAGACGGAATACAGCCCGTTCGGGCTGCGCACGATGCTGGCCGAGGGCCTGGTCGACTACCTGATCATCGACTCGACGTGGGCCGGCGGGCTCACGACGTGGCGCAAGGCGGCCGTCATGGCCGAGCTCTACCAGATCCCGCTCGCCGCGCACCACGATCCGCAGATCCACGTCCACGCCATCGCGGCCAGTCCGACGGGGTTCATCCTGGAATCGTTCGCGGACCCGACCCGCGATCCCCTCTGGTTCGAGCTGTTTCGCGAGCGTCCGTCGATCGTCGACGGCTTCATGGCGCTGCCGGACGCGCCGGGGCTGGGGCTCGAGCTGCGCGACGACACGCTGCAGAAGTACGGCGTCAAGATCGGCTGAGAGGACGGCGAGCATGCCGAAGATGTGGCGCGTGTACAGCGGCGCGGACGGCCAGTCGCACCTCGCGGAGGTGCCGCTGGCGATGAAGCCGTTCAGGGACGTCGAGGGCGCCCACGGCGAGGGCACGCCGATGCAGGCGGCCACCGGCATCGCGTTTCGCGCGGCGCCGCCGGGCTACGTGCTCGACTGGCACTGCGCGCCCCGGCGGCAGTACTCGATCTCGTTGTCGGGAACCGCGGAGATCGAGGTCGGCGACGGCACCATCGCGCGCGTCGAGGCGGGCGACGTGGTGCTGGCCGAAGACCTCACCGGACGCGGCCACGTCACACGCGTGATCGGCGACCGGCCACGGCTGTACGCGATCGTGCCCCTCACGGACACGTAGGCGAGCGGACCCGAGCATGGACGTCGGCGCGGCGATCTTCTTCACGGACTACTCGATGGGGCCGGCCGAGCTCGGCCGGGCGCTGGAGGAGCGCGGGTTCGGATCGCTGTGGGCGCCGGAGCATTCGCACATCCCGCTCTCACGCCGCACGCCGTTTCCGCAGGGCGGCGAGCTCCCGAAGAAGTATTACGACGTGATGGACCCCTTCGTGACGCTGGCGGCCGCCGCCGCCGCGACCACGCGCCTGCGCGTGGCCACCGGCGTGTGCCTCGTCGTCCAACGCGATCCCATCCAGACCGCCAAGCAGGTCGCGAGCCTGGATCAGATCTCGGGCGGGCGGTTCCTCTTCGGCATCGGCGCCGGCTGGAACGCCGAGGAGATGGCCGACCACGGCACGGAGTTCGGGTCGCGCTTCGAGGTGATGCGGGAACGCGTCGAGGCGATGAAGGCGATCTGGACCAGGTCGAAGCCGGAGTACGATGGCAAGTTCGTCAAGTTTCCGCCGATGATGACGTGGCCGAAGCCCGTGCAGAAGCCGCACCCGCCGGTGCTCGTGGGCGGCGCCTTCCCGTATGGCGCGCGGCGGGCGATCGCCTTCGGCGACGGCTGGGTGCCGCACGCGCGCCGCCCGACCTACGGCGACGTGCTGGGCCTGCTGCCGGAGTTTCGCAAGCTGGCCGTGGAGGCCGGGCGCGACCCGGCCGCGCTGCCGATCACGATCTTCGGCGTGCCGGAAGACCGCGACCTCATCGAGCGCTATCGCGCCGCCGGCGTCGCCCGTCTCGTCTTCAACCTGCCGCCGGCGAAGGCCGACGAAGTGCTGCCCGTGCTCGACCGGTGCGCGCGGCTGGTCCGCTAGCGAGAACGCACGTCCCTCGACGCCCCTTGGACCAAGGTCCAATACCGCCTCCGCGACCTCGGCGGGTACGGTCCCGGTCATTCCACGGGCGTGCGGCTTTCACGAATAGGGGGAACGACGATGAAATCGCTCTACCAGATGCTGCGGCGCGAGCGGCGTCAGGGCGCAAGGCTCCTGACTGCGGTCGCTCTTCTCTCGCTGCTCGGTATGGCATCCACCGTTGAGGCACGGATCACCCGCATCCAGATCACGAACACTGAATCACCGACGTTCGCCGGGGCGTCGTTCGGGAGCGTCGGGCAATTCGAAAAGCTTACCGGCACCGCCTACGGTGAGGTGGATCCTCACCACCCCTCGAACGCGATCATCCAGGACATCGATCTGGCTCCCCGGAATGCGCACGGGATGGTCGAGTATTCGACCGACCTCTACATACTGAAACCGATCGATATGGCGAAGGGCAATCGGATGCTCTTTTACCATGTCGTCAACCGTGGCAACGGCGGCATTCCGTTCAACATCGGCGTGCTCGGGGGTAACAATCCCACTACGGCCGGCGACGGCTTCATCCAGAACATGGGCTACACCCTCATCAAGAGCGGATGGCAGCCGGACGTCCTACCAGGCAATAGCCGGATGACCATGCAGGTGCCGATCGCGCAAAACCGCGATGGCTCAGCGATCACCGGGACGGTGCGCGCGGAATTCATCGTGGCCACCGCCACCACGACCCTCAATCTCAGCAGCGGGACCTTCACGGGGCTCACGCACGCAAGTTATCCGACGGTCAGTACCGATAATAAGGTCGCGCTCGCCGACGGCTTCCTTCCGACGCTGACCGTGCGCTCGCACGAGAAGGACCCGCGAGTGCCCATGTCGAACAATGCCTGGGCGTTCGGGTCGTGCCCTGACGGCGTGACTCTGACCCCGAGCGCGACTCAGATCTGCATGTTCGGCCCCGGCTTTCAGCCGGGCAAGATCTACGAATTGCTGTACCGCGGCAAGGATCCCATCGTCATCGGCCTGGGCTACGCTGGCATGCGAGATCTGATCGCCTTCTTCAAGCACGAGCGTCATGACGATGCCGGTACGGCAAATCCGCTCTGGGTCGCAGACGAGCGAGGTCGAAAGTCCGATCGCGACGACGATCGGCGAGACGATCACGGAACCCTCGCTGTGTTTTCTGGCGCCTCGCAAAGCGGTCGTAACATGCGTACGTTCATCCACCTGGGATTCAACCAGGACGAGCGCGGACGGATCGTCTTCGACGGCGCCTTCCCGCTGATCGGCGGGGGTCGCGCGGCCTTCAACATTCGCTTCGGCCAGCCCGGCCGGGCGTGGGGCCACGTCGCGGATCACGTCTACCCCGCGTATCAATTTCCATTTACCTATGGCGAGCTGCACGATCCCATCAGTGGACAGAAGGGAGGGATCCTCAGACGGTGCCTCAAGACGGACACCTGCCCAAAGATCTTTCATTTCGCGACCTCACTGGAGATCTGGGAAGGTCGACAATCCCTCGGCTTGACGGACCCGTTGGGCATTCGTGACGTCCATGACCCGGACTTCGTGAGGACCTACCTTCAGACGAGCACGCAACACGGGCCGGCCGCATTCCCACCAGGGTTCACAGCATCGCTGGGCCGGTGCCAGCAGCAGTTGAACCCCAACAGCTATCTCGAAACCCAGCGCGCGCTGTGGGTCGCTCTGACCGATTGGCTCAAGCGCGGGATGGAACCGCCGCCGAGCCATGCGCCACGCCTTCGTGACGGAACGCTCGTACCACCCGCAAGGGTGAACTTCCCCCACATTCCTGCCAACGACTACGGCGGGGTCAGCCGACCGGCGGTCAAATTCCTCGCGCTCGCGAATCCGCTGAGCGTCCTGAGCTATGGGCCGCTGTTCAAGGGGCTCGATGAAACCGGCATTCTCACCGTCGAGCCTCCGGCGGTCGGTACCCGGCAGTACACGATCCTGGTCCCGCAGGTGGACGCGGACGGAAATGACATCGGGGGCATTCGGTCGACCGCGGTGTTGGCCCCGACCGCGACCTACACCGGATGGAATCTCTACAGCGGGGTGTTCCCGGATGATTTCTGCACCCTCTCGGGGAGTTACATCCCGTTCGCGCGGACGCTGCAGGAACGGATGAGTACGGGCGATCCGCGCCTGTCGCTCGAAGAGCGATATGGTACCCACGCCGGGTACGTTGACGCGGTTCGCAAGGCCACACAGACGTTGGTCAAGCAACGCCTGCTCCTCCAAGGCGACGCCGACCGCCTGATCGGCGCGGCAGACGCAAGTGACATCTTGAAGTAAGGCTCTCTGGCCGGCGACGAGCCGGGAGCGGATCTGGAATCAGCGTGCGTCTTGGCTGTGGGTCGGGCCCGGGCGGGCTGGGGCAGTCTTGTGCTTCGACTTCTGGTGGCGGCCGAGGTGCATCGGCAATGAAAAGCGGCGACCACAGAGGCCGCAGACGTGTGGACGCTCGGCGATGGTCGGCGCCGTAGCCTCTCGTTCCTTCTCGATACCAAGCAATTGACGGATCGCCTCCGCGCGATCCTGCGAAATCCGCCGTCGCGCGATACGGGCCAGCCGAGTGTGCTCGCTTTCTTGCCGCGCAAACTTCTCGGAGAGTTTCATATGAATCCACGATACCAGATGTTCCTCTGTGGCCGGATCAATCCTGGCAACGAGGTGGCAGAGTCTAACGAAAACAACAACGTGACCTGCCTCGTGGTCACGGTGCTGCGCTCGATCGACGTGCGCTAGCCGGGCCGGGCGACGAGGAGCCGTCCGGCGCTCCTGATCTCGTCGGCGTCGAACGGTGGCGAAACCAGCAAGATGAGGCGCTGGACGCCGGCCCGCTCGAGCGACTGCCGCGCGCGCGAGTCCGCGCGCAGCATGCGCTCGTCGAGCCCCGCGAACACCGTGACGACGAAGCGCGAGGCGTCGCGGCCGGAGGCCGCGTGCTCGTCGCGCGCGCGCTGGACGAGGGCGCCGAGCTGCGGATGGAAGGCCTGCGTGTTGAAGCCGTCCGCGTGTCGACCGGCGACGGCGGCCATGCGCGGACCGAAGCCGCCCACGATGATCGGCGGCGGCGGCTCGGGCCGCAGGAATCCCGACTCGCCCGCCCACAGCCGCCGGATGAGCGCGATCGCGTCGACGACGCGCTGCGCGCGGACCGCGTCGCGCTCGACCGGCTGACCGATCGCGGCCTGCTCGGCCGCGTACGGCGTGCGGCGATTGCCGCCGGCGCCCAAACCCAGGAGCAGCCTCCCGCCGGAGACTGTCTGAAGCGTCGCCGCCATGTTGGCGAGGACTCCCGCAGGGCGATTGGCGACGTTGAGCACGAGCGGGCCGAGCGAGACGCGTCGCGTGACTTCCGCCAGCGCCGTCAGCACGGTCCACGCCTCGGGGACGCCCGGGCCCCCGCCGTCGTCCGGATCGCGCAGGTGATCCCACGTCCACACTCCGTCGAAGCCGGCCCCCTCGGCGGCGAGCGCAGCGGCGCGCATCTCGGCCCAGCGCGCGCTCATCGGGATGAGGAGCAGGTCGGTCTTCATGCTGTCGTGGCGCCCGAGAGTATCATTCGGACATGGACGCGAGAATCTTCGTGGGCACCGGGGGCGGGCTGTGGACACTGGAAGGGGAGACCTCGAGGCCGGTGGAGGCGCTCGCCGGGCGATCGGTGACGGCCCTCGCCCTCGGCCCCGCGTCGGTCTGGGCCGTCGTGGATGGCTCGGCGCTGCTGGAGCTGCGCGACGGCGCCTGGACGACGCGCGCGTCGATCGACGGCCCGCCGGCGACGTGCGTCGCGCCGGCGCGTGACGGCGTTCTCGTCGGCACCGAGCAGGCCCGTCTCTTCCGGCTGACCGGGGCCGGGCTGGCGCCCATGCCGTCGTTCGAGACCGTCGAGGGCCGCGACGCCTGGTACACGCCCTGGGGCGATCCCGCCGACGTGCGGTCGATCGCCGTCGCGCTCGACGGCGCCATCCACGTCAACGTCCACGTCGGCGGCGTCGCGCGCTCGCGCGACGGCGGGACGTCGTGGGCGCCGACGGTCGACATCGAGAGCGACGTCCATCAGGTGCTCGCCCATCCCACGCGTCCGGAGGTCGTGCTGCTCGCGGCCGCCGAGGGCTTCGGGCTCAGTCGGGACGGCGGCGACTCGTGGACGTTCGCCACCGCGGGCCTGCACGCGCACTACCTGCGTGCGGTGACGGTGGCCGGCGACCAGGCGCTCGTGTCGGCCTCGACGGGGTTCCGCGGACGGCGCTCGGCGATCTATCGCACGCCGCTCGACGGCGAGACGCGCTTCGAGCGGTGTCGCGCCGGCCTGCCGGCGTGGTTCGACGACAACGTCGACACCGCGTGCCTGGCCGCGGCCGGCCCGCTCGTCGTCTTCGGCACCGGTGACGGACGCGTGTACCGGTCGCTCGATGCGGGCGCGCGCTGGGCGCTCGCCCTCAAAGGGTTGCCGCCCGTCGGCTGCGTCGCCGTCGGCTGACCCTCGTCAGCCCAGCACGCCCTGGGCGCGCAGCTTCGCGACCTCGTCGGCCGACAGGCCGAGCACCTCCGCCAGCACGGCGGCGGTGTGCTCGCCGGCCAGCGGCGGCGGCGTCGTCGGCGCCTCCGAGGCCGACAGGTGGACCGGGCAGCCCGGAAGGCGGAAGCGGCCGCGCGTCGCGTGCTCGATCGTGTGAATCTGGCCGCGCGCGTTGAGATGCGGGTCGTCGAGCACCTCGCCGGTGTCCAGCACGGCGCCGCACGGCACGCCGGCCTTGCCCAGCGTCGCCATCACCTCGTGCTTCGTGCGCGCGCGCGTCCACCCCGCGATGATCTCGTTGAGCGCGTCGCGGTGCTCCCAGCGCGTCTTCGCGTCCTTGCAGCGCGCGTCCGCGAGCAGGTCCTCGCGACCGATCGCCGTCGCGAAGTCGCGCCACATGTCCTGGTTCATCGTCTGCACGTAGATGTAGGCGTAGTCGTTGGTTCCGCCCGGCGCGCAGGGATACGCGCCGCCCGGCACGCCGCCGATCAGCGCGTTGCCCCGGCGCTCGCTCGGCTTGCCGTCGCGGTAGTGATCGACGAAGCGGCCGCGCAGGAAGTTGGCGACCACCTCCTGCATGGCCACCTCGACGAGCTGGCCCTGGCCCGTGCGCTGGCGCTGGATGTAGGCGGCCATGATGGCGGCCGCCGTGTGGACGCCGGTGCCGGTGTCGCCGATGGCCGCGCCGCAGCGCACGGGCTCGCGGTCGTCGAACCCGGTCACGCTCATCACGCCGCCCGTGGCCTGGGCGATCATGTCGAAGCTCTTGTACTCGTGGTACGGACCGGAGAGCCCGAAGCCCTTGATGCGCGCGACGATGATGCGCGGGTTCGTCGCGCGCAGCCGGTCGTAGTCGAGGCCCAGCCGCTCCATCAGCCCGGGCGCGAAATTCTCCACCACGACGTCGGCGCGCTCGACCATCCTCAGGAACAGCGCGCGGCCCGCGGGGTTCTTGAGGTCGATGGTCACGCTGCGCTTGTTGGCGTTGAAGACGAGGAAGAACATCGCGTCGAGGCCGGGCACCTCGGGCCGGTTGCGCCGCGACTGCTCGCCGCCCGGCGGCTCGATCTTGAGGACGTCGGCCCCGAGCCAGCCGAGGAACTGCGTGCAGGTGGTGCCCGCTTCGAACTGCGTGAGGTCGAGGATCCGCATGCCGGTCAGCGCGCGTTCGGCCATCGCTCAGTCTCCTCTCGGAACAACCGGCAGTATACTGCGCCCGAATCCCGGAGACCGGATGATCCGCCCGGCCTGGGTGCGCTCCTGCGCTACCCGTCCCCGGTGCCGCAGGCGGTGCGCTGAGCGTCGCGATCGACACTCGCCGGGCGGCGCCAGATTCGTCATATACTCCGCCACGTGAAATTCGGCGTCTTCGACCACATCGAGCCGGTGCCCGGCCTGCGTCTCGACCAGATCTATCGTGAGCGGCTGCTCCAGATCGAGCGCCTCGACGCCGCGGGGTTCTACGCCTATCACCTGGCGGAGCATCACACGCCCGCGATCCACAGCCTGGCGCCCTCCCAGAACGTCTTCCTGGGCGCCGTCGCCCAGCGCACGCGACGCCTGCGATTCGGTCCGTGCGTCTACGTCTTGCCGCTGCATCATCCGCTGCGCCTGATCGAAGAGATCAGCATGCTCGACCACCTGAGCGACGGGCGTCTGGAGATCGGCGTGGGGCGCGGGGGCGTCATGGAAGCCTACTTCTGGGGCCAGGAGGCGGATCCCGAGACGAACTACGCGCGCTACCTCGAGACGCTGGCGATCATCCGGGAAGGGCTGAGTCACGACGAGCTGACCTACGCGGGGCGCTTCCACAGCTTCGACAAGCTGCCGATGTACCTGCGGCCGCTCCAGAAGCCGTATCCGCCGCTGTGGTACATGCGCAACCCGGTGACGGCGGCGATGGAAGGCATGCACACCATCATCGTGGGCTCGCTCGACGGCCTCGCGGTCGCGGTGCCCCGCTACCGGGCCGCGTGGGAAGAGCATCAGGGGGCGGGGGCGCTGACCGCGCAGGGCGAGGCGCCCATGATCGGGCTCGTCGTCCACCTGGTGGTGGCGGACACGGACGACGAGGCGATCTCTGCCGCCGCGCCGGCCTGGGAAAAATACCGCTGGAATCTGGCCGCGCCGCGCCGTCTCGAGGCCGAGAAGCGCAACCTCACGCAGTTCATGTCGACGAGGGACGGCTCGTTCGGCTTCGTCGGCGATCGCCCCGCCGGCCTGCCGACGCGCGAGCTGCGGCGCGACATCGACGCGGAGCTCGAGCGCTTCGATCAGCAGACGAGCCGGCCGCATCCCAATCGGCTCGGCGGCGTGGCCCTCGCCGGCTCGCCGGCCGCGGTGCGCGACTACATGGACGAGTACGTGGCGACCGGAGCGAATTATTTCGTCTGCTCGTTCCAGTGGGGTGACCTCTCCCACGCCCAGGCGATGCGATCCATCGAGCTCTTCACCGCGGACGTGATGCCGCGGTACGCCAGGGCGTAACGCCGCCTCGAGCCGGTCGGGCTACCGGTGGCGCTCGAGCCGCGTGCGCTCCTCCGGCGTCCACGACAGAGCCGTCTCCTGCGCCGCGCGCGCGCACCAGCTCGAATCCTCGTCGCAGGCGCGCAGGAATGCCTGCCGGGCGGCGTCGATTCGACCGGCGCGCAGCGCGACGCTGCCGACCGCATACCGGTGGACGGCGCACGGCCCCGGCTCGGGACCGCGGCAGTACCTTTCGAGCACGCGCGCGGCATCTTCCTCCCAGCGCGTGGGCGGCGCGGTCGGCGCGCGCTCGGCGGATTCGAGGAGCCGGGTCGCGATGATGTCGCAGGCGGCGTCGACCCCCAGACGGCACGGGCGCAACCGCGAGTCGTCGCCGACGAGCCAGACCACGCCGAGCGTGAGCGCGACGCCCGTGCCGGCGAGCAACAGCAGGTCGATCCTCCGGAAGGCGCGCTTGTTGTACTTCACGCGCCTCACGAGCATGAAGAGGGCGACCACGCCGGCGACGGCGAGGACGATTCCCAGCAGATAGACGCGCGCGAGCAGGTCGTCGGTGGCGCCGAGCCCTCGGAACCTCAGATAGCTCGTGGCGATCCAGCCGAGGGCGACGAGACCGGCGCCGAGGCCCGCCCTGACGAGCAGCGCGGCCGCGCGCGAGCGTCCCGCCAGCCCCGCCCCGAGGACGATGAGCAAGATGCCGAAGGCGAGCAGCGGCGGCTCGCGCTCGAAGATGGAGCCGCCGGCCCAGAGGTACGCGACGCAGGCCCCGCCGAGCATGAGGAAGATCGCGCCGACGAACATATGCATCGTACGATTATGACTTAGAGTTGCGGCATGACGCTGCGCTCATGCGCGCTGGCCGTTGCCGTCGCCCTGTCGCTCGCCGGCTGCTCCGACGGCCCTTTACCGGTCACGGCCACCCGGGTCCTCGAGGTGGCGGGTCTACGCGCGGTGGTGAACGCGGTCGCCCTCAGTCCCGACGGCAGTCTGGTCGTCGTCGGCGATATGGACGGCGACCTGATCGCGCGCGAGGTGCCCGCCGGCGCCGAGCGCTGGAAGGTGCCGGTGCACCCCCGGGGCGCCGCGCGCAGCATCGACGGCGTCGCGTTCTCGCCCGACGGCTCGCTCCTCGCCACGATTGGACACGGCGCGCGGACGGTCGAGCTGTGGGAGGCGGCGACCGGCCGCCAGGCGGCGGTGCTGAGTATCGGCCAGAGCCGCGGGTCCGCGTTCCACCCGACCGAGCGCGTGCTCGTCGTCGTCGGGGGAACGACCATTCACCTGGTCGACCTCGAGCGCGGCGAGCTCGTCCGTACCCTTCCCAACGCGCACCAGGGAGACCGCATCGACGCGGTCGCCTTCTCGGGCGACGGCCGCGTGCTGGCCACCACCTCGGACGGCGGCGGGCTGAAGCTCTGGAACTGGCCGGCGCTGACCCTGCGAGGGTCGGTGTCGATGGCGAGCTCGCTGGAGGCCATGGCGCCGGTCTCGCTCGCGCTGAATCGCGACGGGACGCGCGCGGCAGCCAACGGCATCCTCGGCCAGGTGCACGTGATGAGCGTGGTGAAGGAGCGCGAGGAGCGCACCTTCGCCAACACCGCCCAGGCGCCGGGCCACGGCCTGCACGGCGAGATGCGCTACTCGCTCGCGTTCACCGAAGACGGCGACTGGCTGTTCGCCCCCGACACCCACGACCGCGGCCTGCGCATCCTGCACGTGCCCGGGGGCAAGGGCTTCAGCGTTCTGCGCGGCGAGGGGCCGTTCTACAAGGCGATGGCGCTCGCGCTCGGGGCCAGCATGGTGGCGCTGCTGCGTCCCGGCGACACCGAGGGCCGGGGCCCGTACGGCGTGGAGGTGTGGCGCCTGACGTACCGCGCGAAGTGAGGGCCCCTCACTTCCCGTTCCGCAGCGACATCCAGGCGCCGACGAGCTGCTCCGAGGACAGCGCCTGGAAGCTCAGCCGCTTGTTGACCCCGTAGATGTCGACCTGCTGATAGAGCGGCAGCACCCCGCCGTCGTCGACGACCATCCGCTGGGCGCGCGCGTAGAGCTCCAGGCGACGCCTGGGGTCGATCGAGGTCTGGGCCTCGTCGATCAGCCCGTCGAAATCCGGGTTGTAGTAGTTCGACTGCGGCGTTCCGCTGCGGAAGAGCGCGCCGAGCGTGCCGTCGGCGTCCCACGTCGTGTTGCCCCAGCCGATGAGGTACATGGGGTTCGCCTTGTGCGGGTACACGTACTGGCTGAGGTACGTCGTCCATTCGTGGGTCTTCACGCGCGTCCGGATGCCCGCCTTCGTGAGCTGACCGGCCACCGCCTCCGCCACCTCCTTGTCCTTCTGATACCGCCCGTCCGGCGAGTTCAGCGTGAGGTCGAGCCCCTGGGGAAAGCCCGCCTCGGCGAGGAGCTTGCGGACGCGGTCGACGTCGAGCTTCACCGGCGCGAACGAGGGATCGAAGCCGAAGTGCTTCGGCGTCAGCGGCGTCGCCGTGCGAACGGCGTTGCCCTCGAGCACCGTCTTGATGATCTCGTCGACGTTGACGGCGGCGAGCAGCGCCTGCCGCACACGCTTGTCGCGCGTCGGCCCCTCCACCGGGCCCACGGGCTTGTTCGCGGTGTCGTACTGGTACGCGTAGATCGGGATGAAGATCGTGCGGACGCTCGGGGCCTTCGAGACGTAGAGCCTGGGATGCTTTTCGATGCTCTGCACCAGGTGGGGCGGGATGTTGACGGCGACGTCGATTTCACCCGCCTGGAGCGCGGCCGCGCGGACCGCGTGCTCGGGGATCGGACGGAAGACGATCGTCTTGATCTTCGGCGCGCCGCCCCACCAGCTCGGGTTGGCCTCGAGCTCGATCTGCTCGTCCTTCACCCACCGCACGAACTTGTACGGGCCGCTGCCGACCGGGTTCCGGTCGGCGAAGACCTTGTCCTTCCCGCGGAAGTGACCGGGCGGCATGATGGCGCCGCGCAGCGCGAGGTGGTTCTCCAGCGTCGGGTACGGTCTCGACGTGACCACGCGGACGGTATGCTTGTCGACGACGTCGACGGAGGTGACCAGCCGGAAGTAGACCGTCTGCCGGGCCTTCAGCTCGGGGTCACGGATGCGGTCGAGGCTGAACTTCACCGCCTCGGCATCGACCTCCTCGCCGTTGTGGAACTTCACGCCCTTGCGGATCTTGAACTCCCACGTGGTCGGGTTCACCAGTCGCCACGACTCGGCGAGCCAGGGGATGATCTTCAGATCCTTGTCGCGGAACAGCAGCGTGTCGTAGATGTTCAGGAGCACGTTGTAGGCGGGCGTCTCCTCGTGCCATTGCGGGTCGAGGGTGGTCGGGTCGACGCCCTGGGCGATGACGATCTTCCCCTCGGGCGCGGCGGCGGCGAGGGCGGGCAGGAGCAGCAGCGCGGCGAATACCAGCGCGACACGGCACGCGGTCATGATCGTCGTCCTCCCTCGCGGGGCCGCCCGTAGCATCGAGGGGCGCCACGGCTTCGCCGGGGCGCCCCGAGCGTTGGGGGGTTTGGGGGGCCATTTCGGGGCCCCCCATCAGGTGGTATACGCGGAGAACCGCACCGTCTGCGCGCGCGCCTTGTGGTCGGTGATCACGTTGACGATGGCGGGCTTGCCCGACGCGAACGCCCGCTCGAGCGCGGGCCGGATGTCGTGCGGCTTCTCGACGAACTCGCCGTGCGCGCCCAGGTCCATGGCCATGCGGTCGTAGCGGGTGTGGCCGAGGTTGCGGCCGGGCTTGGGCAGCGGCCGGGTCCACGGCGTGTCCGCCGTCCAGCCGCCGTTGTTGCTGATGACACACACGACCGGGATCCGGTGGCGGACCGCCGTGTCGATGTCCATGGCGTTGATGCCGAACGAGCCGTCGCCGTGCAGCACCAGCACCTGCTTGTCGGGCCTGGCGACCTTGGCGCCCACGCCGTAGGGCAGGCCGACGCCCATCGTGCCGAACGCCCCCGAGTTGAGCCGGTGGCCGGGCATGTAGGTCGGAATCGCCTGGCGGCCGTAGTTGAGGATCTCCTGGCCGTCCACGACGAGGATCGCGTCGCGCTTGAGGAAGTCGCGCACCTCCTTGCAGAGGCGCAGCGGGTGGATGGGCAGCTCGTCGCTGCTCATCGCCTTGTCCTGCTCCGAGCCCTTCTCGGCGTCGAGCGTGCGCAGCTTGCCCGTCCAGCTCGCGTACGTCTTGGGATTGATCTTGCCCTGCGCCTCGGCGTGGAGCTGCGCGAGGACGGCGCGGGCGTCGCCGACGATCGGCACGTCCACCGCGCGGTTGTGGCCGAGCTGGGTGGGGTTCACGTCGACGTGGATGACCTTGAGGTCGGCCGCGAAGCGCGGCGGCCGTCCGAACTGGATCATCCAGTCGAAGCGGGTGCCGACGGCGAGGACGACGTCGGCCTCGGTGAACGCCTTGCTGCGCGCGTTCAGGAACGAGAGCGCGTGGTCCTCGGGGATGAGGCCGCGCGAGATCGGCTTCGTGTAGAACGGGATGCCCGTGGCCTCGACGAAGGCCTGCAGCGCGGCGGCGCCGTCCGACCACCACACGCCGCTGCCCGCGATGAGCATCGGCCGCTCGGCCTTCGCCAGGAGCGCGATCGCTTCCTTCACCGCCGCGGGATCACCGAGCGTGCGCGGCGCCGGCTTCCACGCCGGCGCGTACTTGACGGCGTCCTCCTCGACCTTCTCGCCGAGGACGTCGCCGGGCATGTCGATGTACACGGGGCCCGGCCGCCCGCTCGTCGCCTGGCGGAAGGCGGTGGCGACCACGTCGGGGATGCGCTTGGCGTCGTAGATCCGCTCCGCCCACTTGGTGACGGGCTTGAACACCGCCAGCTGGTCGATCTCCTGAAACGCCTCCATGCCCAGGTACACGCGCGGGCTCGAGCCGCCGATGGCCACGAGCGGGGCGCAGTCGGTGAACGCGGTCGCGACGCCGGTCAAGAGATTGGTGGCGCCGGGACCCGAGCAGCCCATGCAGACGCCGGGGCGCCGCATCACGCGCGTGTAGGCGTGGGCGGCGAAGGAGGCGGCCTGCTCGTGCCGGTGGTCGATGGCCCGGATGCCGAGCTGGATGCACGCGGCCTCCGTCTCGAGCATCGGCCCGCCCATCAGGTAGAACATCGTGTCGACGCCCTGCGTGCGGAGCGCCGTCGCCAGCACCTCGGAGCCCGTGATCGTCGCCATGGCTGTCCTTTCCGGTTCAGTCCTTCGAGCGTCCCTTGCGAGCGATGAAGTCCGGGAAGGCGTCCTCGGCCTTCGCCGGGCGCGCGACGTTGGTCGTGTAGTCGCGCTCGTTCTTCCACTGCTGCTCGAGATCGCGTCCCATGCCCTGCAGCAGCAGGGCCTTGACGCCCATCACCGACGGTCGGCGGTTCTTGGCGATCATCGTGGCCAGCCACAGCGTCTTGTCGCGGAGCTCGGCGCACGGCACCAGGTGGTTGAGCAGGCCGATGCGCTGCGCCTCCGGAGCCGACACCTCCCGGCCGGAGAACAGCAGCTCCTTCGCGATGGGCCAGCCGACCTGGTTGGGCAGCGTCCACGTGGTGTTGATGCGGCCGTACGCGGCGGCCAGGAAGCGGAACGACGCGTGCTCGCAGCCCACGCGCATGTCGAGCGACGAGGCCAGCACGCCGGCGCCGCCGTAAGCGAGGCCGTTGATCATCCCGATGGTCGGCTTGGCGCAGGCGCCGATCTCGTAGAAGCCGCGGGCGCGCTCGGCGCCGAGCGCATCCAGCTCCGCCTGCGTGTACTTCTTGTCGTCCTCGCGCTGCTCGTGGATGTCGCCGCCCGCGGAGAACGCCTTCTGCCCGGCGCCGGTGATGACGATGCAGCCGACGTCGTCGTCGGCGACCGCGCGCGTGACCGCCTCGTGCAATTCCGCCGAGAGCTGGCGGTTGAGCGCGTTGAGCTGGTTCGGCCGGTTCAGGGTGAGGATCGCGACGCCGTCCGCCTTCTCGGTGAGCAGGTAGTCTGCCATCCGGCCTCCCTCGCGAGTGCGGTGTAGCATACGCCCGGGAGGCCCCGAGATGAAAATCACCCACGTCACCACGCGGATCCTCAGGACGCCCGCCGACAACCCGCTCGTGGTGGGGCTCCCGGCGCCCACCGACACGCGCGAGTTCGTCACGCTGGAGCTGGGCACCGACCAGGGCCTCACGGGCATCGGCCTCACGTTCTTCGGCGGCGCCCTCACCCCGGCCCTCCGGGCGGCGGTGGAGGGGCTCGCCGGACTTCTGATCGGCGACGATCCCGCCGAGACCGAGGCCATCGCCGCCAAGGCGCGGCGCGCGGCCGGCAGCTCGGGCCCCGGCGGCATCTTCACGCTCGCCCTCTCCGCGATCGACATCGCGTGCTGGGACCTCAAGGGCAAAGCCCTCGGCCGCTCGGTTGCCGCGCTGCTCGGCGGGCTGCGTGAGCGCGTGCCGACCTACGCGAGCGGCGCGCTCCTGCGCGCGCACCCGGTCAAGTACCTGGCCGAGGCCGGACCGCGGCTGGTGAAGATGGGCTTCCGCCAGATGAAGATGCAGTGCGGCAGCGAGCCGACGGTGGCCGCCTCGGTCGAGCGCGTCCGCGTGATGCGCGAGGCGATCGGCCCCGACGTCGACCTGATGTGCGACATCAACCAGCTCTGGAGCGTGAACCAGGCGATCGAGGTGGGCCGCCGCGTCGAGCCCTACCATCTCTTCTGGCTGGAGGACCCCACCGCGCACGACGACTTCTCCGGTCTCGCGCGCATCGCCGACAACCTCGCGACGCCGATCGCCGCCGGCGAGTACCACTACGGCATCGTGCCCTTCCGCCACATGCTGCAGGCGCGCTCGATCGACATCGTGATGATCGACCTGCTGCGCGTCGGCGGCATCACGCAGTGGATGAAGGTGGCGGGCATGGCGGAGGCGTTCAACCTGCCGGTGGTGAGCCACCTCGTGCCCGAGCTGCACGTGCACCTGATCGCGGCGATCCCCAACGGGCTCACCGTGGAGTACATGCCGTGGACGGTGCGGCTCTACGAAGAGACGCCGACGCTCGAGAATGGCCACCTCGTGGTGCCGACGAAGCCGGGGCTCGGCCTCGCCTTCGACCAGGCGGCGCTCAAGCGCTACCAGGTCGGCTGACGCTGCGGCCCAGCTTCTTCGCGAGCCGGCCGAGCTGCTCCTGCTCGGCGGGGGTGAGCGCGGAGAACGCCTCGACGATGGCCGCCACGTGGCCGGGAAAGACTCGGGAGATGAGGCGGCGGCCCTCGGAGGTGAGGTGGACTGTCACGTGACGGCGATCGTCACCGCGCCGTTCGCGGCGCACCAGACGCCGACGCTCGAGGTTGTCGACGACGGTCGTGATGTTGCCACCGCTCATCAGCAGCTTGCCGCCGAGGACGCGCTGCCCGAGCGGTCCGAGATGCAGCAGCGCCTCCAGGACGCCGAGCTGGGTCGGCGTCAGCCCGGCCTCCGCCAGTCCTCGGCTCAGCCGGACACCCACCGAGCTGGTGGCCCGCGTCAGCTTGATGTACGTGTCGAGGGCCCGGACTTCGGCCGCCCGCCCGCGGTAGTGCGTCCCCATCCCGTCCCTCCGGCCCGTGAATCCCTCGCCATCCATCCTACATCAAATCATTCGATATCAAAGTAATTGCCCGGAAAAGGAGCCAGCCCATGAGCCAGTCAGCGCGCCCGGTCGCCGACGTCATCACGCCCGAGCCCGTCGTCGAAGGCGCCGGGGTCCACCTCCGCCGGAGCATCGGCACCCGTCGACTCGACCACCTCGACCCGTTCCTGCTCCTCGACCACTTCGAGTCGGTCAGCCCGGCCGACTACGAGGCGGGCTTCCCGTACCATCCCCATCGGGGCATCGAGACGGTGACGCTCGTCCGGAAAGGGGAGGTGCGGCACGGCGACTCGCTGGGCCATCGCGGAGCGATCGGCGCCGGTGACATCCAGTGGATGACCTCGGGCAGCGGGATCATGCACGAGGAGATGCCGCAGGTGCGGCCGGAGGGGATCGCCGGCCTGCAGCTCTGGCTCAACCTGCCGGCGCGAGAAAAGATGAGCCGCCCGAAGTATCGCGACCTCCAGGCGGACGGCCTGCCGCCGGCGACGACGGACGGCGGAGCCGAGGTGCGGGTGATCGCGGGCGAGGCGATGGACGGCCGCCTCACGGGGCCGGTCAGCGGCCTGGCCGTCGCGCCGAAGTTCGTCGACGTCGTGCTCGCTCCGCGCACCACGTTCCGCGACGTCGTGCCGAGGGGCCACACGGCGTTCGCCTACGTCGACGCGGGCGCGGTCCGGTTCGGACCCGAGCGCAAGGTCGTGCGCGCGCCGGCCCTCGTCGTCTTCGGTGACGGCGACCTCGTGGAGGCCGACGCCGGTGACGAGGGCGGTCGCTTCTTGCTCGCGGCCGCCCGGCCGCTGCACGAGCCGATCGCGCGGTACGGGCCGTTCGTCATGAACACGCGCGCCGAGATCGAGCAGACGCTCGCAGAGCTGCGCTCCGGGCGGTTCCTCCGCGAGGAGCCGCGCGACGAATGAGCCGGCTCAGCGCGCGGAAGGCTTGAGGGAAGTCGGAGGGGGCGTCTCACAGGCGCGCCTCCGGCGCGACGGCCCCCTCCGATGCCTCCCCCTGGACTGGATGGCGCCGGCGATCCTCGGCGCGGCGCGGTCAGGAGTCACGGTAGGCGGCGAGCACCGCGCCCGCCATCTCCTTCGTCGTCGCGGTCCCGCGCTGGTCGGGCGTGAGCGCCTTGCCGTCGCGATAGACCCGTGCGACGGCCGCCTGCAGGCGCTCGGCCTCGGCGGCGAGCCCGAGGTGCTCGAGCATGAGCGCGGCGGACAGCAGCGTGCCGGTCGGATTCGCGATGCCGCGGCCCGCGATGTCCGGCGCGGAGCCGTGCACCGACTCGAAGTACGCCCAGCGTCCGTCGCCGAAGTTGGCCGAGGGCGCGACGCCGAGGCCACCGGCGACCTCGCCCGCGACGTCGGACAGGATATCGGCGTACTGGTTCATGCACACGACGACGTCCATGGTCTTCGGAAAACGGATGATCCGCCGCGCGGCGTCGTCCACGTGGAAGTGCTCGAACGCGAGATCGGGATACGTGGCGACGGTCTCTTTGACGATCGCGTGGAACAGCCCGTCGGTCTGCGGCAGCACGTTGGACTTCGTCACGCAGGTGACTTTGCCGGCGTGGCCGCGCGCCTTGCGCCGGCGGGCCAGCTCGCACGCGAAGCGCGCGATCCGCGCGGCGCCGTCGCGCGTCACCACCTTGACGGCGAAGCGCCCGTCCTTGTAGCGGTCGAGGCCGCGCCCGAAGCGATCGCGCACGGTCGGTAGCGCGCGTGCCAGCTCTGCGATATCGCCCTCGCGGCCGGGATACATGCCCTCGGAGTTCTCGCGGATGACGACGAGGTCGATGCCGTCGGGGTCGGCGAGCGGCGAGCGCATGCCCGGGTAGAACTTCGCGGGCCGCACGCCGGCCCACGCGTCCATCTCCCAGCGGAGCCAGCCGACCACCCGCGTCGTCGCCGGGCCCGCGGCGCCGAAGAGCACGGCGTCCGCCTCTCGGCACGCGCGCTGCGTGTCCTCGGGCACCGGCGAGCCCGGCGCCGAGATCTGCGGCGGCGTCACGATCTTCACGGGCATGCCGGCGCCGCTCAGGAGCGCGCACGTGGCCTCGACCACCTCGACGCCGATGCCTTCACCGGGGAGCGCGACGATCGTTTTCATGGGCGCCAGTATAATGCCGGCCATGAAAACGTTCCTGACCGCGCTCGCCCTCGTCTCGCTGCTGGTCACGCCCGCTGCCGCCCAGGAGACGCCCCGCCGCGGCGGCGAGCTGGTCTTCGTCGTCGCCGCCGAGCCCCCGAGCTTCGACGCCCACCAGGAAGAGACCTTCGCGATGCTGCACCCGGGCGCGCCGCAGTACAACACGCTGATGCGCGTGGACCCCACCGACCGCACCGGTACCAAGCTCGTCGGCGACCTCGCCGAGTCGTGGACGATCTCGCCCGATCGCCGCATCTACACGTTCAAGGTCCGCAAGGGCGTGAAGTTCCACGACGGCAGCGTGATGACGTCGGCGGACGTGAAGGCCTCCTACGACCACATCATCTTCCCGCCGGCCGCCGTGGTGTCGAGCCGTCAAGCCACCTACGGCGCGGTGCAGTCGGTGCAGGCGCCGGCGCCGGACACGGTCGTCTTCCGCCTCAAGCACCCCGAAGCCTCGTTCCTGACGAACCTCGCGCAACCGTGGAACTGGATCTACAAGGCCGACATCCTGGCCAAGGATCCGAACTGGTACAAGACGAACGTGATGGGCACGGGCCCGTTCAAGTTCGTGGAATACGTGCGTGGCTCGCACTGGGTCGGCAAGAGGAATCCGGATTACTGGGACAAGGGCAAGCCCTACCTCGACGGCTTCCGCGCCATCTTCATTCCGAGCGCCTCGGCGCAGGTGGCGGCCGTCCGGGGCGAGCGCGCCATGATCCAGTTCCGCAGCTTCACCCCGGCTGACCGCGACAGCCTCGTCAACGCGCTCGGCAGCAAGATCACCGTGCAGGAAAGCGCGTGGAACTGCTCGATCGGAGTGACGCCCAACGAGCAGAAGAAACCGTACGACGACAAGCGCGTGCGCCGGGCGCTCTCGCTCGCGCTGGACCGCTGGGAGGGCTCCAAGGCGCTGTCGCGCATCGCGCTGATCAAGGAGGTGGCCGGCATCCAGGTGCCCGGCACCCAGTGGGCGACGCCGCCCGCCGAGCTGGAGAAGCTGGCCGGCTACGGGCGTGACATCAACGCCGCGCGCGCCGAGGCGCGGCGGCTGCTGAAGGAGGCGGGCGTCGAGAACCTGTCCTTCACGCTGCTCAATCGCGCGGTGCCGCAGCCCTACGAGCCGTTCGGCATCTGGCTCATCGACCAGTGGCGGCAGATCGGCATCACCGTCAAGCACAATGCCGTGGAGACGTCGTCCTGGTTCGGGGCGCTGAGGAGCGGTGATTTCGAAGTCGCGGTCACGGCGCCGTGCAACACGATCGTCGAGCCGGATCTCGACATCCACTGGTTCCTCACGACGTCGCCGGTGAACTACGGCAAGCACAAGGACACCGTGATGGACGACCTGTACTCCCGGCAGTCGCGCACGCTCGATTCCGAGGAGCGGCGCCGACTCCTGCGCCAGTACGAGAAGCGGCTCTACGACGAGGAAGTGCACTTCATCATGGGCTTCCAGTGGCACCGGATCGTGCCGCACCTGGCGAAGGTGCGGGGCTGGACGATCAGCCCGAGCCACTTCCTGAATCAGCAGCTCGATACGGTCTGGCTCAGCGACTAGCGGCGACGGAGTGCTCCTCCACGCCGTCGACCCGGGCCGCGAAGCGCGGAGCGAGCGGGGTCACGCCGACTGGCATGGGCCTTTATACTACCCGGCAGCGAGGTGACCATGCGCAAGACCATTACCGGCACCGGCGGCATGCTGCTGCTCCAGACCCTGAAGGACGCGGGGGTCGAGTACCTCTTCACGAATCCCGGCTCCGCGGAGACCGGGATCTTCGCGGCGCTCGCCGAGAGCGAGGAGCATCGGCTCGTGGTCGGCAAGCACGAGGGGCTCGTGGCGGCGATGGCCGACGGCTACCACCGCCTCAGCGGCAAGGTCGGCGTCGTCATCGCGCACGTGATGGGCGGCTCCTATCAGCTCGCCGGCCAGCTCTTCAACGCCCAGAACGCGGGCTCCTCGCTGCTGGTCATCGCCGGCGACTGGGCGTCCGAGCTCCAGGACTATCGCGGCCTGGCGCCGTATCCCGGGCTGAGCCAGGCGGAGTCGATGCGCCCGATCACCAAGGATGCGCGGGCGGCCTATTCGGTCGTGGCGAACCCGATCGCCATCCCCGTGGCCACCGCGCGGGCGCTCCGCGAGGCGACCACGCCGCCCACCGGCCCGGTGTATCTCTCGATCAGCGCGCAGCTGTTGAACCGCGAGGGGCTCGAGGCGGAGATCGGCGAGGGCGCGGGCTACCGGATCGAGCCGCCGTCGCCGGCGCGACCGCAGACCCTCGATGCCATCGCGCGCCGGCTCGGCGCCGCGCAGTGCCCGGTCTTGATGTTCGGCGACGACGTCTGGCGCGGCGGCGCGCAGGCCGAGGCCGTGCGTCTGGCCGAGCTGCTGCACGCGCCCGTGTTCCCCTCCCGGCAGATCTTCGTCAACTTCCCCAACCGGCACCCGCTGTACTGCGGCATGTATCCGGTCTCCAACGACTTCGTGAAGACGACGGGGCTGAAGCCGGACCTGCTCTTCCTCGTCGGCTGCCAGGGCGTGCACGGCCCCGTCGCCGAGCCCTCGGTGATGCAGATCGGTCCGAATCCCGTGCTCATGGGCCGCCACTATCCGCTCGACGTCGCCGCCCAGTGCGAGGTGAAGGGCACGCTGCAGGCGCTTCTCGAGACGCTCACCCGCATGCATGGCTCGGACGCGGTGGCGGGCTGGGCGAAGCGGCGCGACAAGGTGCGCGCCTACGCCAAGACGCTGATCGAGCGCGAGGAGACGCTGGTGCGCGAGCACGAGCACGACGCCGTCGTCCATCCCGCCGTGCTGGAGGCGCATCTGGCCGACGTGCTGCCGCGCGACACGGTGATGGTGCAGGAGAGCTCGACGGCGCGGACGGCGCTGCTGCCGTTCGGCCACGGCGGCATGACGTGGACGCGCAGCGGCGGCGGCTCGCTCGGCTTCGGTGTGGGCGCCGCCATCGGCGCCAAGATCGCCGTCGGCCGCGAGCGGCCCGTCGTGCTGCACCTCGGCGACGGCGCGCTCGGCTACAGCGCGATGGGGTTCTGGACCATGGCGCGCTACAACACCGCGATGCTCATCGTCGTGTCGAACAACGAGAGCTACCAGATCGTCCGCCACAACTGGGCGAAGGACATGCCGGACAGCAAGATGGTGCGTGACGGCAAGTACCCGGGGCTCATGCTCGGCTCGCCGATGGTCGACTACGTCGGGCTGGCTCGCGCGCAGGGCGTGGAGGGCGAGGCCGTCACCAAGGTGAAGGAGCTGGAGACGGCGCTGCGCCGCGGCCTGGAGCGGGTCACCAAGGAGAACCGTCCATACCTGCTCGACGTCTCGGTCGCGCGCGAGGGCGTGGGCGCCGACGCGACGTGGGACCAGGACTGGTCGCTCTGACTTCGGAGGGGGCCTCGACGGCCCCCTCCGATGCCTCCCCCCAGAACTCGATTGCGCCGGCAAAGCCGGCGCTCGAACCGCGCGAGGTCGATTTCGCGATCAACTTCGAGCGCAGCTCCTACTTCGAACCGTAGAAGCTCATGCGGGTAAGACCGAGCATCTACCGGTGACGGCCCCGCGGCAGGTCGTCGTGTGCGGTGCCGGCGTGGTGGGCGCGTCGGTCGCGTACTTCCTGGCGCTCCGCGGCGTCGCCGTCACCGTGGTCGAGCGCTCGGGGGTCGCCTGCGCCGCCTCCGGCAAGTCCGGCGGATTTCTCGCGCTCGACTGGTGTGACGGCTCGGCGCTCGGCCCGCTGGCCCGCGCGAGCTTCGCGCTCCACGCGGAGCTGGCGCAGAAGCTGGGGGCCGACTACGGCTACCGCCGTCTCGACACCTTCATGCTGGCGGCGCGCGAGCGCGGGAGGCTGGGCGGCGGCCATCGCGTGGCGGCGCCGTCGTGGCTCGACGATGCCGGTGTCGTCACCGGCGTGCTCGGCTCGACCGACACCACCGCGCAGGTCCACCCGGCGCGCTTCACGACCGCGCTGCTCGACGCGGCGCGGGCCCGCGGCTGCACGCTCCGCCTCGGCGTGGTCGAGGATGTGGTGCAGCGCGACGGTGTCGCGCGTGGGGTGAGGGTCGACGGCGCGACGCTCGACGCCGACGCCGTCGTGCTGGCGATGGGGCCGTGGACGACGCGAGCCGTCCGCGGGCTGCGGCTGCCGACCGTCCGCGGACTCAAGGGCTACAGCGTGACGCTCGACGTGGCCGACGTCCCCGCCCACGCGCTCTTCGTCGACTACCGCGCCGCCGACGGCCGCGCGTTCGAGCCGGAGATCATTCCGCGGCCGGACGGTGAGGTGTACGTGTGCGGGATGGCCGACCCGGCGCCGCTGCCGGATTCGCCCGATGCCGTGAAGGTCGACGATGCCGCGTGCGACACGCTCTGCCGCGCGGCGCGCCGGGTGTCGACGCGGCTCGCTTCAGCACGCGTCACCCGCCGCCAGGCGTGCTATCGTCCCGTCACCGACGACGGTCTGCCGCTGATCGGCCGCGTGCCCGGGGTGGCCGGCGCGTACGTGGCGACCGGCCACGGTCCGTGGGGAATGCTCAACGCGCCGGCGACCGGCCTCGCCCTCGCGGAGCTGATCACCGAGGGCGCCGCCGCGCTGGATCTCGGCCCGTTCGACCCGGCGCGCTTGTAGGAGCCTGTTGGAGTATCGAAGGGTGCCACGGCTCCGCCGGGGCACCCCGAGCGTGGGGGGGTATGGGGGGCCATTTCGGGGCCCCCCATTTACGAGACACGCCGCGAAGGAGGACACGCGATGGAGCTCGGACTCTCAGGCAAGAATGCGATCGTGACCGGCGGAAGTCTGGGCATCGGCAAAGCCATCGCGCTCGAGCTGGCCCGCGAAGGCGTGAACGTGGCCATCGCGGCGCGCTCGAAGGGGCCGCTGGAAGCGGCGGCGCACGAGCTGGCCACCGCCACCGGGCGGCGCATCATCCCCATCGTGGCCGATGTCACCAGCAAGGCGCAGGTGGATGGCATGGTGGCCCAGGCGGCCGCGCAGCTCGGCGGCGTGCACATTCTCGTGAACAGCGGCTCGCCGCCCGGCGGCTCCGCCACCGCCACCGGCCCCATCGAGACCGTGGTCGACGAGGATCTCCTCCACGACTTCAACGTCAAGTACGTGGGCGCGCTGCGCTGCGCCCGCGCGGTCCTTCCTCACATGAAGGAGCACCGCTGGGGCCGCATCATCAACATCAGCGGCACCAACGCCCGCAATGCCGGCAATCTCAGCGGCGGCGCGCGCAACACGTCGCTGGTGCACCTCACCAAGACCCTGGCCGTGCAGGTGGGCCGCTTCGGGATCACGGTCAACTGCATCCACCCCGGGACGACGCGCACCGAGCGCACGCCACGCCTGCTGGCCGCCCGCGCCAAAGAGCTGGGTATCGCTGCCGACGAGGTCGAGTCGCGCGACTTCGCCGCCGATTCCCCGCGCGGCAACGCCATCTGCCGCATGGTGGACGCGGCGGAGATCGCCTATCTCGCGGTCTTCCTGGCGTCGGACAAGGCGTGGGCCGTGAGCGGCGAGCTCGTCGTGGCGACCGGCGGGGCCGGCCGCTCGGTGTACTACTGATCGCCCGCGCTCCGCCGCCTCCCAGAGCGCGCGAACATCCGCCGGGCATCGCGCCCGGTCCTTCCGATCGGTGGGCATCGACTCTTCTCCAGGGGTGCTGCGTGTGCTACACGACGGTGAGCTTGCGCTAGCGCGAAGGTTCTTTGCGGAAGATCCCATACAGCACGATCAGCGGCATGATGGTGACCGCCAAAGCGAGGAACGCCAGCTCGTTGTTCCAGCGCTCTCTTATCTCGCCCGGGATGTTGAGATCTGGCTTCGACGGCACGTAATAGATCATGATGCGATGACCGGGCTTCAGTTCCCGACAGTCGGGATTGCCGTAGCCGGCACTGCCAGAATCGTCGTACTCCCGGCCTTGGACCTCGAATCTGTAAAACACCGAGGCGTGATTGTCACAATTCGTACGTAGCACCACGGCATGAGCGGAACGACCGAATCTTAATAGTTGCCAGTAGGTCGGAAGATTCAAGTGACCCACCACTACGCCAAAGACGACAGCCAGGACTACGTACAGGCCCACCACCGTGGTTTTCGTGGCCCTGATTCGCCACGCGCCAACGACGACAGCCAGGATGACGTACAGGCCGGCGATCGTGGTCCTCGTGGCTCTGACTCGCCTCATTAGTCGAGTATAGGCTGCACGCTCGCATCGCCCTCCCTCCTCGCTGCTTGTATTGACCTCGTGCGCGCTCTTCAGCCGCTCGACCTGCAGCCGCGTCTCGCGGGAGGTGACAGTCGCGTACTCGCCCAAAGTCAGCCATGAGACGGCAAGGGTGCCGCGCCTCGCCTTCAGCGCGGCCGCGAGCCGCTCAGTCCGCACCTCGCTCTCGGCGATCCGCCTGAGGCCGAAGTGGTCGCAATACCCCATCGGTGAGGCAGGACGCACCACGAGGCCAGCAGCGGTCAGTTCAAGCACAACGGTCTATTTTCGCATGGCTGAACTCGCGCGCCCGGAGGCACCGACGTCGGCCCCCGATACTCGGGGCCGGCGCCGGATGGTAGGCTCGGCTACCGCTCGATGCGGCCGCGGAACTCGACCGAAAGGGGTGAGTGTCCTACCGTACGGGACCCTTCGGGGCCCCCCATCTTCCTAGACGGGAGCGGGAATCGTGTCGAGGTCGCGCACGAAATAGCGCACGTCACCGAAGTGCTCGTAGCGTTCGGTGTGGGCGTCCAGCCCCGTCAGGTCGGCGTCGAGACCGGCCCAGCGAAGCGCCGCTTCGGTGAGCAGGATGTAGGCCCGCCGTCCGACGCTGTTCTTGAGCAGCCGGTGCGCGAGGACGACGTTGACCCCGGCCGCCTGGCTTCGGTCGCCGACCATCTGACGCAGGAACCGCCCGTGATGGGCGACGATCTTGAGATCGAGGTTTCCGACGTTCCGGCAGGCATTGCACGAGCAGCTGTCGTCCGCCTGCAGCTCGCGCTGCCGGCCTCGGAAGGCGGCGACGGCGTCTTCCAGCACGTCGAGCAGGGTCGCGGGCGGCCCCAGCACCCGGTCTGCGGCGAGCGCGAATACCGCGTCGCCCTCCACCTCCTGGATCTCCAGGGGCGGGGAGATCTGCCGCATGACCTCTCCGAGCAGCTCCGCGATGATCGGCGGGCCGTGCTCGATCTCGGTCGCGGTGACGAACTCTGTGAAGCCCGAGATGTCCGCCAGGACCAGGACGCCGAGCCCGACCTCAGTAGAGGTGGCAGGCGACCTCACCGCCGCCGTTGCGACGCGTCAGCGCCGGCTCCACCTCGGAGCAGACGGGCATGGCGAGCGGGCATCGCGGGTGGAAGCGGCACCCCGACGGCAGGGCGAGCGCGCTCGGAACCTCCCCGGTGATGGCTCGTTCCTGCCCCTGGTCGTCGGGACGGGACGGCAGGGCGGCGGCGAAGAGGGCCTGGGTGTACGGGTGCATCGGACGCGCGCATAGCGCGTCGCCGTCCGCCGACTCGACGATCCTGCCGAGATACATCACCGCGATGCGATGACTGATGTGCGCCACCGTGGCGAGATCGTGGCCGATGAAGAGATAGCTCACGCCGAGCGTCCGCTGCAGGTGCTCCAGCTGGTTGATGATCTGGGCTCTGACCGAGACGTCGAGCGCGGAGACCGGCTCGTCGAGCACGATGAGGCGGGTGTTGGTGGCGAGCGCTCGCGCGATGGCGATCCGTTGCCGCTGCCCGCCGCTGAACTCGTGCGGGAACAGCGGCGCCACGTCGGGCTGGAGGCCGACCAGTCCGAGCACCTCGTCCACGCGCGCCCGAACCGCCGCGTGCGAGAGATCGGTATGGATCTCCAGGGGCTCGGCGATGATGTCCTGCACGCGCATGCGCGGGCTGAGCGAGCTGAAGGGGTCCTGGAATACCACCTGCACGGCCCGGCGGTAGTCCATGAGGTCTCGGCCCCTGAGCTCGGCGATGTCCCGGCCCTCGAAGGCGATCGTCCCGGCCGTCGGCTGCTCCATCTTCAAGATCAGCTTGGCGGTGGTCGTCTTACCGCACCCGGACTCGCCGATGAGCCCGAGCGTCTCACCGGCGTGGATGGCGAAGTCCACTCCGTCCACGGCTTTCACCCAGGTGGCCCCGCGGCCGAACAGCCCGTGCCGCGCAGGGAAGTGTTTCGCGAGCCCCCGGACTTCGAGGACGGGTTCAGCCATGGAGCCAGCACCTGGCGACGCTTCCGTCGGCGAGGCGGAAGTCCCGGGGCTCGTCGGTCGTGCAGCGTGGCAGGACATCGGGACAGCGCGGATGGAAGTGACAGCCGGGAGGCAGGTCGGCCAGGTTGGGTGGCTGGCCCGCGATCGAATACAGCGGTTCCTTGCTGCCGAGCTTCGGCACCGAGCCGATCAAGGCGCGCGTGTACGGATGCTTGGGGGCGTCGAACAGCTCCCGCACCGGCGCCTGCTCGACGATCTTGCCCGCATACATCACGGCGACCCGGTCACACATCTTCGCGACGATGCCCAGATTGTGCGTGACGAAGATCAGGGCCACGCCCGTCTCGCGCTGGATGTCCTTGAGGAGATCGAGATACTGCGCCTGGATGGTGACGTCGAGGTTCGTCGTCGGCTCGTCGGCGATGACGAGCCTCGGCCCTCCCGCCAGCGCGATGGCGCCGACGATGCGCTGCCGCATGCCGCCGCTCATCTGGTGGGGATACTCGCGCATCCGCCACTCGGGGGAGGGGATCCGGACGGCGCGGAGAAGGTGCTGCACGCGCTCGCGCAGCGAGCGGCCGCGCAGGTGCTGGTGAAAGAACGCGGGCTCCGCCACCTGTCTGAAGATGGTGAAGAGCGGGTTGAGAGACGCCATCGGATCCTGCAGGATCATGGCGATGCGCCGGCCACGGATGAGGCGCAGCTCACGCTGGCTCTTGCGGGTCAGGTCTTCTCCGTCGAAGACGACGCTGCCTCCCACGATGCGCGCGGCGCGCGGCAAGAGCCCGACGATGGACAGGCACGTCGTCGTCTTGCCGCTCCCCGACTCCCCGACGAGGCCGAGGCTTTCACCCTCGTGGAGCGTGAAGCTCACGCCATCCACCGCCCGGACGACGCGTGTCCCGCCGAAGGTGAAGAAGTGGGTCTGAAGGCCCGACACCCTCAGGACAGGATCGAGGCGCGCCACGGCTCCGCCGGGGCGCGCCGAGCGCTGGGGGGTATGGGGGGCCATCTCGGGGCCCCCCATCTTCACAAATTCCTCAACTGCGGGTCGAGCCGGACACGCAGCCAGTCGCCGAAAAGCTGGGTCGCGAGAACGATCAGGAGGATGCACAGCCCGGGGAACACCGTGAGCCACCACTGGCCGGCCATCAGGGTGGGACGCGCCTCCGCGAGCATGAGCCCCCAGGCCGGCTGAGGCGGCGGCACGCCGACGCCAAGAAAGCTCAGCGACGCTTCCGCGATGATGACGACGCCGATCGTGAGACTGGCCAGCACCGTCGCCGTGTTCATGACGTTCGGCAGGATGTGCCGCTTGATCACGCGCAGCTTGCTGGCGCCGGCGATCTCGGCCAGCTTCACGAACTCCCGCTCCCTGAGGGTCAGCACTTCGCCACGGATGACGCGCGCGTAGCGCGTCCAGTACACCGCCCCGAGCACGAAGACGATGTTCCACATGCTCGGGCCCACCATCGTCGCCAGGAAGATGGCGAAGACGAGCGCGGGCAACGCGAGCCAGGCGTCGGTGACGCGCATGATCACCTGGTCCACCCAACGGCCGACGTACCCCGACAGGATCCCCATCGCGGTCCCGATCCCGCCGGCCACCAGCGTCCCCATCAGCCCCACGATCAGCGACACGCGCGTGCCGTGGATGAGGCGGCTCAGGACGTCCCGGCCCTGGAAGTCGGTGCCGAGCAACGTCGTCGTCCGGCCGCCCTCCATCCAGAAGGGCGGGTCGAAGACGTTCGCGCCCTTCACCGGGAGCGTCGGGTCGTGCGGCGCGATGAGGTCGGCAAGGATCGCGACGAGCATCAGGCCGCCGAGGATGGCGACGGGGACCAGCGGCGCATCGCGCGCGGCCCCGATGACCGCTCTCACCCCGGTCGCCGCCCGTCCCGGGCCCAGCGGCCCGTGCGTCGCGATGGTTGTGCGAGCCGAAGGGCGCTCGGCGCCATGAGGCGAGTCTGCGTGAGTCGTGCGAGCCGAAGGGCGCTCGGCGCCATGAGGCGAGTCTGCGTGAGTCGTCATCGTCACCTACCTCGTGAGCCGGATTCTCGGGTCGATGAAGGCGTACAGGATGTCCACGATCAGGTTGATCCCGACGATCATGAAGCCCGCCATCACCACGACGCCCTGCACGAGGGGAAAGTCCCGATTGAAGATGCCCTCGTAGAGCAGGCGGCCGATGCCCGGCCAGGCGAAGATCACCTCGATGATGACGGCGGCGTTGACCATCACCACCATGTTGACGCCCGCCAGCGTGAAGACCGGGATGAGCGCGTTCTTGAACGCGTGCATGGCGATGACCACGACGTCCGGCAGACCCTTGAGCCGCGCGAGCTTGATGTACTCGCTGCCCAGGACCTCGAGCATGCTCGAGCGGGTCAGCCTCAACATCGAGGCAGCGAAATACCACCCGAGCGCGAGCGACGGCATGACGACGTGCCGCCAGTCACCGGCCCCGGAGGTCGGCAGCCATCGCAGCCAGACGGAGAACACGAGGATCAGCACCAGCCCGAGCCAGAAGCCGGGGATCGAGAGGCCGAGCAGCGCGACCCCCTTCGCGAGGGTGTCCCACCAGGTGTTCACCTTCACGGCGGAGATGATGCCGGCGGGAACCCCGACGAGGATGGAGATCAGGGTGGCGACGAGGCCCAGCGTCAAGGAGTTCGGTAGCCGCTGGAAGTACAGCTCGCTGACGGGGAGCCGGTAGTTGAAGGACTTCCCGAGCTCTCCCGTGACGATGTTCTGGAGGAAGCTCACGTACTGGACGGGCCACGACCGGTCCAGGCCCCACTGCCGGTGGATGCGCTCGAGGTCCTCGGGGCGCGCGCCCGCTTCGGCCAACAGGCTGACGGGATCACCCGTCAGCCGCACGATGACGAAGATCGTCGCGCTCAGGATGAGGAGCGTGACGATGCTGTAGAGCAGGCGGCGGACGATGAACTGCCACATCCCGCTCGCCTCACTGCTCCTTCAGCTTGATGTCCTCCCACGGATAGGCATAGCCGGTCGTGATCGTGGGGAAGACGTCCTGCCACTTCTGGGCCGCGACGCGGGGCCCGATCGCATTGACGAACGCGTGGCGGAAGACGGGCACGAGGTAGTGGTTCTCGAGGATGGCGCGCTGGATCTCCTCGGCGAGCTTCTTCCGTTCGGCCGGATTGATAGATCGCTCGTACTGCTCGAACTTGGCGTCCAGCTCCTTGATGCAGAGGCGGTCGCGAGAGTTGAAGCCGCCGCACTTGACGTGGGCCTCGTACCAGAACGACCAGCTTCCGGCGATCCTGATGCCGTGGAAGATGATTTGTACGCCCGGCCACTCCTTGATTCCGCCCTGCAGCCGCTGGAAGAAGACGCCACGCTCCATGGTCTGCATCCGAGCCCGGATGCCGACCTCGCGGAGCTGCCCGATGAGCCGCTCGCCCCGCGAGTACCACGCGGGCAGCGGGGTGACCCAGTCCACGTCGAAGCCGTTCGGATACCCCGCCTCGCGCAGGAGCTGCTTGGCCCGCTCCACGTTTCGCTCGATCTCGGGCCACTCGAGGGCGTACTGCACGTCGTTGTTGATCCAGTTCCCCGACACCTTGCCGAACCCAGCCGACTCGGCCTGGTTCATGGCGCGCCGGTCGATAGCCAGGCTCACCGCTTCGCGCACGCGCTTGTCGCGGAAGGGGCTCTTCGGGTCCTGGAAGCCGGGGAACTCGAGGAACCACGATCCTGACAGCACCGGCGCGAGCGTGACACCCGGGAGCTTCTGCACCCGGCTGACCAGCTCGCCGGGCACGGAATAAATGATGTCCGCCTCACCGCGCTCCAGCATCGCGACGCGGGTCGCCCCTTCCGGCACCGACGTCATGACGAGCTGCTTCACGTTGACGGGCCGGTAGTAGCCGTCGAAGGCCTCCATCTCGAGCTTCACGCCCGGCTCGTGGCGGACGAGCCTGTACGGGCCGGCTCCGACGGGCTTCTGCTTGAAGCCGTCGGCGCCCACCTGCTTGTAGTACTTCTCGGGCACCACCCAGCCGGGGGCGGCGACGTTGGCGGTTCCGAAGAGGATGGCGAAATCGAGGAAGGGTTCCTTGAAGTGGAACCGGATCGTCCGGTCGTCCACGATCTCGACACGCTCTGTCTTCTTCTTGAAGACGTCGGCCTTGGCGCCTCGGTAGTTCTCGTAGCTGAACTTCACATCCTGGGGCGTGACCGGCTCGCCGTTGTGGAACTTGATGCCCTTTCGTAGCGTGAACGTCGCGCTCTTGGCGTCCGGCGCGATCGTGAATTTCTCGGCGAGGGCGGGATGATCGAACAGCGCGGTGCCCTGGTTCTTGATGAGGCCATCGTGAATGGCCGTGAAGAAGTTGTCCGGTGTCGCGGTGCCGTCGTGCTCCTGGGGATCCAGCCAACGGGACGCGAGGCCGGCATGCCAGGCCAGAACGAGCTTTCCCCTGGCCGCGGCCCCGGCCGGTGACGAGAGCGAGGCGGCCGTCGATGCCAGCACGATCAGCATCAGGGCGGCCGCCACGCATCGAGAACGTCTCATGTCAGGGCCTCCACTCGGGGGATCGGTCGCGCCGCTGACAAGAGAGCCGTCGGCTCTCCTCTGCCGCCAGCGGGGCCAAATCATAGCGCAAGTTCGTGAGGGGACGGCGGTTGGGGTGGCTTCGGCACCCCGACGTCAGCGCAAGCCTTCCTGCTCGCGGAGCCGCTTGATCGCCTCCAGCTGGAGCAGCGACTCCCTGTCTTTCGGACGGCCGAGGTACCGCTTGATGCGGATCAGGTCGTCGAGCCCGATCACCCGCGTCGGTCGCCCGGCGATGTCCAGGGTCTCGGCGTGTGGCAGCAGATCCTCGTAGGTGCCGATCGGCTCGAGATACCCCAGGAAATCGAGCGGGTACTGACCGTCGACCTCGAACGTGTAGTTCTGGCCGAGCGCGAGCGCCTGCGCATCGACTCGGAACTTCAGCTCCGGGGGGGCACCGCGGAGCGTCAGGCTGAGGCTTCCCAGCGCCGCCGCCAAACGCTCCAGGTTGTCGGGCGTGCGGCGATAACAAAGGTCGACGTCATACGTGACCCGCGCGCTGCCCATGAGCGTCTCGGCCTGGCCGCCGACGACGATGAACTCCACGTCGTGCTCGGCCAGCACGGCGCAGAACCGTTCAAGCGCGCTCTGCTCGACCGGACCGTCCAATAGCCTGCACCCGCAGCGCGGCTCGTCGGGCGCGGTCTCCCCGACGCGCGCGCTCCGTCGGCGTGACACGCAGGTTGGCGCGGATCAGCGAGAGATCGACACCGTTCTCGTCGTACTGAGCCGGCGCACCGAATGGTCGGGGCGTGGGTGCACGGCCGCTCGATGAGTCGCCGCTGGGGACGGTCATCACCGTCATTCTATCGCTCGGTCCAGGGCAGGACGAGCGGCTTGATCTCGCGGAAGGCGCGCATGCTCTGGATGGCCTCGTTGATCCGGTCCAGCGGATAGCGCGTCGTCAGCATCGCCCCGAAGTCGTAACGCGAGGCCGTGCGGCGCACGAACTCGAGCGCCTTCCAGAACTGGCCGATGTCGGCGGACTGCACGCCGAGGACCGTCGCCTGCTTGCGCACGAAGAGCGCGGCCTGCACGGGCGTCAGCGGCCCGCCGAGCTGGCCGACGACGGCGTAGCGGCCGCCGGGTCTCAGGAAGTCGAGGCCCTCGGCGAACGCGTAGGGCGCGCCGGACAGCTCGAGGACCACGTCGGCGCCGCGCGCGCCGGTCAGCTCTCGCACGCGCGCGAGGCGCATCTCGGCCGTGGGCAGCTCCTCGACCGATACCGTGGACGACGCGCCCCAGCGTCGCGCCAGCGCCAGCCGCTGCTCCGGCGCGCCGACGACGATGAGCTCGCTCACGCCGGCGTGGTTCGCCATCGCCGTCGCGAACAACCCGAGCGGGCCCGCGCCCTGGATCACCACGCGCTGGTGCGGCTCGATGCGGCCGAGGCGGTCGAAGGCGTGGACGACGGTCCGCAGCGCGCAGCTCGCCGCGGAGGCGACGCCGTCCGGCACGTCGTCCGGGATGCGCACACGGCCCGAGGGCGGGAACACGTAGCAGTACTGCGCGAAGCCGCCGACGAGGTAGGGGAAGCGCTCGCAGTTGGTGCGCATGTACTGCTTCTTGCGCCGGCACAGCGTCGGCGTGTGCTGCACACGGCACTCGTGGCACTGGCCGCAGTACACGTGCGTCCACAGGAGGCGGTCGCCCTCCTTCAGCGGCTGGCCGATGGAATCCTCGCGCGGCCCCGCACCGAAGGCGACGACCGTGCCCATCATCTCGTGGCCGAGGACGATGGGCAGCTGCGCCGGCGCCAGCGCCTGGGTCATGCCGTCCCACTGGTGAACGTCCGAGCCGCAGATCGACGCGACGTCCACACGCACGAGCAGCGCGCCGGGCTCGAGCTCGTCCTCCCGCGGCACAGGCAGCTCGCGGATCTCGATCGGCTTGCCGTACTCGGCGACGACGGCGGCGCGCGCGGTCTTGGGCAGGCTCATTGGCGCCAACCTCCTCTGCGGGCGGGAGTATAGCCCCTTGTGCCTTGTGACGCGGCTGTGACGCCCGGTGCGCGATGAATGGGGCGACGCTGCACGGCAGCGCAAGGAGGCAGAGCCATGACGGGTGCACCGCGGCGGATCACCATGATCGTTCTCGTGCTTGCGGTCTGCGCGGGCCCTTGGGGCTGCGCGATCAAGCGGCCCCCGATGCTGCAGTCGCCCACGGACGAGGTCCGCGCTGAGCTCAAGACCATCGGGCTCCCGGTGGCTGGATTCGTTCCAGAGGCGCAGGTGGATGCGCCGACGAGTGGAAAGGGGATGGGCGCTTTGAAGGGGGCGGGTTTCGGCTTGGCCGCGGGCGCCACTCCAGGGCTGGCCATCGCAAACGCTGTCGGCAAGGGCTGTGGCGGCGGGCGGGAGATCGGCGCCCTAGTCTGCGGCGCGGTCCTCGCATTCGGCCTGGGGGTGGCTGCGGCCGGAGGCACCGTCGGCGCGCTCGGCGGCACGGTGTACGGCGCCGTGGTCGCGGAGTCGGGGTCCAAGATCGACGCGGCCGAGACCGAGCTGAAGAGCGCGGTCACCCAGTCCAACGTCCAGGCCACACTTCGCGATCACGTGCTCCAGACCGTTCGCGATCGCAGCTCGCTGAATTTCGTCGCCGTGGACGACCATCAGACGAGCGCGGCGGGAGAACGGATCGACTACGGGGCCCTGGTGAGCACGGACATCGATACCGTTCTCGAGGTCAGCGTGCCTCGCATCGGTCTGGTCGCTCAGTCTGGCATCAACCCGCCGGTCTCGCTGTTCATGACCGCGCGCGCGAGGCTGATTCGCACCGCCGACGGCGCCGAGATGTACGCGGAGAAGTTCGACTACCGCGGCGGCGCCGCGCACAAGTTCCTCGAATGGGCCGCCGATGAGGGCCAGGTGTTTCGCCAGGAAGTGGATCGTGGCGCACGGAGCCTGGCCGAGGACATCGTTCGGCTGCTCTTTCCCGCGGAGCCGGCACGCGACAGCACGCCGGCCGAGCCAAGCCCGGAGCCGCCGACGGCGCCGGCGGCTTCGACAGAACCGCCCGCAGCCGCGACGGCCTCATCGGATCCACGAGGACCGACGTACGAAATGGTCGTCACGAGCAACAACGGCGAGCCCACGCTCGATCCGCGGCGGCTGGCGGTGCTCGGGACATGGCGCGGAACGTTCAAGCCGGGGGAGGGAAGTGGGAGGTATCCCGCGAGACTGCGGATCTTCGAGGAGAGTGGCGAGCTGCGCTGGGAACTGACGCGCAGCCACGAGGGTCGGGATCTTGCCGGCTCCGGCGGCGTCTCGTTTGCGGGCACGCGGGTCATGCTGACCGGAACATTTCAGCCGAGCCCTGGCACCGCCTTCCAGCGCGTATGGACGGGCTCTCGGCCGATCGACGTCACCTACTCGCTCGACAACATCGGCGTGAGCCTCGTCGGCACGGGTCTCGGAGCCGACAACCGGATCGAGACGCTGGTCCTGGTGCGCGCGCTCGGCCAATGATCCCCTGGAGCGCCGTTCGGCTCTGGGTCAGCGGGCGAGCAGCGCGCGCTCCCGCTCGGCGTTCGCCAGCCAGCGCGTCATGTCGAGCCGGCGGAGCAAGGTGATCGCGGCGTCGAGGTGCTCGCCGGCCTCGCGGGGCTTGTCGCCGCGCCGGTGGAGGCCGCCGAGGCCGAGGTGACAGTGAGCGACGAGCGGCTGCATGCCGAGCGCGGAGGCGAGCGCCAACCCGCGTCGGTACGCATCCTCGGCCCGTCCGGCGTCGGTCTGCGCGGCGACGTCGCCCATCAGGCGCAAGCCCCACGCCTGCCAGCCCTGCTCTGCGCGCTCGGCGGAAAGCTCCAGGGCCCGGCTCGCGGCGTGTCGGGCCTCGTCGATCCGTCCGGCGAGCAGACACGCCTCGCCGAGGAAGATCAGGACGGGGGCGGCGAGCGCCGACGCGATCGCGGCCGCCTGCTCCAGAAGGGAAATCGCGTCGCCGACGCGTCCGGCGAGCGTATAGGCCGGCCCCAGGATCGATGCGGAAATCGCCCAGAGGGCGGTGAAGTCGCGGCCCCGGCACAGCTCTGCGGCGCGCTCGGCGAAGACGATGGCGCCCTCGGCGTCGCCGCGGCGAAGGCGGACGAGACCGGCGCCGGAGCACGCGTGCACCAGCCAGTAGGCGCTGCCGGCCGTCTCCGCCATCGAGATCGCCTCGTCCGCGGCCGCCGTGGCGGCGGCGAACTCGCCGAGCTCAGCCAGGCACCACGCGAGAAACGTGCGCGAGTTGACGCACTGTTTGGAGTCGACGCCCCGGCGCTTCAGCTCCGTCTCGAGAGTCGTCACGTTGCGACCGAGCAGCTCGACGCCGCGACGGTAGTTCCCGACCCAGTGGCAGACCTGCGCGAGATAGAAGTTCGCTGACTCCTGGAGGTACGGATCCTCCAACGCCTCGGCGATGGCCAGGCCACGCTGCCCGGACTCGATCGCGCCGTGCGAGTCTCCGGAGAGGAAGAGCCCGTGAGCCCGGTAGATGAGGGCCCAGCCGAGCCGTGCACGATCCTCGATGGCCTCGGCCTGCGTTTGGGCCTCGCGAAGATGCTCCAGCATCCGTTCGGGCTCGCGGAGCGGGACGTACGACTGGCGAATCTCGAACCGGAGGTCGATGGTCCGCTCGGCGACCTCGCGAGAGGCCGGCAGGCGGCGGAGCGCCTCGAGCGCCTGCTCGAAGCACGCCAGCGCCTCTCGGTGCGCCGCGCGCGCCGCCGCGGCCATCCCGGCCTGGACCAGGTAACCGGCCGCGCGATCCCACGCGTCGCAGGCGTAGTGATGACGCCCGAGGGCCAGCGCATGCGGGGCGAGATCCGTGACGTACAGCGCTTCCATCGCCCGCGCGGTGGCCTCGTGCAGGCGCTTGCGGTACGGCGGCAGCAGGCGATCGCAGGTGACCGCCCGCGTCTGCTCGTGCGTGAAGTCGAGGCGTTCGCCCACGACGTGCAGGATGCGGCGCGCGACCAGCTCTTCGACGCCTTCGGCGGTCTCCGTGGCGTGCAACCCGGCCGCGCGCTCCAGCAGCGCGAAGTCGCATTCGCGACCGATGACGCTCGCCACGGCGGCCAGAAGCCGTCCCCGATCGCTGAGCCGATCCAGCCGTCCCGCGATGACCTCGCGGACGCGCGGGGGCGTGAAGATTTCCGCCGGCAGATCGTCCGCCTCGCGTTCCCGAAGCGCGAGCACCGTCTCGCGGACCATGAATGGGTTGCCCTCGCTCGCCCGCCAGATCCGTTCCCCGAGCCGATGCACGAGCGCCTCCTCTGTCTTCGTGCTGACCAGCGCTCGCACCAGCGTGTGCGTCTCGACTTCGGACAGCGGCCGCAGGGTCAGGGAGAAGAAGCGCGGCTGACGGCCGAGCTGGGCGACCGTCCGTCGCAGCATCGGCGAATCCGCCATCTCCTCCACGCGCAGCGTTCCGACGACGAGGATCGGCAACTCGACGATCCTCCGCGCCAGGAACACGAGCAGTCTGAGGCTCATCTCGTCCGCCCAGTGGAGATCTTCGAGCACGATGAGTAGCGGCCCCGCCGACACGTGCTGGACGACACGCGCCATCGCCTCGAAGAGACGGACGTAGTCTTCGCCCGCGGTGGGCTCGGGCTCCACCGGCCCCAACTCCGGAAAGAGGCGCGCAAGCTCGTGCCGCCACGGGGCATCGAGATCCTCGATCAGGCCGGGAACGACGCGGCCGGCGCGCAACGCGTCCACCCAGGGGCCGAGCGGCAGGACTTCCTCGTTTTCGTGGGCGCGGCCGAGCAAGACCTGGCCCCCCGCGTTCGTCGCCTCGGAGATCAGCGCTTCCACCAGCCGCGTCTTGCCGACGCCGGCCTCGCCGTCGAGGATCCCGATCGTCCCATGGCCCCGCGACGCGTCCGCCAGCCGCTGGCGAAGCGTCGCGTACTCCGCAACCCGTCCGACCAGGGCGGTGTCGGAGGTGAGGACGGGGGCGCCGAGGCGACGTGGCTCCACGTCGTCGCCGACGTGCGGCCGCGTCTGGAGGAGATCGCGATAGAGCTGCCTGGTCTCCGCCTCGGGCTCGACGCCGAGCTCGCGCTCGAGGACGCCGACGCAGGCTTGGTACTGGCGGAGCGCCGCGCCTCGCCGGTTCTGTCGCGCGTAGAGGCGCATCAGCGTCCGATGCACGGCCTCCTGGGCGGGCTCGAGCCCGAGCAGCCGTATCGCGGTCTGGACGGCGTGCTCCACGGCGTCGGTTCGCGCGTGGTGGGCAAGCAGCTTCGCGAGGCTCTCGATGGCCAGCTCCCGGAGTCGCTCTCGCTCGGCTCGAAGCCATTCCTCGAAGGGGGGCTCGGCGACGCTCATACCCTCGAGCAGGTCGCCGCGGTAGAGCGCCGCCGCCCGTTCCAGCGCTTCGGGGCTGGCCGCCGTCGCCAGCGCTTCGAACCGCGTGACGTCCACCTCGACCGCCGTCGGGCTGACGCCGACGTTGTCGCCCTCCTCGACGAGGCACGCAGCCGCGGCACGCGGCAAGGCCTGACGCAGCGTCACGAGGGCCTGCCGGAGACTGTGGCGCGCGCGCTCGTCGGACGCGTCGCCCCACAGAAGCGCCGCCAGCTTGTCGCGCGCGATCATCCGTCCGGGTTGGAGCGCGAGATAGGCGAGGAGCGCCTCGGACTTCTTGCGTGGAAAGGTGACGGCTGACCCGGAATCCAGCCGCGCCTCGAACGTGCCGAGGAGCGCGAGCCGCAGCACCGCCATAGGTAAGTCTCGCCGACTCTAGCACACACCACCTACGCGGAAACACCTCCGTGACGCTTCTGTGACGTCGGCCGCGGTACCTCACTCGCGTATGACGCGCGGAGATCACATCCAACCACAAGGAGGAGAACCATGCGTTACTCGATGCTCGTGGCAACGGTCCTCGTGATGCTGATCTGTGGTCCGGTCGCGGCCGAGGAGCTCACGCCGTTCCGCGGCGAACGGACACTCACGGTCATGACCCAGAACGTCTATCACGGCGTCAACGCCGAGCTATACGGCGTGGCGACCGCGACGGACTTCCGCGATCTCCTGATCAAGGTCGCGGCCGTCTTCAACGGCTACCACACCCGCAACTTTCCCGAGCGGGCGGCGGCGCTCGCCGCCGAGATCGAGGCCAGCCGGCCGGATCTGATCGGGCTTCAGGAGGCGGTCCTGGTCGGGACTCAGGCGCCGGCCGACGGCGCGGCCACCCCGGCCGGCACGGTCGCCCTCGATTATGTGCAGCTTCTCCTCGACGCGCTGGCCGCACGTGGTCTCGCGTACGAGGTCATCGGCACGTCGTTCGGCTGGGACGCGGAGCTGCCCAGCGCGCTCGGCATCGACGTTCGCCATACCGATCGCGAGGTGATTCTGGCCCGGAAGGATCTGAGCACCGCGGATCTCAAGGTGTCAAACGTCCAGGCGAGTCACTTCACGACGAACTGCGTGATCCCGACCCGGATCGGCACCATCACCATCAAGCGGGGTTGGGTGTCGGCCGACATCAAGATCCGAGGCACGCGGGTTCGCGTGGTGAGCACCCACCTGGATGGCGACTGCCCGGACCCCGCGATCCAGACCGCGCAGTCGATGGAGCTCCTGCAAGCGGCCGGTGCGACGAACCTGCCGCTGGTATTCATCGGCGACTTCAACTCCGACCCCATCACGGGCTCGACCGCCGCGTATGGGACGCTGACGGCGGCCGGCTTCACGGACGCGTGGGGCGTGGCGGGTGTCGGTCCGGGGTTCACCTGCTGCCAGGAGAGCTTCCTGCTGAATCCCGGTTCGACGCTCAGCCGCCGGATCGATCTGGTTCTCGTCCGCGGCGACTTCGCGGTGCTCGGTATCGACGTCGCGGGCGACGAGTCGAGCGACCGCACGCCCTCCGGCCTCTGGCCGTCCGATCACGCGGGAGTCGTCGCGACGCTGCGGCTCCCGGATCCTGACGATGTCGTGAGGTAGAACGTGTCCGTCGCGGAGCCCGAAGTCATCCGGGCTCCGCGCGGCCGTCAGTCCAGGTTGAGGACCGCCTTGCCAGGGTAGCGGCGGGCCATGAGATCCTGCGCGACCTGCGCGATCTCCTTCCACGGCCGCTCGACGCTGATGTGCGGCGTCAGCCGGCCGTCGGCGACGAGGTTCGCGAGCCGGCTCAGCCCGATGCCCGCGGGCTCCTGACTCAGCTCGGTGAAGAGATAGAAGCCGTAGAGCGTCGTGCGCCCGGCGACGAAGAAGTTGCGCACGTCGAAGGTCACCTCGCTGGTGGCGGACACGCCGAAGTTCACGCACGTGCCGCCGCGCGCCAGCGCGCTCAGCGCCGTGCCCAGCGTGCGGCCGCCGACTGAATCCAGGATCAGGTCGTACTTCGGCGACGCGGGGATCTCGTCGCCGACGGTGACGTCGTGGGCGCCGAGGGCGCGCAGCGCGGCGACCTGGTCGGCCCGCCGCGCGGTGGCGGTGACGTGGGCGCCGGCGAGTCGCGCGAGCTGAACCGCGAAGTCGCCGACTCCGCCCGTGGCGCCGGTGACGAGCACGCGGCGATCGAGCAGCAGTCCGCCCTTGGCGAGCGAGTAGAGCGCCGTGAGCCCGGCGACCGGAAACGTCGCGGCCTGGGAGAACGTCACCTTCTCCGGGAGCTCGGCGAGCGCGTGAGTCGGCACCGCGACGCGCTCGGCCCACGCGCCCTCGCCCAGCATCCCGACCACGCGCGCGCCGGCGCGCGGGCCCGAGCCGTCCGCGGCGGCGCGCTCGAGCTCGCCGGCGAGGTCCCAGCCCGGACGCCAGCCGGCGGCGGCCATGCCGGCGCGCCGGACCTCGCCGCGGTTGAGCGAGATCGCCCTCACGCGCACGATCGCCTCGCCACGGTCGGGGACGGGGTCGGGCACGGGCTTGATCACGAGCCGGCCGGGAGCTTCGGGATCGACGACGACGGCACGGTTGGCCACGGGTCACCTCCGGCGGAAGAATATACGGTATCCTCTCTCCCTCGGCACGCCAGGAGGATGACCATGACTCTCGCCGACCGCGTCGCGATCGTCACCGGAGCAGGCAACGGCATCGGCAAGGCCACCGCGCTGGCGCTCGCGCGCGCGGGCGCCCATGTCGTCGCCGCCGACATCGACGCCGGGCTCGCCAAGGCCACCGCCGACGCCGTCTCGGGGCTCGGGCGGCGGGGCCTGGCGCTGGAGACCGACGTCGGCGACCTCGCCGCCATCGACGCGATGGTGAGGCGCGCGATGGCCACGTTCGAGCGGATCGACGTGCTCGTCAACAACGCCGGCGTCACGCGGCGCGCCGACATCATGGACCTCACCGAGGCGGACTGGGACCGCATCATGCGCGTCAACGCCAAGGGCGTGTTCTTCTGCCTGCAGCGCGTGGCCCGCGAGATGATCCCGAAGAAGAGCGGCGTGATCGTCAACATCGCCTCGATCGCCGGCAAGGGCTACGCCGGCACGTCCAACGCGATCTACGCCGCCAGCAAGGGCAGCGTGATCTCGCTCACGCGCACCGCCGCCCAGCAGCTCGCCCCGCACAACATCAACGTCAACGCCGTCTGTCCCGGCACCACGGTCACCGCGCTGTCGGAGGACAACGTCGCCACCCGCGCGCGCCAGGCGGGCGTCCCGGTCGAGGAGATGAAGCGCCGCCGCGACGCCGCCATTCCGCTCGGCCGTCCGAACGATCCCGAGGACGTCGCCGCGCTCGCCGTCTTCCTGGCGTCGCCCGGCGCGCGGAACATCACCGGCCAGTCCTTCAACGTCGACGGCGGCGTGATCTTCGACTGAGAGGTCGCCATGGTGACGAAGCCTCCGTTCCGGGCCGACCAGGTCGGCAGCCTGCTGCGCCCGCCCGAGCTGCGCGAGGCGCGCGCGAAGGCGAAGGCCGGCGCCCTCACGGCGGCGCAGCTCAAAGACGTTGAAGACCGCTGCATCCGCGCGGCCGTCGCCAGGCAGGAGTCCCTCGGCCTGCGCGCCGTCACCGACGGCGAGTACCGCCGCGACTTCTGGCACCTCGACTTCATGGCGCAACTGGAGGGCGTCGGCATGGCGGCGCCGGTCGGCATGGTGTTCGCCGCCGAGGACGTGCCGCCGATGGCGACGATCATCGGCAAGGTCCGGTGCAGCACACCGATCATGGTGGACCACTTCGCGTTCCTGAAATCGATGGCGAAGGCGACGCCCAAGCTGACCATCCCCTCGCCGGCGATGCTCCACATGCGCGGCGGCCGCAACGCGGTCTCGCGCGACGCCTATCCCGATCTCGCGGAATTCTGGCGGGACGCGGCGGCGGGGTACCGGGCGGCCATCGGCCACATCGCGGCCGCCGGCTGCACCTATCTGCAGCTCGACGACGTGAGCTGGGCCTATCTCTGCGACGCGAAGGTGCGCGACAATTTCCGCGCCAACGGCGACGATCCCGCCACGCTGCCGGGCGTCTACGCCGCCCTCGTCAATGGCGCGCTGGCGAATCGCCCGGCCGGCATGACGGTGACGATGCACACGTGCCGCGGCAACTTCCGGAGCACGTGGTTCGCGGCCGGCGGCTATGCCGACGGGGTCGTGGAGGCGATGTTCTCGACGAACGTCGACGGCTATTTCATGGAATGGGACACCGGGCGCGCGGGCGGCTTCGAGCCGCTGCGCCTGCTGCCGCGCGACAAGAAGGTTGTGCTGGGTCTCGTCACCACCAAGTCGGGCGCGCTCGAGTCGAAGGACGCGCTGCGGCGACGGATCGACGAGGCCGCGAAGTACGTGCCGCTGGAGCGCCTGGGCCTGTCGCCCCAGTGCGGCTTCGCCAGCACGCACCACGGCAACACGCTGACCGAGGACGAGCAGTGGAAGAAGCTCGAGCGCGTCGTCGAGGTCGCTCGCGACGTGTGGGGAGAGTGACATGAACGTCGGCGTTTCCATCCCGCTGCCCGCGTACCTCGTCGACCCCGGCCTCATGGCGAGGAAGGCCGAGGAGCTCGGCTTCGAGTCGTTCTTCTGTGCCGAGCACCCGTTCATGCCGGTGAAGACGACCAGCCGCTTCGCCGGCTCGCCGGACGGCGTGATCCCCGAGACCTACGCGCACTTCGTCGACCCGTTCGTCACGCTCGCCCGCGCGTCCGGCATGACGAGCCGCATCAAGCTCGCGACCGGCATCGTGCTCGTCCCCGAGCGGCACCCGCTGCTGCTCGCCAAGGAAATCTCGACCCTCGACCTGTTCAGCGGCGGGCGCTTCCTCTTCGGCATCGGCGCCGGCTGGCTGAAGGAGGAGACCGAGATCATGGGCGGTGACTTCGCGCACCGCTGGACGCAGACGCGCGAGTCGGTCCTGGCCATGAAGGAGCTGTGGACGAAGCCCGAGGCCGAGTTCCACGGCAAGTACTACGACTTCCCGCTCGTGAAATCGAACCCGAAGCCGAAGCAGAAGCCGCACCCGCCCGTGCTGCTGGGCGGCGGCGCCACGAACGTGCTCCAGCGCGTCGTCGCCTGGGGCGACGGCTGGCTGCCGAACCGCATCACGCCGGAGCAGGTCCGCGAGAGCCGCGTCACGCTCGACCGGCTCGCCAAGGACGCCGGGCGCGACCCCGCCAGGCTGACCATCTCGGTCTTTGGTCAGCCACCGGACCGCGATCTCATCCGGCGCTACCTCGACGCCGGCGCCACCCGCGTGATCGTGCGCCCCGAGTCGGTGAAGACGGACGCCGAGATGGCGGCGCAGCTCACGCGCATCGCCGAGGCCGTGCTGAAGTAAGACGTGAGCGGGGAACCGCACAAAGAGATGGTGGGGCTCGTCGGGATCACCCTGCTGAGCGTCTTCGCGGCGATCTCGGGCGTCGTCGTCGACTTCACAGCCAGCCACGTGTACAACCCGGCCTGGCCGCCCCACGCGCAGTTCCACGGCTACCTCTCGGTTGCCCGCACCGTCCTCATCATGGCGGCCGTAATCGCCCTTGTCTGGGGCCCGGTGCGCAGGGGCGACAGGTTCGCGTGGGGTGTGCTCGTGTTTCTTCTGCTCGGCTGGCTTGCCGTCTGGTTCATCGCCCCCATCGCCGTGCCCGGCACCGGAGACCGTGCCACCTACCTTTTCGCCGGCGTGCTTGCGCCGCTCTACGTCGTCGGCCTGTGGCTCGTCCGTCCGCCCGTCCGCTGATGCGCGCTGACCCAGGGCGAAGTCGTCTGGATCCGTTCTACGACGGGACGAGTCCGTTTGGGGGTGAGGCCGACCGCCTTCGACCGACCACCGGCAGGTCGCCGGGACCCGCGCTGCCTAAGAATCGTGTCCCGGCCGCCGCCGACGACCCTCGTTCGTCCCCTGGGCCTCGGGCGAGTCGCTGACGACCGGTCGAGGCCTGTTTGGGTCGTGCAACCTGACCTCGATGAGGTCTCCGGCGCGCATGATGACCACTCGATCCGGCTCGATCCGTTGCACCTGTCCGCCAGCCAGTCTGTCCCCGATCTTGTAGCCGGCGATTCGCTTCGTCGCGGGGTCTTCGAGGTAAGCAAGTCGGGTGTCTTCGCTGATCACCACGCCGTGAAGCGCCAGCGCAGCCACCGGTGGCGGAGTCTTGACGATCGCTGCCAGATTCTTCGCGTCGGAACGATTCGGGTCGAAGAGGTTTCGGGTCGCGATCACGTCGTACGCGCCGCCGAGCGGCGAGCCCGGAGCAGCAACGTCGTGGTTATGTGAAGCGGTGACCGCGAACGCGCGACCGGTGCGAGAGGGTGTTCGAGAATCCGGGGTCGAGGGGGTGTGGACGATGGTGATGAAAAAGAAGACTGAGAGGCCGGCCATGAAGAGATTGAGTGCGAGCAGCGGCGCGGACATTGCCCAGCCGTCCCGCAATTCTCCGAATCTGGGCGAGTGAGCGAACCCTATCGCCCGGGGTGCTGCCCACCATGCGCTCAGTGCGGACGGTATATGTCGCAGCGCCACGAAGGCGAGCATGATGAGCCGCCACACCATCGGTGGGTTCGTGCGGACACGCGCCTGAAAGGCCGCGTTCGCGCGTGCGCGCAACGCTGGCAACGCATGGGCCAACACGAGGCGACGCAATGCGATCTGTCGCCAGGCGGTCGGCCAGCTCGTCCGCCACCGCGGCCACGTGCCGGCCAGGAAGTCAGTCGCGGTCCAGCCGCCGCGATGCACTAACCCGCGCCATGCGAGGCCGAAGATCCGAGGCGCAAGCAACCACTTGGGCATTGCGGATCTTGGCCCAACCGCCAAGTTACCCTCCCTTCGCCGTCCAGTGGAGGCGATCATGAACATCGGTGGGCGCTGTGCCTCAGCGCCCACCGACGCCCAGCGAAACTACGTGTTACCAGTCACGACGAGATGACTACCGGTCGTGGTCGCCGCGCCGGTCGTGGTCGCCGTCCCGGTCGTCGCCGTCATTGTCCCCGTCGACATCATGGATGTAGACAGCGACACACCCGTTGTTGCTGCCGCAAACGCCCGCGCCCACGTCCGTGGTATCCCCGCCGATACCGACCAACGGGTTCGTGTTAGGCCCCACTTGAGGGACGAAGATGAGGTTGCGCTTGGAGTCAGCCGCCACCGAGTGCGAGTTTTGAGATTGCGGTATTTTCTCGATCAGGACGCTGTCCGCACCGACCACGCCGAGCGCGGCCCCACCGGGATCACGAGTCCCCGCTGGAGCTGGACAGCCGCCCGACTTTCCGCACGCTCTGCTCGCACCCAGGTAGTAACGGTTATCGCCCTTGTTGAACCAGACCTCATCCGAGCCGGTGATGCCGTTGACGGTGGCGGTGTTCTTGGTCTTCGCGTTGATGACCAGCGTGGTCGTGTTGCTCGGCTCGTTCTGCGGGGTGCAGCCCAACATCAGATCAGAATTCGGTCCGACCGTGGCACCGTTCGGTCCGCAATTGTTGAGCGGCAGGACGCCGGTGTTGGTTGCCGGATCGAATGCGCCGATCACCGAGGTCATGACGCCGTCAACGAGGGTCGGGGCCGGCAGGTTGTGCGGATCGATCACGAACAGCCCTCCGCTGCAGGTCACGGGGCCGGCCAGCTGGCCGTAGTTGCAGCCGGCCGGGTTGTCGGCAATCGTCGGGACCGACACGTAGAAGCGCTTGGTCTTGGGCTCCCAGGCCGGCTGCTCGATCGACAGGCCGAAACCGGGCGGAATGATCGCGTGGGTCGCCTCGATCCTGACGATCGTGGTGACCGCACTCGTGTGGGCGTCGCCATTCGCGACAAACAGCGTCGCAAAGGGGGGATCCTCGGCGTTGTTCGCGGCGATCAGAAATTTCCCGTCCGCCGACAACGCCATTTCGTCAACCCGCGTCTTGTCTTTCTGGGTAGGGGGTACGGTAGAGATTGTCTGTTTGAGGGCAGACGCGTCTGGCGCGTCGAGATCGAACACCTTGACCGTGCTGTCACCGTCACCGCCATAGAGCCACCGGCCGTGTGCGGCGACGCCATCGGGTCCGGAGATATTGTTGTTCACCGTGCCGTTGGGGTTGTTCTTGATGCCGACGAACCCGCCGAGCATCCTGACTGGCGCATCGAGGTCCTTGGTGTTGATGACCACGACGGCCCCGTTCGAGCGCTCAGCCAGGTAGTACTCACCGCGATCCGGATTGACGAAGCTGATGTCGAACGATCTGAGCGGGTTGCCCGGGATCTGCACCGCGGTCAGGCATCTGGTCTGCGTGGTGGTCGGTGCCCCTGGGCCTGTGCAAGCGGCGAGCGCCGATCCGACACCGAGCAGCAGCACGGGAATGATGACGATCAAAAACAGCGAGAGCGCGAGCGAGTCCTTCCGTAGCATGGCATGCCTCCGCTTTGAGGACCGCTGTTGTGAAGCCACACTTCCTGTTCGCTCCTCACTGCCTGCTCCGTGCCGGCGCGAATTTCGCACGGATTTCGGAGACGCATCCTCCCTTCTTCTTCCCCGGCGGGCGCTCGCCGAGCGCAGATCAGTCAGCGGACCGAACTTGGCTCGGACCTTGTCTCGCGCTGGGAAGTATGAGCGTCGCGGCCCATGGCCGCGCGCGCGAGGACGGCGTTACGAGGGGTGCTGAGGAGGAGCTCGGGTAGAGACAGACTCGAGCGGACCCGCCGGAAGGGGCTTCGGTCCAGCCAACTTGATCAGTCCGAGACAGACCGCGACCGGTTCGACAGCATGCGCCACTCCGGACTCGATGACACTGACGGCGGAGGTGATCGCGAGGACGACATCGTCGTGGTCCGCGTCATCGAAGAACCCGGCCCCGATCCACGTCGGGTCCGGAGGGCTCGCATGAGCCAGGGGGGGGAGAGCAAGCAGGACGCCCACCAGCAGGAGGACCAGGGACGCCCGGCGTGCCATGGCCGGGGACGGTACTCCCGTCGGGGGCGGCGCGCAACTCGCGGACCGGACCGGGGTCGTTGGCGCTATAGGTACTTCGTCGGCCACCTGAATGGCGCGCCACATGTGGGCCGAGGCACTCGCGTCGCCGTTAGCCCCTCCGCAGCTCGGCCGCCGCCTCGACGATCGCGCGCAGCTTCGCCTCCGCCACGCGCGCCGAGGCCACGGGGTTGTCGGCGAAGGTCGCGAGTCCGCAGTTGCGCTAGAAGCTCACGCAGGGACTCCCGTCCGAGAGGAACTCGACGAGCTTGGCGCCGCCCACGATGCTCGCGCCGGCCACGAGATTGTTCTCGTCGAGCTTGCGCTTCTTGAAGCACGGCGAGCACACGTAGATCATGCCGCCCGCCTTCGCGAAGTTATCCATCAGCTCTCGCAGTGGCGGGAAGCCGTCCTCGTGGATCGACTCTGCGCCGCCCTTGTTGGCGAGGCGCACGCCCTCGATGCTCAGGAACACGAGCGTCTCCTTGCCGGAGGCCTGGGCGGCGTTCGCGAGCACGAAGCCCACGGTCGCGCGGTCGGTGTCGTCCTTGCTGTGCGTCAGGTTGACGCAGAATTTACCGGGCATCGTTCAGCCCTCCTTTCGACGGATCAAGTACACGGGAGGCTCGGCGGACAGCAGCGCATGGCCGGTGAGCCGGCACCACGCCGGCACGTCCTCCGCCGCGCCGGCGTCTTGCGCGACGAGGCGCAGCACTTGACCGGCCCGCATCCCCTCCATGCGCCCGCGCAGCTTCAGCAACAGGACGCCGCACGCGAGATCGGCGGCATCCCACACGACGTCGGCGTTCCCCGCGTCCTTCACGCTTCGCTCAGGACATCAAGGCCGCGAGCGCGTCGAGGCGCGGCAGCACGGCCTCGCGCGACTCCGACGGCACGCCGAAGATCGCGCGCTCGACGCCGGCCGCCGCCAGCGCGTCCAGCCCGGGCTTCTTGGGCGGCGCGAAGAAGATCGAGACGGGCGCCGTCTTCGGGTCGCGCCCGGCCTTGGTCAACCGCTCGCGCAGCTCGGGAATCCGCTCGACGGGATTCTTGTTCGGCCGCATGATCGGCATCCAGCCGTCGCCGAACTCGACGACGCGGTCGAAGGTCGTGGCGCCGTCGCCGCCGATGAGGATCGGCGGGTGGGGCTTCTGCACCGGCTTGGGGTCGGCCCAGATCTTGTCGAAGTTGACGAAGTCGCCGTGGAACTGCGGCTCCTTCTTGGTCCAGATCTCCTTCATGGCCAGCACGCGCTCGCGCAGCAGGCGCCAGCGCGATTTCCACGCGGTGCCGTGGTCCTCCATCTCCTCGGCGTTCCAGCCGCCGCCGATGCCGAAGAGCACGCGGCCCCCGGAGAGCCGGTCGAGGGTCGCGACCTCCTTCGCCGTCGTGATCGGATCGCGCTCGATGACGAGGCAGATGCCGGTGCCGAGCTTCAGCTGCTGCGTGGCCGCGCCCGCCGCCATCAGCGCGACGAACGGATCGTAGGACGACCAGTACTCGCGCGGCAGGTTGGCGCCGCCCGGCCACGGGCTACGCCGGCTGGCCGGGATGTGCGTGTGCTCGGGGAACCACACCGACTCGAAGCCGCGCTCCTCGAGCGCGCGCGCGAGCTCGTCGGGGGCGATCGCGTACTCCGTGGCGAACATCACGACGCCGTAGTGCATGTGAGCCTCCTGGGGCTAGGGCAGCAGAATTTTTCCGTCGGCGGTCGGCAGCGGCAGGCCGACGCGGCGCGCGAGCGTCGGCGCGACGTCGCGCATGTCGATGAGGCCGAGCGCGCGGCCCGGGGGCACGCCGGGGCCGATCAGGAAGAACGCCGCGCGCAGATCGGGAACGTCCGGCAGGTGACCGTGCGTCCCGCCCTGGCTCTTCGAGAGCAGCGGGCCCCTCGGCGTCGTGCTCATCCGCCAGCCCGGCTTGAGACCGACGAGGAACGACGCCGTGGGAAAACCGCCGCGCGCGCGCAGCGCGTCGGCGTCGAGCACGCGGTCGATCCCGTTGGCGGGATCGGCGGCGAGACGGTCGAGCAGCTCGCGCACCTTGGCCAGCACGGCCGCGTCAGCCGGGTTCTTGAGCACGATCGCGGCCGAGCCGCCCGCGACCCAGGGCATGGCCGTCCAGTCCGCGACCGCGCCGCGCTCGACCCCGGGGAGCCCGGCCTCGCGGAAGGCGGTAAAGAGGTTGAGCTGGGCCTCGATGCGCGCGAAGCCGTGGTCCGACACGATGGCCACGAAGGCGCGGCCGGGCCCCAGCCGCTCGGCCGTGTCGCGCAGCCGCGCGACGACGGCGTCCAATCGCTCGAGCGCCGCGAACGTCTCGGCGCTGAACGGCGCGGTCTCGTGCTGGACGTGATCCAGCGCGCTCAGGTGCAGCGTGAGCAGGGCCGGGCGCTTCTTCTCGAGCAGGCGGACGGCGAAGCGCCCGCGCGCCTCGTCGTCCTCGGCCTCCAGCGCGCGCGGATACGGCCCGAGCTCGGCCTCCAGCTCCGCGAGCAGCCCCGGCGTGGACACCGCGCGCTGCAGCTTCGCGTCCTCGGCGGCGTTGCCGCGCCAGTACTCGGGGATGTTCCAGGTGACGCGCGCGCCGACGCTCGCCGGCCACTGCACGCTGGCGGTCGCCCACCCGGCGCGGGCCGCGGCTTCCCACAGCGTCGGTACGCGGATGTCCTCCGCGTACCAGTACCAGGCGGCCGGGCCCGTGCGCAGCGGGTCGAAGATCGTGTTGGAGAAAATGCCGTGCTTCGCCGGCGACACGCCCGTGATGAGCGTCGTGTGGCTCGGATAGGTCACGGTCGGGATCACGCCCTCGACGCCCTCGGCGAAGGCGCCCTCGGCGACGAAGCGCCGCAGCGCCGGGATCTTCAGGCCGTGCTTGTCGGCGGCCGTCACGTAATCGGGGCGCAGGCCGTCGACCGAGATCATCAGGACGATCGGCGCCGGCGCCTGGGCCGCGGCGGCCGCGACGAAGACGCAGAGCGCGACGAGCAGCGCGGCGGCCAGCCTCATGTCTTGAAAATGGCCTTGAGTTCCTTGCTCGAGACCGCGTCGCGCATCCAGGTGAAGCCGCCCTTGTCGGCCATCTCGCGGGCGCCGTGCAGGAACGCGGCGAGCGCCAGCCGTGAGAGCGAGCCGCCCACGCTGATGCGCTTGGCCCCGGCCTCGGCGAGCTGGGCCAGGGTGAGCGATGGATCGCCGTGGCTCATGACGACGTTGACCGGCTTGCGCACCGACGAGGTGACGGCGCGGATCGCCGCGAGGTCGCGCAAGCCCGGCGCGTAGAGCACGTCGGCGCCGGCCTTCTCGAACGCCTGCAGCCGCTTGATCGTGTCGTCCAGATCGAGCCGGCCCTGGATCATGTTCTCCGCGCGTGCCGTCAGCATGAAGCGGAAGGGCAGCGAGCGCGCGACCTCGACGGCGGCCTGCACGCGCTCGACGGCGAGGGCGAAGTCGTAGATCGGCCGGCTCGCGTCCCCGGTGGCGTCCTCGATCGAGCCGCCGACCACGCCGGCCTCGCCCGCGAGCCGGATCATCTCGGCGGCGGCGCGCGGCTCGTCGGCGTAGCCGTTCTCCAAGTCTGCGTTGACGGGCAGGTCCGTCGCCTCCGAGATCGCGCGGCAGTTGGCCAGGACCTCGGCGCGGCTCACCGTGTTGGTGCCGTCGACGCGGCCGAGCGTGTTCGACAGGCCCAGGCTCGTCGTCGCGAGGGCCTCGAAGCCCAGCGACGCGAGCAGCTTCGCGGTGCCCGCGTCCCACGGGTTCGGGATGATGAACGCGCCCGGCCGCTCGTGCAGCGCTCTGAAGGCGTCGGCTCTCTGTGCCTGTGTCTTCATGGTCTCCCTCACGCCAGCGCCTGCTTCACGCGCTCGGCGGTGAACGGCAGCGCCCGCAAGCGACGTCCGGTGGCGTGCGCGAGCGCGTTGGCGATGGCCGCGGCCGCCGGGCCGTGCGCGCCCTCGCCGACGCCGAGGAAGCGCTCGCTCGGCCGGTTCAGCAGGACGACCTCGACCTCCGGCACCTCGTCGAACCGCACGATCGGATAGTCGACCCACGAGCGCGTGGTGACCCGCGTGCGATCGAAGCGCACCGATTCCTTCAGCGTCCAGCTCGCGGACTGGATGATCCCGCCCTCGATCTGGTTGACCACGCCGTCGGGGTTCACGATCTGGCCCGCGTCCACCGCGGCCACGACGCGGGTCACTCGCACGCGACCCCAGGCGCGGTCGACGGCGACGTCGGCGACCATCGCGCAGTAGCACGCGAGGTTCTTGTACCGGGCGAAGGCGACGCCGCGGCCGCGCGCGCCGTCGCCCGTCGCTCCCGGCTTCCAGCTCGCGTGCTGGGCGGCCGCCTCGATGACGGCGCGGGCGCGCGGGTCCGTCGTGTGGCGCAGCCGGAACTCGACGGGGTCGGCGCCGGCCGCCGCGGCCAGCTCGTCGACGAACGACTCCAGCGCGAAGACGTTGGCGTAGCCGCCGAGCGTGCGCAGCGCGGAGGTGCGCAGGGGCGCCTGCGCCACGTAGTGCTTGACGACCTTCACGCTGCCGAAGTCGTAGAGCGGGATCGCGTTGCGGTCCGAGCCGCCCGCCGGCTGCGGGACGTCGGCCGGGAGCACGGGCGCCGACGGCCTGGCGAGATGCCGCGCCGCCAGGAGATTGACGCCCGACGAGGAGCCGGGCCGCGTGCTGTGCGGATGGCTCCACACCTCGTGCGACCACGCGACGACGTTGCCCTGCGCGTCGATGCCGCCCGAGAGCTTCATCACCATCGCCGAGCCGTACGGCTCCCACATGAACTCGTCGTCGCGCATCCACTGCAGCTTCACCGGCCGGCCGCCGGTGGCGCGCGCGAGCAGCGCGGCGTCGAGCGCGACGTCATCGGCGCCGTTGTGACCGTAGCAGCCCGCGCCCTCCGCGTGGATGCATCGGATGTCTTTCGCCTCGACGCCGAAGGCCTTGGCGAGATCCCCGCGCAGCGGGAACACGCCCTGGCTGTGCGTCCACACGGTGAGCCGGCCGTCCTGCCACTGCGCGACCGCGCACGAGGGACCGATCGAGCCGTGGCACTGGTAGGGGCGCGTGTAGAGCGCGTCGAGCGTCTTCACGGCCGCGGCGGCCGCCGGCGCCGTCTTCTCGATCACCGTCTGCGCGGGCGCCGGGCGCGCCATCAGATCCCGGTACAGCGCGTCGCCCGACGGTGGCAGCGACTCGGTCTCCTTCCACCGGGCGCTCTGCTTCAGCGCCTCCCGGGCGCGGATGGCCTGCTCCTCGCGCGCGGCGGCGACGGCCAGGAAGCTGCCGTCGCGCACGACGGCGACGACGCCCGGCAGGCTGCGCACGCGCGCCTCGTCCACCGACGCGAGCTCGGCGCCGGGGGACGGCGGCCGCACCACGCGCCCGAACACCATGCCCGGCAGGCGCACGTCCTGCACGTAGACCGCGCCGCCCGTGAACTTCTTCGGGATGTCGCGGCGGCGTACGCTCTTGCCGACCCACGTGTGCTCCGACGGCGGCTTCGGCGTCGCCTTCGCGGTGGCCTCGCGCCCGAGATCCGCGTCGCCTGCGAGGTCCCAGTACGTCACGCGCCCTCCGCCGGACGCGCCAATGGTCCCGTCTCTGACGCTCAGGTCGGCGGCCGGCACGCCGAGCTTCACCGCCGCCGCCGTCAGTAAGATTCCGCGCGCCTCCGCGCAGGCGAAGCGCAGCGCGGTGCCGCTCTGCTCCACGGACAGACTACCGGCCGTCTGACCCTCGTCGGGCGTGCGCGCCGTATCGCCGTGGACGACGTCCAGCCGCTTCAGATCGACGTCCAGCTCGTCGGCAGCGATCTGCGACAGCGCGGTGCCGATGCCCTGGCCCAGCTCGATCTTGCCCGTGAAGATCGTCACGGTGCCGTTCGGATCGACGCGGAGCCAGGCGTCGAGACGGCGGTTGCCGTTCAGGCTGCCGGGCAGCCGGTCCTGTCCGCGCGCCAGGCGAGGCGCCAGCGCGAAGCCGACGACGAGCGCTCCGGTCTCGAGGAACGCGCGGCGCGAGACGCCGCGCGGCGGCGTGGCGCTCACGACCGCATCTCCGCCGCCGCGCGCTGCACGGCGCGGACGATGCGGTTGTGCGAGGCGCAGCGGCAGAGGTGGCCGTTCAGCGCGGCCTTGACGTCGCGATCGCTCGGCCTCGGGTTGCGGTCGAGCAGCGCCTTGGCCGACATCACCATGCCGTTGCCGCAGTAACCGCACTGGCAGGCCTGCTCCTCGATGAACGCGCGCTGGAGTGGGTGGAGGCGGTCGAGCGTGCCGAGCCCCTCGATCGTCGTGATGCGGCCCTTCGCCACGCTGGTCACCGTGGCCACGCACGAGCGCACGGGCTTGCCGTCCACCAGCACCGTGCAGGCGCCGCACTGCGCGAGCCCGCAGCCGAACTTCGGGCCGTTCAGCTCGAGGTCGTTGCGCAGTATATAGAGAAGGGGAGTGTCGGAGTCGACCGCGACCGTCTTGCTCTCGCCGTTGACCTGAAGAGTGAAGGTCGCCATGCCGTCCTCCTTCGACTCAGATCGCCCCGTTCGGCGCGACCAGGATCTTGCCGCCGCGCTCCCCACGCTGGGCGTGGGTCAGCGCGGTCTTGATCTCCTCGATGGCGTACACCTTCTCCACGGGCGCTGCCGGCAGGGCACCCGTCAGGATCTGATTACCGAGGTCGGCGTAGATCGCCCGCACCTGCTCGGGGGAACGCGGAGCCAGCGCGCGCATGAGCGTGAATCCGACCAGCGTGAGCCCGCCGGAGGTCAGCGCGCCACGCGACATCACGGGGTCCTCGCCGCTCATCGAGCCGTAATTGCACACGACGCCGCCCTCGCCGACGCACGCCGACAGTCGCGCCGTCGCCCGGCCGGACACGGCGTCGAGGCCGAGCCGGATCGGCGCGCCGGCCGTCTGCGCCTTCACCCTCTCGGCGAGGTCGTCGCCATCGACGACGCAAGCGTCGGCGCCGAGCCCTTTCAGCTCGGCGAACAGCGCCTCGCGCCGCACGACGTTCAGCGTCTTCACCCCGCGCGCCCGGGCGAGGCCGATCACGAGGCGCCCGACCGCCGAGTTGGCCACGTTCTGGATCACCCAGTCGCCCGGCTTCAGCTCGACGAAGTCGCTGAGCAGCAGGAGCGCCGTCGGCGGATTGATGCGCAGCATGGCCGCCTGCCGGACGTCCATGCGCGGCGGCACCGGGACGACGACGTCGGCCTTCACGCGCCGCTTTTGCGTCCAGTTCTCGCGCTGGAGATTGATGACGAGATCGCCGGTCTTCACGTGCGACACCCCGGCGCCGACGGTGGCGACGCGACCGACGCACTCCGCGCCCGGCGTCGCCGGCAGCGGCGGTCTCAGGCGGTAGGTGCCGCGGCAGAACGAGACGTCGGCCGGGTTGATCGGGAACGCGAGGACGTCGAACACCACCTCGCCGGCGGCCGGCGCGCCGACGTCCGGCACCTCGGCGCAGCGCGCCACCTCTTCCGGCGGGCCGTAGCGATCGATCAGGATCTGCTTCATGCGGTCAGTTGAACATGGGGGCCCCGAAATGGCCCCCATCCCCCCCACGCTCGGATCGCCCCGGCAAAGCCGTGGCGCTCCTCGATCTCGCTCGGCTGGATGTCGTCAATTGAACATCAGCACAGTGCGCGCGACTTCGCCGGCCTTCATCGCGCGAAAGGCGTCGTTGATGTCCTCGAGGCGGCCGCGGCGCGTGACCATCTCGTCGAGCAGGAGCCGTCCCTGACGGTAGAACTCCAGGTACAGCGGAATGTCGAGGCGGAAGCGGTTGCTGCCCATCCGGGACGTCTGCACCCGGCACTCCGGCCGGATGGCCATCCACGGAAACTCGATCGTCGCGTCCGGCGGCAGGACGCCGACGATGGTGGCGGTGCCGCGGATGGCGAGGCTCTCGATGGCCTGCCGCACCAGCGTGGCGTTGCCGACAGCTTCGAACGCGTGGTCGACGCCGGCGCCCTTCGTGAGCGCGCGGACGGCCTTGACCGGATCGTCGTTGGCGCTGTTGACGACGTGGGTGGCGCCGACGCGTCTGGCCATCTCCAGCTTCCCGTCGAAGACGTCGACGCCGATGATCTGCCGCGCGCCGCCGATGCGCGCGCCCTGCACGATGGCCAGCCCGACGCCGCCGCAGCCGAACACGGCGACCGTCTGGCCCGCCTCGAGCCCCGAGGTACGCAGCGCGGCGCCGACCCCGGTGAGGACGCCGCAGCCCACGAGCGCGGCGCGGTCGAGCGGCAGCTCGGGGTCGATCTTCACGACGGAGTTCTCGTGCAGCAGCATGCGCTCGGCGTAGCTGCTGATGCCGATGAACTGCCGGAGCGGCTCGCCCTTCTGCGAGAGGCGCGGCGGCGCCGCGTCCGCACGCGTGACGAGGCCGCCGGTGCAGAGGTTCGGATGGCCGCCGAGGCACTGCGCGCAGCTGCCGCAGAACCCCGAGAGGCACGCCACCACGTGATCACCGGGTCGCAGCGTGGTCACGTCGGCGCCGACGGCCTCGACGACGCCGGCGCCCTCGTGGCCGAGCACGATGGGCCGGTCCGTCGGCCAGCGGCCCTGGCCGTCCACGACGTGCAGGTCGCTGTGGCAGACGCCCGTGGCGGCGGTGCGGACGAGGACCTCGCGGCCCGACGGCTTGTCGATCTCGACCGACTCGATCGTCAGGGGCTCGTGCGGCTTGCGAAAGACGGCGGCCTTCATCTCCATGGCGCGCTCCTCATTGCGGCAGCTTCCAGCCGAGCCAGTCGCAGACCGCGCGGCCCATGACCAGCTCCTTGTCGCGGCCCGTCAGCCACGGCAGCTCCTCCGTGAACATCGTCACGCACTGCCGCCACGAGCACGGCATGCGCGTGATGTCGGTGCCCCAGAACATCCGCGCGGGGCCGAAGGCGTCGTAGATCCGCCGCAGGTGACCGTGGATGTTGCGATAGGGATAGGGCTCGCTCGAGTAGCTCGGCGCGCCGGTGGCCTTGATGGCCACGTTCGGGTGCTTCGCCAGCGCGAGCATGTCGCCGAGATTGCCCCAGGCCGCGTCGTCCTTCGTGCCCGACGGTCGCCCGAGGTGATCGATGATCAGCTTGAGTCCCGGATGCTGCTCGGCGACCTGCGCGACCTTCGGCAGGAAATTGGCCGCGAGCAGCGCCACCGGGATGCCCGCGCGCTCGGCCGCGGCCCACACCCAGTCGATGGTGCCATCGGTCGGCCACGTCTTCTGGTGCGGCTGCAAGAACGTGAAGCGCAGGCCGAGCATGCCCGGCCGCTTCTTCCAGCCGTCGATCAGCGCGCGGCTCTCCGGCTTGTCGAGCGGAAAGTTCCCGAGGATCGCGAGCCGGTCGGGATGCTGGCGCGCCGCCTCGATGGCCAGCTCGTTGGCGTTCGGGTCCCATGACGTCGGCGGATGGATGACGGCGGCATCGACGCCCGCGGCGTCCATCTCCTTCAGCAGATCGTCTTTGGTGAAGCTCGCGACCTGTCGGTGGTTCGGATTGGCGGGCTTGGCGCCGCTCCAGATGTGGACTTGTGCGTCGACGATGCGCATGGCGTGCTCCCTCGCTCGCGGCCCGGGTTATTCGACGATCGCCTGGAGCACGAGCGCTCTCAGGAGCGGGATGTAATGCCGCCCCAGCGGCGATTGCATCATCGAGACGACGACCATCTCCTCCTTGGGATCGGCCCACCAGTAGGTGGCGAAGGCGCCCGGCCAGAAGTAGTCGCCCGCCGTGCCCGCCATCGGGGCGAGGCCGTTCGCCTCGCGCACCGACACCCCCAGACCCCACGTGTAACCCGGGCCGGCAAAGTAGTTGGTGCCGCGAGAGATCTGGCCCAGGTGGTCCGACGTCATGAGCTCGACGGTCTTCGTGCCGAGCACGCGAGCGCCCTCGAGGCGGCCGCGGTTGAGGAGCATCTGGGCGAAGCGGGCGTAGTCGCCGGCCGTGGACACCGCGCAGCCGCCGCCGCAGTCGAACTTCCGCGGCACGGTGGGATCATGCAACTTGTACTCCGCGCCGGTATCGGGATGCGTGGGCAGCGGCTGCGCGACACGCGCGCGCTTGTCGGCCGGGACGAGGAACGTCGTGTCGGTCATCTTCAGCGGCCGGTAGATGCGCTCCGCGAGGAACTCGCCGAGCGGCTTGCCGGACACGATCTCGACGACGCGGCCGAGGACGTCGGTCGACAGGCTGTACTCCCACCGCGTGCCGGGCTGGTAGAGCAGTGGCGCCTTGCTCAGGCGCTCGATGAACTCGTCCATGGTCAGCGTCAGCGACGACACGTTCGAGGACTCCGGGTACATCTTGTAGATCTCCGTCGTCCCGCGGTTGCCGTACGTGAGACCGGAGGTGTGGCGCATCAGGTCCTGGATCGTCATCTCGCGCTCGACCGGAGCGCGCTCCACGCCGACCGTCTGGGTCTTGAGCGCGGGAATGTACTTCGACACGGGATCCGCCAGCAGCAGGCGACCTTCCTCGTACAGCGACAGCGCCGCCACCGTGACGAGCGGCTTCGTCATCGAGGCGATCCGGAAGATCGCGTCCGGCGTCATCGGCGTGCCCGCCGTCTTGTCACGGAAGCCGACGGCCTGGACGTACGCGACCCGCCCCTTGCGCGCGACGACGACGACGGCGCCCGGGATCCGCCCGCGCTCGACGTCGGCGCGCAACACCTGCGTGATGCGCGCGAGGCGCTCGGAGGACAGCCCCACCTGCTCGGGCTTCGCGGTCGGCAGATCGGCCGCGAGGGCGAGGCCGGGCGCCAGGAGAGCGAGGATCAGCGCGAGGACGATCGATCGTCGCTTCATGAGATACCTCCTGCTCTCAGGACCTCGGCGCCCGGGGCGGCCTCGAGCTCGCACGCGTTGACCGTCATGGCCAGCATGCTGTAGTAGCCGATCGCCCCGGTGAGCTGGATGAATCCGTCGTCGCCGAAGCGTGCGCGCAGCGCCTTGACGATCGCGTCGTCGACCCGGTGCTTGCGTATGAGGTCGCGCGTGAACTCGACGATCTGCGCGTCCTCGGGGGGAATGACGCGCGTGTGCCGGTCGCGAATGGCCGCGATCGTCGACTCCGGGACGCCGAGCTTGCGCGCCTGGCCCGTCTGGGCACCCCAGACATAGACCGCGTCGAGCTCGCGCGCGACCGTCATCGCGGCCATGACGCGCACGCGCATGTCGAGCGAGCCCTCGAAGCGGACGAACGCGCCCAGATGCGCGAGGCGGCCGGCCAGCTCGGGGGAGTGCAGGAACATCGTGAACGGGCCCTGGAGCGCGCCGCGGCTCTTGACGATGCTCTCGACGATCGCGTGATCCTTCTCCGCCACCTGAGCCTTGCTCGTGATGGGAGTCAGCCTTGCCATGGGTCCCCTCCTGACTTCCAGAGTCGCCTGGTGGCGAGATCGGCGCCCTCGCGGAGGGCGCGCAGCTTCGTCCACACCACGCTCTCCTCGACGAGCTGCGAGCCCGCGAAGGTGCCGAAGCCACAGTCCACGCCGGCGAGCACGCGCGTGCGGTCGCCGATCGCCTCGGCGACGGCGACGATGCGATCGGCGACGACCTCCGGATGCTCGACGACGTTCGTCGTGGAGTCGACGACGCCGGGCACGAACAGCATGCCGGCGGGCAGCGGGTGGCGGCGGAACGCCTTCAGCTCGTGCTGGTGGCGCGGGCTCGCGAGCGGCAGCGAGAGCGCGCCGACCTTTGCGCGATAGACGATCGGCAGCAGCGGCTCCAGCGGCACGTCGTGCGTGTGCGGCCCGTCGTAGTTGCCCCAGCACAGGTGCAGGCGAACGCGATCGGCGGGCAGCCCCGCGATCGCCTCGTTGATGGCGTCGACGTGCAGGGCGACGGCCCTCAAGAAGCCGTCGAGCGGCTCGTCCTGGAAGAAGCGCGCGCGCTCCATGGCCAGGTCCGGGCAGTCGAGCTGCAGCACGAAGCCGCGCGTCACGATCAGCTCGTATTCCTTGCGCATCTCGCGCGCGAGCGCCTTCACATAGCGCTCGTGGGAGCCGTAGTAGGCGTCCAGCATGATGGTGGCGATCACACCGGGCGAGGCGGCCGTCATGAACGCCTCGGCGAACTTGTCGGCGCCCGGGGCGCGCCTGAACAGCTCGCACTCGGCCGTGGCCTCGCCGAGGTCGGTGTAGGCGACCTCGGCGACCGCCTGCGGCGCGTCATTGATGCGCGCAGCGCCGGCGCGCTGGCGCGACAGCCGCGAGGCGTAGTCCGGATGCTCGGCGATGTCCCGCGCCATCCGCCGCGTGCTCGCGCCGCCGAAGCCCCGCATCCGCCGCGCCGGATAGGTGGAGAAGCCGACGCGCGGCTGCTCGCCATCGTTGCCGACGTCGATGCCGGCCTCGAGCTGGCGGGCGACCACGTGGCGCACGGCCGCCTCCGCCTCGCGCGCGAGCGCCGCCGCGTCGACCGCCTCCCCGCGGTCCAGGCGCACCAACAGATCGCGCAGCGCGGGCGAACGCGGCAGGCTGCCGGTGTGGGTGGTCAGGATTCGGGACTCGCTTCGCTTCATCGGGGCCTCCGGCGAAAGCGCGGTTTAGGCTACACCATGCGCCGGGTGGCTGCGCGGATGCATCTCTGGGGCGGGCTGGTGACGGGCCCGCTCCTGCTCGTCCTCGGCCTGAGCGGCAGCGCGCTCGTGTTCGGACCCGAGCTCGAGCAGGCCCTCGACGGCCCGCCGGTGATCGCGACCACGGCAACGTCCGCGCCGTCGCTCGACGCGGTGGTCGCCGCCGCCGTCGTCGGTCAGCCGGGCGCCGAGCCTCGCGCGCTCCGACTCCCCGCGCGGCCCGATCAGCCCTATCGCGTCGAGCTCACGGTCGGCGGGCGGCGCCTCGACGTCGCGATCGACCCGTCCACGCTGCGCGTCGTCGATACCCGCGCCCCCGAGCGCTCGCTCCTCGTGGCCGTGCGCTCGCTCCACGCCGCGTTCCACGCGGGCCGCGCGGGCGCGCTGCTGGTCGGGCTGCTCGGTGTGTGGCTCGTCGTCGAGGGCGTGACGGGCCTCTGGCTCTACGGGCCCTGGTCCGGCCCACGGGCCATCCGGCGCGCTCGCGGCCCGAGCCGCGCGCTCCATCGGATCGTCGGCGGAGGCTCGCTCGTCGTCGGCGTGGTCGTCGGGCTCACGGGGACCATGCTCGCGCTCGCGTCGGCGTCTCTGCTCGTCTCACCCTCGCTCGCCACGGGAGGTCTGACGCGGCTCGACTTCGTCGCCGAGCGTGTCCCGGCGCATGGGCGCATCACCGCGCTCGTGGCGGGGCCTGGGCATCGCGTTCGCGTCGACGCACGCAAGCCGGACGGAGGCGTCGGCTCGGTCGTCGTGGACGGCGACAGCGGAGCGATCGTCGCCACGGGGGTCGCGTCGACGCGCGACGCGTGGGACGTCGTGCGACGGCTGCACGCCGGCGACTTCGCCGGCTGGGCCTCGCGGCTGGTCTACGCCGGCGTCGGCCTCGCGCTGCCGATGCTGTCGATCACCGGGTTCCTGATCTCGACGCGCCGCCGCGCGTGAGCCGTTTCAAGGCCGCGTCTGGTGGCCTCGCGATCACTCGCCGTAGAGCCTCTCCCACCACCGCCGGCCGTTGTTCTCGCCGCCGGGGATGACGCCGGCCTTGCGCCGGATCTCCTCGATGGGCCAGCCGGTGAGCGACGCCAGGGCGCCGGCTTCCTGCTCGGCACGGGCGCGGAGCGCTTCGCGATAACGCTGGGCCGCCGCGCACCTGGCCTCGCCCTTCCACGGGTGCCGCAGCACGTAGCGTCCCTGGAAGTTGGCGCGGTCGGCCGTCTCCTGGAAGACGAGGTCCTCGGGGAAGTGCGACGCGTCGTAGCGGACGTGAAGGCGCGTCATGAACACGTCCACCGGACCTCCGGCCGTCCGGCGTCCCATGCGTACCCCGGCGCCGCCCTCGTCCAGCCAGAACACGCCGAGCTTGCGCAGCTCCTCGACCGAGAGCGGCTGCGCGGCGCACGGGTCGCACCAGGCCATGTCCCACGCGTACTCGAGGAACACCGCGCGCATGTCCTCGCGCTCGACCTGCTGGCTGAACATCGCGCGGTAGAACTGCGGGAACTCCTCCTTCACGTACACCGGCAGCTCCATGCCGGTGGGCAGCCGCACCGTGCGGTAGTTCGTCGTCTCCACGCGGCCCTTGCGGGTCAGCGCGTAGACGAACAGCTCCTGGGCGCCGTCGGCGTTCAGGGTGCCGAGGCGGATCGGGAGCATGAACTTCGGCGACTCGAAGGCCATCTGGAGCGGGCGCAGGTACGTGAACCCGAGCCGGGACTGCTCCTTGAGATTCACGCGCGCCACGAAGAACTTCATCCCCTGCTTGAGATAGCTGCCGAGGATCGGGGAGGCGCCGGCGGGCAGGCGATAGCCGTTGTCGCGCAGCCACGTCTCCAGCCCGCCACTCTCGCGGGCGGAGAGGATGAGGATGTCGTACTCGCCCACGGTGTAGCGCGCCTCGATGGTGACGCCCAGGCTGTTGGCGCGGTCGACCGCCATGTCGCGGCGCGCGGTGGCCATTCCCATGGGCGCCTGCAGGGCGGCGGGATACCTCGGCGAGCACGGATCGTCGTCGAAGTACTCGACGAGGCGCGGCGCCGAGTAGGCGTCGAGGTGCTCGACGAGCGCGCGGTCGCTCACGCGGACCTGGCCCTTCTCGAGGACGGTCGGCACGGGCACCACGATGGCGAACTCCTTGAGGTCGCCCTTGAAGTCGTTGGCCATGGTGAGGACGGTCTTGTCGTCGTGGCGGACCAGCACGACCTGCGAGGCCTGGTTGAACAGCTTCGCGTCGGCCCTGGCGACGTAGAAGCCGCAGAAGGCCAGCACCGTGGGCGCGGCGAGCGCGACGACGAGCAGGGCGGCGACGAGCGCGGTGACGTGTTTCATGGCGAGCTCCTCCATTGGTAGCGTCGGCCTGGCAGCAGCCAGTCGATCAGCGGGACGATCAGCGAGCACACGGCGAGCGACCACAGCAGGCCGTTGGTCCTGAACAGCGTGAACTGGACGGCGTAGGCCGCCAGCGCCACGAGCGCGGCGAAGAGCAGGCGGCCCGCGCGCGAGTCCGGGGTGGTCCTGGGATCCGAGATCATGAAGAAGGCGAACAGCACGAGCGCGCCGTTCTCCAGCCGGTGCAGCGGGATGGCGAGCGGCTCGCCGAGCCACAGTGAGCGCGCTACGAGCAGGCTCGCCCAGCTCGCCAGGAACGCCAGCGTGACGTCGGCGCGCGCGGCGCGATTCACCACGAGGCCGCCGGCGGAGGCGAGCAGGAACGCGAAGACGAGTCCGCTGCCCCACTGCCCGGGCGACACCCAGACGCTTCCCGTCGCGAGCATCATGGCGACGAGGGCGAAGTTGGTGGGGTTGAAGACATGCTTGTCGCGCACGCGCAGCGTGAACTTGCTCGCAATCGCCACCGCCGCCGTGAGCATGGCCAGGCCGAGCGAGCCGGTGCGCAGCAGCAGACAGAGCGAGAGCGCCGAGATCAGCGCGCTGCGCGGATCGAACCGGCCCCGGCCGGTCAGGCGCGTGCAGACGAGCTGGGTGACGAGCGCCGTCACGATGATCGCCACCGCCGTCCGCGTCTGGACCTCGAGGTCCAGCCAGAACACGCCGTAGCCGAGCAGGCCAGACAGCGTGGCGATCTGATAGAGCCGCGGGTCCCAGCGGAGCGCCGGCAGCACGGGAGCCGCGGCGCCGGCGACGGGGGGGTGGACCGCGGTCTCGACCGGGGTCAGGGTCTGCATGCCCGCTTAGACAGGGCACCTCCCCGGAAGTTCCCGCGCTCAGGGGCGCGCGACGAGGAGAGGCGAGTCCGGCGGCAGGTCCGAGCTCATGATCGAGTTGACTCCGAGATCATGATCCAATAGCATTGGAGTCATGATGCGGCCGCTGCAGGTTTACCTCGACGAGCGTGACCTCAAGAGCCTCGAGGCATGGGCCCGGGAACGCGGATGGACCAAGTCTCAAGCCATCCGCGCCGCCGTCCGAGCGCTCGCGCGCCGGCCGGCCGAGGACCCGCTGCTCGAGCTCAGCGGCGACGTCGACGGGTTGCCCGCCGATTTGAGCGAGAACTTCGACCGCTATCTCAACGAAACGTTCGTTGCCGAGTCGCGGGCACCGTATCGCGCGCGCCGCCGGCCCCGCACGGCTGTTCGTCGATAGCGGCGCCTGGATCGCGCTGCGTAGCCGGCGCGACCAGCACCACGCCGAGGCCGATCGGCTCTTCCGTGAGGCGATCTCGCGCCGGATCGCGCTGCTCACCACGAATCTGGTCCTCGCCGAGACCCACCGGCTCATGCTCCACCGTGCCGGCGTTCAGCCGGCGCTCCGCACGCTGGAGAGCTTCGATGCCAGCACGAGCCTGACGGTTCACTTCGCGACCGCCGACGATCACGCGGGGGCGCGCCGGTGGCTGGAACGCTTGGCGCCGCGTCCGATCACGTACACGGATGCCGTCAGCTTTGCGGTCATGGAAGCGACCCGGTGCGGCCACGTCATCGGCTTTGACCACGACTTCGCGGCCGCCGGGTACGCGCTCTGGGAGGGATCCGGCTAGACCTCGCCTCACCCCGCGGGCGGCGGCGCCACCACGTCCTCGTAGCGGTGGCGCCTGGTGATCAGCTTCGCGTGCAGGAAGACGTCGAGGGTCGCCTCGAAGGCCGGCCGCGTGATCTCGACGTGCGGCGTCCAGCAGCCGAGCTTCTGGTAGGCGCCGATGGTCGAGGCGAGCACCGCGCGGTCGATCTCGGGGAAGAACGACGCCTCGGCCTCGGCGACCTTCGCCGCCGGCGTGGCGAGCAGCCAGGCGCGCGCCTTGCGGTAGGCGCGCATGAACCGCCGGGCGGTGTCGGTCCTCAGCCACTCGCGCGTGGCCGCCAGGCTCGAGAACGCGCACGGCCCGATCGCCTCGCCGACCGACGCCACCACGTGGCCCACGCCGTCGTGCTCGAGCTGCTGCGGCGCCGGGCCCTGCTGGTGGACGTACTCGCCGTCGCCCTTGCGGAACGCCTGGTCCATCTGGCCGCCCGGCACGTCGACGGCGACGATCGCCGAGTAATCCAGCCCGCGCTTGTGACACGCGTACTTGAACATCGCCAGCGGCTGGCCGCCGTGATCCACCAGCACGCGCTTGCCGCGGAGCCTGTCCCACGTGAACGTGGGATCTGCCGCGCGCCCCGTGAGGAAGAAGCCGTCCTTCTCGTTGATCTGGGCGAAGTGCACGGCGGGTGGGACCTGGCCTTTTTCGAGCGGGCCGAAGCCCTGCGACGGCGCCGACTGGCAGACGTGCACGGCGCCGGCGACGACACCCTCGATGGCCGACTTGCCGGGCGGCGCCATGGAGGGCTTCGCCACGAGGCCGTCGTCCCGCAGGAAGCCGCCGGCGATCGTCGCGATCAGCGGCGAGTAGAACGCCGAGAAGCGCGTGAACTGGATGCTGATCTCGTCGCGCACAGCATGTCCTCCTCACCGACGGTCACGCGACGGCCGGCAGGACCTCCTTCGTGAAGCGCTCGAGTTGTGCCTGCTGGTCGTCGCCGACGAAGCGGACGCAGAGATCGGTCACGCCGGCGCCCGCGTAGCGTTGCAGCGCGCCGATCACCGCATCCGCCGGGCCGAGCCCCATCAGCCCGCGCTGGTGGACGCCCCCGCCGTAGTAGGTCGCCAGGAACTCGCGCGTGGTGCGCTCGGCGCGTGCGACGTCGTCGTCCAGGCGCACCGTCGTGTAGACGCAGAGCGGAAACGCGGGCAGGGTGCGGCCGTGCCGGCCGAGGGCCTCCTCGGCCAGCTCGCGGAGGCGCCGGCACTCGTCGGCCTCGACGTACGTCGTGATGATGCCGTCGCCCAGCCGCGCGAACCGCTCGAACTGCGCGGGCAGGAACTCGCCGCGGTTGCCGGCGGTGATGAGGACGGGCGGCCCCGCCGCGTTCCACGGCAGCGGGCCGATCGTGTGCTCGACCAGCTCGACGCCGTGGCCGCGGTGCGTGACCGGCTCCCCGCGCCAGAGCATCCGCCAGATGTCGACGTGCTCTTCCAGCCGCTGCACACGTCGCTTGTGCTCCATGCCGCACGCCGCCCACTCCCGTTCGGCGGACGGCAGGCTCCAGCCCACACCAAGCCCGAGAACGACGCGTCCGCGCGACAGCGCGTCCACGTTCGCGATCTGGTGCGCGAGCACCACCGGCTGCCGGAGGGCGGGGAGGAGCACCGCGGTGCCGAGCCGCACGCGCGACGTCATCGCGGCCAGGTACGCGAGCGTGGTGAGCGGCTCGAGCCGCGGCTTGGCGACGACGCTATCACCGACCCAGGCCGCGTCGTACCCCGCCTCGTCGGCGTGGCGCGCCATCGCCCAGCACTCCTCGACGGGTGGCCGCCGGGCCGACTGCATGACGGCGCCACGCGTGGGCACGAGGATACCGACGCGCATCAGGCCGATCGCACCCAGCCGCCGTGCACCGGGTGGTGCGAGCACAGGAACTCCACGAACGCCGGCCGGCCCTTCGCGTTCTCGTCGAGCGCGCGCTTGAGCGCGGGGACGATCTCCGACGGCTTGTCCACGTCTTCGCTGTGGAAGCCGACGGCCCTGGCCATCGAGGCCATGCACGCCTTCGCGTGGTCGGAGACTTTCCACGTGTAGGGATCGTGCCCGGCGCCCCAGAAGCCGGGGCCGTAGCCGGAATAGCCCCCGTTGTTGATGTGCAGCGTCGTGATCCCGATGCCGTACCGTGCGACCGCCTCGAAGTTGCCCATCATGTAGCAGACGCCCGCGTCGCCGGTGACGTGGACGCACTGGCGGTTGGGATAGGCGAGCTTGGCCGCGACGGCGCCGGCCAGGCTGAAGCCGAGCGTGGAGACGTTGCCCCAGCCGAGGAAGCCGCGCGGGATCTGCGCCTCGTAGACCGTGCTCGTCTGATCGCGGGTGTTGCCGGAGTCCGCGGTGACGAACGAATGCTTCGGATCGAGCACCTTCATGAGGTCGCCGAGCACGCGGTAGGGATTGATCGGCGTCTCGCTGGACTCGAGCCACGGCGTGAACTTCGCGCGGAACTCCTGTCTGGCCGCGCGGATCTCGTCGACGAGCGCCGTGTTCTTCTTCGGCGCGCCGCGCCTGGACAGCTCTTCGGAGAGCGCCTGCAGCGTCAGCTTCGCGTCGCCGACCACCGCGTGACGCGTCTCGTACGAGCGGTTGAGATCGAGCGTGTCGATCGTGCACTGCACGATCGTCTTCTTGTCCGCGTCGGGGATGGCGTGGCTGAAACGGTTGGGGAAGAGGCTGGCGCCGATCGAGAACAGCAGGTCGCACTTCCGCAAGAAGCGCTCGGCCAGCGAGCCGCGCACGCCCACGGACAGCGGGTGGTTCTCCGGGAACGCGCTCTTGCCCTTGAGCGTCGTCAGCACGGGCACCTGGGCCAGCTCGGCGAAGCGCAGCAGCTCGGCGGTGGCGTCAGCGTACAGCACGCCCTCCCCGACGAAGAGGAGCGGGTCTTTCGCGGCCGCCAGCGCCTTGATCGCGCTCGTCACGTCGTCGGGATCGGGGGCGGAGCGCCAGCCCTTCACCGTCGCGTACGGGTGCTCGGCCTCGTCGTACTCGCCGAGGTCGCGCGGGATCAGCAGCAGCACGGGGCCGGGGCGCCCGGAGCGCAGGTGCGTGAACGCGCGGCGCAGGTAGTCCGGCACCAGCTCGGCGCGGCCGATCTCGCCTACCCACTTGGTGACGGATTTGAACGCCTCGCCGATGTCGTAGTGCGTGTGCCGCGTGGCGGACGGCCCGACGCCCTCGGCGATGACGAGCAGCGGCGAGGAGTCCTCCCACGCCTGGGCCACGGCGCCGTACGCCATCTGGATGCCGGCGGCGTTGAGCCCGGCCATGACCGTGCAGGCGCCGATCTGCTTGCCGCTGGTCACGCGCGAGAAGGCGTCGGCCACCGCGACGGCGAAACGCTCCTCGCCCATCATGAGAATGGGCACGCCCTCTTCTCCGAGCGCGTTGTTCACCGGGCTCGTGGGATAGCAGCTGACCCAGGGAATGCCCTCCGCCTTGAGGATCCGCGCGAAGCCGTTGACCGCTTTCACTTTCACCGCGCACCTCCTGTGCGAGTCACCACGCTCCCTCAGCGCAGGTACTTGTCGAGCCACGCGAGGACTTTCTTCCAGCCGTCCACCGCCGCGTGCTGGCGATACTGCGGCCGATCGACGGCGAAGAAGGCGTGGCCGGCGTTCTCGTACGTGTGGAACTCGAACGTCTTGCCGTGCGTTTTCAGCGCCGCTTCCGTCTTGGCCGTGTCGTCCGGCGACGGGCGCGTGTCCTCGACGCCGAACAGCCCGAGCAGCGGACACTGCAGATTCTTGGTGAGCTCGATCGGCGCCGTCGGCTGGCGCGCCGTGAGATCCTCGGGCTTCGCCACCACGCCGCCGCCGTAGCAGTCGATGGCGGCGTCGATGCCGCGCAGCGTGCAGGCGGCCAGGTACGTCTGCCGTCCGCCGGAGCAGTAGCCGATCACGCCGACCTTGCCGTTGAGATAGGGCAGCGCGCGCAGGTGGTCGATCGCGCCCTGCACGTCGCCCATGGTGCGGTCGTCCGGCATGCCGCCGGCGGCGCGGACGCTGGCGCTGTTCTCCTCCGGGGTGGCCTTCCCTTCGCGGAAGTGCAGGTTCGGCAGGATCGTCACGAACCCGTGGTGGGCGAACCGGCGGGCGATCTCCTTGTTCGGTCCGTCCCAGCCCGGCATGTGATGGATGATCACCACGCCCGGGTGCGGACCTCCGCCGAGCGGTCGCGCGAGGTACGCGTCGATCCGGTCACCGCGGTGCCCGCGGATCAGGACCGTCTCGGCCAGCTGTGCTTCGTAGGTCATGGCGAAGTCCCCTTCTCGACCTTCTCGAAGTCGGTACGCTCGTACACGGGCAGGCCTTGCAGGTATCGGCGCAGGCAGTCGAGCGCCATCTCGACGGCGCCCAGCCGCACCCATTCGCGGCCGCCGACGATGCGGCTGCGCCGCGAGGCGGCGTCGTCTTCGGTCGCGATGGCCAGGCAGATCGTGCCGCCGAACTCGATGCGGTCCGCGCCCTCGTCGAGGTCGATCAGCACGGCCAACGCGTGGGTGGCGCCGGTCTGCTGCCGGGCCGCGCGCGCCACCGCCTCGGCCGTCTCGCGCGTCGTGTCGCCCACCGGCGCGTCGACCCCGACGGCGGCGCAGACCTCGCCGAGCTGGCGGGCCAGGATGCCGCGGCGAAACACCTTCTCCGCGCCAGGCAGGTGAGCGAAGCGCGCGGCGATCTGCCCGCTCGTGAACGTCTCGACGATGGCCAGCGTCGCCTGGCGCTTCGTGAGCTCGGCGAGCACGACGCCCTCGAGCGTCTGGTCGTCCTCGGCCATGATGAAGTTGCCGAGCCGCTTGCGGACCTCTGCCTCGACCGGCGCCAGCTTCGCGCGGATGTCGTCCATGTCGCGGCCGCGCGCGGTGAGCTTGGTCTCGAGCTGCGGGTAGTGGGCGCGGAAGCCGAGCTTCACGCTGCCGTCAGGCACGAGGGCCTCCACGCCGCTCAGCAGCGCGTCGACGTGGGATTCGCCGAGCCCGTAGGAGTGGAAGCGCTTGAGGTGGATCGCCGTCTGCAACCCACTTTTGGCGAGCAGCCGCGGGACGATCTGCTCCTCGAGCATGCGCTTGAGCTCGCGCGGCACGCCCGGCGTGAAGAAGAAGCGCGCGTGGCCGATGTCCACCGCGAAGCCGCAGGCGGTGCCGATGGGGTTGTCGATGATCTCGGCCGTGGTGGGCAGCATGGCCTGCTTGCGGTTGTTGGGCGGCATCACGCGGCTGCGGCGGCGGAAGAAGTCTTCCATCTTCGTCAGCCACTCGTCGTTGAGCGCCAGCTCGACCCCCGCCGCCTGAGCGGCGACCTCTTGCGAGAGGTCGTCCACGGTGGGGCCGAGGCCGCCGTTGACGATGACGGCGTCGGCGCGCTCGCCCGCGAGCTGGAAGGCGCGTAGCAGGCTCTCGCGGTCGTCGCCGACGGTCGTCTCCCAGGCGACCGAAAGGCCCACGTCCTCGAGGCGCTGGCTGATGAAGGCGAAGTTGGTGTTGACGATCTTGCCGGTCAGGACCTCGTCGCCCGTGCAGATGACCTCGATGCGCATGGCTAGCGGAGCACCTTCAGCAGCGCGTCCACCACCGCCTGCGGCTTCTCGCGCGGCAAGAAGTGGCCGCAGCCGGGCACGACGCGCTCCTCGGTCCCGGCGGAGAAGAGCGCGCGCTCCTTGCCGGCGCGGAGCAGGCTCACGGCGTCGTCGCCGCCGTGCAGGATCAGCGCGGGCACGGTGATCGGCGCGCGCGCCGCCAGCCGTCGCTCGATCGCGTCGAGGCGCGGGTCGCCGGCCGCGTTGCCGTGCCGGTGGCGGTAGGAGTGGATGACGACCGGCACGAAGTCCGGGTTGTCGAACGACGGCGCCGTGCGCTCGAACTCGGCGTCGTCGAACTTCCACGTCGGCGACCACTCCCGCCAGAGCAGCTTGCAGAGCTCGCGCCGGTTCTTCTCGAGGCCCGCGCGGCCGCGCTCGGTGTTGAAGTACCACTGGTACCAGTACGCGCGCTCCTGGGCGACGGGCGCGGGCGGCGACGGCGCCAGCGTGTTCTGCACGTTGTAACCGCCGATGGTGACCAGCGCGCGGACGCGCTCGGGAGCGAGGATGGCGGCGATGCAGGCGGCGCGGCCGCCCCAGTCGTAGCCGGCGAGGCCCGCGCCTGGGATGCCCAGGGCGTCCATGAAGTCGAGCAGGTCCTGGCCGATGGCGGCCTGCTGCGCCATCCGCGGCTCGGCGGCGTCGAGAAAGCGCGTCGGCCCGTAGCCGCGCAGGTAGGGCACGAGCACGCGATAACCGGCCGAGGCGAGCGGCGGCGCCACCGCGTCGAACGCGCGCGGGTCGTCCGGAAAGCCGTGGAGCAGAACGACGGGGACGCCGCCCTCTCGGCCGTGGGCCTCGTAGGCGATCTCGAGGGTGGGCGTGCGCACGCTCAGGGTGTTCGGCATGGCGGAGGGAATCATACACGCGGCGCCGACGCCGCGGTCAGCCCGTAGTCACGCACGAAGATCAGGTAGCCGCCGACCAGCAGCGAGATGAGGACGGCGTCTACGATCTGGCGTCACGACGCTCGCGACGAGCGCGACCGCCGCGAGCTGTCGAATCCGGAGCCGCGCCTGCGACGCCGTCATCTCCACCTCAGAGCTGGCCGAAAAAGACGAGGTACTCGGACTTCAGGAAGCGCTCGAGCGCCAGGAGCAGCACGGCGCCGGGGAGCATCAGCACGAGCGCGGTGACGGAGGCGATCTGCAGCTCGTAGCCCTGGCTCGCCGTGTACATGTACACGGGCAGCGTGGTCACGAAGGGGGCGCCGACGAGCAGGGTGCCGGTGAACTCGTCGAGCGAGTAGAGGAAGACGAGGACCGCGGAGGCCACCACGCCGGGCGTGGCGAGCGGCAGCGCGATGGAGACGAACGTGCGCGTCGTCGAGGCGCCCAGGTTCCAGGCCGCCTCTTCCAGCTCCGGCGCCAGCGCGCGAAAGACCGCGGCCATCGTCCACACCGCGAACACGAGCGCGCCGACCAGGTGGACGAGCACGACGCCGGTCACCGTGCCCGCGAGGCCCCAGCGGTAGAACTCGCGCGTCGCGCTCGCGAAGACGGGCAGCTGGGGAAACGCCTGCGGCATCAGGAAGGCCAGCAGCACCAGCGCGCGGCCGGGAAACGGCAGCCGCGCCAGCGCGTAGCCGAGCGGGATGGCGAGCACCAGCGCCGCCGCGGTGACGACGAGCGCGATCACGACGCCGAGCCGCAGGGGCTCGAGGAAGTCCGCGGTGAGCATGCGGTTCCAGTACTTCAGGCCGAAGCGCTGGGGCCAGGGGCTGGGCGCCGTCCAGCGCTCGGCCAGCGACCACACCGCGAGGCTCGCGAGCGGGCCGAGGACGACGAACGCGGCGACGGCGAGGGCGGCCGCGCGCGCGATCAGCCGCGTCATTCGCGCGACTGCCGCTTCATCTGAGTGACCGCCGCTGCAATGGGGGCGTGAGCCGCCGCAGATAGACGAGCGCTGCGCCCATGGCCATCAGGTAGCCGACCACCCCGAGCGCGGCCGCCGTCTCGAAGTCGCCGTGCTGGCCGAAGCGGTAGTAGACGTCGATCATCAGCATCTGGGCGCCGCCGCCGCGCCCCATCATCAAGGGAATCGAGAACGACGCCAGCATGGAGGAGAAGATGAGCACCGCGCTCACCGCGAGCGACGGCGCCGACATGGGGACCAGCACGTCCTTCGTGAGCCGGGCGGTGCCGGCGCCGACGTTGCGCGCGGCCTCGAGGTGGCTCTCGTCCACCGCGCGGAAGGCGCCGAGCAGCAGCAGCGCGGCCAGCCCGAGGTGCTTCCAGGCCAGCGCCACCGCGATGCCGGTCCACGAGCCCGCGAGGCCGGGCGCCCACGGCGAGAGGAACACGCGCAGGGCGTGGCCCACCACCACGAACGGCACGAAGAGCGGCACCTTGAGCAGGAACTCCACCGGACCGAACGCGCGGGCGCGCAGCCAGCCGCACACGGGGATGGCGAGCGCGAACGTCAGCGCCGCCCCCGCCGCCGCCACCCCGAGCGTGTAGAACACGTCGCGCAGATAGAGCCGCCACACCGTCTCGTAGTTGGCGAGGGTGAGCGCGCCCCCGCGCGTGAAGCTGGCCGCGATCGACGCGGCGAGCGGCCACAGGAAGACGACGCCGAGGACGGCGAGCGGCAGCGCGCACGCCGCCGTCCACGCGGAGCGCTCGACGCGGGTCAGCGCACGATCTCCTCGTACGCCAGCGTGATGAGGTCGTGATACTCCTTGATCGGCATCTGCCGCGAGTAGCGCGCGAGGTCGTCGGCGGAGACGCCCTTGAAGAGCAGCTCGCGGCTCTTCGCGTTGATCAGCGGCAGGACGCGGTCGGCGTCCACGCCCGGGTACCAGCCGAAGCGCTCGACGATGGCCCTGGCCTGCACCTCGGGCGTCGCGATGTAGTCGATGTAGCGCACGGCGGCCTCGCGGCCGGCCGCCTCGCGCGGGACCACGAGGTAGAGGGGATAGATCGGCAGCCCCGGCGCGGGCAGCACGGGCGTGATCGAGGGATCCATGCGTCCCTCGTTCTTCCAGGCCACGAGCTGGTCGATCCACACGGCGCCCATGGCGATCTCGCCGCGGTTGAGCGCGTCGAGCGTGCCCGCGTTGCCGTTGGTGACGAGGACGTTCTTGTTGAAGTCGCGCAGCGCCGTGATGGCCTCGCGGATGGCGCCCTCGCGCGAGCGGTCGAACGGCCCCTGGGTGAGCTGCTTGTAGAGGCCGGTCTTCCAGTAGACCCAGCCCATCGTGAAGCCGACGCCGCTCACGCCGCCCTTGATGCCGTTGTAGCCGAACTTGCCGGGGTTGGCGGCGACCCACTTCGCGAGGTCGTCGAACGTCCTCGGCGGCGTCGCGACCTTCGCCGGGTTGTAGGCGATCGCGATCTGGTTCTGGAACATCGGCACGACGTACCCGTCCACGGTCACGCCGAAGGCTTCCTTGACCTCGGCGCCCTTCACGAGCGCGGCGTTCTTCATCTGCGGCACGTACCGCAGCAGCAGGCCCTCCTTCACCATCTGCGAGGCGACGGCCATGCTCACGAGCGCCACGTCGATGTCCCACGGCGCGCGCCCCGCGTCGGCCTGCGCGCGGATCTTCGTGTAGATCGCGCGGCTGGCCGGCTCGCCGGTGCCGGTGCCGACGACGTTCAGCTCGGCGTCCGGCACCTGCGCCTTGAAGCCGGGGCCGAGCAGCGTCTTGTGGACCTCGACCACGTTGACGTCGGCGCCGATGGCGACGTTGAGCCGCGTCGCCGCGGACGCCGGCACGGCCAGGACCAGGAGCAGCACGAGGGCACGCATCAGCATGAGGAGCCTCCTTGTCGGGGATACACGCGGAGCCGGGCCGCCGACACGCTCACGCGCACGGGGCCGGCCGCGCGCGGCGCGTCGCCGTCCACGATGAGCATCGCTCCGCCGATCCGCACGTAATGACGCCAGCGGTCGCCGAGGAACAACGACTCTTCGAGATCGCCGCCGAGGGTGGCCCCCGCCCCGCCGAGCGCCACGTCCGACGCGCGGAGCACGACGACCACCGGCCCGCGCTCGGCGCCGGCGTACGGCAGGCGCTGGCGGGTCTCGTCGAGCACGAGCACGCCGGGCTCGGCACGCGCCTCGAGGCGGGTGCCCACGCCGAGGAAGTCCGCGGCGAACTCGGTCGCGGGCGCCAGGTACACCTCCTGCGGCGTTCCCGCCTGCACGACGCGTCCCGCGCTCATCAGCACGACGCGGTCGGCGATCGCGAGCGCTTCTTCCTGATCGTGGGTGACGTACACGGTCGTGATGCCGACGCGCCGCTGCAGGCGCCGGATCTCCACGCGCAGCCGCTGACGGACCTTGGCGTCGAGGTTGCTGAGCGGCTCGTCGAGCAGCAGCACGCGCGGCTCGACGACGAGCGCGCGCGCCAGCGCCACGCGCTGCTGCTGGCCGCCGGAGAGCGCGGCGGGCTTGCGACGCGCGACGGCGTCGATGTCGCCGATCTCGACCAGGGCCAGCGCCGCCCCGACGCGCTTGGCGATCTCCGGTTTCGGCACGCGCTTGAGCCGGAGGCCGTAGGCGACGTTGTCGAAGACCGTCATGTGCGGCCAGAGCGCGTAGCTCTGGAACACCATCGCGGTGCCGCGCTGCTGCGGGGGCAGCGCCGTCACGTCGTCGTCACCGAAGCGCACGCGGCCCTCGTCCAGCCTGAGGAAGCCGGCGATCGCGCGCAGCAGCGTGGTCTTGCCGCACCCCGACGGGCCGAGGACGGCGGTGAGGCGGCCGGCGGGAAAGTCCAGTGAGACACCGCGCAGCGCGGCGACGGCGCCGTAGCGCTTGACCGCGGCCGCCACGTGGATGGGGGCCACGCCCCTCACGACAGCCAGGTGCGCGCGGTGCGGCCGCCGTGCCGTCGCGCGGCGCTCACCGCGAGGCGGACGGCGTCGTCGGCGGAGCGCGCGCGGATCAGCGGCACGCGGCGCGCCTCCGGCGGCGCGAGCCGCCAGGTGGAAAGCCCGACCACGGGCACGCCGAGCTTGAGCGCGAGCGCGATCTCGGACAGCGTGCCGTAGCTTCCGCCGACGGCGATGACGGCGTCGCACGAGCGCACGAGCACGACGTTGCGCGCCTGGTCCATACCCGTGACGATCGGGATCGTGACCCACCGGTTGGCGTCGCGGCGGCTGAAGCCGGGGAGCACGCCGACCACCGTGCCGCCGGCGCGCGCGGCGCCGCGCGAGGCTGCCTCCATCACGCCGGTGCGCCCGCCGCAGAGGAGGACGGCGCCGGTGCGCGCGATGGCCGCCCCGACGCGCTCGGCGCTCCGCGTGGTCGCGCGCGAGCACACGCCTTCGCCGACGACGCCGATGTGGAGGGCCATGCGGCGCCGATGGTAACACCGCGCCCGTGCTATGTTCTGGCGCCATGAGGCGTCTGAGCGACGAGCAGCGGTCCATTCGCGACATGACGCGCGACTTCGTCCGCAAGGAGAGCGCGCCGTTCGCCGCCGAGTGGGACCGCACGGCCACGGTGCCGCTCGAGACCGTGCGCCGGGCCGGCGCCCTGGGCCTCTTCGGCGTGTGCGTGCCGGCGGCGTGGGGCGGGGGCGGCGCCGATTTCACCTCGTACGTGCTGGCGACCGAGGAGCTCGCGTACGGCGACGCGGGCGTGTGCAACATGATCAGCGCCACCAACGCGTTCGGCTGGAAGCTGCGCGATCACGGCACGCCGCAGCAGAAGGCGCGCTACCTGCGCCCCGTCGCGAGCGGTCACGAGATCGCGTGCCTGCTCTTTACCGAGCCGCAGGCCGGCTCCGACGCCGCGAATCAACAGACGCGCGCCGTGCGCCGCGGCGACCGCTGGGTGATCAACGGGACGAAGATCTTCATCACCTCGGGCCGCTCGGCGTCGGTGGCCGTGCTCCTCGCGGTGACCGATCCCGCCGCCGGCAAGCGCGGGATCTCGGCGTTCCTCACGCGCACCGATCGGCCGGGCTATCGTGTCGTGCGCGTCGAGGACAAGCTCGGTCACCGGACCAACGACACCTGCCAGATCGCCCTCGAGGATCTCGAGGTGCCGGCGGAGGACATGCTCGGCGCGCCGGGCCAGGGGCTCAAGATCGCGCTCGCGTATCTCGACAGCGGCCGCATCGGCGTCGCCGCGCAGTCGGTGGGCGTCGCGCGCGCCGCGCTGGACGCCGCCCTCGCCCACGCGCGCGAGCGCGAGACCTTCGGCAAGAAGCTGATCGAGCACCAGGCGATCGCCTTCATGCTGGCCGAGATGGCGACCGACGTGGAGGTGGCGCGCCAGATGTGCCTGCACGCCGCGGAGTTGAAGGAGTCGGGCGGCCGCTGCATCAAGGAGGCGTCGATGTCGAAGCTCTTCGCCGCCCAGATGTGTGAGCGCGTCTGCTCGGCGGCCATCCAGGTCCACGGCGGCTACGGCTTCGTGGCCGACTACCCGGTCGAGAAGTACTATCGCGACGCGCGCGTGTTCCAGATCTACGACGGCACCAACGAGGTCCAGAAGATCCTGATCTCCCGCGAGCTCGTCGCCGGCCGCTGAGCCGTAGAATCCAGCGCATGGCCGTCGGCCTCACGCTCCCTCAACGCGGCGTCTTCTTCGGCGTCACGACTGTGCCCGAGATGCTGACCCTGGCGGCGCGCGCCGACGCCGACCCGCTCTTCGGGTTCGTCTGGGTCGGCGACAGCCTGGGGGCCAAGCCCCGCCCCGACTCGATCGCGCTGCTGGGAGCGCTGGCGGCGGCCACGCGGCGCGTGAGGCTCGGCGTGGGCTGCATGGCGTCGTTTCCCGTGCGCGACCCGCTCGTCTTCGCGTACCAGTGGGCGACGCTCGACCTCGTCTCGAACGGCCGCATGCTCCTGGCCGCGTGCACCGGGCTCGTGGCCGGCGGTGCCAGCGCGCGCGAGGGTATGGCGTTCCAGGTGACCGACCGCGAGCGCGCGGACCGTCTCGTCGAGAACATCGAGATCTGCCGGCGCCTGTGGTCCGAGGAGCGCGTCTCCTACAAAGGCCGCTTCCGCTCCTTCGAGGACGTCACGCTCCAGCCGCGCCCCGTGCAGCAGCCCTGTCCCATCTGGATCGCTTCGAACCCGCGCCCACCGCTCGCGGGTCCTCGCCTCGAGCGCGCGCTTCAGCGTGTCGCACAGCGCGCGGATGGCTGGATGACGACGCGCCTCGCCCCGGGGCTGGCCAGGAACAACTGGTCCGGCATCGCGCGCGCACTCGAGCGGGAAGGGCGCGACCCCGACGCCTTTCCCACGATGGCCTATCACAACGTCAACCTGAACCCGGATCGGCAGGCGGCCCTCGAAGAAACCAAACGCTTCCTGGATGCGTATTACGGCCCGGTGTTCTCTCCGCAGATGGTCGAGGCGTGGACGGCGGCGGGCACGACCGAGCAGTGCCTCGGCCACCTGCGCGAGCTGCTCGCGGAGGGGCCGAAGTCCGTCACGCTGCGCATCACGTCGTGGCGTCAAACCGAGCAGTTCGAGCGCCTGGCCGGCGAGCTCCTGCCCCGCCTGTCGACCGCCGCGTAACGCGGCGACTTGCCCCGATCCACGGGCGGTGCGATCCTCACGGGGCTCCGGGAGGAGCCACGTCATGCCGCAGCCCAGCCTCAAGATCGACGGCGCCCGCTACGTCATCACGGTCGACGACCAGCGCCGGATCATCCGCGACGGCTCCGTTCTCATCGAGAACGGACGCATCAGCCGCGTGGGCCGGGCCGACGAGCTGGCGGCGGCGCGCGCCGACCGCGTGATCGACGCGCGGCACTTCGTGGTCACGCCCGGGTTCGTGAACGGCCACATGCACATCAGCTACGCCCATCCCGTGCGCGGCATCTTTCCCGACGACCTCGGCAGCCCGCTCAAGCAGGTCTTCGCGCTCCAGACGGCGATGACCGAGGACGAGGAGTACCACACCACCCTGCTGGCGCTTCTGGAGCTGGTTCGCAACGGCACCGTGTGCCTGCTCGACCCGGGCTCGACCAAGTTTCCCGACGCGTGCCTGCAGGCGTACGAGGACGCGGGCGTCCGCGTGATTCTGGGGGAGTGCGTGACGGACCGCGAGGCGCCGTTCACGCTGCCGCGCTACCCGACGGCCGAGGCGGTCGCGCGCACCGCGGCGTTCATCGACAAATGGAACGGGCGCCTGGAGGGGCGGCTACGCGCCTGGGCCATGCCGTTCTCGCCGGAGACCTGCAGCGCCGAGCTGCTGCAGGCGCTCAAGCGGGTCGCCGACGAGCGGCGCACGGGCCTCACTCTGCACCACGGCAGCGGGCCACAGGCGCGCAGGGAGCACGGGGGCCGCGGCGAGAAGAGTCCGACCGAGCACCTCGAAAAGCTGGGCGTGCTCGGCCCCAACGTGCTGCTCGCCCACGCGCTCGGTGTCGACGAGGCGGAGATCGCGTGCATCGCGCGCACCGGCGCCGCCGTCACGATGTGCCCGGTCACCGCCGCGAAAGGCGCCCGTGGCGCCACCGCGCTTGGGCGCATGCCGGAGCTCCTGGCGCGGGGTGTGCGCGTGGCGCTCGGCTGCGATTCGCCGAACAACTCGAACCACCTCGACCCGGTGCGCACGATGAACATGGCCGCCATCCAGTACAAGGACGCGCGCCAGGACATCCGGCTCGTCCCGGCCGAGACCGCGCTGGAGATGGGCACGCGGCTCGGCGCGGCGGCGCTCGGGCTGGGCGACGAGATCGGCGCCGTCGAGACGGGCAAGCAGGCCGACCTCGTGCTGTTCGACACCCGGCGGCCGGAGTGGCAGGCGCTCTGGAATCCGGTGAACAACCTGATCTACAACACCGACGGACGCAGCGTGCACACCGTCATCGTCGACGGCCGGGTCATCGTCGACGACTACCGCCAGACGTTCGTCGACGAGAGTCGGCTCTTCGCCACCGTGCAGGAGATCGGCGAGCGACTGCAGGCCCGGACCGGCATCACCTTTCCCCGCTCGCGCTGGCCTATTTTGTAATGGGGGCCCCGAAATGGCCCCCATACCCCCAACGCTCGGGACGCCCCGGCGGAGCCGTGGCGCCCCTCGATAACGGATGGGAGCGGGGCCCCGAAATGGCCCTGCCCCCTCGATAAAGGAGGCGCGCATGTTCTTCGAGCTTCGGCAATACGTCGTCCGTCCCGGGCAGCAGAAGGCGTGGGTGAGGTGCATGGAGGAGGAGATCATCCCGTTCCAGGTCAAGATGGGCATGGTGATCCTCGGCAGCTTCGTCGGTGAAGAAGACGACAGCGTGTACGTCTGGATCCGGCGCTTCGAGAGCGAGGCGGAGCGCAAGCGACTCTACGACCTCGTCTACCAGAGCGACTACTGGAAGAACGAGATCTCGCCGAAGGTCGGCGCGCTGATCGACCGCGAGCAGATCAAGGTTCAGCGTATCGTGGCCACGCCGCATTCCGTGATCCAGTAGCGCATGCGGCTGAGCCTCGCGTTCGAGATGCAGCGGCCGGTCCTCGACGACCACGCGGTCATCGAGGACACGCTGCAGCAGTGCATCCTCGCCGACGAGGTGGGCTTCGATGCGGTGTGGTTCGTGGAGCACCATTTCCTCACGAGCTTCTCGATGTCGCCGTGCCCGGAGGTCATGTTCGGCGCGCTCAGCCGGCTGACGAAGCGCATCCGGCTCGGCTTCGGCGTCGTCATCCTGCCCTACCACCACCCTGTGCGCGTGGCCGAGCGCGTGGCGATGGTGGATCACATGTCGGGCGGCCGCGTGGAGTTCGGGACGGGGCGCTCGGCGCCGTACGAGCAGACGGGCATGGGCATCGATCCGCGCGACACACGGGCGATGTGGGAAGAGTCGCTGCGCATGATCCCGCGGATCTGGGAGGATGGGCTGTTCTCGTGGGAAGGCAAGTTCTGGAGCGTCCCGCCGCGCGACGTACGTCCCAAGCCGCTGCAGAAGCCGCACCCGCGCATCTGGGTGGCCGCGCTGCAGCCCGCGACCTATCAGCTGGCCGCCGAGCTGGGCATCGGCGTGATGGCGCTCAGCGTCGCCTCGCCGTCGTACCTCGCCCCGCACATCAAGGCGTACAAGGAACGCGTGCGCCGCGCGACGCCCGTCGGCAAGGCCGTCAACGACCAGTGGCTCAGCGCCACCATGGCGTTCTGCGACAGGGATGCCAGGGTCGCGCGCGAGCTCGCGGCGAAGTCGCTGCGGACCTTCTTCGGACCGGATCGGCCGTACCTGAAGGACCAGACGCACCTCTACGAGCAGCTCGTCGAGTCCTGGGGCGGCGTGCCCGAGCACCTGAAGGCGAATTTCGCGCGCTACCTCAAGGGCGAGGGCGTGGCCGCCGCGCCCGAGGTCGATCTCTCCGGCGGCTCGGGACAGATCGCCTCCGCTCTGTGGAACCAGATCGACGCCGACACGCTGGTCGAGCGCGGCGTGCTCGTCGCGGGCGATCCCGACGACTGCCTGCGCAGCATCGCCATCCACGAGGAGGCGGGCGTGGACGAGCTGCAATTCCTGATGGCCACGGAGACGGTGCCGCACGACAAGGTGATGTCGTCCATCGAGATGTTCGGCAAGTACGTCATCCCGGAGCTGAAGCGGCGCTCAGCCTGACGCGCCGAAGAGCTCCGACGCCCACGCGCGATACGCGGCGGCGTCGGCCTTGAGGAAGCGGAAGCCGGCGTCGCTCGCGTAGAACGCGTCGGCGTCGCTGTCGCCGACGTGGTAGTACGCCGCCGCGGTAAATCGCGCTTTCACGTCCGCCAAGCGGTGCTTGAGCACCGTGAAGTCGGCGACGATGCCGAGGCGCTGCCACACGGCTTGCTGGTAGGCGATCGGCCGATCCGAGCAGCTGCCGACGAGATAGCCGCGCCGCTTCGCTGTGCTGACCAGTTCGATTGGCACGACACCAGGCGGCTCGCCGCACTCCAGGGTTCCGTCGATGTCGAAGCTGACGAGCGTCACGTAGCTCACGGCCGCCACGGTGTCCATCCTCGCCTCCGCCGGGGCTCGGGTGGCCCGAAAGTTGCCCCGGACTGCGGATCGTGGTACCTCTGGCGACGTTTTGCAACCCGCGTCCGTGCGTCGCCAATCGTGAGGACTAGTGTGACGGAGTCGCCGCTCGAGGCCGCGCGCAAGCTGGCGCCGCAGATCCGGGCCAGCGCCGACGAGATCGACCGGCTCCGCGAGCTGCCGCGCGCGCTCTTCGAGGCGATCGCCGACGCCGGGTTGTTCCACCTCGCGGTGCCGCGCGCCATCGGCGGCGGCGAGATCGACCTGCCGACCTACGTGCA
>QHRU01000060.1 GCA_003220225.1 Candidatus Rokuibacteriota bacterium
GCGCGCGGATGCCGCCGGCGGCCTTCGAGGTGGTGCCGCTGCCGACCGTCTCGCGCTCGAGCACGACGACGTCGCGCACGCCGCGGCCCGCGAGGTGGTAGGCGATCGAGCAGCCCACCACGCCGCCGCCGACGATCACGATGCTGGCGGTGCGGGGGAGGGTCATGTGACGGCGCATGGTACACCAGACCGTGGTGCTATCATCTTGCTAGCAAGGGAGGACAGTACCATGCCCGACGTGCTCATTCGTGGACTTGCGCCGGACGTCGTCGAGCGCTTGAAGTCGCGCGCCAAGGAGAATGGCCGCTCGCTGCAAGCCGAGCTTAAAGCCATTCTTGAGTATGCGGCGCGACCGCCGCTCGACATTCCCGAAGCGATCAAGCGCGTCCGGGCCATGCACCGGGGCCGGCGGTTCAGCGACAGTACAACACTCATTCGTGAAGCCCGCGAGCGGTGAGCGACTTCGTCGTGGACGCGAGCGTCGCCGTCAAGTGGTTCATGCTCGAGACGCACGACACACCGGCGTTGCGGCTGCTCGAGCGCCCCCACGAGCTTCTCGTGCCGGACTTGCTCTTCACCGAAGTCGCCAATGCGCTGTGGAAGCGCGTGCGGCGCGCCGAGACGACGATGAGGGCCGCGGTCGCGACGCTCGCAACGCTCGATGCGGTCCGTTTTCAGGTCCATCCGTCACGGCCGTTGTTGCCGCTTGCCCTGGAGCTCGCCGCCGGGTTCGGGCGCACTGTCTACGACAGCGTCTACCTCGCTGTTGCGATGATTCGCCACTGCCCGCTTGTCACTGCCGATCGGCGGCTCTACGACGCGCTCGCCGCCGGCGCGCTCCGCTCCCATCTCCTCTGGGTCGCCGACGTTCCCTGACCCCGCGTATACTGCCTGCATGCTCGACCCTGTCACCATCTCGGTCCTGACCCATCGCTTCTCCGCCATCGTCGAGGAGATGGGCGAGGCGATGCTGCGCACGGCGTACTCGCAGATCCTCAACTCCAGCCGCGACTTCTCGACGGCCATCTGCGACGGCCAGGCGCGGCTGGTCGCCCAGGCCGAGCACGTCCCCATCCACGTCGGCGCCATTCCGTGGGCGGTGGAGTCGGTACGCGACTTCTTCGGCGCGCGCGTGCGGCCGGGCGACGTCTTTCTGCTCAACGACCCGTACCACGGCAACAACCACCTGCCCGACCTCACCGCGTTCGTGCCCGTCTTCGTGGACGGGCAGGTGGCATTCTGGTCGATCAACCGCGCTCACCAGTCCGATATCGGCGGCTCCACGCACGGCGCCTACAACCCGGCCGCGACCGAGATCTGGCAGGAGGGGCTGCGGATCACCCCGCTCAAGCTCTACGACGCCGGCGAGCTCCGCGATGACGTGCTGAAGATGGTCACGACCAACGTGCGCCACCCCCACGACTTCATGGGCGACCTGCGCGCGATGATCGGCTCCGCGCGCGTCGGCGAGCGCCGCCTGCTCGCGCTGGTCGAGGACTACGGCAGCAAGACCGTCATCGAGGCGGTGGACGAGATCCTCGACGGCGCCGAGCGCCAGGCGCGCGCGTGCATCCGCGGATGGAGGGACGGCACGTATCGCGGCGAGGCGGTCCTGGACGACGACGGCCACGGCATCGAGAACGTCGCGATCCGCGCGACGGTGACGAAGAAGGGCGACGGCTTCACGGTCGACCTGAGCGCCTCGGACCCTCAGGTCAAGGGCTTCGTGAACTCGTCCTTCCCGAACACGATGTCCTCCGTGCACATGGCGCTGGCCTTCCTCATCGATCCGCGCACGCCGAAGAACTCCGGCACCTTCCGCCCGGTGAAGGTGATCACGCGCGAGGGCACCGTCGTGCACCCGCGCCCGCCGGCGCCGGTCACCCTCGCCACGAACCACTGCGCGCAGGAGATCGCCGAGGCGGTCATCAAGGCGCTCGCGCGCGCGTGCCCCGATCGCGCCATCGCCGGCTGGTCGCGGCGCTTTCGCATCGCGATCAAGGGCGTGAACCCGCGCACCAAGCGCCCGTTCATCTGGCACATGTTCCACGCGCGCGGCGGCGGCGGCGCCTCGCCGGCCGGCGACGGCTGGGAGACCGCGGGCGAGGGCCAGGCGGTGGGCGGGATCAAGTTCGGCTCGGTCGAGGTGGCCGAGGTGCGCTTCCCGCTGACGTTCGAGTGGCACGAGTTCCGCCCCGACTCGGCAGGCGACGGCCGGCACCGCGGCGGCGTGGGCTCCGTGCTCCGCCTGCGCGTGGACACGACGGAAGACGGCGTGGCCAACACCGCGGGCGACGGCACGCGTCATCCCTCGTACGGCATCCTCGGCGGCGCGGACGGGCTGCCGCACCGCTACCGGCTGCTCTCGCGCGGCCGCGCGCCGCGCACGCTGAAGACGAAAGAGGTCGGCATCCCGGTGCGGCCGGGCGACGTCTTCTTCGTCGAGTCGGCGGGCGGCGGCGGCTGGGGACCACCCGCCAAGCGCCGCCGCGAAGCGCGCGCCGCCGACGCGGAGAACGGCTTCGTCCGACGCCGCGCGCGTGGCTGACGACCTGCTCGCCGTCGCGCGCGACCGCGCGCGCAGCAACCGCTTCTGGCAGCACCTCGGCATCCTGGCCACGGTGAATCCGGAGTCCGCGGGCGGCGTGGGACAGACGACGCTGGACCTGAACGTGACCTACCTCGCGGCGGCGCGCGGCCCCGCCATCCATGCGGAGGGCATGCTGCTGCGGCGCGGCCGCACCGTCGCCTTCGGCGAGGTGCGCGTGACCGACGACGCCGGCGCCCTCGTCGCCGTCGGCCGCGCGACCTACCTCATCCTGCCGTCGCGCGCAAGGGAGGCGTCGGGATGAGGCGCGCCGCGCTCGTGCTGCTCGCGCTGCTGGCGCCGGCGGCGGCCCACGCGGAGATGCGGCTGCCGCCCGGCTTCAGCGCGGAGGTCTACGTCACCGGCAGCGGCGAGGCGCCCGACGGCCGCGCGGCGGTCGGCATCCCGTCGACCACCTCGCTCGCGTTCGACGCGGCCGGCATGCTCTACACGGCGCGCAGCGGGCGCCGCTACCGCGGCGGCGAGATCGAGGACCTGTGGCCGCTGTTCCGCTTTCCGGCCGGCGGCGCCCGGGTCACCGGCAACGTCGCGCGCTACTTCTACGGTCCGCCGCTGCTCAATCTCCAGCTCGGCGCCCTCCGCGGCCAGGAGCTCCTGGTCACGACGTTCGATCGCGACCGCGGGCTCGGCGTCCTCTACCGGATCGTGGATGGCCGCGCCGAGCTGCTGGCCGGCGGCACGCCGCCGCCCGGCGAGCCGCCGCTGTTCAAGCAGCCGGAGGGCGTCGCGCTCGACGCCGCCGGCAACATCTACGTCGCCGACCGGCAGCACGGCGCCGTGATGAAGCTGGACCCGGCCGGACGCGTGCTCGACCCGCGCTGGCTCACGCTGTCGCGCCCGCGCCTGCTGGCCGCCCGCGGCGAGCGCGTGTGGGTCGCCGCCGACGGCGACACCGAGGCGCCGTGGCTGAGCGGGACCGGCGAGATCTGGGTGATCCGCGGCCAAGAGCGGCGCGTCGCCCTCAGCGGGCCGATCGTCGCCGGCATGGATGTGAGCCCGGGCGGCCACCTGGTCGTCGCCGATCGACACGGCGCGCGCATCCTCGCGGTGGGCGGCGACGGCACGTCGATCGACATCGTCACGTTCAGCGACGGCGACGCGCCCCGCGCGCTCGGCTGGGCGCCGAACACGGAGGCGACGCGGCGGGCGGGCGTCGCGGGCCACCTCTTCGTCGTCGTCACCCGACGCGGCGCGTGGTCGCTCAACGAGATCGTCCGCATCTCGGGGCCCTTCGACGAGCTGATCCGCGCCCGGCTGCCCGCGCCCCGCTGATCTGATCCTTCCGTCCGGCGCCCGCCGGTCTGCTATCGTGCCCAACGGGAGGAGCTATGGCCGACAACGCGACCACGCAGCGCCGGCAGCAGGGGCTGGAGCAGGCGGCTTCGGTCGTCTTCGCCCTGATGGGCATCGTGCCGTTGCTGCTCTTCACGTTCACGCTCTGGCAGGTGGGCGCGATCCACCGCACGCTCGCGCAGGCGTGCCTCGTGCTCACGCTGGTCCTCATGCTGCTGGGCTTCTGGTTGTTCCGCTCGATGCTCGGGCAGCTGTCGGAGGTCGTGAAGGAGGTGGCGCGCATCGCCCAGGCGGTAGCGCGACCCGCGGCCGGCAGGCCGATGGCCGCGCCCCCCGCGATGCCGACGCCCGCGCGGCCGGTGGCCGGCCTCGGGTCCATCTGGGAGCTCGGCGAGATGGCGCGCACGATGGATCTCCTCTGGCAGCGCGAGGCGCGCGCCCATGTCGGGCGCCACGTGCAGATCACGGTCGCGAATTCCGAGGAGCTGACGGGACGGCTGCTCGAGGCGACGGAGGACGGGCTGCTGCTCGAGCAACCCGGCGGCGGCACGGTCGCTATCACCTACCTGCGCGTGCAGGGCATCGAGCCCGTCGTCGGTGGCTGAGCGCACGAGCGGCGGCGCCGCGCGGCGCCAGCGCTCTGCGGCCGCCTAGCAACAGCCACACGACCCCGCCGATCACGCCGCCGACGTTGATTTGTGGTGAAAGTTCGCCTACGTTGGGCACCCGGAGACCCCATGACAAGCGTGTACGAAGAGACGTACGCCCGATCGCTCGGCGACCCCGCCGGCTTCTGGGCCGCCGCCGCCGAGGACCTCTACTGGGACCGGCGCTGGGATCGCGTCTTCGACGACTCCCGGCCGCCCTATTACCGCTGGTTCACGGGCGGCATGCTGAACACCTGCTACAACGCGCTCGACCTGCACGTCGACCGGGGCCGCGGCAAGCAGCGCGCGCTCGTGTACGACAGCCCCGTCACCGACACGATCCGCGTGTTCACGTACGCCGAGCTGCGCGACGCCGTCGCGCGTCTGGCCGGCGCGCTGCGGCGGCAGGGGATCGCACAAGGCGACCGCGTGATCATCTACATGCCGATGGTGCCCGAGGCGGTGATGGCCATGCTGGCCTGCGCGCGCATCGGCGCCGTGCACTCGGTGGTCTTCGGCGGGTTCGCCCCCAACGAGCTGGCCAAGCGGATCGACGACGCGCGCCCGAGGCTCATCCTGTCCGCGTCGTGCGGCATCGAGCCCGGGCGCGTCGTCGCGTACAAGCCGCTCCTCGACGGCGCCATCGAGCTCTCGAGGCACAAGCCGGAGCGCTGCGTGATCCTCCAGCGCTCTCAGGCCGTCGCGCCGCTGGCGAAAGGACGCGACCTGGATTGGAACGACTTCACCGCGGGCGCCGAGGCCGTCGAGTGCGTGTCGGTGGCGGCCACCGACCCGCTCTACATCCTCTACACCTCGGGCACCACCGGCATTCCGAAGGGCGTCGTGCGCGACAACGGCGGCCACGCGGTCGCGCTCAAGTGGTCGATGACGGGCGTGTACGGCATGGGCGCGGGCGAGACCTACTGGGCGGCGTCCGACATCGGCTGGGTCGTCGGCCACAGCTACATCGTCTACGCGCCGCTGCTGAAGGGCTGCACGACGATCCTCTACGAGGGCAAGCCCGTCGGCACGCCGGACCCCGGCGCGTTCTGGCGGGTCATCGCCGAGCACGGTGTCAACGCGCTCTTCACGGCGCCGACCGCGTTCCGCGCGATCAAGAAGGAGGATCCCGCGGGCGCGCACATGGCCAAGCACGATCTGACGGCCTTCCGCACCCTCTTCCTCGCCGGCGAGCGCTGCGATCCGGACACGCTGCTGTGGGCGCGCGAGCGCCTGCGCGTGCCGGTGATCGATCACTGGTGGCAGACCGAGACGGGCTGGGCGATCGCCGCCAACTGCGTGGGCCTCGGGATGCTGCCGGTGAAGCCGGGCTCGCCGACGAAGCCGACGCCGGGCTACGACGTGCGCGTGCTCGACGAGGCCAATCGCGAGGTGGCGCCGGGCACGATCGGCTCGATCGCCATCCGCCTGCCGATGCCGCCGGGCTGTCTGCCCACGCTCTGGAACAACGACGCCGGCTACGAGACGTCGTACCTGGCCAAGCATCCGGGCTTCTACCTGACGGGCGACGCGGGCTATCGCGACGAGGACGGATACTTCTACATCATGAGTCGCGTCGACGACATCATCAACGTCGCCGGTCACCGGCTCTCCACGGGCGCCATGGAAGAAGTCCTCGCCGCGCACCCGGACGTGGCGGAGTGCGCCGTGGTCGGCGTCGCCGACGAGATCAAGGGCGAGGTGCCGGTGGGCTTCGTCGTCACCAAGGCCGGCGTCACGCGCGGTGAGGCGGAGATCGTCCGCGAGCTCGTCGAGAAGGTCCGCGCCACCATCGGCCCCGTGGCCGCGTTCAAGACGGCGGCCGTGGTGAAGCGTCTGCCGAAGACGCGCTCGGGCAAGATTCTCAGGGGCACCATGAAGAAGATCGCCGAGGGGACGGAGTACACCCTGCCCGCGACGATCGACGATCCGGCGATCCTGACCGAGATCACCGAGTCGCTCAAGACCCTCGGCTATCCGCGGAGGTCCCCATGAAGTTCCCGCTCGCCCCCTCGACGCCCACGCGGCTCGGCTTCGAGCCCGCCGCGCTCGAGCGCCTGATGGAGCTGGTGACCCGCCACGTGGCGGAGGGGCGCTATCCCGGCGCCCAGCTCGCCCTCGCGCGTCACGGCAAGCTCGCGCTCACCCGTACGCTGGGCGACGCCCGGCTCGATCCCAAGCGCGTGGCCGCCAAGGACGACACCCTCTGGCTGCTGTACTCGAACACCAAGGTGCTGACGGCCTGCGCGGTATGGATACTCGCCGACCGCGGCGCGCTGTCGTTCACCGACACCGTGGCCGCGCACGTGCCGGGCTTCGAGGCCAACGGCAAGGGCGAGATCACGATCATCCAGCTCCTCACGCACCAGGCGGGCTTTCCGTCGGCGGAGGTGCCGCCGCAGGTGTGGGACGACCACGAGCTGCTTGGCCGGACCGTCTGCGGGTTCTCGCTCGAGTGGGCGCCGGGCAGCAAGGTGCACTATCACCGGCTGGCCGCCCACTGGACGGCGGCGGTGCTGATCGAGGCCCTCACGAAGGCCGACTACCGCACGTTCATCCGTGAGCAGGTGATCGTGCCGCTCGGGCTCGGCGACGACGTGTTCGTCGGGCTGCCGGACGCGCAGCACGAGCGCGCCGCCGATATGCACGAGCCCGGGCCCGACGGGCGTCCCGTCAAGCGCGCCGAGGAGAACAACGCGCCGGCCCGCCGCGCGGGGACACCGGGCGGCGGCGGCTACGGCACGGCGCGCGGGATGGCGGCCTTCTACCAGATGCTGCTCGCCGGCGGCACGCTCGGCGGCCGCCGGCTGCTCTCGCCGCGCACGGTCGCGTACGTGCTGCGCAACTACACCGGCGACCGCCCCGATGGCTACATGGGGATGCCGATGCACCGCGGCCTCGGGCCGCACCTGCGCGGCACCACCGACACCATCCGCGGCCTCGGCTCGCTGGCCTCGCCCCGCACGTTCGGCCACGGCGGCGTCGGCTCGTCGTACTGCTGGGCGGATCCCGACTCCGGGGTGTCCTTCGCGTACGTCACCAACAATCGCGTGCCGGACCCCTGGCACGGCCAGCGGATGGACCTCGTGAGCAACGCGGTGCACGCGGCGATCGACTGATGCCGCGCATCCCGCTCATCGCGCGGCCGGAGGACCTGCCGGCCGCGCAGCAGGCGATCTTCACGAAGATCGCGCGCAGCCGCGGCCGCGTCGCCGGCCCGTTCGCGGCGCTGCTGCACAGCCCGCCCGTGGCCGAGCGCACGGCCGACCTCGGCGCCTACATCCGCTTCGAGTCCACGCTGCGTCCGGCCGACCGCGAGCTGGCCGTGCTGGCCGTCGCGCGCGAGCGCGACTGCCGCTTCGAGTGGGCGGCCCACGTGCCCGAGGCGCGGCGCACGGGTGTGCGCCCGGAGGCCATCGCGGCTCTCCGCGCGCGCGCCTTCGATCGGCTCACCGAGGACGAGGCGCTGCTGGTACGCTACGCGACCGACCTGCTCGCGGCGCGGCGCGTGGACGACGCGACGTTCGCGGCCGTGCGCAAGCGGCTCGGGCTCGAGGGCGTGGTCGAGCTGACGGCCACCGTCGGCTACTATGCGATGCTGGCCTGCACGCTGAACGCCTTCGACGTGCGGCCCGATTCCGGAGAGGAGGACCTCGATGTTCCGTGACGTGATCGCCGACGAGACCGACCTCCGCGCGCTGCTCGGCACTCCGAGCGAGGTCGCGGTGAAGAAGCAGCTCGCGAGGCTCGACGCCCACTGCCGCGCGATCATCGCTCACGCGCCGTTCGTTCTCCTCGCCACCGCCGACGCCGAGGGGCGCTGCGATGTGTCGCCGAAGGGCGATCCCGCGGGGTTCGTGCGCGTCCTCGACGACACCCACCTCGTCGTGCCCGATCGGCCGGGTAACAAGCGGCTCGACGGCATGCGGAACATCCTCGCCAACCCGCGCGTGGGACTGCTCTTCCTCGTGCCCGGCCGCGGCGAGACGCTGCGCGTGAACGGCCGGGCCTGCATCACGCGCGACGCCGACCTGCTCGCCACCCTGGCCGTGGCGGACAAGATCCCGAGTCTCGCCATCGGCGTCGAGGTCGAGGAGGTGTTCATCCACTGCGCGAAGGCGTTCAAACGCTCGGGACTCTGGGAGCCGGCGCGCTGGCCCGACGTCTCCGGCCTGACGCCGACGGCGAAGATGTTCCACGACCAGGTCGCCATCGCGGGCATGAGCGTCGAGGATTTCGCGCGCCGGCTGGAGACCGGCTACCGCACGGGCCTCTACTAGCGCGATGTGGCGGATCGGGATCGACGTCGGTGGCACCTTCACCGACCTCGCCGCCGTGGACGAGACCGGGCGTGTGGTCATCGCCAAGTGCGCGTCCACCCCGCGGGACCAGTCGGAAGGTCTCATGGAAGGCCTCGGCCTGCTCGCCGGGGAGTGCGGCACCGACCTCGCCGGCCTGCTCGCGAGCACCGAGCGCATCGTCCACGGCACCACCGTCGCCACCAACGCGCTGCTCGAGCGCAAAGGGGCGAAGGTCGGCCTGCTGACGACCGAGGGCCATCGCGACGTCATCGAGATGCGCGAGGGGCTCAAGGACGACCGCTACAACGTCCGCATGCCGCCGCCGGTGCCGCTCGTGCCCCGCGCGCGGCGCCTCGGCGTGCGCGAGCGCGTGGTCGCCGACGGCCGCGTCACGGTGCCGCTCGCGGCGCGCTCGCTCGCGACGGCGCTCGAGACGCTCGCGCGCGCCCGGGTCGACAGCGTCGCCGTCTGCTACCTGCACGCCTACCGCAATCCGCGTCACGAGCGGCTCACCGCGCGCGCGCTGGCACGCCGGCTGCGTGGCGTCTACGTCTCGCTGTCGTCCGTGGTGCTGCCACAAATCAAGGAGTACGAGCGCATCTGGACCACGGTGGTGAACGCGTACGTGGGACCGGCGCTGGCCCGGTACCTCAACGCGCTCCGCGCGCGCCTGGCCGCGCGCGGCTATCGCGGCGACGTGCTCATCATGCAGTCTCACGGCGGCGTCGCCCCCATCCGGGAATCAGCGCGTCTCGCCGCCGGCGCCGTGCTCTCGGGACCCGCGGGCGGCATCGCCGCCGGCCGCTACGCCGCGCGGCTGCTCGAGGAAGGCAGCCTCATCACGTTCGACATGGGCGGTACCAGCACCGACATCGCGCTGCTCCAGCGCGGCGAGCCTTCGTTGACCGGCGAGAAGACGGTCGGCATCGCCAGGATCGCGCTGCCCAGCCTCGACATCCACACGCTGGGCGCCGGCGGCGGCTCGATCGCGCACGTGGACCCCGGCGGGATCCTGCACGTCGGGCCGGAGAGCGCCGGCGCCGATCCGGGGCCGGCCTGCTACGGCAAGGGCGGGGATCGCGCGACGGTGACCGACGCCAACGTCGTGCTCGGCTTCCTCGATCCCGCCAACTTCCTCGGCGGCCGCATCGCGCTCGACAGACGCGCGGCAGAGCTGGCCGTAGACCGTGTCGCGCGCGCGCTCGGCACGGAGCGGCTCGCCGCCGCCGAGGGCATCGCCAAGGTCGTGGACACCAACATGGCCGAGGGCATCAAGATCGTCTCCGTCCGGCGCGGCGTCGATCCGCGCAAGTTCACGCTGGTGGCGTTCGGCGGCGCCGCGGGGCTGCACGTCACCGAGGTCGCGCGGCTGCTCGAGATCCGCCGCGTCGTGATCCCGAACGTGGCGGCCGTGCTCTCGGCCTGGGGCATGCTCGCGACGGACCTCCGGTACGAGCTGGTGCGCAGCCACGTCAGCGAGGTGTCGCGCCTGGCGCCCGCCACCCTGCGCCGGCTCTTCGCGGCGATGGAGGCCGACGGCCGCAAGCGGCTCGGGGTGTTCGACGGGCCGGTGAGCGTGAGGCGCTCGCTCGACATGCGCTACGGCGAGCAGATCTTCGAGATCCCCGTGAGCCTCGACGGCGTGAATCTGGACGCCGCGAACCTGCTCGACGAGATCGTCGCGCGCTTCCACCGTCGCCACGAGGAGCTCTACGCGTACAGCGCGCCGGGGCAGGAGGTCGTCGTCGTCAACGCGCGCGTGGCCGTCGTCGGCGAGCTGCCACCGCTCGCCACCGGCCCGAGCGACCGCGTGCGGCGCGACGCGCCGAAGGCCGCGCGCCGGCGGGTCTGGCTCGGCGACTGGGTCGAGGTGCCGGTCTTTCGCCTCGGCGAGCTGCCCGTCGGCTGGGAGACGAAGGGCCCGGCGCTGTTCGAGTCGGCGACGACGACGGTGCTCCTCCGCGCCGGCGAGCGCGTGAGTGTCACGCCGCACGGCTGGCTCGACCTGCGCCTGAGCTGAACGCGCGTCGTTCCTCCGCGCCCGTCGCCCCTCAAGGGACTCTCGCCGCGTACCGGCAGCGACCCCGCACCGACCGACCCCATCGAGTACAATCCGAGCCATGCGCGAGACGTGGCAGGGCAGCGTCGTGTCGATCCACGTGGCGCCCGAGGCGGGCGCGCCGATGCTCGTGGTGCCCGAGGCGCGCGCGTGGCCGGGGCGCGGGCTCGAGGGCGATCGCTACGCCACCGGCCGCGGCCACTACTCGCCCCGGCCGTCCCAGGGCGGCCGCGAGATCACGCTGATCGAGACGGAAACCCTCGAGGCCCTGGGCGGCCTGGACGTCAAGCTCTCGCCCGCCGAGACGCGCCGAAACGTCGCGACCCGCGGCGTGCCGCTCAACCACCTGGTGGACCGCGTCTTCCGTGTCGGCGAGGTTCGCCTGCGCGGCACGCGGCTCTGCGAGCCGTGCAAATACCTCGACGGGCTCACGCGCGACGGCGTCATGGCGGCGCTCGTCCACCGCGGCGGGCTGCGCGCGCAGATTCTCAGCGAGGGAGTCATCCGGGTCGGCGACGTCGTGCGGCCCGAGTAACGAGCGAGGAGGAGCGATGCCGCCGAAGGTGACGATCTACACGAACGTCGGCTGAGGGCCCTGTCACCGCGCGACAGAGTATCTGTCGCAGAAGGGCGTGCCGTTCACCGAGCGCAATGTCGGGCGAGACGCCGGCGCGCGCGAGGAGCTGATGGAGCTGGGCCTCACGTCGTTGCCGGTGATCCTCATCGGCGCGCGGCGGCTCAGCGGGTTCAACCCCCAAAAGATCGACGAGGCGCTGGCCGGCTCGTAGGAGGACCTGATGGCCGATCCGTCGCAGGCGAACGTCGACAAGATGTGGGCGTACGCGCGCAAGTACGCCGAGAAATCCGGGACGGCGCTGCATCCGGACGTGAGCGTCACCGAGGCCGTGGTCCAGGGGCTGGCCAAGCACATCGAGGAGGTCGGGCGGCCGCTGTGCCCGTGCAACTTCTATCCGGATCCGAAGGCGGAGGCCAAGCTGCGCCGCTGGATCTGCGCGTGCGACGAGATGCAGAAATGGAAGTACTGCCACTGCCTGCTGTTCGTCACGCCGGAGGGCCTCCCCATCACCGAGTACCTCCCCGAGGACCACGAGGGCCGGCACGCGTACGGGGTCGTCAAGGATCCGACGCCCGCCAAGGGCCGCGCCACCGCCAGGGTCCTCGAGCGGCAGCAGGCGGAGGAGACATGAAGCCGGCGCATCGGCAGGAGATCCGCGTCCCCGGCATGCCGGAGCCGATCAGCCACTTCACCCACGTCGTGCGCGCGGGGCCGATCGTGTTCGTCTCCGGCTGCGTCGCCAGCGACGAGAACGGCAAGACGGTCGGCGGCAGCGACATCGTCGCGCAGACCCGTCAGGTCCACGAGAACATCAAGCGCTGCCTCGCCGCCGCCGGCGCCACCTTCGCCGACGTCTGCAAGGTGACGGTGTTCCTCAAGAACGTGGCCGACCGCGAGAAGGTCAACACCGTCCGCAAGGAGTACTTCGGCCCGCACCGGCCGGCGAGCACCCTCGTCGAGATCTCGCGCCTCGTGCGCGACGACCTGTTGATCGAGATCGAAGCCACGGCCGTGGTGGCCGAGCGCGCGGCGCGACCCGCGCGCCGGCGCGCACAACCGACGAAGCGCGCGCGGCGACGCTGATGCCCACCGTGCGCCTGCGCGACGCCTCCGAGTATCCCGAGTCCGCGCGCCGGCTCTTCGAGCTGTCCAGGCAGTGGTTCGACTACGACTTCAAAGAGCCGCCGGCGATGAGCCGCGTGATGGCGTGGGACCCGCACTTCGGCGGCCCTCACGGCCGCGCCATGAAGCGCGCGATGGCGCCGGGGGAGTTCTCGCGCGGCGAGAAGGAGATGGTGGCGGCCGCGGTCAGCGGCGTCAACGCCTGCACCTACTGAGTGGAGGCGCACACTGCAGCCGGGAAGCTGCAGGGGATGACGGGCGACGATCGCTGGTACGAGGCCGCGTTCGTGGTGGGCATCACCAACGCGCTCAACGTGGTCGCCGACGGTCTCGGCGGCGCGCCGATGCGTCAGGTCGAGCCCGAGATGGCGCCCGCGGAGGTGCGGACGATCTTCGCCGACATCCGGGCATTCTATGGGACGGGCGGCCCGGCGGCCGACGTCCTCGGCGGCGAGATTCCGATGCCCTTCGGCCTCGTCGCTCACGACCCCGGCTATCTCGCCGACGTCTGGGCGGCGGTGAGGCGCGCGTTCAGCGAGCGACGCCTGACGCGCCGCCACAAGGAGGCGCTGGCCTTCGCGGTGTCGCTCACGACGCGCTCGGCCTTCGGCACCGCCTTCCACCTCGCGGAGCTGCGGCGCCTCGGCGTGGGCGAGCGCGGCGTCATGGAGATCGTCGGTGTCACCCAGATGTTTTCCTCGTACACGAAGATCGCCGACACCCTCCAGCTGGCGTCGGACATGGCCGACATCGCCCCGCCGGACGCGTCCGGCGTGCCGGACCCCGGCGCGGAGTGAGCCGAGGCCGTGGCGTCCGAGCGCGAGCTCGCGATCGAGCTGTGGCGGGAGGCCTACCGCCAGCAGATGGCCGGTGACCTCGACGCCGCCATCGAGACGTACCGGCGCTCGATCGCCACGTGCCCGACCGCCGAGGCGCACACGTTCCTCGGCTGGACCTACTCCTTTCAGGGCCGGCTCGAAGAGGCGAGGGCCGAGTGCCTGCGGGCCATCGAGGTCGACCCCGACTTCGGCAACCCGTACAACGACATCGGCGTGTACCTGATGCAGCAGGGCAAGCTCGAGGAGGCGATCCCGTGGCTGGAGCGGGCCAAACAGGCGCGCCGCTACGAGCCCCGCCAGTTCCCGTTCATGAACCTGGGCCGGATCTACCTCAAGCAGGGGCGCTGGTGGGAGGCGCTGCACCAGTTCGAGGCCGCCGTCCGCCTGGCTCCGGCCGACGCCGAGCTCGCCAAGACCCTGCATTCGCTGCGCGGCCGCCTGAACTGACGCCTGGGGCGGCTCCATGGACCGCGCCAACGGCGACAACAGCGCCGGCCGCGGCGACGCGGGCCCCGGGCCTCGCTAAGCGCCGGGCGCTTCCGGCGCCGTCTCGTCGGCCGGAGCGAAGTCGACGTGTTGACGCGTCGCCTCGTCCAGGTCGCGCCCGCCGAGCACGCGGCTCAGCTGCGCCGCGTCGGCGATGGGCCCGTGCGCGTGGCGGAAGCGAATGATGGCGGCGGCGTCCTCGGCGCGGAGCCCCGGCACCTCGAGCAGCTCCTGCTGGTTGGCGGTGTTGACATGGATCGCGCGTGGCATGGCGGCCTCCTTCGGTGACGATCAGACGCGCGTGGTTCGGCCGGCCCAGTAGGGCTCGCGCAGCAGCCGCTTGACGAGCTTGCCCGCGGTGTCGCGCGGGAAGTCGTCGTGGAAGGACACCTCGCGCGGCGCCTTGTAGTCGGCGAGGTGGGCGCGGCAGAAGTCCATCAGCTCGCGCTCGGTGACGCGCTCGCCGGGACGAAGCTGGATGGCGGCGTGCACGCGCTCTCCCCACTCGGCGTCGGGCACGCCGAACACCGCGGCATCCTCGACGGCCGGATGGCGGTGCAGGGCGTCCTCGATCTCGGCCGGGTAGATGTTCACCCCGCCCGAGATGATCATGTCGCGCTTGCGGTCGCAGATGTAGACGAAGCCCTCGTCGTCCATCCACGCCACGTCGCCCACCGACATCCACTCGCCGCGCGACGTCTGCGCGGTCGCCGTCGGGTTTCCGTAGTACTCGTCGAACACGCCCTCGTAGCGGCGCACGAACAGCTCGCCCGGCGTGCCCGGCGCCGCCCGACGTCCGTCGTCGTCAAGGATGGCCAGCTCCACGCCCGGCGCCGCGCGGCCGCACGAGCCGGGCTTGCGCAGCACGTCCTCGGGACGCAGCACGGTGTTCACGCCGAGCTCCGTCGAGCCGTAGAACTCGTAGAGCGCGGGTCCGAACATCGCGACGGCCTGCTCCTTCACGCGCATCGGGCACGGCGCGGCCGCGATGACGAGCGAGCGCATCGACGACACGTCGTAGCGCGCGCGCACCTCGGCCGGCAGGTCCACGATGCGCTTGAGCAGCGTGGGCGCCATGAACGTCGTCGTGCAGTGGTGCCGCTCGACGAGACGCAGCGCCTCCTCCGGATCGAACTTGCGCATCACCACCACGGTGCCGCCGACCATCTGCGCGTAGAGCGCGAAGCCGCCGGGGGCTGAATGGTAGAGCGGCCCGGCCACCAGGTGCACCTGCGCGGGGTCGAGACAGTCCAGCGCGGCCAGGCGCGGCAGGATGGCGGCGGGATCCGTCACGCGGCGCCGCGCGCCCTTCGGCTTGCCGGTGGTGCCTGCGGTGTAGATCATCGAGCCGCCCATGGCGGGCACCGCGGGCGGCGGCGCCTCGCTGCCCTGCGCGAGCAGGTCGTCGAGCGCCTCCGCCCACGGCCGCCGCTCGGGGCCGAGCGTGATCCAGCGCTTGACGCGCGCGGCGCCGCGCACGCGCTCGGCCATCGGCAGGAACGCGTCGCCGACGAACACCGCCGTCGCGTCGGCGTTGTCGAGGATGTAGGCGACCTCCTCGGCGGTGAGGCGGTGGTTCATCGGCACCCCGATGGCCCCGAGCGCGCGGAGGGCGGCGCCGGCCACGAGGTTCTCCAGCGCGTTGTGCGCGTAGACGATCACGTGCTGGCCGGCGCCGATCCCCAGGCCCGCCAGCGAGTGAGCGAGCCGGTTCCGCGTGCGGAAAAATTGCTCCCAGGTCAGCGACCGCTCGCCCTCGATGAGGGCGGTCCGATGCGGGTGCTTCGCGGTGTGGGCGGCCACGAGATCCATGGTGGCGAGAGTCTACCTCCGGCTGGCCCGTCTTGTGCGCCGCACGATGGGATGGCTCACGGTCGCCACGACGTGCTCCGACGCCTGCCGCGCGCGGCGTGACGGCCGCCGCCGGCGGCGCTATGCTCTCCGCGTGCGCTGGCCTGCCGCGCTGCTGCTCGTCCTGATCGCGGCCCCGCCGGCGGCGCACGCGCAGCCCGCGCGCTGGCGTGGCACCGGCGTCGTCGTGGCCGTGCTGCCCGCGCCCTCCAGCCTGCACGCCACGCGTCCGGTGATCGTGCTCGACCACCAGCCCATCGCCGGGCTCATGGAGCAGCGCATGTCGATGCCGTTCATCGCGGCGTCCGCCGACCTCTTCCGCGGCATCAAGGCCGGCGACCACGTGGCCTTCGCGCTCGCCGAGACGCCGGACGCGCTGCTCGTGGTGAGCCTCGAGCGGCTCGGACCGTAAACATCGGGGGCCTCGAAGGGGCCCCCAAACCCCCCACGCTCGGAGCGCCCCGGCGAAGCCGTGGCGCTCGCCCATTGAAATGGGGGGCCCCGAAATGGCCCCCCAAACCCCCCACGCTCGGAGCGCCCCGGCGAAGCCGTGGCGCTCCTCGAATCGCTACTTCGCGCTCAGCGCGGAAGGCGGCGCAGGAAGGCGGCGATCGCGCGACCGATCTCGGCGGGCGAGTCCTCCTGCACGAAGTGGCTGCCGCGCACGGTGACTTCCTGCTGGTTGGGCCACCGGCGACAGAAGTCGCGCTGCGCGCCGACGAGGATCGAGCCCGGCTGGGCGTTGACGAAGAGCTTGGGCAGCGGGGTCGTCGAGAGCCACTCCCCGTAGGCGGAGACGATCGCGGCCACGTCGGCGGGCTCGCCGTCGATCGGGATCTCGCGCGGCCAGGTCAGCGTCGGCCGCCGGGACTCGCCCGCCTGGCGGAAGGGCTCGCGGTACTTGTCCATCTCCTCGTTCGTCAGTCCGCGCAGCACGCTCGCGGGCAGGATGCGCTCCACGAAGACGTTCTTCTGCAGCACCATCTCCTCGCCGGCGGGCGAGCGCATGGCCTGAAAGACCTTGCGGGCGGCCTCCGGCCACTCCGCCCAGGACATCGGCCGCACGATGGCCTCCATGTAGACGAGCGCGCGCACGCGGTCGGGATGACGGCGCGCCCAGTCGAAGCCGAGCGCCGAGCCCCAGTCGTGCACGACCAGCGTCACGTCCCGAAGCGCGAGCACCTCGAACCAGGCGTCGAGGTAGCGCGCGTGGTCCGCGAAGCGGTAGCTGCCGCCGGCGGCCTTGCCCGAGCGGCCCATGCCGATGAGGTCGGGCGCGAGACAGCGGCCCGAGCCCTGGAGCAGCGGAATCACGTTGCGCCAGAGATAGGACGAGGTCGGGTTGCCGTGCAGCAAGACGATGGGCGCACCGACCCCCACCTCCACGTAGGCCATGAAGCTGTCGAGGACGGGCGCGCGCCGCCGCTCGTAGAAATCTGCTGCCGACACCGAGGCCGCCACGGCGCCAGCATTATAATCGCGGCCGCCGGCCCGCCGGCCGGTCCGGAGAATGTAATGGCTCGCAACAACGACGGCCGCGCGCGTCGCGGCGTCGCATGAGGACGCTCTCGACACGCTGCTGCGTCGCCGGCGGCGGCCCGGCCGGGATGATGCTCGGCCTGCTCCTGGCGCGCGCCGGCGTCGACGTGGTCGTGCTGGAGAAGCACGCCGACTTCCTGCGCGACTTCCGCGGCGACACGATCCATCCCTCCACGCTCGAGGTCATGCACGAGCTCGGCCTGCTCGAGGCGTTCCTGGCGCTGCCGTACACGCAGGTCCGCGAGCTGGCCGGGATCATCGGCGGCGAGCGGATCCCCATCGCGGACTTCGGCCATCTGCCGGTGCGCTGCCCGTTCATCGCCCTCATGCCGCAGTGGGACTTCCTCGACTTCCTCGCGGGCCACGCCCGGCGCTACCCGGGCTTCGCGCTGCGCATGAGCACGGGCGTCGTCGGCCTGATCGACGACGGTGGGCGGGTGGTCGGCGTGAGCGCGACGGCGCCCGACGGCCCCCTCGAGGTCCGCGCCGACCTCGTCGTCGGCGCCGACGGCCGCGACTCCACGGTCCGCGCGGCGGCCGGGCTCCGCGTGGAGACGCTCGGCGCGCCCATGGACGTGCTGTGGTTCCGGCTGCCACGGAAGCCGGGCGACGCGGGCCAGCTGCTCGGCCGCGTGGAGGCCGGGCGGATCTTCATCATGCTCGACCGCGGCGACTACTGGCAGTGCGGTTTCGTGATCGCCAAGGGCACGCTCGACGAGATCCGCGCCCGCGGCCTCGCGGCGTTCCGCGATGAGGTCGCGCGGCTCGCCGACGCGCGCGCCGAGGCGAGCGCGCTGCGCGACTGGGAGGACGTGAAGCTGCTCACCGTGCGCGTGGACCGGCTCGCGCGCTGGTTCCGGCCGGGCGTGCTCTGCCTCGGCGACGCCGCGCACGCGATGTCGCCCGTCGGCGGCGTCGGCATCAACCTCGCGATCCAGGACGCGGTGGCCGCCGCCAACCTGCTGGCGGCGCCGCTGCGCGAGGGACGGGTGAGCGCCGAGGATCTCGCGCGCGTGCAGCGCCGCCGCGAGTGGCCCACGCGCGTGACCCAGCGGGTCCAGGTGCTCGTCCAGAACCGGATCGTGCGGCGCGTGCTGCAGCGCCGGCGTCCCCTGCGGCCCCCACCGGCGGTGCGGCTGCTGGCGCGCTTCCCCCGGCTCCGCCGCCTGCCGGGGCGGCTCATCGGCCTCGGGGTCCGCCCCGAGCACGTCCGCGTCTGAGCCCGACCGCCGCCACCCCGCCGCGCAACCATGCGACGGCGTGGCATTGTAAGTTTCACATCCCCAACTAGGAAATGTTCTTCCCTTCGACCTCGCAGGCGTGTGAAAATGCCGCGGGGTATGAAACGGATTTCCCACCGCTGCTTTGGCGTCGCCGCGCTGCTGGCGCTGGTCGTCATCGCAACCTGTGGCGCCGGCCGCGTTGTGATTCCATTCACCATCGATCCCGCCACCATCGCGGTCCCGCGCGACGCGCGCTCGCTCAGCAACCACGAAGCCGCCGTGCGCGGGCTGACGGCGATCCTGGTCCGCGAGCTGGGGCTGCCGATGCCCGCGACCTTCACGCTCTACGTGTATGGCGGGCGCCAGCCGTTCGAGCACGGTCTCGTGCACGACGCGCAGGTCGCGCCGTCGCGCGCCGCCGAGCTCTCGGAGTTCGCGGTCGGCATCGGCAAGCGCCGCCAGCTCCTGCTCAACGACGACGGCGCGCAGCCGCGCGGCCGCGAGTGGCTGCGTCTCATCGCGCACGAGCTCGCGCACGTCTCGCAGATCGAGATGGCGCAGGGCGAGGGGCGCGCCGAGCAGTGGCTGGCCGAGGGCATGGCCGAGTGGGTGGCCTTCACGTCGCTCGAGCGCCTCGGCCTCGACACGCTGGCCAACCGGCGCGGGCTCGCCACCGCCGGGATCCGCAACCACGCGGCGCTCGTGGCCGCCAAGCTGGATCTCGAGACGCTCGGCAACCCGCGCGGCTTCACGGTGCGCCACCTCAAGGAAGGCTCGCTGCCGACCTATCAGCTGGCGTTCCTGATGGCGGATTACCTGATCGAGCGCGACGGCTTTCCGCGCGTGGTCGACTACTTCAAGTCGTTCGAGCGCCGCCAGGACCGGCACAGCAACTTCCGCGACATCTTCGGCCAGAGCCTCGACCAGTTCGAGCGCGAAGTCCTCGCCCACCTGAAGACGGTCGTCCGTTAGGCGCGGCCCGCCGGGGCCGCCGCGCACGGTATACTGCGCGGGGAGGAGCCGCCTGATGATCCGATCGTCCGTCGTGGCCGCCATCGCCCTCAGCCTCGTCGCGTGCGCCGCCGCCCCCGTCCGGGCCGGCGCGCCCACCGACCAGGTCCGCGAGTACACCGAGGCGGTCCTCAAGGTCCTCGAGGATCCTTCGCTCAAGGCGGAGGACAAGAAGCCGGAGCGGCGCGCCGCCGTCCGGAAGATCGCCACCGAGGTCTTCGACGTGCAGGAGACGGCCCGGCGCGCGCTGGGCCCGCACTGGCAGCAGCGCACGCCGCCGCAGCGCGAGGAGTTCGTGCACCTCTTCGCGGAGCTGCTGGAGCAGACGTACATCTCGAAGATCGACCTCTTCGGCGGCGAGCGGCTGCGATTCACCGAGGAGAAGCTGGACGGCGACAACGCCATCGTGCGCGCCAAGGTGCTGACCAGGCAGCAGACGGAGGTGCCCGTGGAGGCGCGCATGCTGCGCAAGGGCGATCGCTGGCTGATCTACGACATCCTCATCGAGAACATCAGCCTCATCGGCAACTACCGCGCCCAGTTCGACCGCATCATCCGCACGTCGTCGTACGAGGATCTCGTGAAGCGCCTGCGTATCCGGGGCGAGTTCCTCAAAGAGTCGGAACGCCCCCGCCGCACCGAGCGGTGACCACGACGCCGGTCGAGATCGTCGGGTGGCCCACGCGCTTCGTGGGCGGCGACGGCGCGGCCCGGCGCGTGTTCGAGGAGCCGCTGCCGCCGGGCGCCACCGTCCGCTCGCTCCTCAAGGGACTCAGCACGCGCTTCCCCGAGCTGGACGATGCCCTCTGGCACGGGCGGGAGCTCGGCGAGCACATCGAGATCCTCGTCAACGACGCCGTCCTCGGCGTCGCCCACGACCTCGACAGCAAGCTGGCGCCCGGCGACCGCGTGACGCTGCTGGCGCAGTTCATGGGCGGACGCTGACGTGGCGCGCTGGGAGATCGTCGCCTGGCGCGACATCCCGGCCATGGTGGAGGCGCGCGACGACGCCGGGCAGGTGACGCTCTCGCTCAGCGAGAAGTTTCAGACCCTCATCGACTCCGTCGCGATGCAGCTCGGGCTGCAAGACGAGGCCGCCTATCTCGAGCACTGGGCGCGCCTGCCGGGCGGCGAGCGTCCGGGGAGCGCCCGCGCCGTCGGCGAGGCGGTGGTGGCCGAGCTGGAGGCGCGCTTCCCCGAGTTCATCGCGCGCGCGTTCCGGCCGTCGTGATCTCCGCCAAGCTCGTCGAGGACACCGCGCGTGAGCTGATGGCGCGCGCCGCCATCGACATCCCGGCCGACTACCGCGCCGGCGTGACCGCCGCGCGCGAGCGCGAGCAGAACCGGCTGGCGCGCTTCGTCCTCACCGAGATGGAGCGCAACTGGGACATCGCGACCGCCGACCGGCGGCCGATGTGCGCCGACACGGGGCTGCCGCGCTACTACGTCCGCGCGGGCAACGAGGCGGTCGTCGACGGTGGCTTCGTCGCCCTCGAGCGGGCGCTGCGCCGGGCCACCGCCGACGCCACGGCCACCATCCCGCTGCGCCCGAACCGCGTGCACCCGCTCACCCGCGCGGATCACAACAACAACGTCGGCGCCCACGCGCCCGAGGTCACGTACGCGTTCGAGCCCGGCGCCGACTGGATCGACGTCACCACCGTGCACAAGGGCGGCCTCTTCGGCAGCGACTACCGGATGCTGTTCCCCGCCGACGGCGTGGGCGGCATCAAGCGCTTCTTCGTCGACACCCTCGTGCAGTTCGGCAAGCGCGGGCTCGCCTGCCAGCCGGCCATCATGGGCGTGGGCCTCGGCGGCGCCAAGGACACGTGCGTGCGGCTCGGCAAGGAGGCGGCGTGCTTGCGCACGGTCGGCAGTCGTCATCCCGATCCCGTGGTCGCGCAGCTCGAGGCCGAGCTGACCACGCTCGGCAACTACGTCGGCATCGGCGCCATGGGCTTCGCGGGGACGTCGCTGGTCGTCGCGACCCACGTCGAGATCGCCCACACGCACACGGGCGGCCTGCCGGTCGGCATCCACGCCTTCTGCCTGTCGTCCCGGCGCGCCACCGCGCGCCTCCACGCCGACGGTCGCGTCGAGTTCCGCAGCGACCCGCAATGGTTCACCGACTACTACCGCCGCGAGGGACTCGAGTGACGCCCGCGCCGACACGCCTCGAAGACGTGCGGATGCGCGACGTACACCTGACGACGCCGGTGAGCGACGCGGCGATCGCCGGCCTCGAGCTCGGCGACGTCGTCTACCTCTCGGGCGTCCTCTATACGGCGCGCGAGGGCGTCTATCGCAAGGTCGTCGACCGCGGCGTGCCCATGCCGCCCGGCGTGCGCGAGACGACCAACGTCAACTTCCACTGCTCGCCGGCGGCGGCCGTCCGCCCCGACGGCAGCTACGCGGTGGAGGCGGTGACGGCGACGGCGTCGTTCCGCTTCGGCAAGTCGATGAGTCGCTGGTTCGAGCGCTCGGGGGCGAAGGTCATCGTCGGCAAGGCCGGGCTGACCGAGCTCGCGTATCGCGAGTGGTTCGTGCCGCACGGCGCCGTCTACCTGACCACCGTCGGCTACGGCATGGGGGCCGCCTACGGCCAGGGCATCCGCCGCGTGCGCGAGGTGCACTGGCTCGCCGAGCTCGGCATCGCGCAGGCGATGTGGGTGCTCGAGGTCGAGCGGCTGGGCCCGTTCCTCGTCGAGGGCGACTGCGCGGGGCGCAGCCTCTTCGCGCTCGCCAACCGCGAGATCGACCTGCGCCTGCACGAGGTCTACACGGGGCTGCCCGGATACTCGATGGGACGCTTCGGCGAGGCCACCTCGCGGACCGACGAGGTAGTGTGATTTAAGCCACCGTCCGGTGATCGAGGCGCGCCACGGCTTTGCCGGGGCGCGACGAGCGTGGGGGGTGTGGGGGGCGCGTGATCGAGGAGCGCCACGGGTTCCCCGGGGCGCGACGAACGCTGGGGGGTGTGGGGGGCCATTTCGGGGCCCCCCACCTAGTAGTCACCCGCGCCAGCGCTCCGCGTAGCGCTCGGTGTCCAGACCGAGCGTCCACCGCGCGAGCAGCCAGACGATAAAGAAGAACGTTCGCCACGGCCCGCGCGCGAGAAAACGGCGCCCCGACGTCACGACCGGCGCGTCCACGAGCACGCTGCGCCCGCGCGCCTTGAGCCGCTGGGAGAAGTCGAGGTCCTCCATGAGGCGCAGGTCGCGATACCCGCCGAGCGCGCGGAAGACCTCGGCGCGGACGAAGATCCCCTGGTCGCCGTACCAGTTGCGCGTGAGGCGGTAGCGAATGCGGTTGACGAGGTTGATCGCGCGCAGGCTCCACGCGGGCTCGGCGAAGCGGTGCTCGAAGGCGCCGCCCACGACGCGCGGGTCGGCGAGCGCGGCCGCGATGCGGGCGAGCGCGTCGGGCGGCGGCATGGAGTCGGCGTGCAGGAAGAAGAGGACCTCGCCGCCGGCGGCGGCCGCCCCCGCGTTCATGAGGGCGGCGCGCGTCCCGCTCTCGGGCCAGAGCAGGCGCACCCTTTCCCGGGCTGCGTGTGTCGTACCGGCGGGATCGCCGCAGGCGGCGACGACGATCTCGGCGCGGGAGCGCTCCTCCAGGCGGTCCAGCGCGTCGAGCGTGAGCGCCAGGGCGGCAGCGTCGTTGCGCGCGGGAATGACGATCGAGCACCAGACGGCCATGGCCGCCACTCTACCGCGCGGCTCCGGCCAGCCACCCGTGCGAGAATCGACGTAGATTCGTGGGGAGGACTGCATGATCCGACGTCGCGCGCGCCTCACGCTGGCCGTCACGCTGCTGACGTTGGCCGGCGCCGGCGGGACGGCCGCCCAGCCCGCGCCGGGCACCGCCGCGCCGGAGATCACCGCCGGCAAGTGGATCAACAGCGCGCCGCTGACGATCGACGCCCTGCGCGGCCGCGTGGTGGCGGTCGAGTTCTGGACGTTCGGCTGATACAACTGCAAGAACGTGATCCCGCAGTTGCGGGACTGGCATGCGCGGTACGCGGGGCAGGGGCTGACCATCGTCGGCGTGCACTGCCCGGAGTTCGGCTGGGAGAAGCCGTTCGACAAGGTCGTGGACGCCGTGCGCGAGCTCGGGATCAAGTACGCCGTCGTGCAGGACAACGACTTCGCCGTCTGGAACCGCTACGCCGTGCGCGGGTGGCCGACGCTGGTCCTCGTCGACAGGCGAGGCATCGTTCGTTACCGCCACATCGGCGAGGGCGAATACGCGGAGACCGAGGCGAGCATCCGTCGCCTCCTCGCGGAGAAGTGAGCGCCGGGGTCGGGGGGACATGATGAGGCTGAAGCACTCGGACGTCACGCCGGAGCCGGTCTATCTCAACCGCCGCGCGTTCATGGTCGGCGCCGCCGCCCTGGTCGTCGCCGGCGGCGCGAGCGCAGCCGCCGCGCCGCCGGAGCCGGGGCCGCTCAAGGCCACGCCGAATCCGACGTTCCGCGTCGAGGACCCGCCGACCAAGTACGAGAGCGCGACCACCTACAACAACTTCTACGAGTTCGGCACCGACAAGGGCGATCCCTCGCGGCGCGGCCACACCCTCCGTCCCCGGCCGTGGTCGGTCGTCGTCGACGGGCTCGTGGCCAAGCCACAGCGCCTGGACATCGACGAGGTCCTCAAGGCCGCGCCGCTCGAGGAGCGCATCTACGCGCTGCGCTGCGTGGAGGCGTGGTCGATGATCATCCCGTGGATCGGCTACCCGCTGTCGGTGGTGCTCAAGCGCGCCGAGCCCACGCGCAAGGCGAAGTACGTCGAGTTCACGACTCTCAAGGACCCCGAGCAGTTCCCGGCGCAGAAGCCCGGGCTCTTCGGTCTCGGCGGCGGGCTCGACTGGCCGTACACGGAGGGACTGCGCCTCGACGAGGCGATGCATCCGCTCACGCTGCTGACGCTCGGCATGTACGGCAAGGTGCTGCCCAACCAGAACGGCGCGCCCGTGCGCGTGGTCATCCCGTGGAAGTACGGCTTCAAGAGCGCGAAGTCGATCGTGCGCATCCGTCTCACCGAGGAGGAGCCGAAGACGGCCTGGAACAAGGCGGCGCCGCAGGAGTACGGCTTCTACTCCAACGTGAACCCCACCGTCGACCACCCGCGCTGGAGCCAGGCCACCGAGCGGCGCATCGGCGAGTTCCGCCGGCGCAAGACGCTCATGTTCAACGGCTACGCGGACCAGGTCGCGTCTCTCTACACGGGGATGGATCTGAAGACGCTCTACTAGCGTCGTGTCCCGGCGCGTCCGCGTCGCGCTCAAGGTCGGCGTGTGGGCGGCCTGTCTCGTCCCGCTCGCGAAGCTCCTCTACGGCTTCTGGACGGACGATCTCACCGCCAACCCGATCTCCTACGTCACCAACGAGCTCGGCCAGACGACGCTGCGCCTGCTCCTGATCAGCCTGTCGCTCACGCCGCTCCGCATCCTCTTCGGCTGGGGCTGGCAGATGCCCTTCCGCCGGCTGCTCGGGCTGTTCGCGTTCTTCTACGTGTGCCTGCACCTGTCGGTGTGGGTGGTGCTCGACCACTTCTTCGACTGGCGCGAGATGGGCGCCGACATCGTGAAGCGGCCGTACATCACCGTGGGCATGCTCGCGTTCTCGCTGCTCCTGCCCCTGGCCGCGACCTCGACGACGGGCATGATCAAGCGGCTCGGCGCGGCGCGCTGGCGACGGCTGCACCGGCTCGTCTACGTCGCGGCGGTGGCGGGCTGCCTGCACTTCATCTGGCTCGCCAAGAAGGTGCGGGTCGACCCGTGGGTCTACGCGGCGATCCTCGCGCTGCTGCTCGCCATCCGCGCGTGGGACGCCGCGCGGAGATTCGCCAGGAGACGCGGCGATCTGCTAGGCTCCTCGCGCATGGACTCGACCCTCGGTCCGTCCTCGCGGCCGGGCGCCCTCCTTCTTCTCGTCCTCCTCCTCGCGGGCTGCGCCTCCGTGACCGCGCGCGCGCCGGGTGTCGCCAGCCCGACGCGGCAGGTGCTGCCGAACGGCGTCGTCGTCATCAGCCAGGAGCACCGCGCGAGCGACATCGTGGCGGTGCAGCTCTGGCTGCGCGTGGGCGGGCGCGACGAGGCGCCGGCCGAGCTCGGGCTGTCGCACTACCTCGAGCACATGCTCTTCAAGGGCACGCCGACGCGGCCACCCGGCTCGATCGACGCGGAGCTCGAGGGGCTCGGCGGCAACAGCAACGCGTTCACCTCGTACGACTTCACGCATTACGACGTCGTGGTGCCGCTGTCGGGCCTCCGCGCCGCCGCCGCGCTGCTCGCCGACATCGCGGTCAACGCCGCCTTCGTGCCCGCGGAGCTGGAGAGCGAGAAGAAGGTGGTCTTCGAAGAGATGAATCTGACCGAGGACGACCCCGAGCGCTTCCTCACGCGGCGGCTGACCGAGGCGGCGTACGTGGAGCACCCCTACGGCCGGCCGATCCTGGGTACGCGCGAGCTCGTGGGCGGCCTCACGCGCGACACGCTGAACGCGTACTACAAGAAGCACTACGTCCCCGGCAACATGGCGCTCGTCGTGGTGGGCGCGGTGACTCCCGCCCAGGCGCGCGCGGTGGCCGCCGAGACGTTCGGCCGGCTGACCGGGCCGGCACCCGCGCGTCCGTCCGCGCCGCCGCCCCGGCGCCTCGCGGACGGCGCCGGCGAGGACGTGCGGCGCCCCGAGCAGCAGGCCTATCTCGGCCTCGCGTGGCACGCCGCGCCGACCGGCAACACGGACATCTACGCGGTGGACCTGCTGACCTACATCCTCGGCGACGGCCCCTCCAGCCGCCTCAACCAGGTGCTGCGCGAGCAGCGCGGCCTCGTGCAGACGATCGAGGCCTCGTACATCCCGCGCCAGCAGTCCGGGCTGGTGTCGGTCACCGCGCGTCTCGACGCGAAGCACCTCGCCGCCGCCGAGGCGGCCGTGCGCGAGGTCGTGCGCCGCGTGCGCCAGCAGGGCGTGACGCCGGCCGAGCGCGAGCGCGCCATCATCACGGCCGAGTCGACCTACGCCTTCGACATCGAGACGGCCGAGGGGCTGGCCAAGAACTACGGTCAGGCCGAGACGACGTGGAGCCTTCAGGACGAGGTCGAGTACCTGAAGCGGTTGCGTCAGGTGACCGCCGAGCAGATCCGCAACGCGGCGCGGACCTATCTCGCGGACGACAACTACGTGCGCGTCCGCTTCCTGCCGGAGAGCGCCCGGTGAGCCGGCGCGGCCTCGTGGCGGCGCTGCTCGTGGCGCTGGCGGTGCCGGCGCTGGCGCCCGCGCAGCCGCGCGACGACGTTCGCCGGATGCGGCTGCCGAACGGGCTCAGCGTGATCGTGCGCCAGAGCGACGTGGCGCCCGTGGTGGCCGTGTCGCTGCTGATCCGGATGGGCACGCGCTGGGAGACGCCCGAGACCGCCGGGCTCTCGAACTTCGTCCACGCGGTGATGGTGAAGGGCACGGCCCGGCGCAGCGGCTCCGACCTGGCGGAGGCGGTGGCCAGGTTGGGCGGCAAGCTCAGCGCCTCCGGCGAGGCGGATTACTCGGAGATCCGCGCCTCGGCGCTGTCGCGCTTCTGGCGCGAGCTGCTCGGGCTCACCGCCGAGCTGGCGCTCGAGCCGAAGCTGGCGCCCGAGGAGGTCGACCGCGAGCGCGACTTCCTGCTCTCGCGCCTGCAGCGTCGCCGCGACAACGCCCCCTCGCGCGCCTTCGACGAGTTCTACGCCCTGCTGTACGGCCGGCATCCGTACGCGATCCCCGCCCTGGGGACGTCCGCCTCGCTCGCGCGCTTCGACCACGCCGCCGTGGTCGAGCGCTATCGCGCGTTCTACCGTCCGGACCGCATGGTCCTGGCCGTGAGCGGGCAGGTGCCGGTCGACGACGTGCTCGCCGAGGTCCAGCGGCGCTTCGGCGCGCTGCCGCCGGGCAGCTCTGCCGCGCTGGACGCGCCGGTCCCGCCGCCGGTCGTTGTCGCGCGCCGCAGCGTGATCGAGCAGGCCGCGCAGCAGACGCAGATCCTCGTGGGCGGACTGGCGCCGCCGCTCGACCATCCGGATCACGCGGCCGTGAAGGTGCTGTCGAGCGTGCTGGGCGGCGGGATGGCGGGGCGGCTCTTCGTCGAGCTGCGCGACAAGCGCGCGCTCGCGTACACGGCCACGGCGTTGTACGAGCCCGTGAAGGAGCCGGGCGTGCTCGTGCTCTACCTGGGCACGACGCCGGAGACGGCGGCGCAGGCGGAGCAGGCGCTGCTCGCGGAGGTCGGGCGCGTGAAGGGCGAGCCGGTGCCGGCCGAGGAGCTGGCGCGCGCCAAGAGCTACTTGCTCGGCCGTTACGCGATGGACCGGCGCACGAGCGAGCGGCTCGCCTGGTATCTCGCCTTCTACGACGTGGAGGGCGTGGGCGCCGAGTACCCCGAGCGGTACCGCCGCGCGGTGCAGGCCGTCACCGCCGCCGACGTGCAGCGCGCGGCCACGACGTACCTCGCGGCGCCGGTCACGCTCGTGCTCGGCCCGCGTCCGCCGCGCTGAGCCGCCTGCTCGACCGCCTGCAGCGCCTCTTTCCCGACGCCTCGCGCACGGCCATCCGCGGCTGGCTCGCGGCCGGGCGCGTGCGGGTGGACGGCGTCGTCGTCGGTCGCGGCGACGCCGACGTTCCCGACGCCGCGCGCGTCACCCTCGGCGCGCCGGCGCCGTCGTTTCCCTCCGCGCTGCGGCTCGTGCACGAGGACGACGATCTGCTCGTCGTCGAAAAGCCGCCCGGCCTCCTCACCATCGGCACGGCGCGGGAGCGCGAGCGAACGCTCTACCGGCTGCTCTCCGACTACGTCCGCGCGACTCCTCACCGGCGTGCCTCGCCGTCGGCGGCGGCTCGCACGGCCACACGACTGTTCATCGTCCACCGCCTGGATCGCGAGACCTCGGGACTTCTCGTGTTCGCGAAGTCGGCCGCGGTGAAGCGCGCGCTGCAGGCGCAGTTCGCCGCGCGCGCCGTCGAGCGCGGTTACGTGGCCGTGGTGGAGGGCCGCGTGCGCGACGATGCCGGCACGCTGCGCGACCGCATCGTCGAGGACCCGACGACGCTGCGCGTGCGGGCGGGACGCGGGGGTGGCCGCGAGGCGGTCACGGAGTACCGCGTGCGCGAGCGCCGTGCCCGCTCGACCGTGCTCGAGTTGCGCCTGCGTACCGGCCGGCGCGGCCAGATCCGCGCCCAGCTCGCGGCGCTCGGCCATCCGATCGTCGGCGATCGCGCGTTCGGCGCGACCACCGATCCGGTGCGTCGCGTCTGCCTGCACGCCGCCGTGCTCGGCTTCACCGACGCGCGCGGCCGCGCCCAGCGATTCACGAGCGCGCCGCCTACCTCATGGGGGGCCTCGATAGGGCCCCCCAAACCCCCCGACGCTCGGCGCGTCCCGGGAAACCCGTGACGCGCCTCGAATTCGTCGGGCCCCCCAAACCCCCCGACGCTCGGCGCGTCCCGGGAAACCCGTGACGCGCCTCGAATTCTCGCGGGACCCGACGTGGCCCCAAACTTCCCGGCGCTCGTCGATTCCGAGTGGCTCCATGCCTGCAGTCGTCACATGGGTGAAGACGATTCACGAGGTCGCATGAGGAGGTTCGCAGAAATGACAAAGCGAATGGCGGCGGCGATTGCCGGCCTCGGCCTGCTCGCCACGACGATGGCAGCGTGCAGCACGGTGGCCGGGGCGGGCCTGGGCGCCGGCGCGGGCGCCGCGATCGGCGCGGGGACCGGTTACGGCGCGGGCAAGGGTGCGTTGATCGGTACGGGCGCGGGCGCCGCGGCCGGCGCGATCTACGGCGCGACGAAGAAGTAAGGGATCGAGACGGCGGCGGGGGCTCCAGCCCCCGCCCCGTCAGGTCTCGAGCTCTTCGCGGCGCGCGCCGCGGGCGTCCTCGGCCGCTTTGATCTCGTCGGCGAAGAGTCCCGCGTGCAGCGGACAGGGCGGTTTGTTTTCTTCGACGTACTGACACTCGGTCTGGTTGCACTGCACGAAGTAGCCCTGGACGCGACCGAATCCTCCCGGCCGCTTGAGGCGGATCATCACGGCCTCGGACACCACGGAGCACCAGAACTCACGCGCACGGCCCCGGCTCACGTCTTCGGGTTCTCCTTCCTGACTGACAGCGCCTCCCACCATACGCTTTCCGCCCCGTCGTGACAATGCGGATCGCGGGCTCGGCGAGCGGGCCGTAATTCGGTGTCGCAAAAGGGGCGGGACTTCAGATATATTGTTGCGCTAGGTTTCCGAGGTCAATCCGTCGGGGAGGAATCGCATTGGCTCGCTCGGCGCTGGACCGCCTCGCCACCGTCGCCTGCTTCGCCATGCTCGCGCTCGGATTGACGGCATGCAGCACGGTCTCCAGCGCCTCCCGCGCAGAGTCCGCGGGCTACGTCGGTCCGCCACGCACGATCGAAGCCGCTCTGCCGCCCAACGGCGAAATCGCCGCCGCGCCCACGGCCACGTCGCCCGACGCCGACCTCACGCTCCTCGCCGCCGGCCCCGTCGCCGGCGAGACGGCCTCCGACGCGGTGGCGCAGAGCCAGGAGCCGGCCGCCGACACGGCGGCGCGCTACGAGGGCATGGCCCAGGCGCGCGAGTCGATCACCGACATGGAGCCCGAAGAATACGACCCGTGGGAGCGCTTCAACGAGAAGACGTTCGAGTTCAACCGGCGCCTCGACAAGTACATCCTCAAGCCGGTGGCGAAGGGCTATAACTTCATCGTGCCCGACGAGATCCAGATCATGGTCTCGAACGGTTTCGACAACATCTCGTTCGTGCCCCGGCTCGTGAACAGCCTGCTGCAGGGCAAGGCCATGGGCGCCGGCCGCGAGCTCTCGCGCTTTCTCATCAACAGCACCGCCGGTGTCGGCGGCCTGTTCGACCCGGCCAAGGACGTCTTCGGCATCCTCAAGAGCCGCGAGGACTTCGGGCAGACGCTCTGTGTCTGGGGCGTTGGGACCGGGCCGTACGTGGTCGTGCCGTTTCTCGAGCCGCTGACGGTGCGCGACGGGGTGGGCAAGGCCGTCGACACCGCCCTCGACCCGCTCGCGTATTTCCTGCCGTTCCTCTGGGACCGGCTCGGCATGAAGGTGGGCGACATCGTGAACGAGCGGTCGCTCAACCTCGACCTGTTCCAGGGCTTCGAGGAGAGCGTGATCGACATGTACAGCGCCGTCCGTCACGCGTTTCTGCAGCGCCGCGAACGCCTCTGCCGCGAGTAGCGGCCTCGGGGGACACGCGGCGTGCGGGGCAGGACCTGGGCCGCCGGCGGCACGGCGCTGGGGCTGGCCGCCCTGATTCTGGCCGCGTGGCACGTCGCCTCGTCCCGCGCGGTCGCCGCGCCCACTGACGAACGCGAGGTCCAGGCCGGCCGCGCGCTCTTCGCCACCCACTGCGCCACCTGTCACGGAGAGGGCGGCCGCGGCGACGGCGCCTCGGCCTCGGGCTTCGCCACCAGGCCCTCCGACCTCGCCGACGGGCGCCTCATGAACGGGCTGCCCGACGAGTTCCTCGTCAGCGTGATCACCCACGGCGGGCCCGCGCAGGGGCTCGCGCCCACGATGCCGCCGTTCGACCGCACGCTCAGCGCCGATCAGATCCGCCGCCTCGTCGCCTTCGTGCGCACGCTCGCAAAGCCGGACTACCGCGGCGGACCGGCGGGGCTCACGCGGCCGCCGCGCGCGCCGAAGCAGCCGATCTTCTTCAACCACGTGATCCACGCCGGCTCGTTCCAGATCCCCTGCCAGTACTGCCACGCCGACGCGCGGCGCTCGGAGTACGCGGGGCTCCCATCCGTCGAGCGGTGCGTCGGCTGCCACAAGATCATCGGCGTGGCGGACAACCCCGAGATCGGCAAGATCCACGAGTACGCGCGCCGCGGCGCGCCGATCCCCTGGGCGCGCGTGTTCAAGGTCCCGGAGTTCACGTACTTCCCGCACAAGGCCCACGTCCGGGCGGACGTGGCCTGCCAGGACTGTCACGGCCCCATCGAGCGAATGCCCGTGGTGGGCGCCGACACCGGACCCGCGCTCACGAACGACCTCGCGCACCTGGTGGGCCTGCACCCGCCGTCGCGTCCGCTCACGATGGGCTGGTGCGTCGAGTGCCACCGCCGCGAGAACGCGGCGCGCGCGACGCGCGCCCCCCTCGACTGCGTAGCCTGCCACCACTGAGCCGCGTGCGCGCGCGAACGTCGCGCCGGGCGCTCGTGAGGACCGAGATCCTCACCACGGCCGCGGAGCTGTTCCGCGCGCGCGGCTACCGCGCCACGACGCTCGACGACCTCGCGCGGCGGCTCGGCATGTCGAAGGCGACGGTGTACGGCCACTTCCGCTCGAAGGAGGACCTGCTCGCCGCGATCTTCCACCGCACGATGACGCTGGCGGAGGCGGGGCTGGCGGCGATCCGCGCGAGCGGCCTGCCGCCGGCCGAGCAGCTGCGCGAGGTGATCCGCCACCACGTCCGCCTGGTGGTGGCCGAGCGCGCGTTCCTCACCGTGTTCTTCAGCGAGGAAGGCAGCCTGCCCGCGCGCTTGCAGAAAGACATCGTGCGCCGCAAGGCGCGCTATGACCGGACGGTGCGCGCGATCGTCGAGCGCGCCGCGCGGGCGGGGCAGGTTCGCGTCGCCGAGCCGCGCCTGCTCGTGCTCGCGCTGCTCGGCATGTCGAACTGGGTCTATCGCTGGTATCACCCTGGCCGCGGCCGGGCCTGGGACGCCGATACGATCGCCGCGGCGTTCATCGACCTCGTCGAGCGCGGCTACCTGGCCACGCCCGCCGCCCGCGGCCGCGAGGTGGGCCGGCGCCTGCAGCGGCTGGAGGGGGAGATCCGGGCGCTGCGGCCGCTCCTGCGCGGTATTTCCCGGCCCTAGGCCGACTGTGCTAAATTTGTGGCACTTTCAACGCGTCGCCACCGTTGGTGGCGGGATCACACGGGAGAGGCGAGGGGCCATGTCCAAGGCGAGCGCCCGCACCATCGCAGTCGGAGTCGTTGCACTTCTCCTGCTGCTGACGTGGGGTCAGGCGGAGGCGCAGATTCCGGCGGCGAGCGCCGAGGTCGCGCGCGTGGCGGGCCAGGTGTCCGTCCTGCCCAAGGGCCAGCGGATCTGGGCGCCGGCCACCGTGGGCACCCGGCTCGTCGAGGGTGACCAGATCCGCGCGCTGGCTGCCAGCTCCGCCGACCTCAGCCTGCCCGACGGCAGCACGATCCTCGTGGCCGAGAACACGCGGTTCGCGGTCACCAAGCTCGAGTACGACCCCCAGACGCGCGACCGCAACGCGGCGTTCTACCTCGTCGCCGGCAAGGTGCACGCGCGGATCTCGGCGACCGCCGTCCAGCTGGCGCGCGCGCGTCAGTCGAACTTCACGATCTCGACGCCGTCCGGCGTGGCGGCCGTGCGGGGCACCATCGCGGTGGTCGCGCACAATCCACGGACGGGCGAGACGATCGTCTTCGCGCTGCCGTCGCCGGGACAGCTGGCCGAGGCCGCGCGCGTCACCTACGTCAGCCGCAACGGCCAGCAGGTCACCATCGTCGGCGGGGAGTTCACGCGCCAGATCGGGACGGGCGCGCCGAGCGCGCCGACGCCGATCTTGAACCTGGCGCCGGCGGCCCAGCCCGCGATCCTGGACGCGGGCAACGCCAGCACGGCGAACGTGCCGGAGCTCACCGGGTTCAACGTGACGATCATCCCGTCGAGCCAGGACGTCACGCTGGTGCAGACGGCGACGGGCTTCAGGTCCGTCGTGGGGGGACCGGGGCCGGTGAACACGACGGACTGGTCGCCGAGCGGCACGCCGGGCGTCGGCCGCGACATCCTGGCGAATCAGAGCCAGCCGGTCTGCACGCCGTCGTCGCTGACGACCTGTCCCTAGGCTGAGCGCGTCGCCCCGCCCGGGGTGGTGGTGAGCCCGAGCAGCTCGTAGACCACCACCGGGCGGGTCTTGCCCTTCACCATCACCTCGCCGAGCGGCCGCGCCTCGATCCCGTCCTTCGCGGCCTCGTACGTGGCCTCGCTGATGATCACGTGGGTGGTGGTCTCGTACTCCTTGTTGAGCGCCTCGAGCCGCGCGCCCAGGTTCACCTCGTCGCCGATCACGGTGTAGTCGAAGAGCTGCTCGGAGCCGAGGTTGCCGACGACCATGGCGCCGGTGTTGACGCCCAGCCCGATGCGGAACGGCTCCTTGCCCTCGGCGCGCCATTTGTCGGTGAGCTGCTCGACGGCCGCCGTCATGGCGAGCGCCGCCCGGCAGCCGCGCAGCGCGTGGTCGGGGTAGGCGATGGGCGCGCCGAACTCGGCCATCACCGCGTCGCCGATGTACTTGTCGAGCGTGCCGCCTTCCTTCTGCACGATGTCGGTCATCCGCGTGAGGTACTCGCGCAGCCTCTGCACCACGACCTGCGGATCGTGCTTCTCGGTGAAGGTCGTGAAGTCGCGGATGTCCGAGAAGAGCACGGTCACCGTGCGCAGCTCGCCGCCGAACGAGAGCCCGGCCGGGTCCTGCATGATCCGCTCGACGACCTCCGGGCTCACGTACTGCTGGAACGCGCGCTTGGTCCAGCGGCGCTGCAGCTCCTCGGTCAGGATGCGGTAGATCGTGATCGCGACGAAGGTGACCACCAGCGCCAGCGAGGGATAGACGAGCGGCACCCACAGGCCCTGGCGGAAGGCGGCGTGCGCGCCGGCGAAGAGCGCACCCCAGAGCGCCAGCGTCACGAGCGCGGAGGGCCCGGGGCGTAGGGCGGGCAGCACGAGCGCCAGCAGCAGCGGCAGCGCGACGATGGCGACGGCCTCTGCCAGCTCCACCCACACCGGGCGGACGATGAAGCGCCCGTCGAGAATGTTCGCGGCCATGTTGGCGTGCTTCTCGACGCCGGGGTAGACGGGTGAGAAGGGCGTGACGCGCAGATCGTAGGTGCCCTCGGCGGTGGCGCCGACGAACACGATTTTGTCCTTCAAGCGCTCAGGGCTGACGCGGCCCGCGAGGATCTCGGCGGCGCGGATGTGTGGGTAGGTGCCCGTCGGGCCCGCGTAATCCACGAGCACGCGCAGCCGCGCGTCCACCGGGATGGCCACGTCGCCGAGCCACACCGCGCGGCCGAACTCGATCCTCACCGCGAACGGGTCGATCCCCGCCGCGAGGCGGACGGCCGACAGCGCCAGGCTCGGATAGTAGTAGCCGCGTGACTCGATGGCGAGGGCGTCGTAGCGCGTGGCGCCGTCGGGATCCGGGAGCATGTTGACGTGGCCCAGCGCCGCCGCCGCGTCGAGCAGCGGCGGGATCGGGAATTCGGCGGCGTCGGCGTGAAACGCGGGGAACATCCCGCGCTCGGCGTAGCTCTTGAACGCGACGATGGCCGACTTGGCCGGCGCGCCCTGGCGCTCGGGCACCGCCTCGCGCGGCACCACGCTGAGCACGAAGTTGATGGGCAGCACCACGCGCGCGTTGTCGCGGAGGGCCGCGGCCAGCCGCGCGTCGGGATCGGCCTCCCGCGCGATGCGCGCCAGCTCGGCGGCGACGGCGCGATCGCGGCCGCCGAGCCGCTCGCCGATCCGTGCCGCCGCGCGCTGCTCGCCGCTCACCTCGGGCTCGATCAGCAGGACGTCGAAGGCGACCACCGCCGCCCCGGCCGCCGTCAGCCGTCGGACCAGGTCGGCCATCACCGTGCGCGACCAGGGCCAGCGGCCGTGCGCCCTGAGGCTCGCCCCGTCGATGGCCACGATCGCGACCTGGGCGTGCGCCGGCCGCGCGCCGCGCAGTCGGAAGTGCTGGTCGTAGAGCTTCAGCTCGAGGACGTGGAGAAACTGCGGCGCGGCCCAGAAGAGGCCGCCCACCACGACGATCACCGCCACCGCGAGCCCGAGCGTGCGCCAGCGGCGGGTGCGCGCCGCCGAGGCCATCAGTCGGCCTTGAAGTATTTCGCCGCGGGGTGGTGGAAGACGAGCGCGGAGACCGAGGCCTCCGGATCCATCATGAAGCCCTCGGTGAGCCGCACGCCGATCTCCGCGTCGGGGCGGAGCAGCCGCCAGAGCGTGGCCTGGTCGCCGAGGTCGGGACACGCCGGATAGCCGAACGACACCCGGATGCCGCGATAGCGGCCCTTGATGCGGTCGGCGATCGTCACGTCGGGCGGGTCGGGGAAGCCCCAGAGCGTGCGCAGCCGCGCGTGCAGCATCTCGGCGAACGCCTCCGCCGACTCGATGGCGAGGGCCTGCAGCGCGTGCGACTTGAGATAGGCGCCCTGCTCTTTCCACGCCTGCGCCTGCTCGCGCACGCCGCCGCCGCACGTGACGACGAAGAGCGCGACGGCGTCGTCGACGTCCTCGCGGACGTAGTCGGCGAGGCAGAGCCGCTCGCCGTCGCGCTGGCGCGGGAAGGTGAAGCGCGCGGCCTCGGCGCCGTCGGGCGCCCACAGCCGCACGCTCTCGCCCTCGGCGCGGGCGCGGAACCAGCGGTAGACGCCGTCGGCGCGGAGGAGATCGTCGCGCGCCACCTCCGCCTTCAGCGCCTCGACCACGTCGTGGAGCTCGCGCGCCTTCGGATCGCCGTCCTCCAGCAGGCGCGACACCAGCCCCCGCAGGCCGAGATGCTTGCCGTAGAGCATCTGGAGGTTCAGGTACGGATAGATCTGGGCGAGCGGCACGCGGCGGAGCACGTGCGAGTCGAGGTCGGGCGGCGCCGGCGGCGGCACGCGCGGCACGTCCGCCTTCGCGCGCGCGGGCGCCGACGCCGGGCGGGGCGCGGCGGCGGCCGCGGCGCCGCCGACCAGCGTCGCCTGCTCGGCGCGCACGCGCTCGACGAGCCCTTCGCGCGTCACCGCCGAGAAGAGCTGGTTGGCGAGATCGAGGCCGTCCATCGCGTCCTTCGCGTAGAGCGTCAGCCCGCCGTACTCGGCGGCGATGCGCGTGGCGGTGAACTTGCGCGTGAGCGCGGCGCCGCCGACGAAGAGCGGGATCTCGATGCCGGCCACCTTGAGGTCCTGGGCGGTCACCACCATCTGCTGCGCCGACTTCACGAGGAGCCCCGACAGCCCGAACGCGTCCGGCTTGTGCGTGTGGTAGGCGGCGATGAGGTCTTCCGGCGGGACCTTGATGCCGAGGTTGATCACGCGGTAGCCGTTGTTGCCGAAGATGATCTCGACCAGGTTCTTGCCGATGTCGTGGACGTCGCCCTTCACGGTGGCCAGCACGATCACGCCGCGCGTGGCCGACTCCGCCTTCTCCATGTGGGGCTCGAGGTGGGAGACGGCCGCCTTCATCGCCTCCGCCGACTGGAGCACCTCGGCCACGATGAGCTGGTTGTCGTTGAAGAGCCGCCCGACCTCGTCCATGCCGCGCATCAGCGGCCCGTTGATGATCTCGAGCGGCGCCGCCTCCCCGAGCTTTTCGTCGAGGTCCTCGAGCAGGCCGTCGCGGCTGCCCTCGACGATGTAGCGCGCGAGGCGCTCGTCCAGGGTCAGCGTCTCGCGTGGCGCCGCCGTCTTCACGCGGTCGCGGAAGTGGGCGGCGAAGGCGGCCACGGGGTCGGCGCCGCGGCCGTAGAGGAGGTCCTCGGCGAGCCGGCGCTCCTCCTCGGGGATCGAGGGGTAGCGCTCGAGCCGCTCCGTGTTGATGATCGCGTAGTCGAGCCCCGCCTTCGTGCAGTGATAGAGGAAGACGCCGTTGAGCACCTCGCGCCCCGCCGGGGGCAGCCCGAACGAGACGTTGGAGATGCCGAGGATCGTCTTGCACTCCGGGAAGCGGGCCTTGATCGCCCGCAGACCCTCGATCGTCTCGACCGCAGAGCCGATGTAGTTCGCGTCGCCGGTGCCGACGGGGAAGACGAGCGGATCGAAGATCAGGTCGCGCGCGGGGATCCCGTACTTGCGCGTGAGCAGCTCGTGCGAGCGCTCGGCGATCGCGAGCTTGCGCTGCCGCGTGACGGCCATGCCCTGCTGCTTGTTCTCGTCGATGCAGCCGACCACGACGGCGGCGCCGTACGCGCGCAGCAGCGGCGCCACCCGCTCGAAGCGCTCCTCGCCGTCCTCGAGGTTGATCGAGTTCACGATGGCCTTGCCCTGGCAATGGCGGAGGGCCAGCTCGAGGACGGCGGCGTCGGTGGAGTCGATCATGAGCGGGACCTTGACGCGCCGGGTCAGCTCGCGCATGAAGCGGTCCATGTCCGCCGCCTCGTCGCGGTCGGGGTTGGCCAGGCAGACGTCGAGCACCTGGGCGGAGGCGCGCACCTGCGCGCGGCCGATCTCGGCCGCGTCGTCGAACCGGTCGGCGACGACGAGCTCCTTGAACTTTCGCGAGCCGATCACGTTGGTGCGCTCGCCCACGAAGATCGGCCGGTTGTCGTCGCCGGGGTAGAGCACCTCGATGCCGCTCACGCCCTGGGGCTCCGCCGTCGCGGGCACCCGCGGCGGCTTGCCGGCCACGAGCCGCGCGATGGCGCGGATGTGCTCGGGCGTCGTCCCGCAGCAGCCGCCGACCAGGTTGACCCAGCGCTCGTCGACGAAGCGGGCGAGCTTGAGAGCCAGGCTCTGCGGCGTCTCGCCGTACTGGCCGCGCTCGTCGGGCAGCCCTGCGTTGGGGTACACGCTCGTCCAGCAGGTGGCGATGGCCGCCAGCGAGCGGAGATGATCGGTCATGAACTCGGGGCCGGTCGCGCAGTTGAGCCCGATCGAGAACAGTCCGAGGTGCTGGAGCGAGACGTAGAGTGCCTCGACGCCCTGGCCGGCGAGCATGGTGCCCATCGGCTCGATCGTCGCTGAGACCATGAGGGGCACGTCGTCGCTACCGGCGGCGCGCCGCGCTCGGAGGACCCCGAGCGCCGCGGCTTTCAGATTCAGCGTGTCCTGCGCCGTCTCGAGCAACAGCGCGTCGACGCCGCCGGCCAGGAGCCCGGCCGCCTGGACCTCGTAGGCGGCGGCGACCTCGTCGAACGTCACGTTGCGCGTGACCGTGATCGAGCGCGTGGACGGGCCCATGGCCCCGACCACGTACCGGTCGCCGGCGGCGTCGCGCGCCAGCCGCGCCGCGGCCAGGCACAGCGCGTGGGCGCGGTCGGCGAGGTCGTACTCGGCGAGCACGTACGGCGCGCAGCCGAAGGTGTTGGTGGACACGACGTCGGCGCCGGCCTCGAGGTAGGCCGCGTGGATGCCGCGGATGACGTCGGGCCGCGTGAGGTTCAGGTGCTCGTTGCAGCCCTCGTAGCGCTCGCCGCCGAAGTCGGCGGCGCCGAGGCCGGCGGCCTGGATCATCGTCCCCATCGCGCCGTCGAGCACCAGGATGCGGCGTGCGAGGGCGTCGGCGAAACGCGTCATATATTGAGTATAGTAGCGCACATGAGTACCCCGACCCCGCAGACGCCGCTGTCGCTCGATGGCATCCGTGTCGTGGACCTCTCCCGCGTGCTGGCCGGTCCGTACTGCGGCGCGCTGCTCGGCGACCTCGGCGCCGACGTGATCAAGGTCGAGGATCCGGGCGTGGGCGACGAGTCACGCACGTGGCCGCCGCACAAGGACGGCGAGTCCGCCGGGTACCTCGTCAACAACCGCAACAAGCGCGGCATCGCCGTCAACTTGAAGGAGCCGGACGGGGTCGCCCTCGTGCGCCGGCTCGCCGCGAAGGCCGACGTCCTCATCGAGAACTTCCGCACGGGAACGATGGAGGAGTTCGGCCTCGGCTACGAGGGGCTCGCGCGGGAGAACCCGCGGCTCGTCTACTGCTCCGTCTCGGCCTTCGGCCGCACGGGCCCGCGCGCCGAGGGCGCCGGCTACGAGGCGCTCATGCAGGCGTTCAGCGGCATCATGTCGATCACCGGCGAGCCCGGCGGCGCACCCGTCCGCTGCGGCGTCTCGTTCCTCGATCTGACGACGGGCATCCTGTGCGCGTTCGGCGTGCTCGGCGCCCTGCGGCTGCGCGACCGCACCGGCCGCGGCCAGCGCGTGGACGGCTCGCTGCTCGAGACGGCGCTCGGACTGCTGAACTTCCAGGCCGAGGGCTTCCTGCTCGCCGGCACCGTTCCGAAGGCCCTCGGCTCGGCGCACCCGTCGCTGTCGCCGTACCGCAACTTCCGCTGCGGTGACGGCCAGTGGGTGTTCATCGCCGGCGCCAACGACCGGCTCTGGCGCCGGCTGGCGGTGGCGCTCGGCCTCGGCGACATGACCGACGACCCGCGCTTCGCGACCAACATCGAGCGCGTGAAGCATCGGGTCGAGCTCGAGCAGCGCGTGGGCGACGCCATTGCGGGGCACGACCGCGAGGCGCTGCTGAAGCTGCTGGAGAAGGCGGACGTCCCCGCCACGCCCGTGAACACCGTGGACCAGGTGCTCAACGACGCCCAGACCGCGACCCGGCCGACGATCCGGCGCGTCGTCCACCCCCGGCTCGGCGAGATTCCTGTCGTCGGCATGCCGCTCTCGTTCTCGGGCATGACGCCGGGCGTCCGGCGCCATGCGCCGATGCGCGGCGAGCACACCGACGACATCTTGGCCGAGCACGGCTATAGCGGCGCCACGATCGCAGACCTTCGCGCGCGGAAGGTCGTCGCGTAGGGACCCGGCGTGAGGCGCGCCGCGCTCGTCGCGCTGCTCGTACTGGCCATTGCCACGCCGGCGGCGGCCGCGCTCTTCCGCTGGACGGCGGCCGACGGCACCATCCACTACACGGGCGATCCGGAGTCGATCCCCGAGGCGTACCGCGCCGACGCCGTCGACATCGGTCATCCCGCGGCGCGCCCCGCGCCGCCGGCCGCTCCCGCGCCGTCGGGCCTCGTCCTGCCGCTCTCGGGCGGCGCGCCCGTCGTCGTCGAGGCGCGCCTCAACGGCGTGCTGCTGAGCCTGCTGCTCGACACGGGCGCCGACCGCACCGTGATCGCGCCCGCGGCACTGGCGCGCGCGGGTATCGACCCGGCGTTCGGCACGCCCATCCGCATCACGGGCGTGACGGGCACGGCCCCCGCCACGCTCGTCGCCGTCCCGCGCCTCGACGTGGCGGGCGCCCGGGTGGGGCCGCTCTCGGTGATCGTGCACCCGGTGCCCGGCGAGTCGATCGACGGCCTGCTCGGTCGCGACGTTCTGGACGCGTTCACGGTCACGTTCGACGCGGCGGCCGGGCGGGTCACGCTGCGGCCGCGCTGAGTCCAACATGGGTCCGATCCTGGTCGTCGAAGACGACTCGGATACCCGCCATGCGCTCGGCGAGCTGCTGACCGTCCTCTTCCCCGGCTCGCGCGTGCTCATGGCGGAGTCGGGCGAGGCGGCGCTGGAGCTCATCCGCCGCACGCGCCCGCGCGTGGTCATCCTCGATCTCCATCTCGGCGGCATCCAAGGCTTCGACTTCGCCTCGCGCGTGGCGGCGATGTCCGCGGGCCGCCCGCCCGCCATCGTCGCATTGACCGGCGATGCCAGCCCGGATACCGTGGGGAGGGCCGAGGCCGCCGGGTTCGCCGCCTTCCTGCGCAAGCCTGCCGACGCGGACACCCTGGAGACGGTGCTCCGGCCGATTCTGGAGGATTAACCGGAGGCGGACGTGGAGCTACGGGGGCGGACGACCGTGGTGACGGGTGGCGCGAGCGGCATCGGACGCGCGCTGACGCTGCGGTTCGCGCGTGAGGGCGCCAACGTCGTCGTGGCCGACGTCGACGAGCCGGGGATGGCGGCGGTGGCCGGCGAGGCGCAGGCGCTCGGCGTCAAGGCGCTCGCCGTGCGCACCGACGTCACCGAGCTCGCCCAGGTGCAGACGCTCGCCGCGCGCGCTTTCGAGACGTTCGGCGCCGTGCACGTGCTCTGCAACAATGCCGGCGTGGCCGCCTGGGGCGGGCTCGAGACGGCGACGCACCGCGACTGGCAGTGGGTGCTCGGCGTCAATCTCTGGGGCGTCATTCACGGGGTGGAGGCGTTCGTGCCGCGCATGATCGCGCGCGGCGAGCCCGCCCACATCGTCAACACCGCCTCGATGGCGGGCCTCATCGCCAGCAAGGGGCTCGGCGTCTACAACACGTCCAAGTACGCCGTGGTCGGCCTGTCCGAGACGCTCGTGAAGGACCTCAAGCCCCACAGGATCGGCGTCTCCGTGCTCTGCCCGCTGGGCGTGGAGACACGCATCCGCGATTCCGAGCGCAGCCGGCCCGCCGCGCTCCGCAACGAGCGCGCGGAGCGGGCGGAGCCGATGCAGCTGATCGGGCGGCATCTCTCGCCCGAGACCGTGGCCGACATGGTGCTCGCCGCGATCCATGCGAACGAGCTGTACGTCATCACGCACGACGAAAGCCTCGAGCCGCTGCGCCGCCGTTTCGAGCGCATGGAGCGCTCGATCCTCGACCGCCGGCGCTGAGCGCTCCCATCTGGACCGCTGACGCCGCCGCGCTGGCGGCGACGGCCCGTGCGCTTGCCGCGGCGCCCGAGGTGTCGCTCGACACCGAGGGCGACAGCCTCCATCACTATCCCGAGCGCCTGTCGCTCGTCCAGCTGGCGACGCCCGACGGCGTCTGGCTCGTCGACCCGCTCGCGCTGCCCGACCTCACGCCGCTGGCGCCGGTCTTCGCGGAACATTCGCCGGTGGTCGTCGTGCACGCGGGCGACAACGACCTCTCCCACCTCAAGCGCAGGTACGGCTTCGCGTTCCGCTCGATCTTCGACACCTCGATCGCCGCGCGCTTTCTCGGCGGCACCTCGCTCGGGCTCGACACGTTGATCACCGCCTGGCTCGGCATCACCCTGCCGCCCTCGCGCCAGCGCGATGACTGGTCGGCCCGGCCCTTGACGCCCGCGCAGCTCGACTACGCGGCGGCCGACGTGCGCCATCTGTTCGCGCTGAAGGAGCGTCTCACCCAGGAGCTGAGCGCGCGCGGGCGGCTCGGCTGGGTGGAGGAGGAGTGCGCGGCGCTCGCCGCGCAGATCGTGCCGGAGCGCGTCGTCGACCCCGACGCGTACCTCGGCGTCAAGGGCGCTCGCGAGCTGTCACCGCGGGGGCTCGCCATCCTGCGCGAGCTGTGGGCGCTGCGCGAGTCGCTGGCACGCGCGGCGGACCGTCCGCCGTTCAAGATCCTGTCGGAGGAGATTCTCCTGGCGATCGCACGCGCGGCGCCGCGGGACACCGCGGCCCTCGCGACGCTGCCCGGCGTCACGTCACGCGTGCTGGGCCGCTGGGGGCAGGCGCTGGCGGCCGCCGTCGAGCGCGCGCTCGTTCTTCCGGACGCGGATCTGCCGCAGTGGCCGCATCGCCCGCGCCCGCGCATTCCCGGCGTGGTGAGCCGGCGCGTCGAGGCGCTGCGCAAGTGGCGCTCGGGGGCGACCGAGCGCATCGGACTCGAGCCCGGTGTGCTGCTGCCGAACCGGATCATCGGTCAGATCGCGGAGGCGGCGCCGCGCACGGTCGAGGAGCTGGCCTCGGTCGAGGGCGTGCGGCGCTGGCGGGCGGAGGCGTTCGGCGGCGAAATCATTGCAGCCCTCGGCGGCTCGTGAGAGGCTGACCCCTCGTATGGACTGGCGAGCCAATCTCGTGGACGACGACGCTGGCATCGCGCGCATCCTGCGCGAGGCGCGGACGATCGCGGTGCTGGGCGCGAAGGGTGAGCCGACGCAGCCGGCGTACTACGTGCCGGCATATCTGAAGGCCCGCGGCTACCGCGTGCTGCCCGTCAACCCGACGCGAACCGACGAGCCCATCCTCGGCGAGGCGGTCGCCGCCACGCTGGCCGACCTGCGCGAGCCCGCCGACGTCGTCGAGATCTTCCGCCGCCCTCAATTCTTGCCGGGTCACGCGGCGGAGATCGCGCGGCTGCCGTGGAAGCCGTCGGTGGTGTGGTTCCAGCTCGGCATCCGCAACGACGCCGCCGCGGAGACGCTCGCTCGCGCGGGGATCCGTGTGGTCCAGGATCGCTGCATGATGCCGGAGCACCGCCGCTTGCTCGGAGCAGCCTGAAGTAAGCTTCAAATAGAGGACCGCCACGGCTATGCCGGGGCGGTCCGAACGATGGGGGGGGTGGGGGCCATTTCGGGGCCCCCATGAAAAATGGCCGGGGAATACGCCTTCGTCATGAAGGATCTTCGCAAGGTCGTCCCGCCCAAGCGGGAGATCCTGCGCGGCATCTATCTCTCGTTCTTCCACGGGGCGAAGATCGGCGTGCTCGGCGCCAATGGCGCCGGCAAGTCGTCGCTGCTGCGCATCATGGCCGGCGTCGACCGCGACTTCCTCGGCGAGGCGTTTCCCGCCGACGGCCTGCGCATCGGCTACCTGCCGCAGGAGCCGCAGCTCGAGGCCGACAAGGACGTGCGCGGCAACGTCGAGCAAGGCGTGGCGGAGACGCGCGCGCTCCTCACCCGCTTCGAGGAGGTCTCCGCGAAGCTCGGCGAGCCGCTGTCGGACGCCGAGATGGCGAAGCTGCTCGAGGAGCAGGCGCGCCTGCAAGACAAGATCGACGCGGCGAACGCGTGGGACCTCGACCGCACGGTCGAGATGGCGATGGACGCGCTGCGGGTGCCGCCGGGAGACGCCGACGTGGCGAAGATCTCCGGCGGCGAGCGGCGCCGCGTCGCTCTCTGCCGGCTGCTGCTCTCGCGCCCCGACATGCTGCTGCTCGACGAGCCGACCAACCACCTCGACGCGGAGTCGGTGGCGTGGCTGGAGCGCTTCCTCGACGAATACCCCGGCACCGTGGTCGCCATCACGCACGACCGGTACTTTCTCGACAACGTCGCCAAGTGGATCCTGGAGCTGGACCGCGGCCACGGCATCCCGTGGGAGGGCAACTACACTTCCTGGCTCGAGCAGAAGGAGCGCCGGCTCGCGCAGGAGGAAAAGGCCGACGTCGCGCGCCGGCGCACGCTGGCCCGCGAGCTGGAGTGGGTGCGGATGGCGCCACGCGCGCGCCAGGCCAAGAGCAAGGCGCGGCTGGCTGCGTACGACGCGCTGCTGAGCGAGTCGTTCGAGCAGCGCTTCGAGAAGCTCGAGATCGCCATCCCGAACGGCCCGCGGCTCGGCGACGTCGTCGTCGAGGCCGACCACGTCGACAAGGGCTACGGCGACCGCGTGCTGATCGAGGACCTCTCGTTCAAGCTGCCGCGCGGCGGCATCGTGGGCGTCATCGGCCCCAATGGCGCCGGCAAGACGACGCTCTTCCGGATGATCGTGGGCCAGGAAACGTCGGACAAGGGCACGCTGCGCGTCGGCGAGACCGTCGAGCTCGCCTACGTCGACCAGAGCCGCGACGCGCTCGAGGCCAAGAAGACGGTCTGGGAGGAGATCTCGGGCGGGCTGGACCTCATGACCGTCGCCGGCCGCAGCATGCAGTCGCGCGCCTACGTCGCGTCGTTCAACTTCAAAGGCACCGACCAGCAGAAACGGGTGGGGGAGCTCTCGGGCGGCGAGCGCAACCGGCTGCACCTGGCCAAGGTGCTGACGGCCGGCGGCAACGTGCTGCTCCTCGACGAGCCCACCAACGACCTCGACGTCGACACGCTCCGCGCCCTCGAGGACGCGTTGCTCGACTTCGCCGGCTGCGCCGTCATCATCAGCCACGACCGCTGGTTCCTCGACCGCGTCGCCACGCACATGCTCGCCTTCGAGGACGAGGGACGCGTGGTGTGGTTCGAGGGGAACTACGCCGACTACGAGGCGGACCGCAAGAAGCGCCTCGGCGCGGAGGCCGAGCGCCCTCACCGTCTCCGCTACAAGAAGCTCAAGACCTGATCCCTCGCGCCGCGCGGCGCGAGCCTCGCGAGCGGGGGCCGGGCCGCCCCCACTCGACCACGCAAATCGACGCTACGGTGCGCCTGTCATCGAGCACCGATTCCTAGCCGGATCCGACGCATTACCCGAAACACGGGTCTATGAACGTGGGGGGCCCCGAAATGGCCCCCCACGCCCCCCAACGCTCGTCACGCCCCGGGGGACCCGGGGCGCTCCTCGATCAGGCGGTGCGGGGACGCGAGGCGTAGATCAGGACGTTTTCGCCTTCGCGGCGGACGCGTTGGGTGCGGACGGAGTCGAAGCGGCGGCGGAGCATTCGGACGAGGGAGCCGGCGTCGCCGCGGCGATGGCGGTTGACGACGAGGGTGCCGTCCGCGGCGACCAGGGGCACCAGCGCCTCCACCACGGGGCGCGAGCGCTCCATGTCGGCGTAGGCGGCGTCCTCCATCACGAAGTCGAAGCGCCGGCCGGCAGCCTGCAGCGTCGCCGCCACCGTCTCGGCGTCGCCGCAGTAGAACTCCATCGGCCCGAGGTCGGCGAGGCCGAACCAGCGGCGCGCGACGTCGAGGATCACGGGATCGCGCTCGATCGCGGTCACGAGGCGCGGCGTCGTGCAGCGGTGGACGAGGTGGGCCTGCGTGCCGCCCCCGAGGCCGACCAGCAGCACGCTCGGCTCCGGCGGGAAGCGCACGGCCGCCACGCCCTGCCACCAGTACTCGCGCTCGATCGCCGACCAGTCGCCGTCGAGCGGATAGGCCGACAGGATGGCGCCCCTGACGATCAGCCGGCGCTCCTGCCGGTAGTCCACGACGCGGATCCGGCCCGAGATCGCCGACCAGCCCGTGTGCGCCGTGCTCGAGCGCCGCGCCCGTCTCATCGCGCGCGGGTGTCAGCGCGGCGCCATCCGGATGGCGCCGTCGAGCCGGATCGTCTCGCCGTTGAGCATCACGTTCGTGATGATGTGGCAGGCCAGCGCGGCGTACTCGTCGGGCTGGCCGAGCCGCGACGGGAACGGCACCTGCTTGGCGAGCGAGGCGCGTACGGGCTCGGGCAGCGTGCCGAGCAGCGGCGTCTCGAAGATGCCCGGCGCGATCGTCACCACGCGGACGCCCAGCTCGGCGAGGTCGCGCGCCACGGGCAGCGTCATGCCGACGATCCCGCCCTTGGAGGCGGAGTAAGCCGCCTGGCCGATCTGGCCGTCGAAGGCCGCCACCGACGCCGTGTTGATCACGACACCGCGCTCGCCGTCGCCGCTCGGCGCGTTCTGCGCCATGTGGACGGCGGCAAGGCGGATGCAGTTGAAGGTGCCGATCAGATTCACGCTGATGACGCGCGTGAACTCCTCGAGCTTGGCCGGGCCCGCCTTGCCGAGCGTCTTCATGGCCGTGCCGATGCCCGCGCAGTTCACGAGCACGTTGATGGCGCCGAGCCGGCCGCGCGCGGCGTCGAGGGCGCCGGCGACCTCGGCGGCGCTGGTGACGTCGGCGGGCGTGAAGACGGCGGCCTCGCCGAGCGACTTCGCCACGTCCGCGCCCGGCGAGGCGGGACGGTCGAGGATGGCGACGCGCGCGCCGGCGCCGGCCAGCCGCGCGGCGGTGGCGCGGCCGAGGCCGGAGGCGCCGCCGGTGACGACGGCACGAACGGATGCGAGATCCATGGAGCGGTCCTCCCTTGGGCCATAATGGTATCCTCGAAATCGAGTCCCATGCGCACGCCCTACACCCCGGCCGCGCGGCGCAGGATCCTCTGCGTGTATCCGGTCTACGCTCGCTCGTTCGGCACTTTCCAGCACGCGTACCCGTTCTTCGGCGGGCGCGTGCGCGCGTTCATGCCGCCCCAGGGGCTGCTCGCGGTGGCCGCGTATCTGCCCGAGGCGTGGGACGTCCGATTCGTCGACGAGAACTCGCGCGCGGCGACCGATGACGACTTCCGCTGGGCCGACGCCGTCTTCGTCTCCGGCATGCACGTGCAGCGGCCGCGCATCCACGACGTGATCGCGCGCGCCCACGCCCACGGCCGGCCCATCGTCCTCGGCGGTCCCTCCGTGTCGGCCTGCCCCGAGTACTATCCCGACGCGGACGTGCTGCACCTGGGCGAACTGGGCGACGCCACCGACCAGCTGATCGAGTACCTCGATCACCACGACGGGCGCCCGCGCCACCAGCTGCGGTGCGAGACGGCGGAGCGCCTGCCGCTGGCGGCGTTCCCGACGCCGGCGTACGAGCTGATCCGCTTGCGCGAGTACTTCATCGCCAACATCCAGTTCTCGAGCGGCTGCCCGTACGCGTGCGAGTTCTGCGACATCCCGGCGCTCTACGGGCGAAATCCACGATTGAAGACGCCCGAGCAGATCTGCCGCGAGCTGGATCTCATCGCCGCCGCCGGCTGCACGTCCGTGTACTTCGTCGACGACAACTTCATCGGCAACCAGAAGGCAACGCTGGAGCTGCTGCCGCATCTGGTGGCGTGGCAGGAGCGCAACCGGTATCCGCTGCGCTTCGCCTGCGAGGCCACGCTCAACATCGCCAAGAACGAGCGGGTGCTGGCGCTGATGCGCGAGGCGGGGTTCATCACGGTGTTCTGCGGCATCGAGACGCCGGAGCCGCAGGCGCTGCGCTTCATGTCCAAGGACCAGAATCTCCGGATGCCGATCCTCGAGGCCGTCGAGCGCATCAACGCCCACGGCCTCGAGGTCGTCTCGGGAATCATCCTCGGCCTCGACACGGACACGCTCGAGACGGTCGACCACATCATCGGGTTCATCCGCGAGTCGCGGATCCCGCTCCTGACCATCAACGTGCTCTACGCGCTGCCGAAGACGCCGCTCTGGCGGCGCCTGGAGGCGGAGGGCCGCCTGGTGCCCGAGGCCGGCCGCGAGTCGAACGTCGCCTTCCGGCTGCCTTACGCGACGGTCATCGACATGTGGCGGCGCTGCATCACCGCCGCCTACGAGCCGGAGGCGCTCTACGCGCGCTTCGCATATCAGGTCGAGCACACCTACGCGCGGCGGAAGGACTATCCGGCGAACGCGCAGCGCGCCTCCTGGGCCAACCTTCGCATGGGCCTGGGCATCCTCGCGCGGCTGTTCTGGAACGTCGGCGTGCTGGGTCGCTACCGGCGCACGTTCTGGCCGATGGCGTGGCCCGCGCTCAAGGCCGGCAAGATCGAGTCGCTGATCCACGTGGCCCTGGTCAGCCACCACCTCATCGAGTTCACGCGCGACTGCGTGCAGGGGCTGGGGGAGTCGTCCTTCTACGCGCCGGGCGCCATGCGGCCGGTCCGCGCGCCAGAGGCGCCGACCGCGGCGGCGGTGTGACGCCGGGACCTACGCCGCTTCGCCCGTGTGGGCCCAGAAGTCGTCGTCGCGCTCGGGCTGCGTCAGACGCGGCGGGACCTTCCTCCGATGGAAGAAGTCACACATGATCCTGTTCGCGACCGCCCAGTCGTCACCGTAGACGCAGTGATGATGCGGGCACAGGCCCGCGTCGCCCGAGAGCTGCAGACCGCACGATGCGCAGAGGCTCATGCTCCCGCTCGAAGCGAAGGCCATGCCAACCTCGATTCGCCCTTGGCGAGGGATTCACGCTTGGCGAGGGAAGAGGATTACCGTAGAGTGACAAAGTTTGCTCGCCTGGTGCTGTCCGGCCGCACGCGGATCTAATCGCCAGCGGTCGTGCGTCATCGAGGAGCGCCCCGGGTTCCCCGGGGCGTTTTCCGAGCGTTTGGGGGCGCGTGACCGAGGAGCGCCCCGGGTCCCTCAGGGCGCTTCCGAGCGTTGGGGAGCGCGCCATCGAGGAGCGCCCCGGGTTCCCCGGGGCGCTTCCGAGCGTTGGGGAGCGCGCCATCGAGGAGCGCCCCGGGTTCCCCGGGGCGCTTCCGAGCGTTGGGGGGTATGGGGGGCCCTCGTGGCCCCCCATCTACAACAGGTCGCGGATCGGCAGGGCCAGGGTCTCGAGCAGCCGGGCGGTGAGCCCGCGGCTCTTCCACTCCTTCAACGTCACCCGGCGCGAGTGAGCGATGTCGTCGGAGAAGACGCTCTCGAGCCGCTGCGCGACCCCGCGATTGTAGACGATGACGTTCAGCTCGTCGTTCACCGCGAACGAGCGGTTGTCGAGGTTGGTGCTCCCGATCGTCGCCCAGATGCCGTCGATGACCATCGTCTTGCTGTGCAGCAGCGCCGGCAGGTACTCGTAGATCTCGATCCCCGCTCTCAGAAGATCGCCGAACTGGCGCCGGCTCGCCTGCCGCACGATGTTGTGGTCGATGGCGCCCGGGACCAGCACCAGCACGCGCACGCCGCGTCGCCGCGCGGCGAGCAGCGCGTCGCGCATCCGCTCGTCGATCACGAAGTACGGATTGGTGATATGGATCGAGCGCTGCGCCGAGTTGACGGCGAGCAGGAAGGTCGTGTACATCGCGAAGCTGCCCGCCGCCGGCGAGCTCTTCACGACCTGCGCGTAGACCTCGCCGCTCCGCTCGATCGGCCGCGGAAAGTACGGCTCGCCGCCGAGCACGACGCCCGTCGCCTCCAGCCAGCTCTCGACGAAGGCGGCCTGCAGGTATTCGACCGCCGGCCCCTGGATCCGAATGTCCGTGTCGCGCCAGTGGTGCTCGACGCGACCGTTGCCCATCCACTTGCCGCTCACGCCGGAGCCACCGGTGAAGCCGACGCGGCCGTCCACGACGAGGATCCGACGGTGGTTGCGGTTGCTGTAGCGGCGGAAGATGTACTGGGTCAGCGGGCGGAACCACGCCACGTGGCAGCCCGAGCGCGACATCGCGTCGGTGTACTCCTTGGGCATGCTCAACGCGCCGAACGCGTCGAGCAGGACGTTCACGCCGATGCCCGCGCGGCAGCGCTCGGCCATCGCCTCGGCGAGGTCGCGGGCGACGGGGCCGTCCTCGTAAAAGTATTGCGCATAGGTGATCGTGTGTTGCGCGCCCCGGATCGCCTCCAGCATGGCGGGAAAGATCTGCTTGCCGTTCAGCAACAGGTCGGCCCGGTTGCCGCCCACGATCGGAGCCGCCGCGTAGGCCTCCAGGGTCGGGAAGAAGGAGGGCTCCCCCAGCGCCAGCGTCGGCAACACCATGTGGGGGTGGACGCGCGCGCAAGCCGACGTCAGGAAAAGAACAAGGAGCACCAGGAGCGGGAGCGATCGACGGCTCGACATCGCGAGCACCTTGTCTGCTTGCCGCGAACAGGTCGCGGGTAGGGGATTGCACGCCACCGTCGCCCCCGCAGCCGGTGGCGCATCGTTTGCTCGCCTGCTTTCCAGCATACGCCATGCTGGAAGGGATGCTTCTCCTGCTCCCGGCACTCGGCGGCGGCCAAGGCCGCTCGCCCTCGGCCTCGGCGGATGGCGCTTCGACGCGCGCGATTCTGGGCAGCGTCACCGGACGGCCGTCGCGCGCGGAACGGTAGATCGCTTCGACGATGCGGACGTCCGTCAGGCCCTCGATGCCGGAGGGCTCCGGCGTGACGTCTCGCAGGACGGAATTGGACAAGCGGGCCAGCTCCGCCGCGAACGGATCCGCGGGCTCGAAGGACACCTCCTCGCTGCGGCCGCCGCGCACGACCTCGAGCGCGGAGGCGCCCTGCGCCTCCTAGGCCCCGGTGAGGCGGATCGAGCCCTCGTCCCCGAACACCGTGAGCACCGACGTCGGTTCCTCGCCGAACGACGTGTGCAGGTGCGCGAGCCGGTCGTCGGGGAGGCGGATGAGGGCGACGGTGCTCTCGTCGACGTCGCCGCCGTAACGCCGGGTCATCCGGGCGGTCATGGCCATGACCTGCGCGGGCTCCGCGTCGAACACGGTGCGCGCGACGAAGATCGCCGGCACGCCGAGGTCGTACACGGTGCCGCCGCCGAGGCGGCGCTGCAGCCGGACGTCGTCGGGATCCTGCACCCGGATCGTCGCGTCGCTGCTGAATGTCTTGGGCGCGCCGATGGCGCCGCGCCGCACCAGCTCGAGCAGCTTCTTGTACGCGGGGTGCGCTTGCACGTGGTAGGCGACCCATCAGCTTCACGCGGTTCGTCTGACAGGTGCGGAGCATGCGGCGGCACTCCTCCGCCATCACCGCCATCGGCCGCTCGCACACGATGTGGGCGCCGGCGCGCGCGGCCTCGACCGCGTAGTCGCAGTGCAGCGAGTTGGGCAGCGCGAGATAGACGGCCTGGACGTCTTCGCGCTGCAGGGCCTGCCGGAATTCGTCGTAGTGATAGCCCGTCGCGCGGTGCTCCCGAGCCAGCGCGTGAGCGCGGGTGCGGTCGGCGGAAACGATGGCGGCCAGCCGCGTCTCTCCTCCCGCGCGCGCGAAGGCCGGGAGCAGCGCGCGCTCGACGAACGGCCCTGCGCCGACGACGGCGTAGCCGATCTGCTTGGCCATGAACCCTCTCCCGCTGTTGTTTTCCGAGGGAAAGGGGGCAAGCGCGAGGCCATGGACTGCCTCCGCAACACGTCGCTGCGACGGGCTGCACACCCCCGGATGTAGGGGGTGCAGATCCCCTCGGATACGACATCTACGACTTGCAGACCACTCAACTCGTGTTTAGCCTCAAGACCATGACGCGGACTTCGTGGATACGGGAGGGGACGATCACTGAAATCGTCGGCGAGTTGTCGTCGGGCCGCACGAGTTTGATGACCGCGTGCCTGCGCGACGTCACTGCGACCGGAGGGACCGCGGCGCTCGTGGACGCCGACGGCGCGTTCGATCCCGCGTCCGCGGCCCGCGCGGGTGTCGTGCTCTCGCGATTGCTGTGGGTGCGCTGCGGCGGACGTCGCGCCGCTGCGCTGGCCGCGACCGATCTGCTCACGCGCTGTCCGGGCTTTGCGCTCGTGGCCCTCGACGCCGGCGAGACGCCGCCGCGCGTGTCGCTCGGCGCCGCCTTTCGCCTGCGCCAGGCCGCGCGGCGCGCGGGGGTGGCGCTGCTGTTGGTCGGCCGGCGGCGCGTCGCGGGCGCCGGCGCGACGCTCGCCGTGCGCACGCGGCGCGACATGCTGGCGTGGGCCGGCTCCCGGCGCGCCCCGACGCGGCTGGTGGGCATGAGCACGTGCGTTCAAATCATCCGCAACCAGGGTGCGTCCTCGCCGCCGCCCGAGACGCTGGCCGAGCCGCAGTGGTGGACGGCATAGCTCAGGGGTGGCCACGGGGAGGGCCAGGCACGTGAGCCGCGTGGCGTGCGTCTGGGTCGAGGCCTTCGCGGCGGCGGCCGCCGAGCGCGCGGAGCCCTCGCTGCGCGAGCGGCCGCTGGCTTTGGTCACGGGCGCCGCGCCCGCCACTCGCGTGGTGGAGGCCAACGCGGCGGCGCGCGAGCACGGTATTCGCGCGGGGATCCCCGAGGCGGAGGCGGTGGCGCGCTGCCCCCAGCTCGTCCGTCGTCCGGCGTCGGCGGCCTGCGCGGACGCGGCGCGCCGCGCGCTGCTCGACGCGTGCTACGGCGTTTCTCCCCGGCTGGAGGACGTCGCCCCGGGGCTCGTCCACGTCGACGTCGCTGGCCTCGGACGGCTGCTCGGCGGCGACGCCGCCGTCGCGGAGCGGCTGGGCCGCGCCGCGCGCGCGGTCGGCCTGCCCGCGCGCGTCGGTGTTGCGGGCACGCGCGCGGCCGGGCGCATCGCCGCACGCGCCGGGCTGGGTGTCATCATTCCGGACGGCGAGGCCGACGCGCTGGCGCCGGTGCGGGTGGCGACGCTCGACTGGTCGGACGAGATCGCGCAGGCACTCGCGCGCTGGGGCGTGGCCACGCTGGGAGAGCTCGCCCGGCTGCCCCGCGCCGCGTTGGCCGCCCGTCTCGGCTCGATGGGGCTCGTCGCCCACGATCTCGCGCGCGGGGTGGACGACCCGGCTCCGTGGACCTCATGGGCGCCGCCGCCGTTCTGGGAGGAGGCGCAGGAGCTCGACTGGGAGATCGACGCGCTCGGACCGCTCGTCACCGTGCTCGGGCGGGTCGTGGAGCGATTGACCGCGCGTCTGTCGGCCGCGTATCTCGTGGCCGACGCGCTCGAGCTGCGATTGGCCCTCGCCGGCGGCGGCCATCACGCGCGCACGCTCGCGCTGGCGTGCCCGATGGTCGCGCCCCGCCCGCTGTTGACGCTGCTCGAGCACGACCTCGGCGCGCGGCCGCCCCAGGGCGCCGTCACCGCGGTGGCGCTCCAGGCGAACGTCATTCCGTGCCGCGCGGTCGCCGGTGAGCTCGGGCGCGCGGCGCCGCCAGCGCAGCGCGACCTGGCCACGGTGCTCGCGCGGCTCGTCACGCTGGTGGGCGCCGATGGCGTCGGCGCCGTCGCGCTCACCGACTCGCACCGGCCCGACGCGTTCGTGCCGGCGCGGTTCGAGCCGAATCTCGTGCCGGAGACGGGCAGGGACACGGGCGACGCCGTGCTGGCGCTGCGTCGGCTGCGCCCCCCGCGTCGCGTGAGCGTGGCCACGGACGGCGAGCGCCGGCCCGCCGTCGTTTGCGGGGCCCTCGGGCCCGAGGCGCGCGTGATCGGATGCGCGGGGCCGTGGCGCGTGTCGGGCGAGTGGTGGGACGCCGGCGCCTGGGCGCGCGACGAGTGGGACGTGGCGCTCTCGGACGGCGCCGTGTGTCGGCTCGCGCGCGAGCTGCGTTCCGGTGAGTGGTACCTCGACGGCGTCTATGACTAGCGTTATCGGCCTCTGCGGTCGAACAGCGCGAGCCTCGAGCGATGGGCACCGGGGCAGCCCCCGTGAGACCCGTGTTTCGGGTACTGCGTCGGACACGGCTGCGAATCGGTGCACGTTGACAGGCGCACCGTACTGTCGATTTGCGTGGTCGAACGGGGGCAGCCCCGGTGCCCATCGCTCGCACCCCCGTCGGCCGACCCCAGCCCCCACCACATTCATCGTCACCGCCGAGGCGATGTCGGGGCGCTGCGATCGGCGGGCGCGGCCGGCGGCAGCCCCCACGAGACCCGTGTTTCGGGTACTGCGTCGGACACGGCTGCGAATCGGTGCACGTCGACAGGCGCAACCCATCGTCGATTTGCGTGGTCGAGTGGGGGCTGCCGCCGGCCGTGCCCGCCGGTCGCAGGCAGCGTGATGTTCGTCGAGCTGCACGCGCAGTCGGCGTTCACGTTTCTCGAGGGCGCGGACCAGCCGGAGGCGCTGGTGGCGGAGGCGGCGCGGCGTGGCATGCCGGCGCTGGCGCTCGTGGACCGCGACGGCGTCTACGGCGCGCCGCGCTTCCATCGCGCCGCGGTCGACGCGGGCATCCGCCCGCTCGTCGGCAGCGAGCTGACGCTCGCCGGCGGCGCGCGGCTGCCCGTGCTGGTCGAGGATCGCGAGGGCTGGCAGAACCTCTGCCGGTTGATCACGCGCGCCAAGCTCGGCGCGCCCAAGGGCAAGGCCGCCCTCAGCCTCGAGGACCTCGAAGCCTCGGCGAACGGTCTCGTGTGCCTCACCGGCGGCGCGCGCGGGCCCCTCGCCGCCGCGGTGCGCGCGGGCGATCGCGACGCCGCGAGAGCGATCCTCGACCGGCTGGTCGGCATCTTCGGCCGCGCCAGCGTCTTCGTGGAGGTGCAGCGCCACTTCGACCGCGCGCAGGAGCGCGATCTCGAGCGGCTGGTGGCGCTGGCGCGCGCCGCGCGCGTGCCGCTCCTGGCCGCCAACCAGCCCCTCTACGCGCGCCCCGGCGGCCGCGCCGTGGCCGACGTCTTCACGTGCATCCGGGAGAAGACCGACCTCGATCACGCGGGCCGCCGGCTGCTGGCGAACGCCGAGCGCGGCCTGCGCGACGGCGCGGCGACGACGGCGGCGTTCCGCGACCTGCCCGAGGCCGTGGCCGCCGGCGGCGAGCTGGCGTTGCGCCTGGGCTTCACGCTCAAGGATCTCGGCTATCGCTTTCCCGACTTCCCGCTGCCGCCCGGCGAGAGCGTGCAGGCGCACCTGCGCGACCTCGTCGCGCGCGGCGTGCGCGCGCGATACGGCGCCGCCGGCCCGCTCGTCGAGCGCGCGCGGCGGCAGGTCGCCCACGAGCTGGAGATCATCGGCCGGCTCGATCTCGCCGGCTACTTCCTCATCGTCTGGGACATCGTGGAGTTCTGCCGCGCCAACGACGTCCTCGTGCAGGGCCGCGGCTCCGCCGCCAACAGCGCGGTCTGCTATGCGCTCGGCATCACGGCCGTCGATCCGGTGAAGATGGAGCTGCTCTTCGAGCGTTTCCTCTCGGAGTCGCGCGGCGAGTGGCCGGACATCGACCTCGACCTGCCGAGCGGCGAGCGGCGCGAGACGGTCATCCAGTACGTGTACCGGCGCTACGGCCGGCTCGGCGCAGGGATGACGGCGAACGTCATCACGTACCGCGGGCGCAGCGCCGCCCGCGAAGTCGGCAAGGCGCTCGGGCTGCCCGGCGACATGCAGGACCGGCTCGCCGGGCTCGTCGAGAACTGGGGTTACCAGGATCCGCAGGCGGTGCTGACACGCCACCTGCAGGAGGCGGGCTGCGACACGCGGCATCCGCGCATCCGCAAGTTCGCCGCCCTCTGGACGCGGCTTCAAGATCTCCCCCGGCATCTCGGCCAGCACTCGGGCGGCATGGTCATCGCCGCCGGCCGACTCGACGACGTGGTGCCGCTCGAGCCGGCCACGATGCCGGGCCGCGTGGTCGTGCAGTGGGACAAGGACGATTGCGCCGCGCTCGGCATCGTGAAGGTGGATCTTCTCGGTCTTCGGATGATGTCGGTGCTCCAGGAATCCATCGCGCTCGTGAGCGAGACGGGCGGGGTGGTCGACCTCGCGCACCTGCCCGCCGACGACAAGGCCGTGTACGGCATGCTCCAGCGCGCGGACACGATCGGCGTGTTCCAGGTGGAGAGCCGCGCCCAGATGGCGACGCTGCCGCGCATCCATCCCGAGCGTTTCTACGACCTCGTGGTGCAGATCGCCATCATCCGCCCGGGCCCGATCGTCGGCGACATGGTGCATCCCTACGTCCGCCGCCGGCGCGGCCGCGAGCCGGTGACGTACGCCCACCCGAGCCTGGAGCCGATCCTGTCGCGCACGCTCGGCGTGCCGCTCTTCCAGGAGCAGCTGCTGCGCATCGCGATGGTGGCCGCGGGCTTCTCCGGCAGCGAGGCGGAGGAGCTGCGCCGCGCCTTCGGCTTCAAGCGCAGTGAGCGCCGGATGGCGGAGGTGGAGGTGAAGCTGCGCGAGGGCATGGCGCGCCGGGGGATCACCGGCCGAGCCGCGGACGAGATCGTCCACCAGATCACGTCGTTCGCGCTGTATGGATTCCCCGAGTGCGTGGTGGGTGACACCCGCGTGCTCGACGCGGACAGCGGGCGGTGGGTACGGATCGAGGACGTCGTCAACGGTGTCGACCGCGTGGAGGCCACCCTGGCGTGCGACGAGGGCCGGACGCTGCGACGGCGCCGAGTGCTCCGCGCCACCGCCAGCGGTCGTCGCGGCGTCTATCGCCTGACGACGCTGGGCGGACGGACGATCGTCGCCACCGCCGAGCATCTGCTGTTGACGCCCCAGGGCTGGCGACCGCTCGCCGCGCTGCGCGAGCGCGATCGTGTCGCGGGGGCCCGGCGCGGTGGCGGGAGCGCCGAGCTGGTCGACTCGAGCGTCGGGTGGGACAGCGTTGTCATCGTGGAGCGCGCCGGAGTGCGGGACACCTACGACCTCGAGATCGAGGGCGACCACAACTTCCTCGCCAACGACCTGGTCGTCCACAACTCGCACAGCAGCAGCTTCGCGCTGCTCGCCTACGCCAGCGCGTACCTCAAGGCGCACCACGGCCCGGCCTTCTACGCGGCGCTGCTCAACAACCAGCCCATGGGCTTCTACCACTCGGCCACCGTCGTCAACGACGCGCGCCGGCACGGCGTGCGCGTGCTGCCGGTGGACGTCACGCGCTCGAACTGGCCGTGCACGCTCGAGCAGCGCGAGGGCGTCTGGGTGGTGCGCCTCGGCCTCCGCTTCGTGAAGGGGCTGCGCGAGCGCGCGGGACAGGCGCTGGTGGCCGCGCGCGCGGCGCGGGCGTTCGCCTCTGCGCCCGACCTCGCCGCGCGCGCCGCTCTCACGCGCGAGGAGATGGCCACGCTCGCCTCGATCGGCGCGCTGGCGCCGCTGGGCGGCACGCGCCGCGCGAATCTCTGGACCGTCGCCGAGCAGGACGCGGGGCCCCTGTTCGCGGGAACGGTTGTCGCGCAGACGGAGCCACTCCGCACGACACGATCACCATTGCCTGAAATGACCGTGCTCGACAGGCTCACGGCCGACTACGCCGGCACCGGCGTCACGCTTGGCCCGCACCCGATGGCGCTGCGGCGCGCGGCGCTCGCCGCGCGCGGCGTCACGCGGGCGATCGACCTCGCGCGCGGCGACGACGGCGCGCGTGTGCGGGTGGCGGGCAGCGTGATCGTGCGCCAGCGGCCCGGCACGGCGAAGGGCTTCGTGTTCCTGAGCCTCGAGGACGAGACCGGGATCGCGAACGTCATCGTGACGCCGGGCCTCTTCGCGCGCCGGCGGCTGCCGCTCGTCAGCGAGCCGTTTTTGCTCGTGGAGGGGATCTTACAAATGCAGGACGGCGTGGTGTCCGTGCGCGCCGCGCGCGTCGAGCCATTGCCGCGGCTCGCGCACGTCGTGCCCTCGCACGATTTCGGGTAAAATATCGCAGGGTTTTGAACATCTTTCCGGGATTCGTCGCGCTGCTCGCCTCGCGGCCCTCGCGTGGAGCGCGTGGCGCCTCACGCACATCGCGTGGCCCAACAAAACGCTCGCCTCCATGCAGGAGACCTGGCGATGGCTCGTAGCCCGGCTGAGATCCACGCTGACATCGCGGTGACCCGCCGCGTGATCGAGCGCCAGCTCGACGCGCTCGGCCACGCCGTGGAAGGCCGCTGGTGGGCGCCGTACGCCGTCATCGCGGGAGGGTTCGCCGTCGGCTTCCTCCTGGCGCGCATGCCGATCGGCCGTGTGGTCGGCATCAGTGCGCGCGCCGTCCAGACGGGACTGGCCGTCGCCACCATGCTCGCCGCCGTGGACCGCTTCGTCGCGGAGCGCCGCCGCCTCGCCCGCGCGGCGTGATGTGCATGCATATGCGCAATCGGTTGCGGGCGGCCGGGCGGTGAGGGTGCCGTGCGGCCGGTCTGGAAAGGCGCGCTGACCTTCGGCCTCGTCACCATCCCCGTCGGCCTGTACCCGGCGACGGCGCCGGCGGGGAGGCGCGCCTCGTGAGCTCGGCGACGCGCGTGCTCGAGCTGGACGAGCGGCGGCTGCTGCTCAACCATCTCGACGAGGTGCTGTGGCCCGACGTCGGCGTCACCAAGGGCGACCTCATCGACTACTACCTCGAGGTCGCCGATCACCTCCTGCCGTTCGTGGCCAACCGGCCCGTGAGCCTGCTCCACGCGCCCGATCCGATCACGGGCGAGTGCCTGTACCAGAAGACGGCGCCGCCGGGGTTGCCCACGTGGATCCCCACGCGCCGCATCCGCAGCGAGCACGCCGCCCTCGGCTACTCCGACTACGTGCTGGTCGTCGAGCGCGCCGCCCTCGCCTACTTCCTGAACCTCGGCTACATCTCGCTCCACCCGTGGAGCTGCACGGTCGACATGCTCGACCGCCCCGATCTGATGCTGTTCGACCTCGACCCCACCGAGATTGCGTTCCGCGAGGTGCGCAACGCCGCCCTGCTCGTGCGCGACTTGCTGAACAACTTCCGGATCCGCGCGTGGGTCAAGACCTCGGGCGGCCGTGGCCTGCACGTGCTGGTGCCGCTCACGCCCCAGTACAGCTTCTCCCAGGTGCGCGGCGCGGCCGAGATGATCACGCGCCTGGCGCGCTCGCGCGAGCCCAGCCTGTTCACGCTCGACATGCGGCGCGCGCGGCGGCGCGGCAAGATCCTCATCGACGTCCACCGCAACCATCGCGGCGCGACGCTGGTGAGCCCGTGGGCGGTGCGCGAGTACGCGGCCGCCACCGTGTCGACGCCGCTGGAGTGGGTCGAGCTCGAGCGCCCCGTGTACCCCGAAGACTTCACGCTGGCCACCATCCGCGACCGGCTCGCGCGCGCGAACGACCCGCTGGCGTCGCTCCTCCGCGCGCCGCAGTCGCTGAAGCCGCTGCTGGAAAGCGGCCGCTCGCGCCGCGCGCGACCGATGGCCTAGTCGCCGCCAGAGGAGAGCGACATGCACGAGCGAGGAATGGTCACGACGCGCTGGCACCAGATCACGGCGCGCGCGCAGCATCTGACCCATCGGGCGGTTGCCGCTTCGTACACGACCGCCCGCTCCAGGCCATCGCGCTCACCATCGGCGTGGCTTCGTGGTGGGCAAGGTGCTCGGCGGGCGAGAGGACTGACGCGATCGCGCTCCGCCTGCTGACTACCGGCCGGGCAGCGCTTTGACCGCGGCAATCCGGTCGGCGGTGCCCGGGTGGGTCGCGAGGAAGCCGCCGCTGCTGCCGCCGGTCGTCTGCATCAGCCAGCTCAGCGTGTCGGCCATCATCTGTTTGCCGGGGTATCCCGCGCGCTGCAGGAGCTGGACACCGTGCGGCGACGACGACCCGCCACCGGACGACGACGTCGCCGACGTCGGTCCCGCGCACGCGAAGGCGAGGGTGGCCAAGACGGTGAGGGCGGCGATCCGGGCCGGGCGGCTCATGTCAGCCGCTCCAGAAGTGTCTCGCCGCAGCCGTTGTCGTCGGTCTCGGCCGGGGACTCGCCGGCTCCGCCGAAGTAGTCGATGTGGTGATCGATCGCCCGTGGACAATCGGGCTTGAACAGCAGCTCACGCGCCTCGGGACGTTGGCCGGAGGCGCCGGACTGAGCGGACGGTGCGTGTGCCATGAGCTTGACCTCCCGGTCGGACAACGAGACTGTGCGGTCCCGAGGGTGCACCGGCCGTGCCACTGGCCGCCGGATCGCATCCCGGCCTCGCGTCGAGCGTTGCATTCGCAGGCCGCTGCCGGCGCCCAGGGATCATTGAAAAGTTTTCGCGCGATTGGGGTGTAACTGTTACACCCCGTGGGAATTCCCCGGCGCAGGCCGCCGGCAGGTGGCAGTCCAAAGCGTCGTCACGACGCGCGGTTGCCGCGACCCCTCCGCACTGGCACGCGTTCTGCGTTGTGTCCCCAGCCCACGTCGACCCGGAGGCAGCGATGCGATCGATCAGACAGGAGCTGGAGGCGAAGCGGGATGCGCTGACGAGCGCCATTTCCTCGAGCACGCGCGCGACGCGCGAGGGCGATCACCGCCGCGAGATCGTCAAGGACCCGTTGGGCATGGCGTCGCTCACGCACGACGACGAGGTCGTGGCGGCGGTCGTGGACACGCGCGCGCGGCAACTGGAAGAGATCGATCGCGCCCTCGCGGACATGGACGCGGGCCGCTACGGCATCTGCCGGGAGTGCGGCGAGGAGATCGCGAAGGCGCGCCTCAAGATTCTGCCCTTCGCCACACGCTGCGTAGCGTGCCAGGCGCGGCTGGAACAGGGTCTCGGACGTGCGGCATAAGCCCCCCACCGTCACAGAGGCAGGAGAGGCGCCCATGGCTCGCGGATCCCGAATCGTGGCCGTGCTGCTGGTGATGCTGTCGGTCGTCGCCTGCCAGTCGATGACTGGCAAGACGGCGGGCGAGAGCATCGACGCCGCCGCCATCACCGCCGCCGTGAAGGCCAAGCTCGTCGCCGACAAGCCCGCGAACCTCACCCGGGTGGACGTTGACACGAATAACGCTGTTTAGCTTAACGGCGTCGTGGAATCCGCGGAGCAGAAGGCCCGCGCCGAACAGCTCGCATGGCAGGCCAAGGGCGTCAAGAGCGTCGTCAACAGCCTGCAGGTCAAGAAATAGGGTTTCACCACCGTCCGTGCTCGCCGCGCAGGCGGTCTCGCCCCCCGCGGCGCAAGGCGCGATAATCAATCATGAGCCCGAATAGGCGCGATCAGGTGAAGAGCGGCAAGGTCCTCGTGGTCGACGACGAGCCGGCCGAGCGCGAAGGTCTGGCCCGGCTCGTCGGGCAGTGGGGCTACGAGGTGGAGACGGCGTCCTCCGGCGAGGAGGCGCTCAACCTCATCGAGACGCAGCATCCGGCCGTCGTGCTGACGGACCTCGTGCTGCCCGAGATGGACGGTCTCACCCTGCTCCAGAAGCTCAAGGAAACGGGCCGCCCGCCCATCGTGCTGCTCGTCACCGGCCACGGCAGCGTCGAGAGCGCGGTGGAGGCGATGCGCCACGGCGCCTTCGACTACCTCACCAAGCCCGTGGACGCCACGCGGCTGCAGGTGCTGCTCGAGAAGTCGATCGAACAGGAGTCGTTGTCCCGCGAGGTGAGCTTCCTGCGGCACCAGCTGCGGCAGAAGGGCTCGTTCGGCCAGCTGGTCGGCCAGTCGCGCAGCATGCAGGAGGTCTATCGCTGGATCGAGCTGGCGGCCACCAGCACGGCGCCCGTGCTCATCTATGGCGAGAGTGGCACCGGCAAGGAGCTGGTCGCGCGCACGATCCACGACCTTTCCAACCGGCGCAACCGGCCGTTCGTCGCCATCAACTGTGCGGCGATCCCCGAGACGCTGATCGAGAGCGAGCTGTTCGGCCACGAGCGCGGGGCGTTCACCGGCGCCACCGAGCGGCGGCTGGGCTGCTTCGAGCTGGCCGACGGCGGCACGCTGTTCCTGGACGAGATCGCGGAGATGGACTCCAACACGCAGGCCAAGCTGCTGCGCGTGCTCCAGGAGGGCAGCTTCCGCCGCGTGGGCGGCGGCAAGTCCGAGATCCAGGTGGACGTGCGCGTGGTGGCCGCCACCAACCGTGTCCCCACGGAGGCGATCAGCGCCAACCAGCTGCGTGAGGACCTCTTCTACCGGCTGAACGTGTTCTCCATCCACCTGCCGCCGCTGCGCGACCGCAAGGACGACATCCCGCTGCTGGTGCGCACCTTCATCGACGAGTTCAACCGGCAGGACAATCGCCAGGTGCGCGGCCTCACCCCCGAGACGGAAAAGGAGCTGGAGCGCTACTCGTGGCCGGGCAACGTCCGCGAGCTGCGCAACGTGATCCAGCGCGCCGTCGTGCTGAGCGGCACCGGGCTCATCGCGAGCGAGCACCTGCCCGACAACGTGCTGCGCGGCACCGCGCCCGCGACCGGCGCGGCCGCCGGCTCGGTGACGCCGATCCGCGAGATGGAGCGCGACCTGATCCTGCGTGCCCTCGACGAGACGAATCAGGACAAGCGCAAGGCCGCACAGCTGCTCGGCATCAGCCTCAAGACGCTCTACAACAAGCTGGCGAAATACGGCATTCAGGCGGTGAAGTCGGCGCGCCTGACCTGATGACGGGCGCGTCCGGAGGGTCCGCGGACCGCCCGTTGCCTGCCGAGCTCGTCCGGCTGCTGCACGATCTGCGCGGCCCGCTCAACTCCGCGGTGATGCACCTCGAGGTCCTCAAGCGGACCGTCGCCGACGATCCCACCGCCGCCGAGAGCCTGCGTACCGTCCTGCAGCAGCTCGCACGGCTCTCCGACATGCTCCCGGCCGCGCTCGGTGTGGCCGCGCTCGAGCCGCAGCCGCCGCGCACGCACGATCTGAGGGCCCTCGCCGAGCGCGCCCGCGACGCGCGCGGGCACGCGAGGGTGACGCTCGGCGCGGGCCCGTGGCCGCGGGTGACGGGGGACGAGGCGCTCCTGGTGCGCGCGATCGGCGAGCTGATCGCCAACGCGGTCGAGGCGACGCCAACGGGGGCGGTGCCGCCGGAGGTCTCGGGGACGTCGGGGCCCGATGGCCAGGCGCTGCTCGCGGTGCGCGATCGCGGACCGGGACTGCGGACGACCAATCCCACGCTGCTGATCCGCCTGCTCCAGTCGACGAAGCCCGGCCACCGCGGTCTCGGGCTCATCATCGTCGAGCGGGTGGCGCGGCTGCATGGTGGGACGCTGGAGTTCGAGTCGCTGGCCGACGGCGCGCGGGTCACGCTGCGGCTGCCGGCCGCGCGTTAGCCTCGATCACGCCGCCCGAACGGTAAGGCCGATGCGAGCGCGGCCGCGGTGGCCACGGCGGTGGCGGCGTAGGCGCCCGCCGAGCGGCCGGGGACCGCGTCGGGCAACAGCGCGTCGGCCATGGCCCAGGCGGTGAGGGCGACGCCGAGCGGCCACGAGGAGGCGACGGTGACCGGCACGCCCGCGGGCGCCCAGACCGCGTGGGCGTGGCCGCGACGGCGGCCGAGGCGGAACGCCGCGACCTCGGTGAGCGACGTCATCTCAGGAGGCGAGTTGGGTCACGGCCTCGCCGACTTCGCGCAGCGCGTCGGGCACCGGCAGCACGGCGAGGTCGGGAACGCGCTCGAGGAACTCGCGCGACAGGCTCGCGTACGGCATGCACTCGTACACGGCCTCGGCGAGCAGCGTCGCTTCAGGCGCGTCGGCCACGTCCTCGAGCGGCTCGAGCGTCTCCAGCACCTCGGGAATGTAGCGCCGACCGAGCGCGACCAGCGCGCGCGCCCGTACCGCGAGCGCCGCCGGCGCCAGGAGGCCGCGAGCACAGAGCCCCCGCGGGGCCTCGTAGACGAAGCGGCGAACGGCGAGCAGGGAGAGGTCCTCGAGGCCGTCCAGGGGCGAGCCCGGCTCGACGAAGCCGTCGGGCGCGCGCGTTGTCCGGGGACGCGCGCCGACGAGGACGGTCAGATCGGGCCGCACGCCGATGGCACGGATCGCGCGGGCCAGACACGGCGCGACCGGCCCGTCGTGGGTCTCGTCGGCGCGCAGCGCGAGGATCACCGCGTCGGGATCACGCCGCGCGACGAGCAGCGCCGGCAGGAACAGCTCGGCCGCGCTGCCGCGGTAGGCGGGCTGCACGATGGTCGCGACGTCCGGCGTCTCGGCGAGAAGGCCGGCGCAGTGCGGCGCGGAGTCGCGCGAGACGACGGCCACCACGCGATGCGCGGGGGCCAGCCGCGTGGCGCGCTCGAGCGCGCGCTTGAGCGTTGCCGGCCCGCGCCGCGGCGTCCCGCCGGCGAGGACGAAGCACCAGAGGTGAGGCGCCACGCGCGAGCCGACGGAGGCGCCGTGGCGAAAGAGTCGGACGCCGGCGATCATTTGAGGTACCCTCCGTCGGCGGTCGGAGTCTGAGTGCTTCGCGCGCGTGCCGGTGCACCCGTCATGCCAGGGGGAAACGCGTCGCAACCGCGCGTCCGATAAGCGGAGCGATCTCCGAATGGTTGCAAGAACTACAAGGCCTAAACGGCAGATGTAATCCTTACAGCGAACGGGAGGCCAGCGTGTTCGACCTCAAGGGGCGGGTGGCCGTCGTGACCGGTGGCAACGGTGGGATCGGGCTCGGGATGGCGCGTGGTCTCGCCGCGGCGGGCGCCGGCATCGTGGTGGCGGCGCGCAACGCCGACAAGTCCAGGCGCGCGGTCGCGGAGATCGAAGGGCTCGGCGCGCCCGCGCTCGCGGTGAGCGTCGACGTGACCGACGAGGCCGCGGTCGCGCGGCTCGTGAGCACGACGCGCGAGCGCTTCGGGCGCCTCGACATCCTCGTCAACAACGCCGGCACGAACATCCGCAAGCCGATCCACGAGTACACGCTGGCCGAGTGGCGCCGCGTGCTCGACACGAACCTCACCTCGGCCTTCCTCTGCTCGCACGCCGCGTATCCGCTCATGAAGCAGGCGGGGGGCGGTAAGGTGATCAACATCGGCTCGATGATGTCGATCTTCGGCGCGTCGTTCGCACCTGCCTACGCCGCCTCGAAGGGCGGCATCGTGCAGCTCACGAAGTCGATGGCCACCGCGTGGGCGGCCGACAACATCCAGGTCAACGCCGTGCTGCCCGGCTGGATCGAGACGGACCTCACGGCCGCGGCCAAGCGTGAGGTCCCCGGTCTCAACGAGAACGTGCTGCGCCGCACGCCGGCCCAGCGCTGGGGAACGATCGACGACATGGCCGGCATCGCCGTCTTCCTGGCCAGCGCGGCCTCGGACTTCGTGACCGGCGCCGCCATCGCCGTGGACGGCGGCTACTCCATCCAGGGCTGACGTGCGCACGGTCGTCGTCGATGCCATCGCGCCGGAGGGCATCGCCTACCTCCGCGAGCACGGCTTCGACGTGCGCCAGCTCATGAAGCCGTCGCCCGAGGCGCTGGCGGAGGCGCTCACCGACTGCGAGGCGCTCGTCACCCGCTCGTCCACCGCGGTGACGGCCGGCCTGCTCGACCGCGCGCCGCGGCTGCGGATCATCGGGCGCGCGGGGGTCGGCGTGGACAACATCGACGTCGACGCGTGCTCGCGCCGCGGCGTGGTCGTCGTCAATGCGCCGCACGGCAACGTCGTGTCGGCGGCGGAGCACACCGTCGGCATGCTGCTCGCGCTGGTGCGGCGCATCCCCGATGCGCACGCGCGGCTCAAGGCGCTCGAGTGGGACCGCTCGATCTACGGCGCCGAGCTCCACCGAAAGACGCTCGGCGTGGTCGGGCTCGGCAAGGTCGGCCTGCGCGTGGCCGCGCGGCTGCGCGGGTTCGAGCCCGCGCGACTGCTCGTCTACGATCCCTACATCCCGGAGGCGCGCGCGCGCGACGTCGGCGCGCGGCTGGTGCCGGACTTCGACGCGCTGCTGCGCGAGGCCGACGTCGTCACCTTCCACGTGCCGCTCACGCCCGAGACGGAGGGCATGGCGGGCGCGCGCGAGCTGGCGCTGCTGCGGCCGGGCGCGCGCGTCGTCAACTGCGCGCGCGGCGGGATCGTGGTGGAGGCGGACCTGCTCGCCGCGCTGGAGAGCGGCCACGTGGCGGGGGCCGCCATCGACGTCTGGAGCGAGGAGCCGCCCCGCTCGGAGACGCTGCGCCGGCTCATCGCACACCCGCGCGTGGTCGTGACGCCGCACCTCGGCGCCAACTCCGCGGAGGCGCAGGTCAACGTCGCGGTGGACGTGGCGCGCCAGCTCGTGGCCTTTCGCGACGGCGCCCTCGTCGAGCACGCCGTCAACATCCCCGTCGCCGACGCCACCACGGTCGAAGAGCTGCGCCCCTTCGTCGCGCTGGCCGAGGTGCTCGGCCGCTTCTGCGTGCAGCTCGACCCCGAGCACCTCGCGCGCGTGGAGGTGACCGTGGCCGGCGCCATCGCGGAGACGGATCCGGAGCTCCTCGCGCGCGGGGTGCTGGCCGGGCTCCTCGATCCCGTGACCGCGGGTCCCGTCAACCTCGTCAACGCGCACCTCGTCGCGCGCGAGCGCGGCGTGGAGGTCGAGATCCACCGCACGGAGTCGACGGGCGCCTACAAGAGCATGCTGACGGTGTGCACGCAGACGGCCGAGGGCAAGAAGCTGATCGCGGGCACCGTCTTCGACGGCCAGCCGCGCATCGTGCAGCTGCGCGACCTGCACATCGAGTTCACGCCGGAGGGCTACATCCTGGTCCTGTCCTACGAGGACCGCCCGGGCATGGTGGGACGTATCGGCTCGATCCTCGGAGGGCTCAACGTCAACATCGCCTCGATGCACGTCGGGCGCAAGACGAAGCGCGGCCGCGCCATCGTCGTCCTGCTCCTCGACGAAGACCTCGCCCCGGAGCAGGTGACCGAGGTCGCGCGGGCGGTGGAGGCCGATTTCGCCCGGCTCATCCGGCTCCGCTGACCGCTTTTCCTTGGTCGGCGACCGGCCGGCTTTGCTAGGATCATCGTATGATTTCCACCCGTCTCATCGCCGTCGCGGCCGCCGCCCTCGCGCTGGCCGCGTGTGCCAGCAATCCGCCGCGGATCGTGAAGAGCCAGTTCGAGGACATCCCGGTGTCGAAAGGTATGACCTACCTGTCGAGCGAGTCCATGGCCATCGAGACGCCCACGGTGCAGGCCGCCCGCGAGGTCTATCGCGGCCGGGTCGAGATCGAGAGCCTGGCCACCGCCACCCGCACCACGCTCGAGGCCAACGGCTGGCGGCACCTGAGCACGACCAAGACCGCGCAGCACGGAATCGTTCAGGTCTACGAGAAGCAGGGCACCTCCCTCCAGGTCTTGCTGTGGGAGGGATGGATGGGGGTGTATACATATGCCGAGTACACCACCGCTCGTGTCTTGCAAACCCCTAAGTAATCATCGTTGACTCGATGCGTTCAGCTTCCGTATCATCCTAAAGTTACTGTCATTCCGATGTGGGCTGACCGCATCGGGTGACGCCGGGATCCGAGCGGGGGGCCGTAGGTTCACCGGGGGCGGGGGGCTTTCGACACGACATGACTCGACGGCGGTCGGCCGGTATCTTGCTTGTTGCACTCCTGACGCTCGGCGCGACGCTGGCTCTCCGGGTCCCGCCGGCGGCGGCCATCGACATGAACGCCGTCGCCCCCGACCTCGACCTTCCGGGGTTCAAGATCACGCCCTTCGTCACCGAGCGCGCCGAGTACGAGTCGAACGTCTTCCAGACGCCCAGCCACGCCAAAGACGACCTCATCATCAAGACGATCCCCGGAATCGTGCTCGAGCTGCCGCTGGGCGCGCACCGCCTCGACCTCGGCGTGCGCGCCGAGTTCCTCCACTTCATGGACATGGACAAGCAGGACGCGACGCACGTCTTCCTGCTCGGCAAGCTCGCGCTGAACTTCCCCGGCGGGCTGTCGCTCGCTGTGAAGGAGGACTTCGCGCACACGACCGATCCGCCCGGCACCGAGCTCACGGGCCGGATCAAGAGCACGACCAACGTCCTCGCCCCGTCCGTCGAGTACGCGCTCGCGCGGCGCTTCGCCCTCGGCGCCGATTACAACTGGACGCACGTCAATTTCGACCTGGCCGCCGCCAACGGGCTGGACCGCGACGAGCACACGTGGGGCCTGACGGCCTTCTGGAAGGTCGCCCCGAAGACGGATCTGCTCGCGAACGGCTCGTACGGCTTCAAGGAGTTCGACCACCAGTCGCAGCGCGACGTCGACCGCTACATCGGCGTCGTCGGCGTGCGCGGCGAGATCACGAGCCGGCTCGTCTCGACCTTCCGCGTCGGCTACGAGGACCGCGAGCCTCGCGACAGCGACCGCACGGCGTATCGCGGCGTGGTGGCGAGCGGCGACTGGGTGTGGACGCCGACCGGCCGCACGCGGATCACGCTCCTGACCGAGCGGTTCGTGGCGGAGTCGATCTTCGCGACGAACTTATGGTACCTGGCCAATATGGTGACGCTGGGCATCGAGCAGCGCTTCACGCCGAAGCTCACCGGCACCGTTCGGCTCTTCGGCGGCATCAACCAGTACCCGGACAAGGTGGCCAAGCTCAACGGCGTCCGGGCGTGGCGCTACGATGAGCTCGCCGGCCTGGGCGTCGGCCTCGATTACCAGATCCAGCGCTGGCTCGGGATCGGCGCGGACTACACGCACACCCGGCGAGACTCTAATTTCGACAACTTCGATTTCAAGAACGATATCGTCGGGGCCAAGGTCACCCTCTCGTTTTAGCGGTGGCGGTGGACCGGCCGTCCGCGTCGTCCCGACCGCGAGAGTCCTAGCATGCGCATGAGTGGTACGGTTCGCCTGCTCGCCGTCGTCCTGCTCGTGATCGTCGCGGGCGCGTCCGTCCGCCCCACGGCCGCCCAGGAGTACACGATCGGTCCCGGCGACGTGCTCAAGGTCACCGTCTGGGGCCACGACGACCTCTCGAAGGAGTACCCGGTCACGCTGGACGGTCGCGTGCCGTTCCCCCTCATCGGGAGCGTGCCCGCAGTCGGGCTGACCACCACGGAGTTCGCGAAGCGGCTGCGCGATCTCCTGGAGAAGGACTATCTCGTCAATCCCCAGGTCATCGTGGCCGTGAAGGAATACCTCTCCAGGAAGGTCCACGTGATCGGGGACGCGGAGAAGCCGGGTCTCTTCTACCTCACGGGCCCGACCACGCTGCTCGAGGTGCTGTCGAAGGCGGGCGGGCTGTCGAAGAGCGCGGGCAAGGACGTCCTGGTCGTGCGCGCCACGCCGGGGGCGGGCAGCAGCATCCTGCGATTCGACCTCCGCAAGATCCAGGCGGGCGACACCAAGGAGAACATCTTCCTCGAGAACGGTGACATGATGTTCGTCCCCAAGGCGTCGGCCATCTTCGTGCTGGGCGAGGTCGGCAAAGCCGGCACCTTCCCGCTCGACAAGGAGACGTCGGTGCTCGAAGCCATCACGCTGGCCGGCGGCTTCGCGAACACGGCGGCGCCGGCCGGCGTCAAGGTGCTGCGGCGGACCGCCGCGGGCCGGCAGGAGACGATCTCGCTCGACCTCGCCGGCGCGGTGCCGCGCGACAAGAGCTTCCGCCTCGAGGACGGCGACACCGTGCTGGTGCCCAGGGGCAACACGTTCTTCGTGTTCGGCGAGGTCAAGAAGCCGGGCGCCTACCAGCTCGACAAGGAGACCAACGTGCTCGAGGGCATCACCATCGCCGGGGGCTTCACCGACAAGGCGGCGCCCGGGCGGACCCGCGTCATCCGCACCACCGACCGCGGCCAGCAGACGCTGAGCATCGACATGAACGACGTGATCCGCCGTGGCCAGCGGGACAAGGCCATCCGGATCATCGAAAACGACGTCATCGTCGTACCGGAGAGCTTCTTTTGATCTCACCTGACCAGGTCCACCATCCCCGCGAGCGCGAGGCGCACCTCAAGGACTACTGGCGGATCCTTCGCAAGCACCGCTGGCTGGTGGCCGGCCTGTTCCTGGTCACCGTGCTCACGGTGGCCATCTGGACGTTCCTGCAGACGCCGATGTACCAGGCGACGGCGACGGTGCTCATCGAGCCCGAGCCGCCGAAGGTGCTGAACATCCAGGACGTCACGCCGATCGGCGCCCCCACCCAGGACTACTACCGCACCCAGTACGAGATCATCACGAGCCGCCCGATCGTCGAGAAGACCATCGAGGCGCTGAACCTCAAGCAGCGCGTGCCCGAGCTCGCCCGCGCGGCCGATCCCATCCGCGCGTTCCAGGCGGGCGTGACCATCGAGCCCAAGCGCAACACGCGCCTGGTGCTCGTGAAGTTCGAGCACCGCGATCCGGCGCTCGCCGCGGAGATCACCAACGCGCTGGCCAGGCAATACGCCAAGTACAACCTGGACCTCAAGCTCAAGGGGGCGCAGGACGCGCTGGCATGGCTCACCGAGCAGATGAGCGGCCTCAAGAACAAGGTCCAGGAGTCGTCGGTGGCGCTGCAGAACTACCGCGTGAAGTCCGGGATCATGGGGCTGCAGGAGCAGCGCCAGATCACCGCGCAGAAGATCATGGACTTCAACAAGGCCTACCTCGAGGCCCAGGCCCAGCGCCTGTCCGTCGAGGCGAAGATGAACGAGCTGGCGCGCATCGCCGCCGACCGCGGCGGCATCCAGACGATCTTCACGGTGGCCGACAACACCCTCATCCAGAAGCTGAAGCAGGAGGCGGCGGAGCTCGACGTGCAGAAGTCGAAGCTGCTGAAGACCTACAAGGACAAGCATCCCGAGGTCCTCAAGGTCCAGGCGCAGATCGACCAGGTGGCCCAGCGGATCGACGGCGAGATCAAGACCCTGCTGCGCGCCGTGCAGACGGAGTTCCGCGTGGCCAGGGCGCGCGAGGAGACGCTGCTCGGCAACGTCAACCAGCTGCGCAAGGAAGGACAGGAGCTGAACGAGAAGGAGATCCAGTACCTCGCGCTGCAGCGCGAGTCGGACTCCAACCAGCAGCTCTACGAGGCCGTCCTCAAGCGTCTCAAGGAGACGGGCGTGACGGGCGGGCTGGAGACGAACAACGTGAGCGTGATCGAGGAGGCGCCGGTGCCGCTGGCGCCGATCCGGCCGCGCAAGACGATCAACCTCGTCGTCAGCGTGCTGGTCGGGCTCTTCGTCGGCGTGGGCGTGGCGCTCACGATCGAGTACTTCGACACCACGGTGAAGACCCCCGACGACGTGGAGCGCTACCTCGGGCTGCCGGTCATCGGCATCGTGCCCATGTTCGCCGGGAGGCGCTGAGCATGGCCGAGCCACCACGGAAGATGCCGCAGGGCCCGGCCGGAAGCCTGGTCGCCCACTACGATCCGAAGTCGCCGGCGGCGGAGTCGTATCGTAGCCTGCGCACGTCGATCCAGTTCGCGGGCCTCGACCACAAGTGCCGCACGATCGTGGTCACGTCGTCGAGCCCCGGCGAGGGCAAGTCCACCACCGTGGCGAACTTCGGCGTCGTCACCGCGCAGACGGGCCAGCGCGTCTGCCTGGTCGACTCCGACCTGCGGCGCCCGACGCTCCATCGGATCTTCGGTCTCGGCAACGCGCGCGGCCTCACCAGCGCGCTGCTCGACGCCGTGCCGTTCGCCGAGATGGCGCAGCCGACGGCGGTGCCCAACCTCTTCGTGCTCACCAGCGGCCCCCTGCCGCCGAACCCGGCCGAGCTGGTGGGCTCCAACCGCATGCGGGAGTCGCTGGAGGCCGCGGGCGCGGAGTTCGACCTGGTGATGCTGGACTCGCCGCCGGTCGTCTCGGTCGCCGACGCCATCGCGCTGACCGCGTTCACCGACGGCGTCGTGCTCGTCGTGCAGGCGGGCAAGGTGCCTTACGACGTGATCCGCCGCGCCACCGCGCAGATCGAGGCGGTCAAGGGCCGCATCCTCGGCGTCGTGATGAACAGCGTCAACCTCAAGCGCGACGGCTACTACTACGATTACTACCGCTACTATCAGAGCTACTACGCCTCGAACGACGGCAAGAAGCGGTAACGCCGCCGACCGGGGGTGCTAGCGAGGTTGCGGGCGGCTCCTCGGCGTCGCTCGCGTGTGGATCAGCTCGAAGCGGTCGTTGCGCCAGACGTAGTACTTCGCCGTGGGCACCCCCCACGGCGGATCCTCGGCTTTGAATCGTGCGAACGTGTTCACGATGAGCAGGCGGCTGGTGAGCTGGAAGTCGAGCCCGAAAGCCGCCGGCTCCGGCGCATCCTGGATCCGTCCCGTCTTCGTGTTCACGATCATCCACGACTGACAGCTCGCTCCGCAGCTCCACTCGACGACGCGGAGATGACCGGCGAAGTTCGGCCCGCGGCGCGCGCCTTCGCGCAGAAGGGTGCCGAAGCGCTCCGCCGCGGGATTCCGCTTGAAGTCGGGCGCCGCCGGCGTTCCCCGGAAGACGGCGCCGGCCGGATAGTCCGCGAACTGCGGCGCGCGTGTGGCGCCGCCGGTGCTGTCGCGACCGGCGCCGGCGGCGGGCGCCACCGCGACCACGACCAGCGCGAGCGCCACCGGAACGAGCGCGACGCGCGTGCGATGCCGCGGCCGCCGCGCCGCCGCGAGGGCCTCGAAGGGCGTGACCACTCGCTTACGGCTGGCGCCAGGCACCGCCGTCGCGCGCGATGAACGCATCGGCCTCCGGCGGTCCCCAGGAGCCGGCCTCGTACGTCGGCAGCGCGGCGGGCGTCCGGCTCCACGCCTCCAGCACCGGCTCCAGCAGCGCCCATGCCTGCTCCACCCAGTCTCCGCGCGCGTAGAGCGTCGCGTCGCCGTGGATGGCGTCGAGCAGCAGCCGCTCGTACGCCTCCGGCGGCTCGGCGCCGAACACCTCGCCGTACTTGAAGTCGAGGGTGACGGGCGCCAGCTTGAGATCCGGCCCCGGCTCCTTGGCGACGACGGTGAGCGAGATGCCCTCGTCGGGCTGGATGCGGATGGCCAGGAGGTTGGGCTCCACCCCGGCGGGGTCGCGGCGGAAGATCATGTGTGGCGTGCGCCGGAAACGGATGGCGATCTCGCTCACTCGCTTCGCGAGCCGCTTGCCGGTGCGCAGGTAGAACGGCACGCCCGCCCAGCGCCAGCTGTCGATCTCCAGCCGCAGCGCCGCGAACGTCTCCGTGGTCGAGTCCGGCTTGACGCCCTTTTCCTGCCGGTAGCCCGGCACGGGCCTGCCGTCGACGTAGCCGGGGCCGTACTGAGCGCGCAGCGCGACCTCGTCCACCTTCGCGGGGTCGATCGGTCGGATCGCGTGCATGACCTTGTTCTTCTCGTCGCGCACGGGGCCGGCGTCGAACGTCACCGGCGGCTCCATCGCGATCAGGCAGAGCAGCTGGAGCATGTGGTTCTGCACCATGTCGCGCAGCGCGCCCGACTCCTCGTAGTACGAGCCGCGCCCCTCAACGCCGATCGTCTCGGCCACCGTGATCTGCACTTCGGCCACGTGATTGCGGTTCCACACCGGCTCGAAGATGCCGTTGGCGAAGCGGAAGACGAGGATGTTCTGGACGGTCTCCTTGCCGAGGTAGTGATCGATCCGATAGACCTGCTCCTCGGCGAAGACACCGGTGATCTGGCGGTTGAGCGCCCGCGCGCTCTCGAGGTCGCGGCCGAACGGCTTCTCCACGATGATGCGCGTCCAGCCGCCCTCCACGCGCGCGAGGCCGGCGGCGCCGAGGTTGGCGACGATGTCGTCGTAGAGGCTCGGCGGCGTCGCGCAGTAGAAGAGCCGGTTGCGCGGACCGCCGCGAGCGGTCTCGATCTGCTCGAGCCGCTGCTTGAGGCGCCCGTACAGCTCGGGGCTGGTCGGGTCGCCGGGGACGTAGTACAGGCTGCCCGCGAACCGGTCCCACACGTGCTGCGAGGGGATCTTGAGGCGCGCGAAGCGCGTCACGCTCTCGCGCGCGCGCGTGCGGTACGCCTCGTCGGACATCTCGCTGCGCGCGGTGCCGATGATGGCGAAGGGCTCGGGCAGCGTCCGCGCCGCGTACAGGCTCCACAGCGCGGGCATGAGCTTGCGGTGCGTCAGGTCGCCCGATGCGCCGAAGATGACGAGCGAGAACGGTTCATCGGCGTACGGCATGGCCCCCGAACTGGTTGCGGAGCGTGGCGAGCCGCCGGTCCGCGAAGGAGTCGTCCATCAGGAAGCCCTCCGTGACGAAGGAAGCAGCGACGCCGCCGCGCGATCGAGGATCCAGAGCAGGCGGCCGTCGACCGGGCTCACCATCGCCGCCGGCAGTCCGCTCGAGCGATCGCCGAGCGCGGCCTTCACGACCTTGGCCTTCTCCGCGCCCGACACGAGGTAGATCACGCAGGCGGCGGCGTTGAGGATCGGGTACGTCAGCGTGAAGCGCTGCGGGATGCTCGCGGCCGCCGCGTGGACGGCGGCCACGGTGCGAAAGGTCTCCTTGAGCACCGGCGAGCCGGGAAACAGGGAGGCGGTGTGGCCGTCGACGCCGAGGCCGAGCAGGATCAGATCGAGCCGCGGCACCTCGCCGCGCCGCACGCCCAGCACCTCGGCCATCGTCCGCGCGTATTCCGCCGCGACGGCGTCGGGATCGGCGCGCTCGCCGGGAATGCGGAAGACGCGGTCGGGCGGGATCGGCACCCGCGAGAGCAGCGCCGCGTGTGCCATGCCGTAGTTGGAATCCGCGTGATCCGGCGGCACGCCCCGCTCGTCCCCGAAGAAGAGGACGGTGCGGTCCCACGGCATCTGCGCGGCGAGCGGCGGCTGCGCGAGCCGCCGGTACGTCTCGCGCGGCGTGGAGCCGCCCGCCAGCGCCACCGTGAAGCGCCCGCGCGCGGCGACGGCGGCGCGCGCGACCTCGAGCACCTCCTGCGCCGCGGTCTCCGCGAGCGCGCTCGGATCGTTGACGATACGGATCTCGGGGGTCGCGGCCATGGGCACGATCATACCCTCTCGTCGAACGCGCGCTGCCGCGCGAGCGCGTCGCGGTACCGCGCGTGGTGCGCCGGATCGGGTTCAAAGGTCTCGCCGAGCGGCGCGCGCGCGGCGGCGAGGTCGGGCAGGGCGCCGAGCGCGTGCAGCGCGAGCAGGGCGGCGCCGCGGCTCGTCGTCTCCGGCTCGTGCGACCACGTCACCGGATGACCGAGCGCGTCGGCCAGCATCCGGCTCCAGGCGCGCGAGCGCGTCACGGCCCCGCCGGAGGCGACGATCAGGTGCGCGCGCGCGGCGTGCGGCGCGAGGAGACGGTAGACGAGCGCCAGGCGCAGCGCGACCGCCTCCAGCGCGGCGCGCAGGATCTCGAGCGCCCCCGTGTCGAGCGACAGCCCGGCCACCGCGCCGTGACGGTCGCCGCGCCAGCCGGGCGCCCGCTCGCCGGCCAGGAACGGCAGCACGGTGAGGCCGTGGCCGTCCGGGGGCATCGTCTCGAGCCGCCGCTCGAGCGTCGCGTCGTCGGGCAGCCGGAGCGTCTCACGGCACCACGCGTACACGTTGCCGCCCTCGGAGGTGGCGCCGCCGAGCAGCAGGCGGCCACGGTCGACGCCGTAGCGCCAGAGGCCGCGCGGCGGTGGCCGGGTCCCGTCGGTGGCGATGCGCAGCGCGGCCGAGGTGCCGACGTTGAGCGCGATCCGGTCCGGCTCGGTGCAGTCGGAGCCGACGTTGCCGGCGGCGCCGTCGCCGACGGCGGGGAACCAGGGCACCGCGTGCAGCGCGGGCCAGCGCGCGGCCCACTCGCGGCGTAGCCCGCGCCGTCCCTCGGTGCGATCGACGACCCGAAAGAGGTGGTGCGGCTCGATGCCGGCGGCCGCGAGCGCCTCGGCGTCCCAGGCCCCGGCCGCGAGGTCGAAGAGGCCCGTGGCCGACGCCATCGACACGCTCGTCGCCGCCTCGCCGAACAGCGTCAGCTCCAGGTGCTCGCCGAACGATCCCCAGCGCGTGACCCGCCGCGCCTCGGCGGGGCGCTCGCGCGCGAACCACCGCAGCTTGGCCGGCCAGTACGACGAGTGCAGATGACAGCCCGTGCGCTCGTGCAGCTCCGCCTCGTCCAGCGCGGAGCGCAGCAGGCCGGCGTCGCGCGCGCTGCGCGCGTCGGCCCACATGTATACGGGCGTCACCGCCTGGCCGGCGGCGTCGAAGCCGCAGAGGCCGTGCCAGAAGGTGCTGAGGCCGACGCCGAGGATGGTGGCGCGCCCGGCGCGCGCGCACACGGCGTCGAGGCAGGTGGCGACGGCGTCGAGGAGGACCCGGGGATCGTGCTCGACGCCGCCGTCGGCGGTGACGCGCGGCTCGTAGGGCGCCTGGTGGTAGAGGCCGGCCACGGGCCGCCCGTCCGCGGCGTAGGCGCTCGCGCGGGCCGACGACGTGCCGACGTCCACGGCGATGACCATCGAACGCCTATTGTAAGATGGCCGCCATGGCGGACACATGGGAGTTACTGCAGATGCGCGGCCTCGCCGCGGTCGACGAGCGCGCGGCGGAGTTCACAGGCACCCTCGTCATCCACAAGGTCGGCAGCACGGAGCCCGTCGAGTCGATCACGGTCCGCGTCAAGCGCTCGATGCTGACCGAGCTGCACGAGACGGTCGGACGCCTTCTCACGCGCTCGACCGGGTTGAAGAAGAAATAATAGAGGAGAAGTCATGGCCCAGATCCGCGTCCTGAGTCCCGTCGGCGTCGTGAAGGCGCAGACGGTGGCCGTGCCGTCGCTGCCCCAGAGCTGGAACGGCCGCACCGTCGGCTTCCTCGACAACACCAAGTCGAACTTCGACCGCCTCGTCGGCGACCTCGGCGCGCTGCTGCGCGAGCGCTACGGCGTGGCCGCCGTCGTCCATCGCAAGAAGGCCAACGCCTCCACGCCGGCGTCGCCCGAGCTGATCGACGAGTTGGCGAAGGCGTGCGACGTCGTCTTCGCCGGCTCCGCCGACTGAGGGTCGTGCACGTCGTGGAGTCTCCACGACACGATCGCGCTGGCCAAGCGCGGCACGCCGGCCGGGCTCATCGGGACGACGGCCTTCCAGGGGCTCGCGGTCAGCGAGATGGGCGCCCAGGGCGTCTCCGCGCTGCCGCTGCTCGTCGTCGAGCACCCGCTCGGCGGTGAGCGTCCCGAGGCGATCGCTCGACGCGCGCAGCAGGCCTTCGAGCAGCTGAGCGCGCTCATCTCGGGCGCGGCCGGCGCCGGGACGAAAGACCGGGCGACCGCAGCCACGGCCGCGGCCCACGCCGGCCTCGCGGACCCCGCGACGACAGACCCGATCACGGTTGGCGATGATCCCGTCGCCATCCTGGACGCGTTCACCGCGCGCAACTGGGCCGACGGCCTGCCGATCATCGCGCCCACCGAGGAGCGCGTGAGCGCGATGCTCGGCGGCCGCGACGGCGCCAGGAGCCTCGGCGTGATGCCGCCCCTGTGGCGGCAGGTGACGCTCGAGAAGCTGGCCGTCAACGCGGTGATGGCGGGCTGCGAGCCGCGCGCGTTCCCGGTCGTGGCGGCCGCGGTGGACGCGATGCTCGACCGCGCGTTCAACCTCTACGGCGTGCAGGCGACGACGCATCCGGTGGCGCCGCTGCTCGTCGTCAACGGTCCGTACGGCCTCGAGCTCGGGTTGCACGGCGGCAGCGGCTGCTTCGGCCCCGGCTTCCGCGCCAACGCGACCATCGGCCGCGCGATCCGGCTCATCCTCTTGAACGTCGGCGGCGCCTGGCCCGGCCGCTACGACATGGCCACGCAGGGCAGCCCTGCGAAGTTCTCGTTCTGCATCGCGGAGAACGAGGCGGCGTCGCCCTGGGAGCCGATGGCGAGCGGCGACACGGTGACCGTGTACGGCGGCGAGCCGCCGCATAACGTGAACGATCACGTCTCCACGTCGGCCTCGGGGATCCTCACCACGCTCTGCGACACCGCCGTCTCCCTCGGCTCGAACGTCGGCTGGTATTTCGCCCAGAGCCAGCTGCTCGTGGCGCTCGGGCCCGAGCACGCGCGCACGATCGCGGAGGACGGCTTCGCGCGCGCGGACGTGCAGCGATTCGTCTACGAGCACGCGCGCCTGCCGCTCGGCCGCCTCAAGCTGGCCGGCATGTGGGGCATGCATGACTGGCCCGCCTGGATGAACGCGGTGAGCGATCCGGCGGCGCTGATGCCGCAGGTGCCGTCGCCCGACGACGTCTACGTCGTCGTGGCCGGCGGCTCGGGCAAGCACTCGGCGGTCATCCCGAACTGCACGTTCAGCCGGGCGGTGAGCCGGCCGATCCGGACTGGCCGTGACTGACGATTTCCGTCGGCCGCTGACAAGATACGGACCAGCCTACGGCAGCCGCAGAGCTCCATTCGTGAGTCAAATGGCTGATTTCATAGGGCTGAGGGTTGTGGCACTCCACCTGCAACGAGGTGACACGACGGCCGCCAACATCGGCGGGCCGAGAGAGGGGCGCACTGTGCGAGGGCGACAGGCGGGGTTCACGCTCATCGAGTTGCTGATCGTGGTGGCCATCATCGGGATCCTGTCGGCGATTGCGATCCCGCTCTACGCCAACGTGCAGGCGAAGGCCCGCATCGCGAAGGCCCAGGGCGACATCCGGGCGATGGCGTCGGCGGTCGCGGTCTACTCGGCGCACATGAACGTCGCGCCTCCCGCGCTCGCCGATCTCACGTCCGTCGTGACGAACGGCCTGGGTCAGACGGCCGGGCCGTTCATGGCGATGGTGCCGCCACCGCCGTCCGGCTGGGCCGCCTACGCCTATGGCGCGGACTCGGTCAACAGCACGTTCACGATCTCGAGCAACGGGGACGCCACGACGATCACGATGCCCTGAGCAGCGGCGTCAGCGCCGCTCGGCCAGAACCAGCAGCACGAGCGCGCCGAGCAACAGCACCGCCCCCGCCCACCCTGCGACGCCGAGGCGCTCGCCGAAGAGGATCACGCCCAGCAGCGTCGCCGTGAGCGGCTCGAGCAGCGACGCCACGCCCGCCGCCGACGCCGGGACGTGCCGGAGTCCCGCCGTGTAGAGCGCGTACGCGCCGGCTGTCGTCACCGCGCCGAGGTAGAGAAGCCACGGCCATCCGAGCGCCAGCTGGCGTCCGGCGCCGGGCGTGGCCAGCGCCGGCGCCGTGAGCGCCGCAGCCACGGCGAAGGTGAGCGCGGCCAGCGGCAGCGGCGCCATCCGGGCCACCGCACCCTTGGCGAGCACGACGTAGAGCGCGTAGGCGAGTCCCGCGCCGAGTGCCAGGATCACGCCGCTGAGCGGCCGCGGCGCGGTCATTCCCGCGGCGGGCGCCGCCACCAACAACCCGGTGCCGGCCACGCCGAGCACGAGCGCCAGCGCCAGGCGCGGCGTCGGACGCTCGCCGAGCAGCACCGCCGCCAGCGCCGCGATCATGATCGGCGCCGAGCAGATCGCCACCAGCGCGGTGACGGCGATTCCCGCCCGCGTGACCGCGGTGAAGTAGGTCGCCTGGAAGGCGGCCATGCACGCGCCGAGCGCGACGCACCGCCAGACGTCGCCGGCCGCGGGCCAGAGCCCGCCCGTCACCCCGGCGCGCCTCCAGCGCGACGCGCGCGCGGCCGCGAGCAGCAGGACGGCCGCCACCAGCACGCGTGCGGCGCCGACGACGAGCGGCGTCGCCTCCGCGCGAGTCACCAGCAGCGTCGTCACCGAGCCGGTCGTTCCCCAGGAGACGGCGGCGAGCGCGATGAGACCGAGGCCGCGAACGCGCGCGGGACTTGACGTCGCGGACATGGGCCGTGATCATGCCTGACACCATTCGGCCGGCACAAGGAGAGCGAGCATGAACGTGGGATTCGTCGGAACGGGAACGATGGGCGCGCCGATGCTCGGCAACCTCGTCAAGAAGGGGTTCGGCGTCGTCGCCTACGACGTGGCGCCGGCCGCGCTCGCGAACGCCGAGAAGCGCGGAGCGACACGCGCGGAGTCGGCCGCCGACGCCGCGCGGCGCAGCGATCTCGTGATCACGATGCTGCCCTCGTCCTCCCACATCGAGACGGCCTACCTCGGCAAGAACGGCATCGCCGAAGGCCTCACGGCCGGCCGGCTCTGCGTGGACATGTCCACCGTCGATCCGGCCGCCTCGCGCCGGGTGGCGCAGTCGCTCGCGGCGAAGGGCGTGCGCTTCATCGACGCGCCGGTCTCCGGAGGCGTTCCGCGCGCGGAGGAGGGAACCCTGGCCATCATGGTGGGCGGCGAGGCGCGCGACGTCGAGGAGGCCCGGCCGGCGCTGATCGCGATGGGCGCCAACGTCATCCACGTCGGCGCCGTCGGCAGCGGCGAGGTCGCGAAGCTCTGCAACAACCTGATCGCGGGCGTCTCCGCGGTGGCGGTGGCCGAGGCGTTCCGGATCGCCGAGGGCTTCGGCGTCGACGCCGGGATCCTGACCGACGTCATCTCGAAGTCGTCCGGCAACACGTGGGTGATGCAGTTCATGCACCCGGTGCCGGGGATCGTGGCGAAGTCGGCCTCGTCGAACGACTACACGCCGGGATTCATGACCGACCTGATGGCGAAGGACCTGGGGCTCGCCGTGAACGCCGCGCGCGAGCTGCGCGTGCCGGTCGTGGTCGCGCCCGCGGCCCAGCAGGTGCTGCGGCTGGCCTCGTCGCACGGCCTCGGCCGGCGCGACTTCACGAGCGTCTATCTATTCCTGAAGCCCTCGGGCGAACAGGCGCCTGTTTAGATGGGGGGCCCCGATATGGCCCCCCATACCCCCCAAACGCTCGTCGCGCCCCGGCGAAGCCGTGGCGCGCCTCGATCCCCCCAACGCTCGGAAGCGCCCCGGCAAAGCCGTGGCGCTCCTCGATCGCCGACGCTTCTTCTTCTTAGCGGGTCATCCCGCGGATGTTGCCGACAGACTGGACGACGCCGCCGTTGCCGAGGTGGCAGGGATCGTCGATCGGCTGAAGCGCGGCCACCACGTGGCAGAGCTCGTGGGCGTCGATCTCGAGGGCGAGGGCCGAGGGCAGCGCGTCGGTGTAGCGGACGACCTTCATCATCTTCACCTCGGTGCGGCCGTCGGGGTGCACGGTGCGCCAGATCGAGCACCCGAGGATCGGCCCGAGCGCGGGCACCTCGCGGCACTCACGCTCCACCACCGCGCGATCGTCGGTCACGATCAGCGTCACCAGCGGTCCCGTGGCCAGCGGGCCCATCCGCGCCGTGCGCGTGGAGGTGGCGCAGCCGGCGAGCGTCAGGAGCGCGGCGAGGGCGATGGAGACGGGACGCGGACCCGCCATGCCTGGACGAGGGGCAAAGCACGTGCCACGCGGGAAACGGGCCGTTCCGACGCCGCCGCGCGTCTGCGACGCTGCACGGTTCGTGAAACGGCCTGCATGGGGCAGGAGTCCGCGCTGCACGTCCAGCCATGGTGCCGAATGGTCAAAAATCGCGTGCTATACTGGCGCGCGTTCTCGCGGCCACGAGCTTCGAAGGAGGACCCGCCGTGAGCTTGTACGTCATGCTCAGCACGCTGTCGGAGTCCGGCCGCAAGGTGCTTCGCGAGCGGCCCGGCTGGATCCGGAAGGTCAACGCCGACGTGGGCCGCATGGGCGCTCGCGTCGTCGCGCAGTACGCGGTCCTCGGTCCGTACGACTTCGTGACGATCGTGGAGGCGCCGGACAACGCAACCATCTCGCGCGTGTCGGTGGAGCTGGGCGCGCGCGGCGGCTCGGCGGGAATGACCATGGCCGCCATCCCGCTCGACGAGTTCATCGAGTGCCTGGAAGGCAGCACCAAGGGACGGGGGAAGAAGAAACGGTGAAAGTTCTCAAGATCACGCCCGAGCGCTGCACCGGCTGCCTGCGCTGCGAGATCGCGTGCTCGTACATGCAGGTCGGCGCGTTCCAGCCGGCGAAGTCCGTCATCCGCGTGTCGCCCTTCGAGGGCCACACCTCGTACGCGCCCTACACGTGCACGCAGTGCGCCGAGGGCTGGTGCATGACCGCCTGCCCGGTGGGCGCCATCACCATCAACGCCGCCGGCGCCAAGGACGTGCTCGACGACCGGTGCGTGGGCTGCAAGCTCTGCACGATCGCCTGCCCGTACGGAACGGTCTTCTACGACCCCTCCACGCGCAAGGCCTTCAAGTGCAATCTCTGTGGCGGCGATCCGGCCTGCGCACACGCGTGCCCGACGGCCGCCATCGAGTACGAGGACGTCCCCACCGCCGACTGGCTGCACGATTTCGCGCGCGAGCGCGCCTCGCACGTGCTCGCGACGAACGGAGGAGGCCGCTGATGGCGCGCCGACACCTGATCATCGGCGGCGGCACCGCGGGCATGAACGCCATGCGCACGATCCGCGAGGAGGAGCGCGAGCCCTCCGAGATCACGCTGGTGAGCGCCGAGAAGCCGTACTCGCGCATGGTGCTGCCGTACTACCTCGACCGCTCGATCGCCGAGAGCCACGTCTTCACGGCCAGCGCCGCGCTGCTCGCGCAGTGGAAGGTGAAGGCGCACCTCGGGCGGCGGGTGACCGCGCTCGACGTGAAGACCAACGTGTGCACGCTCGACGACGGCACGAAGGTCGAGTACGACGACTGCCTGATCGCCACCGGCTCCGCGCCGGTGCGCGCCCCCGTGCCCGGGGCCGACGGGCGCAACGTGCACTCCTTCTGGACGCTCGACGAGTGCCGCGGCGTGATCGCCTCGATCGCGCCGGGCAGCCACGTGGTGATGGTGGGCGCCGGCTTCATCTCGTTCACGATCCTCAACTCGATCCTCGCGCTCGGCGCGAAGCTGACCATCGTCGAGGTGGCGCCGCGGATCCTGCCGCGCATGGTGGACGCCGCGGGCGCGGAGGTCGTCGAGAGCTGGCTCGAGGCCCACGGCGTCGCCATCCGCACCGACGTCAAGGTCACGAAGATCGAGGACGCCAAGGGCAAGAAGCGGCTGAAGTTCGCCGCCGGCGCCGATCTCGTCTGCGACGTCGTGATCATGGCCACCGGTATCAAGACGAACCTCGACTGGCTCAAGGGCGCCGGCGTGCAGATCGACCGCGGCGTCGTCGTCGACGACCATCTCCGCTCCAACGTCCCCAACGTCTACGCGGCGGGCGACGTGGCGGAGGGCCGCGACCTCGTCTCCGGCCAGCCGGCGCTCCACGCGATCGAGCCGACGGCGCAGGAGCACGGGCGCGTCGTCGGCGCCAACATGGCGGGCAAGGACGTCGCCTACAAGGGCTCGCTCATCGTCAACATCGTCGAGGTCTGTCACCTCGACGCCGCCTCGTTCGGCGCGTGGGACGACGCGAAGGCGGAGGCCGTCAGCGGCCTCAAGCGCGACCGCGCGGCCTATCGCAAGCTGCTCTTCAGCGGCGACCGCCTCACGGGCGCCATCATCATCGGCCGCTCGGGCGACGTGTGGACGACGAACGACGTGGGCATGCTCAAGGGGCTGGTGCAGACGGGCGTGTCGCTGGGCCGGTTCAAGGACCATCTGAAAGCGCATCCGTTCGACGTGAAGACCGCGTACATCGCGTCCGGCACGACGGGCGCGCTCCTCCCCGAAACCGTGCTGGGCCGCCCGTCGAAGGCGCCCGGCGAAACCCCGGTGGCCGTATGAGCCCTGTGACCCTGAGCGCTCCCAAGCAGGTCGGCAAGCCCCAACCCGCGCTGCCCGGCGGCTACGCCGGCCAGATCTTGCGTGTGGACCTCACGAAGCGAAAGGCGTGGGGCGAGCCGTGGAAGCCCGACGAGATGCGTGACCTGATCGGCGGCGCCGGGCTCGGCGCCATGATCCTCTACCGCGAGACGCGGAAGGGAAAGGGAAACGTCTCGTGGGACCACCCCGACAACCGCCTCGTGCTCGGCACGGGCCCCCTCGCCGGTCTGCCCGTGTGGGGCACGGGCGGTCTCACCGTCGTCACGATCGGCGCGCTCACCAACGGCCCGACCTCGACGCAGGCCAACGGCTTCTTCGGGACGAATCTGAAGTACTCCGGCTACGACGCCATCGTCATCCAGGGACAGGCCAGAGACTGGGTCTACCTCCACATCGACGACGACCGCGTCGAGATCCGCGACGCCAAGCCGTACCTCGGGAAGGACACGTGGGAGACGCAGGACGCGCTGAGCCGCGACCTCGGCATGACGGGACACCAGCTCTCGGTCTACTCGATCGGTCCCGCCGGCGAGCATCTCGTGCGCTGGGCCGCCATCCAGGGTGACTACGGCCACGTCGCGTCCAAGAACGGCGTCGGCGCGGTCATGGGCAAGAAGAAGCTGAAGGCCGTCGCGATCGTGAGGGGCACCAAGGCGCTGCGCGCTGCGGACCCGCGCGGGGTCATCCAGGCCGCCGACGACATCGCGCACGACCTCAAGACCGATCCCTCGGCGCGCTCGCTCTACGAGTACGGCACGCTGCCCGGCGTCGTGAACCTCTCGAAGATGGGGGCGTTGCCGATCCGGAACTACACGACGAGCGTCACCGGCAACGTGGACATGAAGTCGTGGGAGGCGCCGCGGCTGCGCGAGGGCTTCGACCATCGCGGGCACCAGTGCAACGCGTGCGGCATGCACCACTGCCACATGTCGGTCATCCGGCAGGGGCCGTACAAGGGCAAGACCGTCGACGAGCCGGAGTACGAGGGCTGGTCGGGCGCGGGCTGGACGATCGGCGCCACCGACCAGAGCGCCGTGGCCTGGCTCAACACGCAGACCGACCGCGCGTGCGTGGACGTCAACGAGTTCGGCTGGGTGATCGGCTGGGTGATGGAGGGCCTCGAGAAGGGCTGGCTCACGAAGCAGCAGGTGGGGTTCGATCTCAAGTGGGGCGACGTCGCCGGCGCCAACCGGCTGCTGCAGATGATCAGCCGGCGCGAGGGATTCGGCGACCTGCTCGCCGAGGGCGTCAAGCGCGCCTCCGAGAAGCTCGGCGGCGAGGCGGCGAAGGCCGCGATCTACACGGGCAAGGGCGCCTCGCCGCGCGGCCACGACCACCGCGCGCGCTGGGAGGAGATGCTCGACACCGCGACGTCGTCGACGGCGACGATGGAGACGGGCAACCCCGTCCACCAGACGGAGCTCGGGCTGCCCGCGCGCATCAACCCGTTCGACGGCGTGGACGTCGCCAAGCTCGTGGCGGGCTGCCGGGGCCGCCGCGCGTTCGAAGACTCGCTGGGCATCTGCATCTTCACGACGCGCACGCGCCTCGAGAACGTCTGCCGCGCGCTGTCGGCGGCGACGGGCTGGTACTACACGGTGGCCGAGGCGATGCGCTTCGGCCGGCGCACCGCCGCCATCAACCGCGCGACGGCGCTGCGCTGCGGGCTCACGCCCGATCTCGAACAGCCGTCGTACCGCTACGGCTCCACGCCGCACGACGGCCCCGCGGCCGGGCAGGCGGTCGGGGCACAGTGGGAGAAGATGGTCGACACCTGGTACAGGGAAGTCGGCTACGACCGGAAGACCGGCAAGCCCCTGCCGCAGACGCTGAAGGACCTGGGTCTCGACTGGCTCTCGAAGGAGCTCTGGGGCGCCAGGAAGTAGCGGCCGCGGTCATCCGCGCCCCGCGCTTCTATCGTCGGCTCGGCGCCCACGTGGGTCACGCGCGCATCGCCTCGCTCCGCGGGCCCGCGCTCGTCGCCCTCGCCACACGCCGGTGATCCACCTCCTGCTGTGGCTCAGCGCGGACGACGACGCCTCAGGGGCGCACGTCGGCCTCGGTGCAGTTGGGATCGACGTCGTAGCCGAGGTAGTGGTAGGCGTGGAAGCGCCGCCGACCGAGCGGCGCGTCCGACCACACGGTGAGATGCAGACCCTCCGCACTCGCGCAGGAACGGAAGTACGCGCGCCGGCCGTCGCCGTCCAGGTCCGCGCTCAGCAGGCCTCGCATCGCGCTGAACGCCGAGCCCGGCGCGAGCACGGCCAGGGCGACGGTGGCGTCCGCGGCCCCGGGTGCAAGCCGCAGCACATAGTGAGCGTCGCCAGCGCGAGCGTTGGCCTCGCCGCGACATGGTCTCGCGTGCGGCGCGGTCACCTCGGCGGCGACGGCTGCCTGGGGCGCCGTGAGCGTGACGACGGTGAGCCGCTGGCCGACGCGCAGCCGCGGGTTGGCGATGTCCATGCACGCGCGGCCGCCGGCGTCGATGTCCACGATGCCGACGCTGCCCATGAAATCGAACGCCGTCGCGGACGACGCGGCGAGCAACACCATCGCCATGGCGGCCCGCAGCTTGCGCATGCGTCATCAATCTAGCATCCGCGGATCGTGATCCACCTCCTCGTCAACGCCACCGTCCTCACGATGGACGCGAGCCTGCCGGTGGCGCAGGCCCTCGCGGTGAAGGATGGGCGCATCGTGGAGGTCGGCGGCACCGACGAGGTGCTCTGGCTCCGCGAGGACGACTACGAGGTCATCGACCTCGCGGGGCGCACGGTCGTCCCCGGCTTCGTCGATCCGCACAATCACTTCTCCATCGGCGCCTTCGAGACGTTGTGGGCCGACTGCCGCGCCGCGCGCTCGGTGGCCGATCTCCAGCAGACGCTCGCGGCCGCGGCGTCCGACACGCCCGCCGGCGCGTGGGTGCGCGGCGTCGGCTACGACCATCACCTCATCGGCGCACATCCGACGCGCGGCGATCTCGACGCCGCCGTGCCCGACCGCCCCGCCCTCGTCATGCACTTCTCCCACCATCAATGCGTCGCCAACTCGCGCGCGCTGGCCGAGGCGGGGATCGCGCGCGGCACACCGGATCCGCCGGGCGGCGAGATCGCGCGCGACAAGTCCGGCGAGCCCACCGGGCTGCTCTTCGAGCGCGCGCTGAGCCGCGCCGAGACGGCCTCGCGCGAGGCGTGGGAGGCGCGCTTCACGGAGGTCGCGCGCGCCGCCAGCCGCCGCTACGCCGCGCTCGGCATCACGGCCATCCAGGATGCGGCGGTGACGCCGGCGATGGCGCGGCGTTACGCGGAGGCGCGCGCGGCCGGAGCGCTGGCCATCGAGGTGGACGAGGTGATGGTCGCCTCGCGCGGCTGGTTCGAGCGGCCCGACGACGCGGCACCGGGTGCCCTGAAGATCTTCGTCGACGGCGGCTACCGCTGCGCGATGCGCGTGATCCGCGACGGGGCGCCACGCACGAGCGGCTTCCTCTTCTACACGCGCGAGGAGCTGGCGGCTTTGCTGCTCGCCGCGTGGCGCGCCGGGCGCGACGTGGTCTGTCACGCCATCGGCAACCTCGGCCTCGAGACCGCCGTCGGCGCTATCGAGGACGCGGTGCGCGCGATGCCCGAGGGCCGCGCGCGCGTCCGCATCGATCACGCGATCTTTCTCACCGCCGAGCTGATCGCGCGGATCGCCGCGCTCGGGATCTGGGTGGTGGCGCAGCCATCCTTTTTGTGGGACGCACACGCGACGGTGAGCGCGACGCCGCCCGATCCGGCCATCTTGCAGCGGCCGTTCGCGAGCGTGGCGCGCGCGGGCGTGAGCCAGGCATTCTCCTCGGACTACCCGTGCGGCTCGAATGCGCCGCTCGTCGGCATCGCCGCTGCCGTCACGCGCACGAGCCGGCAGGGACGCGTTGCGGCGCCGGAGGAGGCGATCTCCGTCTCCGCCGCGCTCGAGGCGTACACGCTGGGCGCGGCGCGCGCGGCGCGCATCGACGCGGTCGCCGGCAGCCTCGAACCCGGTAAGCGCGCGGATTTGCTGGTCTTGTCGACAAACCCTCTCGAGTGCCCGGCGACGGACCTGGCGTCGATCCAGGTTCTCGAGACATGGATGAAAGGTGTCCGCAGCAATCCGCCTTGACCCCTCTGAGCCCGATGTGTTACTTGTCTGCGGCGCGCGCGGGGCAAACTCCAGTGTTCACGCGGGTTTTCGCCCGCATAGCCGTCCTCGTCTGGGGGAGTCATGGCACAGACCATCGGATTCATCGGATTGGGCATCATGGGCCGGCCCATGGCGAAGAACCTCATCAAGGCCGGCTACCCGGTCGTCGTGCACAGCCGCAGCCGCGGCCCCGTCGACGACCTCGTCAAGTCGGCGGCGCGCGCCGCGTCGTCGCCCAGAGAGGTTGCGGCGCAGTGCGACGTGCTCATCACGATGCTGCCGAACTCGCCCGACGTCGAGCAGGTCGCGCTCGGCAAGGACGGCATCATCGAGGGCGCGAAGGCTGGCCTCATCTTCGTCGACATGTCGACGATCTCGCCGATCGTCTCGCAGAAGGTGGGCAAGGCGCTCGCCGCCAAGGGTGTGAAGATGCTCGACGCGCCGGTGTCGGGCGGTGAGAAGGGCGCGATCGACGGCGCCCTGTCGATCATGGTCGGCGGCGACAAGGCGACGTTCGACGCGGTGCTGCCGATCTTCCAGGCGCTGGGCAAGACGATCACGCTGCTCGGCCCGCTCGGCTTCGGCGGCTTCACCAAGCTCGCCAATCAGATCATCGTCGCCGGCAATCTCACCGCGCTGGCCGAGGCGCTCACGCTGGGCAAGAAGGCGGGGCTCGACCGCGAGCTGCTGCTCACGGCGCTGGCCGGCGGGCTCGCCGGCAGCAAGTGCCTCGAGCAGAAGAAGCCGAACTACATCGCCGGCACCTACAATCCCGGCTTCAAGATCGACCTCCACTTCAAGGACCTCGGCCTCATCATGGAGTCGTCGCGGGCGCTCGGCGTGCCGCTGCCGACGACGGCGGTGGTGCAGGAGCTCTTCAACGCGATGCGCGTGAAGGGACGCGGCGGCCTCGACCACTCCGGGATCATCACGCTGCTGGAAGACCTCGCGGGCGCCTCGTGAGGGCCACCGTCGATCGCGCGGGGCTGGATCCGCAGGGGCGGCTGCCCAAGGTCCAGGTCCGGCGCGTTCGGAAGGGCGATCTCTCCAGGGTCAAGGACGTCCTCGAGCAGACGTTCGGCGACTTCCTCGAGCGGCAGCTCGGCACGCGGCCGCGCCAGGCCTTCGGAGGCGCGCAGTACGTCCACCACCGCTGGCTGATGGAGCCGTGGGGCTGCTTCGTGGCCGAGGAGGATAATGCCAAGATCGTCGGCACCGCGCTCGCCGTCGCATGGGGCTCGGTCGGCCTGCTCGGTCCCGTGGCCGTGCTGACGAACTACCAGAACCAGACGATCGGCCAGCAGCTCATCCGCGCCACGCAGGAGTTCTTCGACGAGAACAAGACGACCCTGCAGGGCGTGATGACGTACCCGACGAGCCCCAAGCACCTGGCGCTCTATCACAAGTTCGGCTACCGCCCGAAGGCGCTGACCGCGCTCATGAGCCGCGTGCTCGACCGCAACGCGCCGCGCCCCGCCACCAAGCTGGCGCGCGGACCGCTCGCCGTGCGCCGCTTCTCGCAGCTCGAGGAGACGAAGAAGAAGGCGGGGCTCGCGCGCGTGCACCGCATCACCAACGCGCTCTACCGCGGCCTCGACGTCGCCAAAGAAGTGGAGATCGTCGACGGCCTCGCCCTCGGCGACACGCTGCTGCTGGAGCGCGGTCGCGACCTCGTCGGCTTCGCCGTCGTGCACACGCCCGGCGTCAGCGAGGCGCCGTTCGGCACCCTCTACGTGAAGTACATGGCCGTCGATCCGGCGCAAAAGCGCGTCGAGCACCTCGAGCAGTTCGTGGCGGCGGTGGAGGACCTCGGCCACGAGCTCGGCGTGCAGCGCGTGGCGCTGCCGGTGTACTTGCGCTACTGGCTCGCCTACAGCACTCTGGTGAGGTGCGGCTACCAGGTCGACTTCACGATGCTGAGGATGCAGAAGGGCAAGCAGGAGGATTACGAGGACCCGACGCACCTCGTTCTCGACGACTGGCGTTGACGTCGCTCCGCTCCCTCGTGGCGGCCGCGCTCGTGCTCGCCGGCTGGACGCCGGCGGCGGCCCACTCGCTGCTGCTCGCCTCCTCCCCCGCCGCCAACGCCGTGCTCACCGCCTCGCCGCCCTACGTCGCGCTGCGCTTCAACAACCGCATCGAGAAACGGCTGTCGCGCGTCCGCCTCGTCGACGAGCGCGGCACGGTGGCGGCGGCGCCGACGGGACGCGCCGACGACGAGGTGGCCGAGAGCCTCCTGGCCGTCGTGCCGCCGCTGGCGCCGGGCGTGTGGCGGGTCGAGTGGCAGGTGTTCTCCACCGACGGCCACGTGGTCACCGGCAGCTACCAGTTTCGGCTGGCGCCCTGACGGATGGCCGGGTTCGTCGACGTCGTCCTCCGCGGCCTGATCCTCGTCCTCACGAGCGTGGCGCTCGGCGGCGTGGCCTGGCTGCGCTTCGTGCTGCGCGCCGAGCCGCACGTCAAGCCGGACGCGCCGACGGCGCTGGCGCTTCGCGCGACGGCCGCGGCGGGGGCGGGGGCCGCGCTCGCCCAGGCCACCGTCGTGCTCGTCGGCCTCGCGAGCGTCGCCGACGCCCACGGCACCTGGCCGCTCGCCGCGTTCTTCGAGACGACGTTCGCGCTCACGGCGAGCGCGCGCGTGATGCTGGCGGCCGCCGTGGCCGCCCTCGCCCTGACGATGACGCGCCGGGCGGCGCCACGCGGCGCGTGGACGGCGCTCGCGGTGACGGCGACGCTGCTCGTGGCGTCCTCCGCCGTCGTGAGCCACGCGGTGGCCCGCGTCGAGTGGCGTGCGCCGCTCATCGCGCTCGACTCGGCGCACCAGGTGGCGGCGGCGCTGTGGGTGGGCGGTCTCGCGCATCTGGTGCTGCTCGGCGTGGCCGGCTACGCGAGCCCGCCGATCGACGTCGGCGCCGTCGCGCGCCGCTTCTCCACGCTGGCGTTTCGCGCGATGGCGGCCATCGTGCTGGCCGGGCTCGCGCTCACCTTCGCGTACGTCGGCGGCCTCGCCGCGTTCGTCGGCACCGCCTACGGCGTGATGGTGCTGAGCAAGGTCGCGCTGCTCGTGCCCGCCCTGGCCCTGGCGTACGTGAACATGCGCGCCGTGCGCCGCGCGTCGGCGGCCCCGGGGGCGCGGCTCTTCAGCTTCGTCGAGGTCGAGCTGGGGCTCGGCATCACGATCCTCTTCGCGGCGGCGTCGCTCACCTCGCTGCCGCCGGCGGTGGACGTGACGACCGATCGGGCCAGTGTGGGCGAGGTGGCCGTGCGCTTCGCCCCCGCGGCGCCGCGGCTGACGAGCCCGCCGATCGACGAGCTGCTGCGTGTGGCCGATCCGCTGATGGGCCGGCAGGTCGAGCGCAAGCCCGTGGAGCGCGCGTGGTCGGAGTACAACCACCACTGGGCGGGCTTCTTCGTGGTCACCATGGGCGCCCTGGCGATCCTCCACTTCCTCGGCGTGCGGGCGGCGCGCCACTGGCCGCTCGTGTTCCTGGGGCTCGCGACGTTCCTCTTCGTCCGCAACGATCCGCGCGCGTGGCCGCTCGGCCCCGCCGGCTTCTGGGAGAGCCTCACCCTGCCCGACGTGCTCCAGCACCGCACCTTCGTCCTCCTCGTCGTCGCCTTCGCGGTGTTCGAATGGATGGTGCGCACGAACCGGCTGGCGGAGCGGCCGTGGGGCTACGTGTTCCCGTTGCTGTGCGCGGTGGGCGGCGGGCTCCTGCTGACGCACTCGCACGCGATGTTCAACCTGAAGGAGGAGTTCCTCACCGAGGTCACCCACGCGCCGCTCGGGATCCTCGGCGCGTTCGCGGGCTGGGGCCGGTGGCTCGAGGTGCGACTGCCGGCGGCGGGCCGCGGGCCAGGCTGGATCTGGCGCGGCTGCTTCACCGCGGTGGGACTCATCCTGCTCTTCTATCGCGAGGCGTGATGGCGGGAGGATCGACGTGATCGCCGGGCACGCCACCGCCGAGGCCACCGCGCGCTACGCGGCGAGCCACGCCGAGCGCACGGCTCCCGGGCACTTCCGCGAGTTCCCGGGCGGCGCGCGCGCGTCGTCGCTGGGGCTCGGCACCTACCTGGGCCGCGAGGACGCCGCCACCGACGCGCTCTACGAGAAGGCGATCGCGCGTGCGCTCGAGCGCGGGCTCAACGTGCTCGATGCCGCCATCAACTACCGGCACCAGCGCAGCGAGCGCGCGATCGGCCGCGCGCTGGCGGCCTCCATCGCCCGCGGCACCGTCGCGCGCGAGGACGTGGTGGTCACCACCAAGGGCGGCTACCTCGCCTTCGACGGCGAGGCGCCGCCCGATCCACGCGCGTACTTCGCGGCCACCTACGTCCAGCCGGGGATCATCCGGCCCGGCGACGTCGTGGGCTGGCACTGCATCACGCCCCGCTTCCTGGCCGATCAGCTCGAGCGCAGTCGGGCCAACCTCGGCCTCGAGACGCTCGACGTCTACTACGTCCACAACCCCGAGACGCAGCTCGACGAGGTCGAGCGCCCCGAGTTTCTCTCGCGCCTGCGCGCGGCGTTCGGGGCGCTCGAAGAGGCGGTGCGGGCGCGAAAGATCCGCTGGTACGGCACCGCCACGTGGAACGGCTACCGCGTGCCGCCGCAGGAGCGCGGCCACCTGTCGCTGGCGGAGGTGCTGGAGGCGGCGCGCGCGGCCGGCGGCGACGACCATCACTTCCGCGTCGTGCAGCTGCCCTACAACCTCGCGATGCTCGAGGCGTTCACGCTGGCCAACCAGCGTGCCGACGCCGGCCTCGTGCCGATGCTCCGCGCCGCCGAGCACGCCGGCGTCTACACGATGGCCTCCGCCTCGATGATGCAGAGCCAGCTCGCGCGCGGCCTGCCGCCCGAGCTCGGCGCCGTGCTGCCGGGCCTCGCCACCGACGCCCAGCGCGCGCTCCAGTTCGTGCGCTCCACGCCGGGCGTCGGCACCGCGCTCGTCGGCATGAAGGCCGTCGCCCACGTCGAGGAGAACGCGGGGGTGGCGGCGACGCCGCCCGTGCCGTGGGAGCAATTCCAGCGGCTGTTCACGGCGGCGTGACCTTGCGGACCCCGGCGGTGTCCGGTACGGTGGTCCGGTGATCACTCTCGAGCGTGACCACGAGCGCGCCCTCGGGGTCCGTCCCAGCGTCTCCGCCGTCATCTTCGATCGCCGACGGCGGCTCTTGCTGCAGCAGCGTTCGGACGGCGGCCAGTGGGGTCTGCCCGGCGGCTCCGTGGAGATCGGCGAGTCCGTGACCGGCGCCGTCGCGCGCGAGGTGCGCGAGGAGACCGGTCTCACGGTCGTGCCGCGGCGCCTCGTCGGCGTGTACTCCGATCCCGAGCTGCAGGTGGTCCGCTATCCGGACGGCAATGTGTGGCACTACGTGACCGTGTGCTTCGAGTGTGTCGTGCGCGGTGGGAGCCTCACCACGTGCGACGAGACGCTGGCGCTCGAGTGGGTCCCACTCGACGCGCTGCCGGCGGCGCTGCTGCCGAACCATCGCATCCGCATCCGCGACGCCCGGGCCCGCCGTGTCGCGGCGTTCGTGCGGTAAGGAGGATCCTCACGTGATGCGACGGATTCATCACGTCGGCGTCGTGGTGCAGCGGCTCGCGGACGCCTACCGGTTTTATCGCGACGTGCTCGGCCTGCCGCTGCTCAAGGAACAAACGCTCGCCGACCAGGGCGTGCGCGCCGCGCTGCTCGCCGCCGGCGACACGGAGATCGAGCTGCTCGAGCCGCTCGACGCGGCCTCGGGCGTCGGGCGCTTCCTCGCGCGGCGCGGCGAGGGCCTCCATCATCTCTGCTTCGAGACGCCCGACGTCGGCGGGGCGCTCGTGAGCCTCAAGGATCGTGGCGCCGAGCTGATCGACACGGCGCCGCGCGCCGGGCTCGCCGGCCAGATCGCGTTCCTGCACCCGCGCGCGTGCTCCGGCGTGCTCGTCGAGCTGGCGACGCCGCCGTCCAGCGAGGGGCCCGGCCACGCCTCGCCGCTCGGCCTCAAGCGCCTCGTGGTGGGCGCGCAGGACGTGAGGCAGACGGCCGGACGCTTCCAGGAGCTCTTCGGCTTTTCCGAGGTCGCGATGAACGGCGGCCCCCGCACGATGCTGGCCGTGGGCAAGGGCGCGCTGCTCGTCGTACCGGCCGCGGAGGTCGGCGGCACCGAGGGCATGGTGGCGCTCTCGCTCGTGGCCGAGGACTTCTTCGCGCTCAGCGCGGCGCTGCGTCGCGCCGGAACGCCGCGCCTCGAGGGCACGGCCGAGGTCTCCCTCGAGCCCGCCGGCAGTCACGGCGTGCACCTGCACATCAGCCGATACAACTTCCCATAGTCGCGCGCGGCGCCGTCTATGCGCTGCTCCTCTGGGCGCCCCTCGCCTCGGGCGCGTGGCGGCCGTGGCCGCTGGCGGTGTGCGGCCTGCTCGTGGGCGTCGGCGTCGCCGCGTGGCTGCTCGAGCAGATCGCCCGGGGACGCCTGAGCTGGCGCCGCACGCCGCTCGATCTTCCCGTGCTTCTGCTGTTCGCCTACCTCGCGCTCCAGCTCGTGCTCGGCAACCGCGCGCTCGTGGCGTGGGCCCTCGCGCCCGCGCAGCCCGTGGGCGCGCTGGCGCTCGACTTCCCGGCGCCGTTTCTGTCGGTCGGCAGCGTGCGGCCGGGCCAGACGCTCGACTCCACGCTGCTCTTCGCGTGCTACGTCGCCGTCTACTACCTCGTGGTGAACGCGTTCACCACGCGGCAGGACCTCGGCCGGCTGGCGCGCGTGCTCGTCACCTTCGGCGGCCTGCTCGGCTTCTTCGGGCTCCTCGACTATCTCGCCGGCGAGACGTGGCTGCTCGCCTGGCGCGACTTCCCGGATCGCGGCCGCCTCGCGGCCACGTGGGGCAATCCCGATCACCTCGCGGCGTGGCTCGCGATGACGATCCTCCTCGGCCTGGGCTGGCTGGCCGCGCGGACCGGTCACGCCCGGCGCGTCGGCCTGCGCGCGCTCCTGGGCACCCCGCGCGTGCGCGAGGAGCTGCTGCGTCGCTACCTGCCGATGATCGCCGTCGTCGTCATGGCGCTGGCGCTCGTCTTCACGCTGAGCCGCGGCGGCGTCCTCGGGCTGGGCGCCGGTCTGCTCGTGTTCCTGGCCCTCCTCGGCGCCGTCGGCCACGCGCGGCGCAGCGCGCTGCTCGCGGGCGTGCTGCTGGTCGGGGTCGGGGGCTATGGCGCGTGGATCGGCGTGGGTCCGCTGCTGACACGCTTCGGCGCCTCGTCCGGCGCCTCGCTCGATCGCGTCGCGCAGTACCAGGCCTCGCTCGGGATGCTCCGCGACTTTCCGCTCCTCGGCGTGGGGCTCGGCGCCTATCGCGAGATCTACTTCCGCTATCAGCCGGCCGCGCACGCCGCCGGCGTCGTCTACTACCCGTACGCGCACAACGACGTGCTGCAGCTCCTGCTCGAGCTCGGGCCCCTGGGCGCGCTGCTCTGCCTCTTCTTCGCCTGGCGCCTGGTCGGCGACCTCGTCGCCGCGCACCTGCTCGGGCGCGGCGCGTGTCCGGTGGACGGCGGCGAAGGCGAGGCCGCGCGACGTCACGACCGGTGGACCCTCGGCCTTGCGATCGGCGCCCTCGCCGGCGCCGTCGCGCTCCTCACGCACAGCCTTCTCGACTTCAACGTCCGCATTCCGGCGAACGGGCTCCTGGTGGCCGCGCTGCTCGGCATCGCCACCGTCGCCGCGCACACGCGGTTCTCGGGCGAGGGCGCGCAGCTCCTGAGCGGCGCGCGCGCGGCGGCGCTCGGCAGTGGCGCGCGAGGCGCCATCGCCCTGATCGCGCTCGTCGTCGTGGCGGGCTGGACCGTCTACTGGGTGCGCAGCGGCTGGATCGGCACCCTCGACGTGGCGGTGCTGAAGGAGTCCGGGCCGGCGGCCCGCCGCGGCCTCACCGAGCGGCTGCTCGCGCGCGATCCGGGGAACCCGCGTGGCCTGAACGCGCGCGCCCTCGACGCCTATCAGGCCGCGCTCGCCGCGTGGACGGCGCCGCCGCCAACGCCCGACACGCGCCGCGCGACGGCCGCCGCGCTGCTGGCCGATGCGCGCCGGGATCTGCGCGCGGCTCTGGCCGGCGCGCCGACCAACCCGTTCTTGCACAGCTCGCTCGCGTGGGTCGAGGCGACGGACGCCGTCGTCCATGACCGGCACGACGCCGCCGCGCTGGCGCCGGCGCTCACGCACGGGCTGCGCGCCGTCGCGCTCGCCACCGACAACCCCGGGATGTACGAGTCGCTCGCGCGGCTCGCGTACACGGTGCCCAGGGTCGGCCTCGCGGCCGCGCGCGAGGCGGCCCGCCGCGATCCGACGCTCGTGCCGGCGCTGGTCGATCTCTATCGTCCGCTCGGCCTCACCGACGCGGAGTGGCTCGCGCTGGCGCCCGCACGCGGCTCCGACCGCCTGGAGCTGGCCGCGACGCTCGAGGCCCGCGGACTCGTCCGCGACGCGCTTGCCGTGTATCGCGCGGCGCGCGACGCGGCGCCGCCCGTCGAGCGGACGATCTATCAGTGGGCGCTCGGCGTGGCGCTCGCGCGCGCCGGCCAGACGCAGGCCGCCGCCGCGGAGCTGGAGCCGGCGGTGGCGGCGGAGCCGGCCAATCCCGAGCTGCAACGGGCGCTCGGCGAGGCGCTGGCCCGCGCCGGCGATCCCGCCGCGCTCGATCATCTGCGCCTGGCCCTGGCCGCGAGCGAGCGGCCGAGCGGCGCCGTGGCGCGCGGGCCATTCGCCGCGCGTGACCCGGGGCTGGACGCGTGGATCCGCCGGCGGGCCGGTCACGATCTCGCCGACACGTCGCGCTACCGGCGCGCGCTCGCGCGCTACCTCCTGGAGCGCGGGCTCTGGGATCAGGCGGCCGCGGCGTGGGAGCGCCTCGCGGCGGACGCGCCCGGGGACGCCGACGCGCGCTACGGGCTCGGCGTCGCGCTCGAAGGGCTCGGCGCCTTCGATCGTGCGCTCGAGGCGCTCCGCGCCGCCGTCGCCCAGGCGCCCGGCGTCGTGCGCTACCGCGAGCGGTTGGCCGAGCGGCTCTGGGCCAGCGAGCAGTACCACCAGGCGATCAACGAGTGGCGGACCGTGCGCGATCAGGCGCCGCGCAACGTCACCGCGCGCCTGTCACTCGCCCGCGCCTACGAAAAGATCGGCGAGCCTGCCGACGCCTACCGCGAATACCGCGCCGTCCTGGAGATCGACCCCGGCAACGCAGACGCCGCCCGCGCCCTCTCGAAATTCAAATAGTCCGAAACTTCAGAGAGTCCGCGCGCTGGGTGGCGCCGGGGCGGGGTGGGGCCGTGTGAGACCCGTGTCTTCTGGGTACAGCGTCGGTTCCGGCTGAGCATCGTGGCCCGCTGACAGGCGCAACCCATCGTCGATTGCGTGGTCGAACACGGCCCCAGCGCTGGGTGGTGCCGTGGCGGGGCGGGGGCCGTGTGAGACCCGTGTCTTCTGGGTACAGCGTCGGTTCCGGCTGAGCATCGTGGCCCGCAGACAGGCGCGACCCATCGTCGATTTGCGTGGTCGAACACGGCCCCAGCGCTGGGTGGCGCCGGGGCGGGGCGGGGCCGTGTGAGACCCGTGTCTTCTGGGTACAGCGTCGGTTCCGGCTGAGCATCGTGGCCCGCAGACAGGCGCGACCCATCGTCGATTTGCGTGGTCGAACACGGTCCTGGCGCTGGGTGGCGCCGGGGCGGGGCGGGGCCGTGTGAGACCCGTGTCTTCTGGGTACCGCGTCGGTTCCGGCTGAGCATCGTGGCCCGCCGACAGGCGCAACCCCTCGTCGATTTGCGTGGTCGAACACGGCCCTGGCGGTGGGTGGCGCCGGGGCGGGGTGGGGCCGTGTGAGACCCGTGTCTTCTGGGTACAGCGTCGGTTCCGGCTGAGCATCGTGGCCCGCTGACAGGCGCGACCCATCGTCGATTTGCGTGGTCGAACACGGCCCCGCCCCGGCGCCACCCGGCGCCGGGTCAGAACGCGTCAGGCTCGCGCGAAATGCGATCGAGGTCGGCGCGTGTGTACGAGCCGAGCGAGCGGAAGTCGAGATCGGTGTAATTCTTGATCCACCGCATCGTGATCTTGACGGCCTTGCGATAGCGCTCCTGCGTGGCCGCGTCCTTGGGCCGCCGCGCGAGGATGTCGTCCACCTCTTCCTGCAGCAGGCGCTTGACGAGCGCCGTGTCGTGGGTCGCCGAGGGTCCTTCCGTCGTCGGCGCTCGATGCCGGACGCGCTGGGCGATCTGCGCGACGGACATGCGGCCCGTCGCGAGGTCCTCCATGAGGGCGGGGTGCACGCCCGGCTTGCCCTCGAGGCTGTCGATGCCCTTGGCGCCGCGGCCGTTGAGCCAGCCCTCGACGTACTCGATGACCATGCGCGCGTTGCGGCGTGTCCCCTCGAGGGTGACCGGGCCCGCCGGCACCTCGACCCGCACCGGGTAGTTGTCGGGCTTCGCCATCTCCGGCGTGGGCTTGAAGCCGGAGGCGATGAGCGTCTTGAACGGGTCGGCCGCCGTCTTCATGTGGAAGATGTGCGCGACCCAGCCGCGGAGGAAGCCCTGCGCCGCCTCCCACTCCTTGTCCTTGCGGATCGCCTCGCCGGCCACGCGATTGACCTCCGGGTCGGTGCTGGGCAGCGCGGTGGCCATGCCGCCGATCGGGACGGCGCCGCGCTTCAGACAGATCGCGACGAGCCGGCGGAAGATGTCGGACAGGAACGGTGTCGTCTTGATGTCCACGCCGAAGCGGTCCGGCCAGACGGATTTTGGCTCGGTCATCACGTATTCGAAGATGGAGGCCTTGAGGTCCCAGCGCGCGGCGTTGAGCCCGGCCGCGTAGGGACCCAGCGCGTGCAGCATCTCCTCCATGAAGTACACGCACGGCAGCGACTCGACGAGGATGATGCCGCGGATGGTCGCGTTCCTCAGAAACGGCAGCCGCTCGCGGCACGCGTCGAACAGCTCGCGATAGAAGCGCGCCTCGTCGGGCGTCTCGAGCTTCGGCAGGTAGAAGTAGATGCCCTGGCCGCGGTCGGCCTGCGCGCGGCCGGCGTAGAACAGCGTCAGGGCGGTGCCGAGGATGGCCGCGTTCACCGGGGTGTCGTCGACGCGCACGTCGGGTTCGTCCAGGTGCATGCCGCGCTCACGATGCATGAAGAACGGCAGCTCGCCCGGCGCGATCTTGTATTCGCGCTTGCGCTCGGTGTCGTTGAAATAGAGCTCGCGACTCACCGCGGCCAGCCGGTTGACGGCGGCGCGCACGGTGTCGACGAGTCGGTGGCCGCCCGAGTCCTCGTCGTCGTCGAGGTCGCCCTCGGCGCGCTCGCCCTCCGGACCGGGGTTGAGCGCGTTGATGAACATCGAGGTGATCGAGCATGGTCCGGAGATCTCGATGCCCGGCTTCTTGAGCTCGTCGGGAACGGGCGGCACCTTCCAGTCGCCGGTGGTCGCCTCGCTCGGCGGCAGCGGCGCCGGGCGGCGGCCCGCGTGCGCGTCGGCGAGCAGCCGCGCGCGGTCGGCGCGCAGCTTCAGCGCGCGCGCGTTCAGGCGATCGTGGAGCGCGGCCAGGAACTCGTTGAAGGCCGGCGTGAACAGCCGCTCGGCGCCCTCGACCGGCTCGAATCGTACGCGTGACGTCGGCGTCATCGGTTCGCGTTCTCCTGCGCCGGAAGGTCGGCGAATTGAGGCCGTTTTCGCATGGCGGCCCCGTGGTGTCAATGGAGATGGGGGGCCCCGAAATGGCCCCCCACCCCCCAAACGCTCGGGGCGCCCCGGCGGAGCCGTGACGCCCCTCGAATGGCGGCGTCGTGGTGTCAATGGCAGAATGGCGCTCCGCCATGGCCCCGCCTCGACGCTTCCGCGGTCTCGGTAAAGGACGCAAGACGCGCCGCGCCCTGGAGCGCGGCGGCCTCGGACCGGCGGCGCGGCTCAACCGTACGCTCGGCGCGTGGGACGGCGTGCGCATCACGCCGATGTTCGGGCGCTGGGGCTACTTCGTCGGCGCGCGCCTCTTCGCGTGCTTTCCGCTGGCGCGCAAGGAGACGGATCTCTGGATCCGGCTCTCGCCTGGAGACCAGGGCAGGGCGCTCCGTGAGCCGGGCGTGCGGCCGCATCGCCGCTTCGCGCGGCGCGGCTGGATCGAGCTCGACCTCACCGACGACGCCGACGTGCCGCGCGCGCTCCGCTGGCTTCGGCGCGCCCATGCGGCCGATCTCCCCGCCGAGGAGGGCGACTGAGGGTGGGCGCCGTGCTCGAGCTGGCGGAGCGATTCTGGCGCGGCGAGGTGCGGGGGCCGGACCTCGTGCGGGCCACGGGCGCCGTGGAGGAGATCGCGCCCGGGGTGCTGTTCGTCCACGCCTTCGCCAACGTGACGGCGCTCCGCACGGACGCCGGGCTCGTGCTGGTGGACACGGGCAACTACCGCGCGCGCGACAAGACCTTCGCCGCCGTGCGCGGCTGGGACGGCGCCCCGCTCGCCGCCGCCGTCTACACGCACGGTCACGTCGATCACGCGTGCGGCCTGCCGCCGTTCCTCGAGGAGGCCCGGACGCGCAGCTGGCCACGCCCGCGCATCGTGGGTCACCGCGACGTCGCGCGGCGCTTCGATCGCTATCGCGCGACCGCGCCGTGGAACGGGCTGATCAACGCGCGGCAGTTCTCGATCGCGCCGTCGTGGCCGACGGCGTACGACTACCCCGACACGACGTACGCCGACACGCACCGGCTCGAGATCGGCGGCGTGGCGCTCGAGCTGACGCACGCGCGCGGCGAGACCGACGACCACACGTGGCTCTGGTGGCCCGCGCGGCGGATGCTCTTCACCGGCGACCTCTTCTTCTGGGTCGCGCCCAACGCCGGCAATCCGCAGAAGGTGCAGCGGTACGCGGCGGAGTGGGCGGCCGCGCTGCGCGCGATGGCGGCGCGCGGCGCCGAGCTGCTCGTGCCCGGTCACGGCGTGCCCGTCGTCGGTGCCGGCCGCGTGCGGCAGGTGCTGGAGGACACGGCGGAGTGGCTGGAGACACTCGAGCGCGAGACGGTCGCCCGCATGAACGCCGGCGCCACGCTGGAGCAGATCCTCGCGGAGGTGCGGCCGCCGGCGCATCTGGCCGACCGGCCGTACCTCCAGCCCGTCTACGACGAGCCGGAGTTCGTCGTGCGCAACGTGTGGCGCCTCTACGGTGGCTGGTGGGACGGGGTGCCCGCGCACCTCAAGCCGGCGCCGGAGGCGACGCTGGGCCGCGAGGTGGCCGCGCTGGCCGGCGGCGTCGGCGCGCTCGTGGCGCGGGCGACGGCGCTCGCCGCGAGCGGTGATCTCGCCCTGGCGTCGCATCTCGCCGACTGGGCCGTCGCCGCGGCCCCCGACGATCGCGCCGCCCACGCCGCGCGCGCGGCGATCTACGAGGCGCGGGCGGAGGCGTCGGCGGCGCTCATGACCCGCGGGATCTTCGCCGCCGTCGCGCGCGAGTCGGCCGAGAAAGCGGGCGGTCGCTGAGCGGATGGCCGAGGACCGCCCCGGGTTTCCCGGGGCGGTTCCGAGCGGTGGGGGGTATGGGGGGCCATTTCGGGGCCCCCCATCTCACGTTCAACGAATCTCCGGCGGCGGGCCCGCCGCCCGCGCGCGGCGCTCGATCGCGGGGATGTCGACAAGTGGCAGCAGGAAGTAGGCGGCCGCCGTCATCGCCGCCGAGATCCAGACGAGCGTGCTGTAGCTGGTCCACTCGTAGAGGTAGCCGCCGAAGACCTGCGAGCCCTGCACACCCAGGTTGTAGACCGACATCAGCAGTGCGAAGAACGTGCCCTCCGCGTGCCGGGGACACGCCTTGGCCGCGAGGTCGAGGAAGGCGAGCTGGGTGATCATTCCGATGCCGCCGAACACCGTGTCGATCGCGATCGCGGATCGCCGGTCGTTGTAGAAGAGGTAGGCGAGCGTCCCGACGGTGCTGACGGCGATGGCCAAGACGATGATGCGGTGCAGCGACACCCGGCGCGACAGGGGCGCGTAGGCGGCAGCGCCCACGATGGCGGCGCCGGCGGTCAGCGACCCGAGGAGGCCGATGAACTGCTGGCTGAACTTCAGCGTGTCGGTCTGGAAGTAAAAGAGCGGGATGCCGATCGAGGGACTGAAGGTCCAGAAGAAGATGAAGCCGGCGACCACCCACATCGTGCGGTCCCGGACCGCGCTCCGGATGCCCCGCCACGCCTCGCGAAACTCCTCGCGCTGCGACTTCGCCGGCGCCTCGTGGATGAAGGCGACGCCCATGACGAGCGCCAGGAAGGGAAAACAGGCGGCGATGAGGAAGCCCGCCTGCAAGAGACGGTGCTGCGCCAGGTAGCCGCCCACGATGCCGACCAGGAGGATCGCGACGTTGATGGCCGTCCACTGGACCGACTGGAACGCGCCCGTGAGGCCGAGCGGCTTGCCGTTCTCGACCATCATCGCGTCCGTGAGGACGTCGGTGAACGCGATGCCGAGGCCCATGATCAGCATGAAGACGGCGAGCTTCGAGTACGTCGGCTCGCCCACCAACCCCAGCGCGATGCCCGCCAGCGTGGCCAGGGCCGAGGTGAGGAGGAAGTAGCTCTTTCGCCGGGTCCCGAAGAGCGGAAAGGAGTCGGAAATCATGCCGTAGAGGGGCTTGATGACCCACGGGAGGAGGATGATCGTTCCGAACTTGCCGACCTGGGACGGCGACATCCCGAGGCGCTCCTTCAGCGTGAGGGTCAGGACCTGGTCGGCGACGTGGTACATGCCCTGCGAGAAGTAGACGACGGCGAAGAGGATCGCAAGCCGGCGCGCGTCGGCCGACTTGAACGGATTCAGGCGGTCGAGCGGACCGGGCATCGGCGGCCATCATAGTCTAGAATCCGCTCATGCACTCGGTGTGTCCGCACGATTGTCCGTCCTGCTGCAGTCTCGAGGTCGACGTCGTCGACGGCCGGATCGCGGACGTCACCGGCACGCCCGGGCACCCCTTCACGCAGGGCGTGATCTGCGGCAAGGTGCGCGAGTACGCCGAGCGCGTTCACTCGCCGCTGCGCGTGCTCACGCCGCTGCGCCGGGTCGGCGCCAAGGGCGAGGGGCGCTTCGAGCGGATCTCGTGGGACGACGCGGTTGCGGAGATCGCGCGGCGCTGGCGCGGCATCATCGCGGACCACGGGGGCGAGGCGATCCTGCCGTTCTCGTACGCGGGCTCGATGGGCCAGGTGCAGTTCTACGCGGGCCACCCGCTCTTCCACGCGCTCGGCGCCAGCCGGCTCGACCGCTCGATCTGCGTGTCCACGGCCTACACGGGCTGGCGGGCCACGGTGGGGCAGGTGACGGGCAACGACTCCGAGCAGATGGTCGGCGCCGACCTCGTCGTGCTGTGGGGCGTCAACGCCGCGTACTCGACGATCAACGTGATGACGCTCGTGAAGCAGGCGCGACAGGCCGGCGCCCACGTCGTCGTCATCGATCCGTATCGCACGCCGACGGCCGTGCAGGGCGACGAGCATCTCCCGGTGAGGCCGGGCAGCGACGGCGCGCTCGCGCTGGCCGTCATGCACGTGCTGATCGGCGAGGGCCTCGTGGACTGCGAGTACGTCGAGCGCGCGACGCTGGGCTTCGACGCGCTGGCCGAGCACGTCAAGGCCTGGCCGCCCGAGCGCGTGGCGCCGCTCGTGGGCCTCGACGCATCGAGCATCGTCGCCTTCGCGCGCCGCTATGGCGCCAGCCCGCGCGCGTTCATCCGCGTCGGCATCGGGCTCTCGCGCCACGACAACGGCGGGATGACCTGCCGCACCATCGCGTGTCTGCCGGCGCTGACGGGCGCCTACGCCGATCCTCACGGCGGCGCCCTGCTGTCCTCCGGCGGCGCGTTCGCGATGGACATGCGCGCGCTCGAGCGCCCCGACCTCATGCCGGCGCCGCCGCCGCGCGTGATCAACATGATCCGGCTCGGCCGCGCGCTGACGGATCGAGACATGGCGCCGCCGGTGAAGACGCTCTACGTGTACTCGTCGAATCCGGCCGCCGTGTGTCCGAACCAGACGCTGGTCCTGCGCGGGCTCGCCCGCGAGGACCTCTTCACGGTGGTGCACGAGCAGGTGATGACGGACACCGCGCACTACGCCGACCTCGTGCTGCCGGCGACGACGTCGATGGAGCACGCGGACCTGTACCGCTCGTTCGGCCACTTCTACTTCCAGTATGCCGAGCCGGTGATCGCCCCGCAGGGCGAGGCGCGATCGAACTGGGACGTCTTCGCCGCGCTGGCGCGGGCGCTGGGCGTGGCCACGGATCACTACGCGCGCGGCCACGACGCGGCGCTCCGGAACGCGCTCGCCGGCGGAGCGCCGCACGTCAGCGCCATCACGCTCGAGCGGCTCAAGCGCGAACCATCGGTGCGGCTGGCGCTGCCGCGGCCCTACATGCCGTTCGCGGAAGGCGCGCCGACGCCGTCGGGCAAGGTCGAGTTCGTCTCCGCGTCGCTCGCCGCGCAGGGCCTGCCCGCGCTGCCGACGTGGGCGCCGCTCGCCGAGGGTCCGCAGCGCGCCGAGCTCGCCGCGCGGTTTCCGCTGCAGTGCATCGTCCCGCCGAACCGCTTCTTCCTGAACTCGTCGTTCAGCCAGTCGGAGCGGCTGCGGCGCCGGCAGGGGACACCCACCGTGATGCTCGCGGCGGACGACGCCTCGCGGCGCGGCATCGCCGACGGCGACGCGGTGCGCGTCGAGAGCCCGCGTGGCGCCGCCCGCTTCACCGCGCGCGTCACCGACGCCACCCGGCCCGGCGTGGCCGTGATCGAGGGGATCTGGTGGCACCGCTTCCACCCCGGCGGCCGCGGCGTCAACGTCCTCACCGACGATCGCGTGACGGATATGGGCGGCGGGCCCGCCTTCCACTCGAACCTCGTCGAAGTCACGCGCGCGTAGCGGTTGCCGTCGTCTCGCGGCCGGCGCCGGGCCGGGGCGGCCCTGTGAGACCACGCAAATCAACGAAGCGGTGCGCCTGTCAGCGAGCCACGGGGATACCGCCGGGACCGACGCCGTACCCAGAAGCCACGGGTCTCACAGGGCCGCCCCGGCCCGGCGCCGGCCGCACGCGACGGCGATCGCCACGACGCCGCCGGGACCGACGCTGTACCCAGAAGCCAATCGAGGCGACGTCACGCCGGTCGGTCGTCGCCGAGCGGCGGCGTCACCGCTTCTGCAACCGGACGCTCTGCACCGAGTGATCGGGCGCTTTTTCGAGGATGAGCTGGGCCCGCTCCCGGGTCGGCAGGATATTCTCGATGAGGTTCGGCTCGTTGATGTCGTGCCAGATCGCGGCGGCCACCGTCTCAGCGTCGTCATCGGTCAGCTCGGCGTAGCGGTGGAAGTACGACGACGGATCCTGGAACGCGGTCTTGCGCAATGCGAAGAAGCGCTCGACGTACCAGCGGCGGATGTCGCCGACCTCGGCGTCGACGTAGACCGTGAAGTCGAAGAAGTCCGAGGGGAAGAGGTGTTGCGGCGGCGATGACGGGTCTCCCGCCTGGAGAATGTTGAGGCCCTCGACGATCAGCACGTCGGGTTGATCGACCGTCTGAAACTGTCCGGGGACGATGTCGTAGGTGAGATGGGAGTAGACCGGCACCGTCACGTCTCGCTCCCCGGCCTTGATCTTCGACAGGAACGTGATGAGAGCCCGGAGATCGTAGCTTTCGGGGAAGCCCTTGCGTTGCAGGATCCCGCGCTCTTCCAGGATGTGGCGCGGGTAGAGAAAGCCGTCGGTCGCGACCAGGTCGACCTTCGGGTGATCGGGCCAGCGACCCAGCAGAGCCTGCATGATCCGCGCGGTCGTGCTCTTGCCGACGGCCACGCTGCCGGCGAGGCCGATGAGGTACGGCGCGCGTGCCGCCGTCGTGTTCAGGAAGGTGGCGGTCGCTCCGCGGAGGGCCTGGCGGGCGCCGATATGCAGGTTGATGAGCCGCGACAGCGGCAGATAGATCTCCGTCACCTCGTCGAGCGACACGCGGTCGTTGAGTCCACGGAGGCCGGCCAGGTCGGCCTCGCTGAGAGTCAGTGCGGCGTCCGCGCGGAGCCGGGCCCATTCTTCTCGCGTGAAGCGGTGATATCGGGACAGCGCCGTGAGCCTCTACGACGCGATGGTGGGCGCGGCGGTCTCGGCGCCGCGCAGGTCGCCGGGCAGCGGGTGCGCCTTGCCTCCGAACAGCCGCAGCAGCACCGGCAGCACGATCAGCGCGGCGACGAGCGACGCGAACATCCCCAGCGTCAGCATGAGCCCGAGGCCGTAGATGCCGCGATGGGCGGCCAGCATGAGGCTGCCGAAGCCCACGATCGTGGTGAGCCCGTTGACGAACACCGCCATCACGGTCGAGCGCGCCACCAGCGGGCCGGCGTGGTCGCGCCCCTCCATGAACCGCATGACGATGTTGAGGCCGAACTCCGCGGCAGCGCCGAGGATCAGCGGGATCCCGAAGACGTTGCCGAGGTTGAGCTTGACGTCGAACAGCCACATGAGGCCGGCCGTCCACGTCATGCCGAGCGCCAGCGGGGCCAGCGCGAGCACGGTCTCGCGCAGGCGCCGGAGCATCAGGAACGTCAGCACGCTCACCAGCACGATCGCGTACACCGTGCCCTGCTTGTACGCTCGCTCCATGAGACGGATCGCCTCGTAGGTGATGACAGGGGTGCCCGTCACGTCGGCGTCCACCGTTCGTAAATCGTTCACGAACCGGGTGGCGCCGTCGCGATCCCAGATGTCCACGCCCGGGTGGATCTGCAGCAGGAAGCTCCCACGATCGCTGATGAACTTGCGCCGGATCTCGGGCGGCACATCGGCGAGCCCGACCGCGCGTGGGTTCAGGTTCGCCTGCAGCCGCTGGAACGACGTGACGAAGTCCCGATAGACCTGGCGCTGCAGGAAGGCGAGGGCCGGCTCGCTCACCGTGCGATCGGTCTGTCGCAGGCGCACCACCAGCTGCGCGATGTCGTCGCGCAGCGAGGCCAGTCGCCGCTGCGTGTCGCCCGGCGGCGCCTCGCCGGCGGCGATGTCGAAGCGCCGCTTGAGGGTCTCGAGGGCGGTGAGCAGCCGGTCGATGTCCACGGACTGGGGCCGCGTCACCCGCACCGGCGCCACGATCGGCGCGAAGTCGCGGATGATCTTCTGCTTCTCGGGCTGATCGTCGGGGATGAGGAGCAGCGCGGAGTCGACCTCGGAGACGCTGCCGAGCGCGCGGAACGCGTGCTGCTTGCGCCTGAGCTCGTCGAGGCTGGAGGCGCTCGACAGCGCGGCGAAGCCGGAGCGGCCGGAGGTGGCGAGGATCTTCTTCTCCCAGGCGACCGACTCGGTGCCCTCCGCCTGGAGGTTGAGCAGGTTGAAGTCGAAGCGGACCTGGCCGAAGCCGTAGACGGAGACGGCGGCGAGGAGGGCGGCGGCGGCCAGCACCGTCTTGGGATGGCTGGTGATCCAGTCCACGAACGGGACGTGGACGCGCTCCAGGCGGATCGCGCGCGGAATGGTCACGCCGACGCGATCGAGGTGCCGGCGGTCCACGAGCATGAGCATGGCGGGGAAGACGAACATCATCGCGACCCATGACAGGAGCAGCGCGCTCCCCGCGATGAAGCCGAGCTCCTGAAGCCCGCGGAAGTCCGTGAGGATGAGGACGTAGAACGTGGCGGCGGCGGTGATCGCGCTCAGCAGCATGCCCGGCCCGCTGCGCATGGCCGTGATCTCGATCGCCTCACGCAGGTTGCGCCCGAGGAACAGCTCCTCCTCGTAGCGGAACAGATAGTAGATGCCGTAGTCGATGCCGATGCCGATCACGATCGGGATGAACATCACCGAGAACAGCGAGAGGTGGCCGACCACCAGCGTGGCCACCGCGATCGACCAGCAGAGGCTCATGGCGAGCACGATCAGCATGAGGATCGGCTTGCCCACCCGCCAGAAGGCGAGCAGGAGCAGGCCCAGCGTGAGCGCAAAGGCCAGCAGGGTCGCGCGCTCGCTGTCGCGGAAGGCCGCCACCATCTCGTCGCTGGCCAGCGCCGGCTTGCCGGTCACGCCCACCTCGACGTCGGGGAACTCCGAGCGCAGCGCCGCGACGGTCGCGCGCACGCCCTCGATCGCCTCGCGGTCGCCCGTGAAGCTGCCGCGGACGCTCGTCGGCTCGGCCAGGATGAACAGCAAGCGCTGGTCGTCCGAGAGGAAGTAGCCGGCGCCCTCGCTGCTCTCGCCTCCGACGGAGAAGAGGCCGCCCCACGGCGAGCGGTACGGCGTCGGGCGATCCAGGCGCCCGGCGATCTGCGTCACCACGTCGTTGACGAAGCGCAGGTCGAGCGACCCCTTCGAGGCGCCGGGGCCGGTGTCGAGGCCGAGGTCGAGGAGGCCGGTCACGAAGGCCTGGGCGATGGAGGTCGCGATGCCGTCCACGAGCTGGTCGAGGGTGGGCCGGTCCGCGAACTTCTCCATGAACTCCTGGTAGTCGAAGACGCGCTCGCGGATCTCCTTGAGCCGATCGGTGGAGAGGTAGAGGAGCGCCCGGCCCTCGAATTGCTTGGGGTCGATCCGGTAGTTGAGGTGGTCGAGCGGCACCCGGTTCGCGCGCAGCTCGCGCACCAGGCGGTTCGCATAGATGGTCGCCTCGGGCAACGACGGCGCCTGGACGGCGAGGACCAAGTCGTCGAGCTGGCCGAACTCCCGGTCGAACTCGACGTACCGCTCGATGTACCGCTTGCCCTGCGGCAGCAGCGCGCGGTTGGAGGTCGCGAACTGCAGAAAGGCGAGGGTGTAGAGGACGGACACCACCGCCAGCACGGCGGCGACGGCCACCGTCAGGCCCGGCCGCGCGCACGCGAGCCGGATGAGACGGCGCAGGAGGCGCCCGGTTCGGGACGTCACGCTGGACTACTCTTCGCCGGCGATGAACCGCTCGAGCCGCTGGCGCGCGGCGTCGTCCGCCCACTGCTCGGGCGGCGATTTCATGAGGTAGGCCGACGGCGCCACGAGGGTGCCCTTCAGCCCGCGATCCAGCGCGAGGCGGCAGCACCGGATGGCGTCGATGACGACGCCGGCGGAGTTCGGCGAGTCCCACACCTCGAGCTTCAGCTCGACGTTGATGGGCTGGTCGCCGAACGAGCGGCCCTCGAGGCGGATGTGCGCCCACTTGCGGTCCTCGAGCCACGGCACGTAATCGCTGGGACCGATGTGGACGGCGTCGGCCGGCAGCTCGTGAGCGAGCTGCGAGCGCACGGCGTCCGTCTTGCTGATCTTCTTGGAGGCGAGCCGCTCGCGCTCGAGCATGTTGTAGAAGTCGGTGTTGCCGCCGAAGTTGAGCTGGCTCGTCCGCTCCAGGCGCACCCCGCGGTCCATGAAGAGCTTGGCGAGCACGCGGTGCACGATGGTGGCGCCGAGCTGCGACTTCACGTCGTCGCCCACCATGGGCAGGCCGCGGTCCTCGAACCGGCGGCGCCAGTAGGCCTCGCGCGCGATGAAGACGGGAATGCAGTTGACGAACGCGCAGCCGGCGTCGAGCACCTGCTCCACGTACCACTTGGTCGCCATCTCGCTGCCCACGGGCAGGAAGTTCACGACGACGTGCGTGTTCGTCTCGCGCAGGATGCCCGCGATGTCGGCCGTCGGGCCCGGCGCCTTCTTGATCATCTGCCCCAGATAGGTGCCCAGGCCGTCGTGCGTCATCCCGCGCTGCACGGGCACGCCGAGCGGCGGCACCGCCGCGAACTTCACCGTGTTGTTCGGCGCCTCGAGGATCGCCTCCGAGAGGTCCTTGCCCACCTTGCGCTCGTCGATGTCGAAGGCGGCGGAGAACTCGATGTCGCCGACGTGGTAGCCCCCGAGGCGCGCATGCATGAGACCGGGGATGAAACCGTCGTCCGGCGCCTGACGGTAGTACTGCACACCCTGGATGAGCGACGAAGCGCAGTTGCCGACGCCGATGATCGCGACTCGGACGGATCCCACGATGGCCTCCTGGCTCGGCAGAGTGGCGCGCTCGCTGCTGCGCGGGGCCGCTGGTGAGCCAGTGTAACACAGGGTCGTGTAGAATCTCGGAGTGCGCGATCCCGGGAGGGTCCCGTGAGCGAGTCGACGACGACGGTGGTGGCGGACGAGATCGAGCGCGCGCTCGGCGGCCTCGACTTCGACGAAGTGAAGAAGACGTACTGGAACCAGAACGAGTTCATCCACCTCGAGCGCTGGCTTCCGGCGGCCATCGTCGAGCGCATGGTGGCCGAGGTCGAGCGCGTGCGGCCCGCCGTCCACCGCAATTACATCCCGCGCCACAAGAAGGGCGGCAGCGTCAGCTACTACACGCTCGTCGAGCAGGCGCCCACCATCCTCGCCCTCTACCGCGCGCCCGCGTTCATCCGCTTCCTGGCGAACGTGACGGGCCAGCCGCTGCAGCCGTGTCCCGAGAGCGACCCGCACTCGTGCGCGCTCTACTTCTACACGGAGCCCGGCGATCACATCGGCTTCCACTTCGACACGTCCTACTACAAGGGCAGCCGCTACACGGTGCTCGTGGGTCTCATCGAGCGCTCGTCGAGCCGGCTGGTGTGCCAGCTCTTCAAGGACGACCCGGGCGGCCGCCCGCTCGTCGAGCTCCAGCTCGCCACCCACCCGGGCACGCTGGTGGCCTTCAACGGCGACAAGCTCTGGCACGCGATCACGCCGCTCGGAGAGCACGAGGAGCGGGTGAGCCTCACGCTCGAGTACGTGACGGACCCGTCGATGAGCGCGGTCAAGCGGCTCTTCTCCAACCTGAAGGACTCGTTCGCCTACTTCGGCCTCAAGACCGTCTTCGCCGGCCGCGCCCGCACCGTCTCGCGCTGATTAACTCGGAGGGGGCCTCCACGGCCCCCTCCGATGCCTCCCCCAGGATCGATTGCGCCGGCAAAGCCGGCGCTCGTACAGCCCGAGCTTCAGCTCGTCATACTGCGCGCGCCGCCGACGGTCGGATGTGCTCGCGCGAGCGACGGCGTATAGGCGAGCCGTCCTCGGCGCGCGCGGCGCCCCCGCGCTCGCGGCGTGGCGAGTTACCGCCGCGCGAGATGGCTAGCGTCCGCGCAGGAGGACCCAGGCGAAGCGCGCGACCCAGTACGCGTGCGAGCCGAGCGCCACGAGCACCATCAGCCAGGGCAGCGCCGCCGGCAGCAGCTCGCGCGCGGCGATGAAGAGCACCAGCATCACGTAGAAGCCGTCGCGCGAGCCCATGTCCGCCAGGGCGCCTCCGGCGTCCGGCCACCACTTCGCCACCGCCGCGCTGGCCAGAATCCCGACGGCGCCGAGCACGCCCAGCCAGACGCCCGCGCCCACCGCCGCCTGCGCGCTCACGCCCATGGCGAGGACGACCAGCGCGTGGACCAGGTTGTCGGCGATGACGTCGAGCCACTCGCCCAGGCGCGACTCCGTGAGCGTGAGCCGCGCGACCTCGCCGTCGGCGTGGTCGAGCACCACCGCCGCCACGTACACGAGCAGGCCGGCCAGGGCGCTGGCCTGGCTCGCGCGCCAGAAGCACCACACGGCCACGAGCCCCACCAGGAAGCTGGCCACGCTGATCGCGTTCGGCGTCACGCCGAGCCACACCGCTGCGCGCGTCACGTGGAACGAGAGTCTCCGGTGCAGGACGACGTCGAGCCGCGTGTCGATGGGGCTGCCGAGCGCGGCGTAGAGCCGGGCCTCCGCCTCCGCGACGCCGCGCGCGTCGCGCGCGAGGACGTACCAGCCCTCGGCGACGGCGCGGACGTCGCGGCTCTTGAGCGCGCGGTCGAGGTCGTCGCCGAGGGGCGTCCCCTCGGCGAGGGCCGGGGCCAGCGCCGCCGCGAGGGCGGCGTCGGCGACGAGCACGGGCGCGCCCTCGCGCGTGCTGGCCGCGAGCACCGCGCCCGGGCCGGCCGCGCGGAGCGCGGCCAGCCCGGCCGGCGGGGCCAGCGCGGCGGCCGGCAGGAGCAGCAGCGGCCCCGGCGGCAGACGCGCGCCGGGCTCGAGCCAGGCGACGGCGGCGCGCGCGCGCGCGGAGGCGGCCACGGCCGCGCCGACCTCGGTGGGGCGCAGCCGCGCCGGCACCGCGACTCGACGGGCGCCGGCGCGCACGGCGGCGGCGATGACGCGGAACGCGAGCGGCTGGCCGGCGACCGGCGCCAGGGCCGCCGTCAGGTCGTCGGGGGTGGCGAGATAGAGGGCGGCGTGGTCGATCACGCGCCGTCCAGCCGGACGACGTGCGGCAGCACGTCCGCCTCGGCGCGGCGCAGGTCTTCGGCGAAATCGATCTCGGTCCAGCGCAGGCCGGTGACGTCCACCCAGCCCACGTGGTGCGACGTGACGAGCATGTGCAGCGCGTCCTCGTACTCGTTCATGCCCTGGTTTTCCTCGAGGACGCGCTCGAGGAAGCGCACGAAGGCCGGCCCGGCCTCGGCACCGCACTTGAAGAAGCCCACACCCTCGCCCACGATGTCCCACGCCTCCGGCACCACCTTCTTGCCGAGCGCGATCACGCGGTCGCCGCGCGTGTAGAGCTTGACCTCCTCGCCGGTGTCGGCGAAGCCGCGGTCGAGCAGGAGCGCGCTCGGCGCAGGGGCGGCCAGCAGCCGGCGCAGGAACTCGCGCGGGAACAGCACGTCGGCGTCCATGACCAGCGCCGGCTCGCGCAGGTACTGGCGCGCGGCGTAGAGGGAAAGCACCGAGCCGCGCGTGTACTCCGGGTTGACCACGTAGTCGATGGCCATGCGTCCCACGCGCTCGCCCGCCAGGGCGCGCACCTGATCCGCGCAGTGCCCCACCACGAGCGCCGCGCGGCGCACGCCGGCCCACGCCAGCGCGTCGAGCATGCGCGCGAGGATCGGGCGGCCGCCCACGGGCAGCAGCGCCTTGTGGGTCGCGTCCGTGAGGGGCGCCAGCCGGCGCGCGACGCCGGCGACGAGGATGATCGCGGTCACCGCTCGCCCGCTCAGGCGGGCCGCCCCGAGTCGGCGGACGAGCCCATCTCCTCCTGCCGTGACTTCATCTTCTTCACCAGCTCGGCGAACGACGAGGTCTGGATGATCTTGTTGAACTGCGTGCGGTAGTTCGACACCAGGCTCACGCCCTCGATGATGACGTCGTAGACGAGCCAGCGCTCGCCCTTCTTGAGCATCCGGTACTCGATGGGGACGTCGGAGCCCGCTTTGGTGATGAGCTTGCTCAGCACGGAGGCCTGGTCTCCCTCGATCTTGTCGCTGACGTACTGGATCTTTTCGCCGCCGTAGAGCTCGATCCTGGAGATGTACGAGCGCTCGAGCAGGTCGCCGAAGAGCTTCACGAACTCGTCGCGCTCGGCCTGCGTGCGCGCCGCCCAGTGCCGGCCCAGCGAGCGTCTGGCCGTCTCGCCGAAGTCGAAGATGTCGTCGGCGATCTTGCGCGCGGCCACGCGCTTGTCCTTCGGCTTGTCCTTCAGCGTCGGGTCGTCGAGCAGCTTGAGGACACGGTCCACCTGCAGCCTGAGCTGGTCCGTCGGCGCGCCGGCCCGGGCCGGGGGCGCGGCCAGCAGCAGGGCCAGGCTGAGGACCAGCGTGGTGGTGAGAAGCGATCTCATGATCCGGCCTCCCGGTGATCTCGGCATCACACCTTGCCGAAGATATATTTCGACAGCAGCTCCTCGAAGTCTACGGGCGCCTCCACCTCGCGGATCTTGCCGCCGGGCGGGATGATCTTGTCCGAGCCGCCCGGACTGATCCGCACGTACTTCTCGCCGATCAGACCCTTGGTCTTGATCGAGGCGATCGAGTCTTCCTGTAGCTTCACGCCCTCCTGCACGCGCAGCTTGACGCGCGCCTGGTAGTTGTCGAGGCCGATCGAGTCCACCCGGCCGATCTCCACGCCCGCGATCTCGACCGTCGAGCCGGCCTTCAGCCCACCCACGGACGGGAAGTCCACCAGCACCACGTAGCCCCGCCCGCCCAGGAATGAGACCCGACCGAGCTGGATAGAAAGATACCCCAGGGCCACGATACCCAGCACCATGAAGAGTCCGACTACTATGTTGACCCGTACGCGCTCCATCAGGTTCCCTCCGGCTCCCCGCGAATGAACTTCTGGACCACCCGGTTCTGGGACGCCTGCAGCTGGGCCGGTGGTCCCACCTCCACGATACGACCCTCGTGGAGCATGGCGACGCGGTCGGCGATCTCGAAGATCTCCGGGATCTCGTGGCTGACCATCACGGCCGTGAAGCGGTGGCGACGGTGGAGGTCGAGGATCAGGTGGTGGATCGTGTTGACGAGCACCGGATCGAGACCCGTGGTCGGCTCGTCGAAGAACACGATCTCGGGCTCGGTCACGAGCGCGCGCGCGATGGCCACGCGCTTGCGCATGCCGCCCGAGACCTCGGCCGGATACTTCTGGCCGACGCCCTCGAGCCCGACCTGGGCCAGCGCCGAGTCGACCCGCTTGGCGATCTCGGTCTTGGGCAGCCGGACCTTTTCGCGCAGCGGGAAGGCGACGTTGTCGCCGCAGCGCATCGAGTCGAAGAGCGCCCCGCCCTGGAAGACGACGCCGTAGCGCCGGCGGATCGCGTCGAGCGCCTCGCCGGACAGCCGCGTGATCTCCTGGTCGTCCACCAGCACGCGGCCGGCGTCGGGCCGCAGCAGGCCGATGAGATGCTTGAGGAAGACGGACTTGCCGCCGCCGCTGCGCCCGATGACCACGGTGATCGAGCCCGTCGGGATCTCGAGGTCGATGCCCCGCAGCACGGGCTGCCGGCCGAAGCGCTTGGTCAATCCCTCGACCTTGATCACAGGCTCGCCTCGCCGACGGCTGCGGCTCGCAAGGCCACGCTCACAGGCTCGCCTCGCCGACGGCTGCGGCTCGCAAGGCCACGCTCACAGGCTCGCCTCGCCGACGGCTGCGGCTCGCAAGGCCACGCTCACAGGCTCGCTACCATACGGATCCGATGAAGTAGTCCCAGACCAGGATCAGCACGGACGAGAGCACGACCGCCTGCGTCGTCGCGCGCGCCACGCCCTCGGCGCCGTGGCCGACGTGGAAGCCCTTGTAGGCGCACACCCAGGTGACGATCACGCCGAAGCAGACCGACTTCCAGAAGCCGAGCGAGATGTCGGCCATGTTCACGAACGTTTCCATCTCGCCGAAGTACGTGCCCGGTGAGAGCCCCAGCAGCTCGACGCCGACGAGATAGCCGCCGAAGATGCCGACCACGTCGAACATCGCCGTCATGAGCGGGAAGGTGAGGATGCCGGCGAAGATCGACGGCGCCACCAGGTAGCGCATGGGACTCAGCGCCATGACCTCCAGCGCGTCGATCTGCTCGGTGATGCGCATGATGCCCAGCTCCGCGGTCAGCGCCGAGCCCGCGCGCCCGGTGACCATGAGGGCGGCCAGCACCGGGCCCAGCTCGCGGATCAGCGACAACGCCACCGCGGGACCCAGGAACGCCTCCGACCCGAAGCGCGAGAGCGTGAAGAAGATCTGCAGCCCGAGCACCATCCCGGTGAAGGCCCCGGTCAACAAGATGATCAGCAGCGAGCGGAAGCCGATGAAGTTGATGCGGTCCACGAAGGCCCAGAACTTCAGCGGCGGCGTCACCATCGCCCCGAGGGCGGCGAGCAGAAAGGTGCCGAACCGTCCGAGCGACGCGACGATCGAGATCCCCCACCCGCCGAGCAGATCGAGTGGGCGCAGGACGGCGGGAATCGCGGGTTCGCTCATCTCCTGGCGCGACGATACACGCCGAGGGCCCAGAGGGGGAAGTACTTCGCGTAGAGGTCGTACTTGAGATAGAAGACGCGCGGAAAGCCGGTGCCGTTCCAGAACGGGTCTTCCCACGAGCCGTCGGCCCGCTGCGTGGCCAGCAGATATCCGATGCCCCGCTCGATGGCCGGGCCCGTCGTCTGCCCGGCGGCGAAGAGGCCCAGCAGCGCCCACGCCGTCTGGCTCGGCAGCGACTCGCCGATCCCGGCCAGCTCGGGCTTCGCGTAGCTCTCGCACGTCTCGCCCCAGCCGCCGTCCGGGTTCTGGCGCCGGAGGAGCCAGCGCACCGCCCGCTGCACGTACTCGTGGCGCGGGTCGACGCCGATGGCGCCCAGCCCGCGCAGCACCGACCACGTGCCGTAGATGTAATTGACGCCCCAGCGGCCGTACCACGGCCCGTCGTGGCGCTGCGAGCGGCGGATGAAGTGGATGGCGCGGTCGACGGCCTCGAGGTCGCGCGGGTAGCCGAGCGTGCCGAGCAGCTCCAGCCCGCGCCCCGTGAGGTCCTCCGTGGACGGATCCACCAGCGCGCCGTGGTCGGCGAAGGGGATGTTGTTGAGGTAGAGGCGGTTGTTGTCGGCGTCGAACGACGCCCAGCCGCCGTCCACGTTCTGCATCCCGAGGAACCAGCCCACGCCGCGCTCCTTGGCAAGCCGCACGCGGTCGGCGTCGACGCCGCGGATCTTCTCGAGGGCCATCAGCACCATGGCCGCGTCATCGAGGTCCGGGTAGAAGTCGTTGCCGTACTGGAAGGCCCAGCCGCCCGGCTGCACGTGCGGCCGCTTCACCTGCCAGTCGCCGGCCACGAGGATCTGCTTGCCGAGCATCCACTCGGCGGCTTTCACGAGCGCGGGGTGATCCGTCGGCAGGTCGCTCTCGACGAGCGCGTTGGCGGCGAGCGACGTGTCCCACACCGGCGACGGGCAGGGCTGGTAGCAGAGCTCGTCGCCGTGCTCCACCGCGAGCGCCTCGATCTCCTTCAGCTGGCCGAGGACGAGCGGGTGGTCCTCGGGATGGCCGAGCAGGCGCAGGGCGAGGATCGAGTTGGCCATCGCCGGATAGATGCCGCCGAGGCCGCCGGGCACCGCCGTGCGCTCCTCCAGCCACTCGCGCGCGGCGTCGACGGCGCGCTTGCGCAGCGGCCGCGGCGAGAAGCGCTCCCAGATCTTGAGCCCGTCGTCGACCGCGATGAAGAACGATTTCCAGAAGAGGCCGCGCCAGGAGAACGGCTCCGGCACGCGCGGGAAGCGCAGGCTCGTGTGCTCGCGCCCCTCGGGCCACAGCTCGTCGAGCGTGAGATGACGCGGCAGCCACTTCACCGGCTTGCGGTCCATGATGATCAGCAGCGGCACGATCACGCACCGGGACCAGTACGAGACCTCGTAGATGTTGAAGAGGAAGAACGGCGGGGGCAGCAGCATGATCTCGACGGGCATCGTCGGCACGCCGTTCCAGTCGTACTCGCCGAAGAGCGCGAGGAGGATCTTGCAGAAGACGTTGGCCTTGGCCGGCCCGCCCATCGCGCGGATCCGCGCGCGCGCGCGAAGCATGGCCGGATCGTCCGGCGAGACGCCGGACATCTTCATCGCGAAGTAGATCTTGATCGTCGCGGAGAGATCGGAGGCGCCGCCCTCGAAGAGGCTCCACCCGCCGTCCGCGTTCTGCCGACGGCGCAGGAAGGTCACCGCGCGCCGCTCGACGCCGCCGTCGACGCGATCGATGAGGCGGTGCAGCAGGAGGGCCTCGGCGGTCAGCGCGCGGTCGGCCTCGAGCTCGCCGACCCAGTGACCATCGGCCGCCTGGCGCGAGAGGAGGTGGTGCTGGGCGCGAGCGACCGCCTCGTCGAGAGCCGTCACGACCCGAAATGTTAACATGCAGCCCGACCTCCAGCATGGACCTCGTCCTCGGCACCCTCGTCCTCCGGCCGTACGTCTTCGGCTTCGTCGCGTGCTTTCTCGTGGCGGGGGCGCTCGACCTGGGCTGGCGGCGCACCCTGGTGTTCGCGGGGTGGGTCTGGCCGCTGGTGTGGGCGGCGGAATTCACCTCCACGCGCGTCGGCGTGCCGTTCGGTTTCTACCATTACACGGGCGCCACCCGCGGGCGGGAGCTGTACGTGGTCGACGCGCCGCTCATCGACTCGCTGTCGTTCACGTTTCTCGCCTACGCGGCCTTCTCGCTGGCCCGCGGCGTCCTCGGCAACCGCGCCGGGGCGTGGCCGCTCGCGGCGACGGGCGGCGTCTTGATGATGCTGCTGGATGTCGTGATCGATCCGATCGCCGTGCGCGGCGACCGTTGGTTCCTTGGGCGCATCTTCTACTATGTGGAGGAGGGCGCGTACTTCGGCGTGCCGCTCGTGAACTTCGCCGGCTGGGCGCTCGTGGGCACGCTCGCCATCGGCGGCTACGTCGTCCTGACCCGGGACGCTCGGGGAACCCGGCCGGAACCGGGAATGGCGTTATACTACGCGGTGCTTGCGTTCAATTTGGTGGTGACGGCGTGGATCCGCGAGTGGGTCCTGCTGGGCCTCGGCCTGCTCCTGCACGCCGTGACCGCCGCCGTGCTGTACGCTGTGCGACGACGACCGGCCGTTGGGCCGGGCATGGAGAGTCAGAAGGCATGAGCGTTCCGCTGTCGCAGATGTGGACGGTCGCGACCTACGTCCTCAAGCAGCGCCTGCGCCGAAACCCCCGCTACCCGCTGGTGCTCATGCTCGAGCCGCTGTTCCGCTGCAACCTCGCGTGCGCCGGCTGCGGCAAGATCCAGTACCCGGGTCATATATTGAGGAAGCACCTCAGCGTCGAGCAGTGCCTGGCCGCGGTGGAGGAGTGTGGTGCGCCGATGGTCAGCATCCCCGGCGGCGAGCCGCTCATGTACCCGGAGATCGGCCCGCTCGTCGCCGAGCTGGTGGCGCGCCGCAAGTACGTCTACCTCTGCACGAACGCGATCCTCCTCAAGGAGAAGCTCGAGGAGGGGCTGTTCACGCCCTCGAAGTACCTGTCGTTCAGCGTTCACATGGACGGCCTGCGCGAGGAGCACGACGAGGCCGTGTGCCGCGAGGGTGTCTACGACCAGGCGGTGGAGGGGATCCGTGCGGCGCTGCGCCGCGGCTTCCGCGTCACCACCAACACCACGCTCTTCGACGGCGCCTCGGCGATCCGCATGCAGATGTTCTTCGACGAGATGATGGACCTCGGCGTCGAGGGCATGATGCTGTCGCCGGGCTACAGCTACTCGAAGGCGCCCGACCAGGAGCACTTCCTGCGGCGCCAGAAGACGCACGAGCTCTTCAGCAAGATGCTGTCGAATCCGAAGAAGCGGTGGAAGTTCAACCAGTCGCCGCTGTTTTTACAGTTCCTCATGGGCAAGTGGGATTTCGAGTGCACGCCGTGGGGCAATCCCACCTACAACATGTTCGGCTGGCAGCGCCCGTGCTACCTCCTCCAGGAGGGCTACGCCGCCACCTTCAAGGAGCTGATGGAGACGACGCGCTGGGAGGGCTACGGCCACCGGAGCGGCAACGAGAAGTGCAAGGACTGCATGGTCCACTGCGGTTACGAGCCCACCGCCGTCAACACCACGTTCGCGTCGTGGAAGGGGTTCAAGGCCACCGTCGAGGCCACGCTGACGGGCCGGCTCTGATGGCGCAGGACGAGCGCCCGCTCGAGGGCTGGGACCCGGGCCCGATCGAGGGCGCCGCGCTCGCCGAAGCGGTCGAGCGCGCGTTCGACTATCGCGGCGACGTCACCCTCGTGCGCCGCGCCGGCGGCGAGCTGGTCGGCTATCTGTTCAATCGCGACGCCGACGCCGCCCCGCCCTTCGTGCAGCTCTTCGCGGCTTCCGGCGGCGACCCCGTCACGATCCCCTACGCGGACATCCGCTCCATTCGCTTCACCGGCCGCGACACGGCCGCGGGCAACTCGTACGCGGCCTGGCTCCGCAGCCGGGAGGCGGCGAAGGCGGCCGGCTCCGCGCGGGGCGCGTGACCCGCGTCCTCGTCCTCACCGCGATCGACCTCGAGGCGCGCGGACTGGCCCGCCACCTCGGCCTGGCTCCCGTCGCCGGCGCGTCCGCGCCCCATTTCATCGGCGGCGCGCTCGAGCTCGCCACCATCGGGCTCCGCGGCGCGCGCCTGGCCGAGCGCGCGCCGGCATGGCGCGCCCCAGACCTCGTCGTCGTCGCCGGCGCCTGCGGCGCGCTGGCGCCGTCGCTCGCCATCGGTGCCCTCGTCGTGCCGACGGTGGTGCTCGGGCCCGACGGCACGCGCTGGCCGACGGCGCCGCTGCCCCGCGTGCCCGGCGAGGGCGCGCTCCTGACCGTCGCCGCGGTCGTGGAGTCCGCGGCGCAGAAGGCGCGCCTCTGGATGGAGACCGGCGCGCTCGCGGTGGACATGGAGTCGGCGGCGGTGCTGGCATGGGCGCGCGAGCGCGGCGTGCCGGCGGCGGTCGTCCGCGCGGTGTCGGACGACGCCGAGAGCAGTATTCCGACGGCGCTCGCGGGCGCGGTGGGCGAGGACGGGCGCGTGCGGCCGCTGCGGGCCGTCACCGCCGCCCTCACCCGGCAGACGTCGGTCAACGCGCTCCTCGGGCTGCGCGCGGGCACCGAGGCGGCGCTGAAGAGCGTGGCCGCCGCCCTGGCGACGCTGGCGAGGGGAGCGTGAAGCCGATCCTCGTCACCGGCGGCACCGGCTTCGTCGGCGCCAACGTCGTGCGCGAGCTGGTCGCGCGCGGCGCCGGAAGCGTCCGCGTGCTCGCGCGCCGCGGCGGCGACCGCCGGGCCCTCGACGGCGTCCCCGTCGAGATCGTGGAGGGCGACCTGCTCGACCGCGCCTCGCTGGCGCGCGCCGTGACGGGCGCCGATACGCTCTACCACGTCGCCGCGGACTACCGGCTGTGGGCGCGCGATCCGACCGAGCTGCACCGCGTGAACGTCGACGGCACGCGCGCGATCCTCGAGGCGGCCGGCGAGGCCGGTGTGCGGCGGATCGTCTATACCTCGACCGTCGGCGCCCTCGGGCTCCCGACGGACGGCACGCCCGGGACCGAGGACACGCCCGTCTCCCTCGCCGACATGGTCGGCCCCTACAAGGCCTCGAAGTTCCTCGCCGAGCGCATCGCGATGGACCTCGCCGCCCGCGGGCTGCCCGTCGTGATCGTCAACCCGTCGGCGCCCATCGGGCCCTGGGACGTGAAGCCGACGCCGACGGGCCAGATGATCGTGGACTTCATGCGCGGCCGCATGTTCGCGACGCTCGACACCGGCCTCAACATCGTCCACGTGCGCGACGTCGCGCGCGGCCACGTGCTGGCCGCCGAGCGCGGCCGCGTCGGCGAGCGCTACATCCTCGGTCACCTGCGCGGCAACCTCTCGCTCGCCGAGATCGGCCGGCTGCTCGCGGAGGCGACCGGGCGCTCCGCGCCCCGGCTGCGCGTGCCGTACGCCCTCGCCTGGTGCGGCGCTGCCTGCACCGAAGCGGTGGCGCGGCTCACGGGCCGGCCGCCGGCGGTGCCCCTCACGGCCGTGCGCATGGCGCGCAAGCGCATGTACTTCTCGCCCACGAAGGCGGTGCGCGAGCTCGGACTGCCGCAGACCGATCCGCGGGAAGCGTTGCACGACGCCGTCCGCTGGTTCGCCGCCCACGGGTACGCGCGCGTGGCCGCGGGCGCGCAGGTGGCGGCGCGGTGAGCCTGGTCGGGCTGTCCTCGCGGGTCACGCGCAAGAGCCGCTCGAACTTCTACTACGCGTTTCTCGCGCTGCCGCGCGCCCGTCGCGAGGCGCTCTACGCGGTCTACGCGTTCTGCCGCACCGTGGACGACATCGCCGACCTCGGCACCGACGCCGGCGCGCAGCGCGCCGGGCTGGCCGCCTGGCGCCGCGACATCGCGCGCTGCTACGAGGCCGACGGCACGCCCGAGCACCCGATCGCGCGGCAGCTCGCCACCGCCGTGCGGCAGTTCGGCCTGCCGCGCGCGGCCCTCGAGGCGATCGTCGAGGGCTGCGAGATGGACCTGCAGCGCTCGACGTACGAGACGTTCGAGGACCTGGCGCCGTACTGCTACCGCGTGGCCTCGGCCGTGGGCCTGTGCTGCATCGAGATCTTCGGCTACACCGACCCGCGCGCGCGCGAGTACGCGGTGAGCCTCGGCATGGCGCTGCAGCTCACCAACATCATCCGCGACGTCGGCGCCGATGCCCGCAGCGGCCGGATCTACGTCCCGCAGCAGGACCTCCGGGCCTCCGGGGTGAGCGCGGAGGATCTCAAGGTCGGCCGCTACGGCGACGCCTTCGTACGCCTCATGGCCGCCCAGGCCGCGCGCGCGCGCGAGCACTACGCCAGGGCGTGGGCGGCGTTTCCCGCGGCCGACGCGCGCTCGCTCGTGCCGGCGGAGATCATGGGCCGCATCTACTTCGCGCTGCTCGAGGAGATCGAGGCGCGGCGCTTCCGTGTCTTCGACGCGCGCGTGACGCTGTCCGCGCGGCGCAAGGCGGCCATCGCGCTGCGCTGCTGGATGAGCGGTCTGCTGGGCCGGGTCGCGTGACGGCCGTGCGGCCATTCGGATTTCGCGGGGCTGGGGCCCCGCCGTCCGAGGCGAGCCTATTATGAGGGCCGTCATGTTCCACGGAGGAGGGCGCCTGGCCCCGGCGGAGGTGCCGCGTCCCGCCGCCGGCCCCGGCGAGCTGCTGCTGCGCCTGCGCGGCTGCGGGCTCTGCGGCTCGGACATCGCCAAGCTCGCCGATCCCGGCGCGCGCGTCCCCGCCGTGCTCGGTCACGAGGTGGTCGGCGACGTGGTCGAGGCGGGCGAGGGCGTGCGCGGCTTCGCGGTCGGCGACCGGGTGGTGGCGGCACACCACGTCCCGTGCGGCGAGTGCCACTACTGCCGGCGCGGCAGCGAGTCCATGTGCCGCGCGTTCAAGGAGTCGAACCTCGATCCCGGCGGTTTCGCCGAGTTCGTCCGGGTACCGCCGCCCAACGTCCGGCACGCCACCTTCCGGGTGCCCGACCACCTCACCGACGAGGAGGCGTCGTTCGTCGAGCCGCTCGCGTGCTGCCTGCGCGCGGTGGAGCGTGCGCGCGTGCAGCCCGGCGACACCGCGTTGGTGGTCGGGCTCGGCTCGATCGGCTGCCTGCTCGTCCAGCTCTTCGCGCGCGCGGGCTCCGCCGTCGTCGGGGCGGACCAGGACGCCGAGCGCGCGGCCCTGGCCCGGCGCTTCGGCGTGCAGGCGGCCCTGCCGGTCGAAGCCGTCGGGCTCGCGCGAGGTACCTCCGGCGGTCGCGGCGCCGACCACGTGATGATCACGGGCGGCGCGGCGGCGGTCCTGCCCTGGGCGGTGGAGGCCGTGCGCGACGGCGGCGCCATCCACTATTTCGCGGGCGGCGCGGGCGACGCGCTGCCGGTCGCGCTCGAGACGCTCTACCACCGCGAGCTGACGCTGACGACGACCTACTCGTCATCGCCGGCGACGCTCGCGCGCGCCTTCTGGCTCATCGCGGCCGGCAAGGTGGACGTCGAGGGGCTGGTGAGCCATCGGCTGCCGCTCGAGCGCCTGGCCGAGGGCGTCGATCTCATGCGCCGGCGCCAGGCGCTCAAGGTCTACGTGACGCCGTGAGCCCTGGCTCCGGCCGGACGCGGGCGACCATGCGCGCCGTCGTCTTCCACGGTCCCGAGGATCTGCGCGACGAGGTCCTGCCGGTCCCGGAGCCGGCGGCCGGCGAGATCGTGCTCCGCATCGACGCGGCGCTGACGTGCGGCACCGACGTCAAAGTGCGGCGCCGCGGCCACCCGGTGATGATCCCGCGCGTGCCGACGGTGTTCGGCCACGAGTTCGCGGGCACGGTCACCGCCGTCGGGGCCGGCGTCTCGACCGTGCGCGAGGGCGACCGCGTGGCCGCCGCCAACTCGGCGCCGTGCGGCGAGTGTCGCCCGTGCCTCGCCCGGCGGCCCAACCTCTGCGAGGACCTGTTGTTCGTCAACGGCGCCTACGGCGAGTACATCGCGCTGCCCTCGCGTCTCGTCGCGAAGAACATCGTGCGCCTGGACCGCGTCGCCGCCGCGCGCGCCGCGTTCGCGGAGCCGCTCGCCTGCGCGATGCTGGGCGTCGAGCGCGCGCGGCTCGAGGAGGGCCAGACGGTGGCCGTGTTCGGCCACGGACCGCTCGGCTGCCTGCTCGGTATGGTGGCCGCCGCGCGCAAGTGCCGCGTGCTCCTCGTGGGCAAGGCCGGCTGGCGCCTCGATCGCGTGCGCGCGCTCGGCATCGGCGAGTGCGTGGACGCCGCCGCCAGCGCCGACGTCGTCGCGGATCTCGGCGCCATGACCGACGGGCGAGGGCCCGACGTCACGATCGACGCCACCGGTCGCCCGGAGGTGTGGGAGCAGGCCATGGCCGCCGTGGGGCGCGGAGGAAGCGTGGTATTCTTTGGTGGTTGCGCGCCCGGGACTTCGGTGCGGGTGGACACTCGCCGCGCGCATTACGAAGAGCTCACGCTCGTCGGCGCGTTTCACCATACGCCCGAGCTCATCCGGCAGGCGGTGGACGCGCTCGAGACCGGGGCCGTCGCCCCGGACGGACTCGTGACACACCGTATGCGGCTGGACGGCGTGCGCACGGCGCTGGATCTCATGCAGAAGGGCGAGGCGTTGAAGGTGCTCATCGAGCCATGACGAAGCGGATCACCGTGATGGTCGCGCTGCTGCTCGCGGCGGCGGCGCCCGCGCCCGCGTGGGCCTTCGACGCGGAGCAGACCTTCAAGAAGGGCACCTTCGTGCTCTCCGGCGAGGGCGCCTACGGCTGGCAGTTCAACCTCGAGAACAAGAAGAGCGTGACCTATCTCGAGTTCTACGACGTGGGCGTACGGTTCAGCCTGCTGCCCTTCGATCCTGTCGGCAAAGACCATTTCTGGTACGGCGCGCTCGAGGTGGGCTTCGAGCCCCTCTATCAGAAGTACACGGAGCCCAAGCCGGCGTTCTGGGCGGGGCTGGCCTCGGTCCTGCGCTATCACTTCCTCGGCCTCGGCCGCGTCGTGCCCTACGCGGAGCTGGGCGCGGCCGCTGGCGGCACCGACCTCGAGATCCGCGAGATCGACTCGAGCTTCGCATTCCTGCTCTTCGGCGGTCTGGGCGCGTCGCTGTTCGTCTCGGACAAGACCGCGCTCTACGCGGGGTACCGGTACCAGCACGTCTCCAACGGCAACACGAGCCAGCCGAACCGCGGCTTCGAAGCCCACGTCGGCGTGGCGGGCATCTCCTTCTACTTCCCCTGAGGCATGAACGTGGCCACCGTTCCCATCTCCGAGATTCTCCTGGCCGGCCCGCGCGGCTTCTGCGCGGGCGTCGAGCGCGCCATCGACATCGTCGAGCTGGCGCTGTCGGTCTGCCGCCCGCCCGTCTACGTCCGCCGCGAGATCGTGCACAACCGGCACGTGGTGGAGTCGCTGCGCGCCAAGGGCGCCGTCTTCGTGGACGAGCTGGCCGAGGTGCCGAACGACGCCACGGTGATCTTCAGCGCCCACGGGATCTCGCCCGCCGTCCGCGAGGACGCCCAGCGGCGCCGCCTGCGCGTCATCGACGCCACGTGCCCGCTGGTGACGAAGGTCCACCTCGAGGCGGTTCGCTACGCGCGCGAGGGCTACTCGATCGTGCTCATCGGCCACGAGGATCACGACGAGGTCATCGGCACGCTGGGCGAGGCGCCCGACCGCATCGTGGTCATCGACAGCGTCGTCGAGGTCGACAGGCTCGAGGTGCCGAACCCCGAGAAGATCGCGTACCTCACGCAGACGACGCTGTCCGTCGACGACACGCGCGACGTCATCGAGGCGCTGCGTCGCAAGTTCCCGCGCATCGTGGGCCCGTCGCGCGACGACATCTGCTACGCGACCCAGAACCGCCAGGCCGCCGTGAAGCGGCTGGCGGGGGACGTGGACGTCCTGCTCGTCATCGGCGCCGCCAACTCGTCGAACGCCAACCGGCTCGTCGAGGTCGCGAAGATGGCGGGCACGCACGCGCATCTCATCAACGACGTGAGCGACATCCGATCGGAGTGGCTGG